>NZ_WRPM01000001.1 GCF_009758175.1 Nesterenkonia alkaliphila
TAGACCGATTCTGCGGAGTGTCGCTGACAAGCAGGAACAAGTACTTTAGCCGGTTAAGAGGCAATCGCCCTTCGATCCCACCGAGGCCACAGCCTCTGCTTCATCCAGGCGCTCGGTGTAGCGAATCGCTCGATACTGAACCCCTCGGTCCGAATGGTGGACCAGGCCCTCCAGGTTCTGCCCTGCCCGCCGGCGGGCCCACAGGCCCATATCCAGGGCGTCCAGGGCCAGATCAGTCCGCAGCGAAGTGGACACCTGCCAGCCCACGATCATGCGGCTGAAGACATCCAACACGAAAGCGGCATAGACCCACCCGGAGTAGGTGCGGATATAGGTCAGATCCGCTACCCAGAGCCGATTAGGGGCTGCGGCGGCGAATGTGCGGTCAACGAGGTCTGCTGGCCTCATCGGGTTCTGATCTCCTTCACTGATAGTGGTCTTCGGTGCTCTTTCTCGGCGCAGTCCGCGGATACCTTCGGCGCGCATCAGCCGCTCCACGGTGCACCGGGCCACCGCAGTGCCTTTACGGTTGAGCTCGGCATGAATCTTCCGGGCACCGTAGACCCCGAGGTTCTCCGCATGGGTCCGCCGGATCAGCGGCACCAGCTCCGCGTCCCGGCGGGAACGGGCTGAGGGTGAACGAGATTTGGCGGCGTAGTAGGTGCTGGAAGCGATCTGCACCCCAGAGGATCGAAGCTCCCGGCAGATCGACTCGACTCCCAGCGCAGTGCCCTCCACCACCTGGTGGCGGTAAGCGTCGATGTAATCAACGGCTACCTGAGTAGGCACCTCCCAACCCGCATCAGACTCAACGGGCTGGGCGTGCCTCTGGTCGTGGTGGGCTACTTGGTTTTGCGGTCGAGCTCCGCGGCGGCGAAAAAAGCCGCTGAAGTCCGCAGGATCTCATTGGCCCGACGCAGCTCCCGGACCTCCCGCTCCAACTCCGCGATCCGCTGGGTGTCCTCGGAGGTGCGGCCCGGGGCCACCCCACCGTCAATCTCGGCCTGACGCACCCAGGTGCGCAGCGCCTCGGGGTGGACTCCCAGCTGCTCACCGACCCGACGGACTGCTCCCTTGGCCATTGCCGGGTCTTTGCGTAGATCCAGCGCCATCCTGGTGGCGCGCTCCTTCAGCTCAGGGCTGTACTTCGGTCGTGCTGGCATAGTGACTCCCATTTTTCCTGGTTTGGAAGTCTCCACAGAACCCGGGGCGCTTCACGACGTAGTCGAAAGCTTCAACGACGGAAACCATAATCATCCTCCAAGGACATAGAGCGGATAAGGTCAGCCCGGCTCGTGGGGTCGCTCAGAGTCCACATCTGTAATGAGTCACAACCACTGTTTCCTCGGCGGTCGGACAGGCTTCTAATCAAGGCATCTGCGCGCAGAAGCCGAGCCCAGCCCAGTGCGGACACGTCATTTTCAAGACACCCCTTGAACGCCTCATGAGGGTCGGAAATACCCGGGGTCACGCACTGAGACTGAACTCAGCATCTCAGCCGGCCACAGGCTGGCCAATACCCATTACAGAAGTACCCGCTCGTGAGCGATCTCGCCGCTGCAGGAATCCCTGTGGCGGTGACGTGCCGGGTGCTGAAGATCGCCCGCCAGCCCTACTACCGGTGGCTGGCCAACCCCATCACCGATGCCGAGTGGGAAGATGCCCATCGGCTCAATGCCCTGATCGATGCTCATCGTGATGATCCTGAGTTCGGGTACCGGTACCTGGCCGACGAAGCAGAAGAAGCCGGCTACCCGATGGCCCACCGCACCGCCTGGCGGTTGTGCAATGCCCAAGGGATGTTCTCGGTGATCAGCAAGCGCAAGAAGGGTAAGGGCACCCGCCCTGGGCCGCCGGTCCATGATGATCTGGTGCGCCGGCAGTTCAGCAGCGTCAAGGAACTGAACACCGTGTGGCTCACCGATATCACCGAACACCACACCGGTGAGGGCAAGCTCTATCTCTGCGCGGTCAAGGACGCCTGTTCCCGCAGGATCATCGGCTACAGCATCGATCACCGGATGAAGGCTTCACTGGCAGTTAGAGCGCTGAACAACGCCATCGCCAACCGCCGCCGTGCCGGTGTCGAGGTGGGCGGATGCATAGTCCACAGCGACCGCGGGTCTCAATTTCGAGCAAAGAAATTCCTCCGGGCTCTGGAGCATCACAGCCTGGTCGGCTCGATGGGCAGAGTCGGGGCCGCAGGCGACAATGCCGCGATGGAGAGCTTCTTCAGCCTACTGCAGAACAACGTCCTCGACGCGAAGCCCTGGGCCACCCGCGAGGAGCTGCGCACGACCATGGTCCGGTGGATCGAGAGGACCTATCACCGAAGAAGGAAGCAGAAGGAACTGGGGAAATTGACCCCCGTGGCATTCGAGGAGAAATTACTGACCCAGGCCCTGACATTAGCGGCCTGACCAAGAAACCCCACCTGTCACCCATCCCTGCATCAGCCCCGTTCTTCACCCTCGGCTGCTGCCCGTACCCATCAAGTCTGGGCAAGTGCACTAACAAGGTCGACCGGGACTTGCGCTCCACGAGCGTGCCGATCGCCGATCGGTTCGCCCCGATGATCAGATCCCCCTCCCAATGCCCAGGCACCGCACGATCAGCAGCCTCTGCAGGCCGCTGAGAGATCACCACATCAGCGGTGACGTGCCCCTGCGGCGTGTTCTGCAACCGGGATCGGGGCTTACGCAAAGCCCGTCCGGTTCGCAGCGCGGCCACGAGCTCGCGTTTGAGCGCCCCGCGTCCCTCGATGTAGAGGGCCTGGTAGATCGCTTCGTGACTGATCCGCATAGAACCATCATCGGGGAAATCGATCTTCAACCGGTGCGAGATCTGTTCCGGACTCCACGCCAGCGACCACTTCCGGTCCTGTCTGTGTGGCTTGTTCCGTCCCCGCCATGCCTGGGTCTCGGGTCCGTCGACGACGGTCCCATCGGGCAAGTGCACGTTCCCGTCGAGACGCTCCTGGACATAGGCACGCAGTCTCGGGTTCGTGATGAGTTTAGCGGGCTTCGGGCGACGGGCGATCAGTTCGGCCTTCCACTGCGCCACCGATGCCCGGTACTCGAGCTTCCCACCACGGGTAGCTGCGTTCCTGCGCAACTCACGCGAGATCGTCGCCGGATTCCGACCCAATCGGCGAGCAATCTCGCGGACACCCTTCTTCTCGACACGCATGAGCGCGATCTCCTCACGCTCGACGAATGACAGATACCGGCGGCCAGGCTCGGCGAGTGTGATCATAGGCATACCGCCACCCTGCCGGAACCAACGCGCTCCGACCGCCGATGACACACCCACCGATACCGCCGCGTCTTCCGAGGACTCGCCCCTCTGGATTGCCTTCCAGAACTCTCTTTCGACACTCCGCCTGGTCTTCGGTGCTCCCGGGGAGATCATGGCCGATCGTCCCGTCAGCTCTTTCAGCCATCCGGCTGGTCGTCCCATCAACACTCCTCAAATCGGGGTGTTGCGACGACCAATTGAATCCGCCTTGAGGGCCTGCATCCGAATGGTGGAGCAGGCCCTCAGCGGTGAACTGGAATCGGGTCCGCCGTCGGGTGAACAGCGCCTGCTCCAAAGTCGCTTGGACCAGTATGGTCTGTTTGCTGGTGGAGACTCTCCAGCCCAGAATCATCCGTGAGAACACATCAGTGATGAAGGACACGTAGCAGAACCCGGCTGTGGTCCAGACGTAGGTGAAATCGGCTACCCACCACTGATCCGGCCGAGTGGGGTGCTTCCAGCGCCGGCGAATATGGTCTGGATACCGCGGTGCTGACTGATCTGAGGTAGTAGTGACCGTGCGGCGGTGCCCGCGGCGGATGCCGCTGATTCCAGTGATGCGCATCAGCCTCTCCACCCGGTCCCGACCCCACCCCAGCCCAGCGCGATGGGCAGCTTTCCACAGCTTCCGACGCCCATAGAGGCTCCGGTTCTTCACCCACAGGGTATGCAGGGTATTGGCGTCGTAGGCATCAGCGAGCTCACGGTCAGTGAGGCTGAAGCCGCGGGACTGATGTGCGTAGAAAGTGGACGGGGCGATCTGGGTGCCGTGCTCAGTGAGCACAGTACAGATCGGCTCGACCCCGAACCGGTGCCGGTATTGGCGGATGTAGGCGATTACCGTGACAGTTTGCGGTCGAGCTCCGCTGCGGCGAAAAAAGCCGAGGAGGTCCGCAGGATCTCATTGGCCCTCTTCAGCCGGGCGTTCTCGGCCTTCAGCGCGGCAAGCTCGGCATCGCGGTCCTTGATCTCAGATGGCGAGTAGCCTGGTGCTTCCAGATCGCGGACGATCCAGTTCTTCAATGTGGCTGGGTTGATGCCCAGTACCTCACCGATCTCACGGCGAGCCTGGGCCTTAGAGATCCCATCACCCTCTTCGAGCCGGTCCGCGTACATACGCACCGCTCGGGCCTGGGTCTCAGGGTCGTAGTGGGAACGTGCTGGCATGATCTCATTCTCCTAGCTAGATCACACCCTCCACCAGACCCAGGCCGGTTCAGCCCAGTGGCCTGATCAAGGCACTCCAACCTGGGCATCCGGTACCGGGTAAGCACCCTGCCCACCGTGGAGCGGGGAATGCCCAAGCGTGCGCTGATGCGGTGAGGGCCCCACTGGTAGGGCATGGAGTCTGGTCTCCCCTCGTTGGGCAAGCCTTGTCATAGACCTTCTCCCCGGTTTGCCGACCTTATGGTGGAGGTGTCTGGACGGCTCCTCAGGGTGAGCGTTGATCATCTATCAATAAGAGAATCTTGTTGGAACCAAGAGTTCGGTAGATTGAATATCTATTATTTGTTGGGTTAAAATCCCCTAGAGGGAGTGGGAATTTGGTTGCCCTGGTGATTTCCCTCTGGTGTTCAGGAAGATTGGTGAAACGGAAGTCAGTTTTTCGATATTATAGCTTGAGTGGTTCTGGAGCAGTATGACTATGTCTGACTGGGAGGCGGCAGCGTAGAGATCTGGTGCGCGATGTATAGTGCGGCCGTTAAGCTTCCAGTCTTCAACTAAGGGATCGTGGAAAGAAATTCTGGCGTTCTTAGTAGCCAGGACTTCAGCTAGAGGTGTGGCGGGTGATTCTCTTTGGTCTGCGATATCAGGTTTGTACGTTACGCCCAGTAGAAGGACTTGGGCGCCATTGAGGGCTTTGCCCTGTTCGTTCAGGAGGTCGGCAATGCGTCCGACTACATAGGAGGGCATGGAGTTGTTGATCTCCTGGGCGAGCTCCACGAAACGAAATTGATACCCTAGCGTTTTCTTGACTTGAAAACTTAGATAGTTGGGATCAATGGGGATGCAATGTCCGCCTACACCGGGACCAGGGGTGAATTTCTGGAAGCCAAAAGGTTTAGTAGATGCGCCGCGGATGACTTCCCAGATGTCGATTCCGAGATCGTGGCAGAATCTTGCCATCTCGTTGACTAGGGCAATGTTGACATGGCGGTACGTGTTCTCGAGCAGTTTGGCGGTTTCTGCTTCTTTTGTGCCGGATAAGGGTACGACTGTCTCGATGAAGCGCTGATAGAACTTTGTGGCCTTCTCGGTTGCTTCAGGAGTGATTCCGCCCACAAGCTTCGGGGTGTTCACGATAGTCCAGTTCTTCGAGCCGGGATCGATCCGCTCAGGTGAGAAAGCGAGGTAAAAGCCGACTTCGCTTGCAGAGCCGGGTGGCACGTGCTGCATGCCAGAGGTTTGCTCAAGGATGGGGAGAACCACGTCCTCAGTAGTTCCTGGGTAGGTCGTTGACTCCAGCACCACGGTGGTGCCCGGCGTGAGATTTGTTCCGATGCTGGCGCTGGCAGCTTCGACAGCACTAAGGTCAGGGCCACCGCCCTCGTCGAGCGGGGTAGGGACGCAGATTACGACTATGTTGGCTTGACGAATGACTGAGGCGTCGTTTGTCGCGGTGTATCCACTCTGGAGCATTCGCTCGATGTCTTCGTTGCTGATGTCGTCGACATGGGAAATGCCCTTGTTGAGTGCTTCGGCGCGACCGGGTGCGATCTCTAGGCCGTATACCTTTAGCCCGGTAGCTGACGCGGCCTGTGCGACTGGCAGGCCTACATAGCCTTGCCCGATAACTGCGAGCGTGTGAGCGCCCTCCGGAGCGTGCATCTTTCCCCCTATAGTGCCGGTTAGGTCGGCATAGATTGGTCCATCTAGGTTTATATCAGACCCAGATTGCGTCAGGACTTAGAAATGCCGACCCCTATCGTAAGCTTGCTGTCATGTGTGGAATTGTTGGTTATATCGGGGTGCCGGAGAAGATCGCTGAGCACCAGGCCTTGGACGTGTTGTTGGAGGGTCTGCGGCGGTTGGAGTACCGGGGTTATGACTCTGCTGGTGTGGCTGTGGTGGCTGATGGTGTGATCGAGGGCCGGAAGAAGTCCGGGAAGCTGGCGAATCTGGTGGCCGAGATTCAGGAGGCCCCGATGCGGGCGGCCTCGGTGGGGATCGGTCATACCCGGTGGGCGACCCATGGTGGGCCCACTGATCAGAATGCGCATCCGCATTTCGGTGCGAGGCGTATCTGAGTAAATTGACCAGTTGGCGGTTTAATTAGTCCGCATCCATGGTGGTCGG
>NZ_WRPM01000010.1 GCF_009758175.1 Nesterenkonia alkaliphila
GCCTCTACCCCTTCCTGCAGAAATACTTCGTCCGCGGCATCATGCTCGGCTCGGTCAAGCAATAAGGGAACGACGCCGCCAAACTCCCCTCATGAATCCACTCGCACCTGACCACCCTAGGAAAGGAACACTCTCACCATGAGAAACGCAATAACCACGGAGGCCCCGCTGCATAAGCGGCGCCGCCTGTACACCAGCACCGCCATGCTGGCCATCGGCGCCCTGGCGCTGAGCGCCTGCGGCGGCGGTGACGATGACGAGGTAGACGCTGAGGAGCTCATCGAGGAGGCCGGCACCGGCGCCATGGAAGACTTCTCCGCCGGCGACACCTTCGTAGCCACCGAACCGGTGACCTTCACCCAGCTCTACCGCGACCACCCCAACTACCCCATCCAGAACGACTGGCGGTTCCTCACCTATCTGGAGGAGGAGCATAATGTCACCCTGGAGACCTCCAACGCCCCGCTCTCCGACTGGGAGGACCGCCGGTCCCTGGTGATCGGTGCCGGCGATATGCCGGACTTCATCCCCATCTTCAACCCTGGAGATGAGACCCAGTTCGTCGCCGGCGGCTCCCTGCTGCCGGTCAGCGACTACCTGGACCTGATGCCCAACCTCACCGAGAAGATCGAGGCCTGGGAGCTGCAGGGCGACTTCGATGGCCTCTACCAGGCCGACGGCAAGTTCTACATCCTGCCCGGCATCCAGGAAGAGCCGTTCTATGAGTACGGCATCGCCGTGCGGTGGGACCTCTGGGAGGAGCTCGGCTACGATGAGCCCGAATCCTGGGACGAGTTCGCCGATCAGCTCCGCGGGGTCCAGGAGGCCTACCCGGAGATGACCCCCTACTCCGACCGCTGGGAGCTCAACGCCACCCTCAACCAGGCCGCTGCAGGCTTCGGCACTGTGGGCGGCTGGGGCTTCGGCGACGGCATGCAGTATGACGAGAGTGCCGATGAGTTCGTCTACGCCCCCACCACTGACGGCTTCCGCGATATGGTCGGCTACTTCGCCGAGCTGGTAGACGAGGGCCTGATGGACTCCGAGACCCTGACCCAGGACGATGATCTGGCCATCCAGAAGTTCGCCTCGGGACAGTCAGCGGCAATCTTCGCCAATGACCAGGAGATCCTCAACTACCGCGAGTCCATCGAAGAGGTCGGCGAGGAGGACTGGGAGGTGCGCCTGCTGCCCGTCCCGGCCGGACCTGAGGGCAACGTGGTGGCCGGTGGGCGGCTCTGGGGCGGCCTAGTGGTCAACGCCGATGTGGCCGAGGAGGACGACTTCGTGGCCCTGATGCAGTTCCTCGACTGGCTGTACTACTCCGATGAAGGCCTGGAGTACGCCAAATGGGGCATTGAGGGCGAGACCTTCGAACGCGACGGCGATCAGCGCGTCCTGGACGAGAACATCGACATCAATAACCTCAACCCCGGTGCACCCGAGGCCCTGAACACCGACTACGGCTTCCACAACGGCGTCTGGATGCTGGTCCACGGCTCCTCCGTGGACCTGATGAACTCCATGGCCCGGGACGAGGTCATCGAGTTCCGCGAGAAGATGTTCGAGAAGGAGGTCCAGCCGGTGGACCCACCGCGTCCGCTGGACGACCTGGAGCTCGAGCGAGCCAGCATCTCCCAGAACGCGCTGAACGAGGCGACCAACACCAACGTGGCCCAGTTCATCGCCGGCAACCGCTCCATGGACGAATGGGATGACTTCCTCGCAGAGCTCGAGGGCCAGGGACTGGATGAGTACGTCGAGCTGCACAACGAGGCCTACCAGCGGGCCCAGGAGGAGCTCGGCGGCGTCGAGGATGACCTCGAGGACTGATCCTCAAGGATCGTCTTAGTTCAAAGACCGGGTCTCCGGTTCCGCCCAGCTTGAGGCAGTCTGGGCGGGACCGGAGACTCTTCACATGTATAGGATTTCCCCATTATGGATCTGGATCGCGAAGGGCCGCTGACCAAACTCACCAACTTCGTCTACCGGCTGATCGTCATCGAGGTCGCCTTTGTGCTGGTCACTCTGCCGGCGCTGATCGGCATCTTCTTCCTGGAGCAGCACCCCAGCAATATCCCGCTCTACGCTGCGTTCGCCCTGTTCTTCGGCCCGGCGATCAGCGCCGGAGTCTACGCCTGGCGAGCCGACCAGGACGTGGTGCCCTGGCTGCGGTTCTGGAAGGGGTGGATCGAGTCCTTCAAGCAGACCATGGTGGTCTGGATCCCGGTGGTCGGAGTCTGCGCCCTGGTGGCATTCAACGCCGCCTATGCCAATGTGCCGGCCGCTTTCATCATCGGCGGCATCGTCATCGCCGCTGGCGCGGCGATCTACGGGGTGGCGCTGCTGGTGATCATCGCGAACTTCAGCTTCCGCACCCGCGATCTCTTTGCCGTGGTCATGTTCGGCACCGCCCACGCCCCGCTGGCCGCCCTGGGCATCGTCTCGCTCACCATTCTGGCCGGTGCGGTCATTTTCTTCTGGGCAGACTGGGTCCTGGTGCTGCTGGCCAGCTTCATGCTGGTGCTGCTGGCCCGGATCGTGCGGCCGATGCTCATCCAGATCAACGAGGGGCTGGTCAAGCCCGGCCAGGACCCCCTGCCGTGAGGGCCACCAATCCCCTGCTGCCGGGCTGCTATCCGGACCCCAGCATCTGCCGCGCCGGGGACTGGTACTACCTGGTGACCTCCACCTTCGAGATGTGGCCCGGTCTGCCGATCTTCCGCAGCCGGGACCTGGTCCGGTGGGAGCAGATCGGGCACGTCATCGACCGGCCCGATCAGATGACCTTCGCCGGAGTGCAGTCCTCGCACGGGCTCTTCGCCCCTACCATCCGCCACCACAACGGCATCTTCTACGTGGTGTGCACCCGAGTGGGCCAACCCGACGCCCCGCAGCATGGGAACTTCCTGGTCACCGCAGAGGATCCGGCCGCGGACTGGTCGGAGCCCGTCTGGCTGGCCGATGAGGCGGGCACCCCCGTGGACGGCATCGACCCCTCCATCTTCTTCGACTCGGAGGGACGGGTCTGGCTGCACGGCACCCGGCCCGCCCGGTCTCCGGAATGGGACTCCCAGACCGAGGTGTGGCTGCGGGAGTACGACTCAAGCCGCGGCGTTGTCGTCGGTGAGGAGCACATCATCTGGACCGGGGCCGTGCGTGGAGCAGTCTGGGCGGAGGGACCGCACCTGTTCGAACATGAGGGCCGGTTCTACCTGCTGGCGGCAGAGGGCGGCACCGAGATCCATCACGCGGTGTGCATCGCCCGGAGCAGCTCGGTCACCGGCCCGTACCAGGGGAATCGGGCCAATCCGGTGCTCACCCACCGGCATCTGGGCCATCCGGGGCACGGCGCCGGCCCAGAGGTGGTGGGAGTGGGCCACGCCGATCTGGTTCAGGGGCCCGAGGGCTCCTGGTGGGCAGTGCTGCTGGGTATGCGCCCCTACGGCGGCTACCACTACAACCTGGGCCGGGAGACCTTCCTGGTGCCGGTGCATTGGCAGGACGGCTGGCCCGTCTTCGCCACCGGCGAAGGCCAGGTGCCCGCGGAGGTAGACATACCGTTCGCCAATGACGACGCCGCCCCACTCACCTCCCCGCAGCACATCACCGCTGGTCCTGTGCTTGCCGGGGATATGCGCTGGAACTCGCTGCGCGGGCCCTGGGAGGAGTTTGCTGAACCGCAGGGGGCCGGCTGGCGCCTCCGGGTGCAGCCGGCCACGCTGGCCGAGCGCACCACGCCCAGCTTCCTCGGGGTGCGCCAGCAGCATAAGAGCCTGGACCAGGTGGCCGAGCTGGATCTGAGCGAGCTGGCACCCGGGGAGGAGGCGGGCGTCGTGGTACGTCAGTCGGAGGAGCACCACGCCTATCTCTCACTGGAGCGAACCACGGATGGCTGGCTGACCCGCACAGTCCTGCATCAGCCGGAGGGCGATACCGTGCTCAGCGATCGCTCCCTGCCTGCCGCCGCGCTGGATCCGTCAGCCGCCGGGCTGGGACTGCACATCCGAGAGCAGGAGTACACCTTCACCCTGGACGATGAACTATGTGCTGTGGTGGACGGGCGTCAGCTGGACACTGTGACCACCGGCGGGTTCCTGGGCCTGTGGCTGGGCGTGTTTGCCACCAGCCACGGGCGCCACACCAGTTCCTCACTCAGCCTGCGCCGCTTCGACTACGCCCCACTCACCTGAGGCCGAAGCCGGCTTTTTCGAAGACCCTGCGCAGCAGGTGGCGCTTGGCGACCTTGACTGCCTTGGGCCCTACGCGTGAGACCAGGCCGCGGGTCCAGGAGCTGGGTTTGCCGTACTGGGCGAAGTAGTCGGCCAGTATCTGGTCGTAGTTGCGCACATCAGTGGCCACGGCGGCGTCGTAGGTGTCCCAGTGCAGATAGGCGCTCTGCGGAATGCGTGGCTTGATCCCAGCAGGCTCCTGGGGATCCGGGTGGCCGATCTCCAGCCCCAGGAAGGGCACCACATGCGCAGGCGTGCCAAGGATCTCTCCCACCCGTTCGGCGTCATTGCGCAGCGAGCCCAGGTAGCAGGTGCCCAGGCCCATGGAGCGGGCGGCGGTCACCGCGTTCTGCGCGTTGATGCCGATATCGCAGGCACCGACCAGGATTTCATCCAGATACTCGGCCCCGGTGTACTCAACCTGAGGCTTCTGCACCTGGGCGCTCTGGACCGCAGCGCGGATGCGGGAGGTATCGATCAGCCAGACCAGCACCACCGGGGCGGTTGAGATATGTGGTGCCTGCTGGGGACCCCCGACCTCACCCAAGGCACGCTTCTTCTGCGCATCGCGCACGGCCACCACAGAAACCACCTGCTTATTGGAGCTGGTGGAGGCCGACTGCGCAGCCGCGGCGATGGTCCGGATCTGATTCTCGGTGACCTCGCCACCGTGATCCGCCGGCAGCCACCGGCGCACCGAGCGGTGGGAGACCATGGTCTCCAAGGTGGGGTTCCACTCCTCGGGAGTGAACCCGGGCTCGCTGCCCCAGCGGGCACGCAGGTGGTCCGCGGGCGTCGTCGTGGGTGTTGAGGAAGCATCAGTCATGCACACGAATCTACCGAATCACCCCGGCAGCCGGGTGGTCCCTCTACCTCCTAAAGAGTCCCCTCGGTGTACTGCCACTCGATATTCTGGATCAATGTCTCATCTCCGCCGTCGCCATCATCGTGCCCGTATCGTCAGGGATGCCCTGCGCGCAGTGCTCACGGAGGGGAGTTGGCAGGACAGGCCCCTGCCCTCCGAGAGCTGCTTGGCGGACCAATTCAATGTTGGCCGCAATGTGGTGCGAGAGGCCCTCGCACTGCTGACCGCTGAGGGCTTCATTGATCGGCAGCGGGGCACAGGCACTATTGCACGGCATCCGGTCCATATCGTGGCACGCAATAAGCTGAGATCCATGCTGGATTCGACCGCGTTCAAGGCACCAGTCGAGACTAGAGTCCTGCACTGGGAGCGGCATATTGCGGCTCCCATCCAAGCCCACACCCTGCAGATCCCGCAGAGTGAAGAGGTCCTCTTCTTCGAGCGCCTCACCCATACACGCAATGTACCCCTGACCATCTGGTCACATATTGTCCGGGGAGATGTTCAACTGAGTCGGCCACCGGAAGGAAACGTGACCGGGCCCGTGGATCTCTACACCATGCTGGAGCTCAACGGGGCTGAGATCGGCCGTTCCACGATTAGGATCAGCGCGGTTGCCGCAGACCAAGGAATTGCTGAGCTGCTAGCTATCTCCCCAGGCTCGCCTGTGCTCACAGAGTACAGAACAGTGTTCTCCCCCAAGGACCGGCCGTTGAGCATCAGCACGGGATACTTCCGGCCTGACTACTTCTCCTTTATGACCGAACTCTGAGCAGAGGCCCCGTTGGGATCCCGGTACGCAAATGCGGCTCAGGATCCCAACGGGTGTCGACGCTACGATTTACTCGGCGAACCGCATATCTGCGATATCCTCGTAGGTCACCGGATCATCCTCATCCTCTAGAGCCCCCGCACCGCGAACAACGTCCAGCGCCATGGTGATGGATTCCTCCGTCACATAGGGGGTTGAGGGCCAGAGGTCATCAGCGATCGACCTTTCGAAGACCTCGATCACCACATCCTCTTCCAGATTCGAGAACTGCTCCACGGCCACAGCCTGGGCGGTCTCCGGGTCCTCATGAATCACCCGCAGCGCCTCCGCCATAGCGTCCACAAAGGCTTGAGCCGTCTCCGGATCATCCTCATAGGTCGCCAAGGGGACGTTTACCGTCGAATAGGAGTACTCTCCCAGCAGGTCAGGGATACTGAGAATCGGCTCTCCCCACACTCCTTCATTCAGGCCCTCCTGAAGCACGGGGTCGGCAACAAATGCGTAGTCGCCCTCTCCCTGAGCGGTCAGAGTCAGCCGGGCCGCCGAATCAGTAGCCTCCTGGAATGCGTCCAAATCATCGGGAGAGAGACCGACCTCGTTGAGGATATAGCGGGTGATGGAATTCTCCGTGCCGCCCGAGGCACCCGTGACAATCCTTTGCCCCGGGAAGAAATCCTCCAGGTCCTCCATAGTTTCCAGGGCTGGAGCCTCTACGCCGTCACGGGGCACAAGGTAGAGGTTCCCCCGGTTCACCACTGCGGAGATGGCCTTGGTCTCGACACCCTCATTATCCGGGCGGGCTGCCACGTAGCTGTTGTGCTCCGGTCCGCCGATGAACCCCCAGGCCTGGCCCGCCAGCACAGCGTTGATATGGCCCCCACCCTCGGCCACACTGTAGATCTCCACGTCGAGCCCGTGCTCTTCAAAGATGCCCTCATCCATGGCGATGTACATGGGAAGATAGCCCATCATATGCACAGGCTCCGCAATGACGATCTCGGTGAGCTCCTCACCATCTGCTCCGGAATCCCCGTTGTCGCCACATGCGCTGAGGGTTAGTGCCGCCAATGCAGCCGCCGCACAGCCTCGGCTCAGAAAATACCCACGCTTATTCATAATTTCAATCTCCTTATCTTGGTGGTTGAGTGATTCGCCCTACGCCTATTTGCCTCCGGTGAGCTGGTTCCCCAGCCGCCGCTCAAGCGCCCCTACGCCCACATAGAGCACAATGGAGAGCAGCGCCAGGACAAAGACGCCGAGCCACACCATGGCAATGTCATAGGTGCTTCCCGCATAGACGATCCGGTAGCCGAGCCCCCGGTTAGAGCCGATGAACTCACCTACAATGGCACCGGCCAGTGCCAGCCCGATGGTGACCCTGAGCCCGCTGATGATCCAAGGCAGAGTACTGGGAACTACTACACTGCGGAAGATCTTCATCCTGCTGGCACCCAGACTGTTCATCATCCGGATGATGTCCTTGTCTACAGTCTTTGCCCCTGCCGCAGCATTCAGAGCCTGAATTGCCAGCACCAGGGCTGTGGCCAGGGCAATCTTCGACTCAATTCCCACCCCGAAGACGAGAACCACCAGCGGGGCCAGCGCAATCTTGGGCAGCGCCTCAAACATCACCACATAGGGCTCCACTGTCTCCGCATAGGTCTTGGACCACCAGAAGGAGAGGCCCAATGCGGTGCCAATCAGGGTGCCCAGCACGAATCCGGTCACAGCACTGGACATCGTGTAGAGAATGTCCATGTAGAAACTCCCAGAGGCTACCTGCTGGGTCAGGCTCTCCCAGATCCGTGAGGGGGAGCTCCAGAAGAATGGGTTGATGTACCCGAACCGGGCCCCCAGCTCCCATCCCCCTATGACAATAGCCACCAGTCCAATACGCAGGGCATTGACGACTACTGGGTTGGTCCTTCTGCCTTCGGCGGCAACACGACGCCCCCGCGTTCTTTCCTCCGGGGCTTTCGCCTCAAGATCCTGCAGGATCTGAGTCGGGGAGATCCGCGGGTCGGCAGATACCCGTTGATCTGTCTCTGTTGGGGTGGTCACAGGGACACCTCCTCCTTCTTGCGCATCAGAATGGACCGCACCTGCTCCTTGTACTCCGCAAAGGCCGGTGTGGTGGTCACTTCCACCCCCCGGGGCTTCGGCAGATCGATCTCTATCTCTTGCACCACGGACCCGGGCCGGCCCCACATGACATAGATCCGGTCGGAGAGGAGCACCGCCTCATCGATGTCATGTGTGACGAACACAATCGACTTCATGAAAGTTGCCTGCACCTCCAGCAGCCAGATTTGCATCTGCAGGCGGGTCTGGGCATCCAGTGCGCCGAAGGGCTCATCCAGCAGCATGATGGGCCGGTTGAACAACAGTGTTCGCAGCAGAGCCGCCCGCTGCCTCATACCGCCCGAAAGCTGGGCCGGACGCGCTGCTTCATAGTCGCCGAGCCCGTATTCCTTCAGAAGCGGGCGGGCAGCGGCAAGTGCGTCGGCACGGGCAACACCTCTAACCTCAAGCCCCAGAATTACGTTGTCCAGAATGCTGCGCCAGGGCAGCAGCATGTCCTTCTGAAGCATGTAGCCCACATGGCCGGTGGTGCCGGTGACATCCGCACCGTCGATCTCGATGGTGCCCACGCTGGGCGCCTCTAGGCCGGCAACGATGCTGAACAAGGTGCTCTTACCGCAACCGGAGGGGCCGACTATGGACACCAGTTCCCCTGGACGGGCCAAAACGTCCACGGGCTGAAGCACCTCCGTGAGCACCGGCGGCACCTTCGAATCCCTGACCACCTCATAGGACTTGCCCACGCCCTTTACCTCTAAAGTACTCCCCTGTATACCTACGGACACTGCAGGTCTCCTCCTCTGTTTGCGAGCAAAACACACTGCACCCACCCATGGAACGCCTCGGGTGCAAAGTGATGACTTGTGCCCATAGTTCAGTGAGGAGATTTCGCTCCAATCACCTGCTGATTTCCTTCTGGTTACGCCACCGAAGAATCCAGGGAATCTCATCTGACTAGGGGGTTTCGTGAACTACGCCGTCGCTACGCCAGTTGGAAAGCAAAATACTGAAAAGGCACCACTTGTCATGGATCACCGATCGACACGGATTAACGTTGACGAAACATTGCTCCACTTGAATGTAGTTAATTCGCGTCACCCCGTTTACTTCACAAGGAGGAGCCAGCCATGGCCACCCATGAGATCCCCGAGGTATTCAACTACTTCTGGACCACCCGCCACAGTCCTACACTGTCGATCAGCAGCGGGGCTACCATTAGTTTTGATCGGATCCCCGAGGCCTCGGGGGGGCAGTTCGACAGTTACTCCCCCGGGGACCCCGTGCCCGAGCTCGATCTCAATGCCCTGTACCCGATGCTCGGACCCATCTGGGTGGAGGGGGCCGAGCCCGGGGATGTCCTGGAGCTGGAGTTGCTCGAATACGAGTCCCACGGATGGGGATGGACAGCGATCTTGCCCGGCATGGGGTTGCTTGCCGAAGATTTCCCTGATCCTTATCTGCACATCTGGGACTTCGAGGGCAGCTCCACTGCCAACTTCAAGGATGCTGCAGAGGTGCCGGTTCGCCCCTTCCTCGGAGTGCTGGCCAGCACCCCGGACACCGATGAACCGCAGGGGGTCATCCCGCCTGGACCCTTCGGAGGAAATATTGACTGCAGGGACCTGGTAGCCGGCGTCAAAGTCTTTCTGCCGGTTCAGACGCCAGGGGCACGCCTCATGCTCTCTGACCCGCATGCGGCACAGGGCGATGGTGAGGTGTGCGTTTCCGCGATTGAGGCGCCGCTAGGGGGCAGTATGAAAGTCAGCCTCCACAAGGGATGGTCGATCCCCACCCCGCAGTTTCAGACCCCTGGTCCGCTGCGCAGCGGCATCGAGGATTCCGGCTACTACGCGACGATGGGAATAGGCCCCGATCTGATGACCGCCTCCAAAGATGCAGTCCGGTACATGGTGGATCACATCAGCGGGAAGTATGGACTCGACCCAGTGGACGCTTATGTCCTCTCGAGTGTAGCCGTGGACCTAAAGATCACTGAGGTTGTGGATGCTCCGAACTGGGCAGTGAGCGCTTATCTGCCCCTCTCCATCATGAAATGATCCGGGATCAGTCGATGTATAACCAGTCTCGCCATCACAGTTTGGTCAGCTCGCTCCTGGAGGCCCACAGCTATCCCAGTTCCCCCTCCGAGGTCCGGCTTCTGGCATCGGCCTACCCCACAGCCCGCCGTGCGGCTGACTCGCTCTGGCAGGTGGAGATCGATCTGGAAGAGACCCGGTGAGCTCCACTCGGTCATTCCTCACCGATATCAGCCGATCGTTCTGTGCGGGAGAAATCTCAGCTACATCTAGGGTCCAGACCGCCCTGGAGAAGGTCGCAGAGCTGAACGGCCCGCTGGGGATGTTCGTTGCAACCTTCAGCGAGTCTGCGCTCCAGCAAGCTGCCGACCTCGATGACCGCATCCGGTCCGGTTACGCACCGGGTCCGCTGGCTGGTGCTGTGCTCGGCGTCAAGGACATTATCCAGACCAGGGAGGGCCCGACTAAGGCCAATTCCACAACACTGGAAGGGGGCCTGTCGGCCCAGGATGCTCCGGCTGTCGCAGCCCTGCGCCGAGCCGGGGCAATTGTGCTGGGGAAGACCACCACCTCAGAATTCGCAGTGGGTCTCCCCGATGCTGAGATGCAGGCTCAGCTGCCACGGAATCCCTGGAGGCCTCAGCACTGGACCGGCGGTTCCAGCGCAGGTTCTGCCGGTGCGCTGGCGGCAGGGGCAGTGCACTGCGCGCTCGGCAGTGACACCGGGGGGAGTATCCGCACGCCTGCGGCCTATTGCGGGGTCACCGGGCTGAAGCCCACCTACGGGCTCGTACCAACGGCTGGGACCATCCCCTTGGCCCATTCCCTGGACCATGTGGGGCCCATGGCCCGTTCCGCCTATGACACCGCACTGCTGCTCGATGTCCTGGCCCCGGGCCCAGCTGAGTCATATACCTCCAGCCTCTCCGGAGACCTCACAGGTCTCCGGGTAGGCTTTGACCGGCTGCAGGCAGCTCATACCAGTGCCGAGGCCCCGGAGCTCGAGCAGGTTTTCACCTCGGCCCTGGCAGCGCTGGAAGACCGGGGTGCACAGCTCACACCTGTCGAGCTGCCGTATTACCACCAGCTCAGCACTGCGGCCATGGTGACGCTCTATTCAGAGGCCCTTGCCTATCACCGCAGAAGTCTGAGCGCGCAGTGGCAGCAGTATGGAACGCCCACCCGCCTGGCCCTTGCCAGCGGTGTCTTCTACACCGGCGGGGACTACCGCCGTGCGCAGGAGGTCAGGGGCCTTGGGGCCAAACTCATCCACCAGCTCTTCCATTCAGTTGATGTCATTGTCACGCCCACAGCAGGCACCGCAGCTCCCCGGTATGAGGATCTTGACTCCGCCATGGAGACACGTCTGGGCGGAAGCCTCGGACGGGTGTATACGGCCTATTGGAACGCCTTGGGGAACCCAGCAGTCTCCGTTCCCATGGGCTTCTCCTCAGACCGCCTCCCCTTGGGGCTGCAGATCATCGGCAGACACTTCGATGAAAGGGGCGTCCTCAGAGCAGCTGACGCATTCCAGCAGGAGACGGACTGGCATTTGCACCAACCAAACGGACACTGATCACTATGTTCAGCGCAGAACAGCGGCGGCTCATGGGCTTCGGGGGTGCTGCTGAGCTACGCTTGACCGGCAAAGCTGGGGTCGGGGGCGGCTGTCCCGGCCCCAGCCCAGCCCTCCGGCAGCCGGGCCTGCCAGCGCCTGAGGTCAGGAGATCCGCGCCGGGGTGGTGAGCACGCGCTCCCCGGTGACCTGCCGGGTCTCGCCGACCAGGGTGACCTCTCCGGCCAGCGGCAGGTCCCCGGCATTGGGACCGGCCCAGAGGTCGATGGCCCCGGACTCCACGATCCTGGTGTAGTCGACCCCGGTGAAGGCGAAGCGGTCGGCGTGGATCCAGAAGGTGACCTCCTTGGACTCCCCCGGCGCCAGGTTCACCTTGGCGTAGGAGAGCAGCTGGCGCACCGGCCGGGCCACCTGGGCGCTGCGGTCCCCGAAGTACAGCTGGACCACCTCGGCCACCGGCCGCTGCCCGGTGTTGGTGACCTTCACCGAAACGTTGACCGTGCCGTCCACGGCGATCTCGGCGGACTCCACGAACATCTCGGAGTACTCCACGCTGGAGTAGCTGAGCCCGTAGCCGAAGGGGTAGAGCGGGGTGGGGTCCAGGTTGGAGACACCCTCGCTGTTCTGACCCAGGGGCGCGGCGATATAGCCGGCCGGCTGGCCGCCGGGGTGGGCAGGTACACCGATTGGCAGCCGCCCGGTGGGCTCCACCGCGCCGGTGAGCAGATCCGCCAGGGCCGGTCCGCCCTCCTCGCCGGGGAAGAAGCCCTGCACGATGGCTGCGCACTTCCCGGCCACCTCGCCCAGCGCGTAGGGGCGCCCGGAGATGGCCACCAGCACCGTGGGGGTCCCGGTGGCCAGTACTGCCTCGACCAGCTCCTGCTGGGCCCCGGGCAGCTTCAGGTCCTCCACATCGCAGCCCTCGCCGGAGGTCCCCGCGCCGAACATTCCGGCCAGGTCTCCCACGGTGACCACGGCGATATCAGCCTCAGCCGCGCTCTGGGCTGCAGCCTCAATGCCGGCGTCGTCGTACTCCACGATCGGGCAGCCGGGCTGGTAGGTGACCTGGCTGAAGTGCTCGCCCAGGGCGTCGAGGATGGAGGGCATGGGCACCCCGATCCCCTTGTGCGGGAAGGTTCCGGCCGGGTACTTGGCCAGCACGTGGTTGGGGAAGGAGTAGCAGCCCATCATTGTGCGCGGCTCATCGGCGGAGGGACCGACCACCGCAACCTTGCCGGTGGAATCCGGGTTCAGCGGGAGGATGCCGTCGTTCTTCAGCAGCACCAGGGATTCGTGGGCCACCCTGCGGGCCAGGGCGCGGTTGGCCTCAGAGTCCAGGTCCACGGTCTCGTCGATCTGCGGCTCCCAGCTGCCGCCGTCCTCGGGGAGGTCGAGCAGTCCGAGCTCGACCTTCTGCCTCAGCACCCGCCGCACCGAACGGTCCAGGACGGCCTCCTCGAGCTTGCCGTCGCGGACCTGCTGGGCCAGGGTGCGGTAGCCGCCGGTGTGCGGCAGCTCGATGTCCAGTCCGGCGCTGATCGCCAGCCGTGCGGCCTCGGCCTGGTCCTCAGCCACCCGGTGCATCTTCTCCAGGAAGGCCACCGACCAGTAGTCGGCGACCACAGTGCCTTCGAAGCCCCATTCCTCGCGCAGCACCTCGGTGAGCAGCCACTTGGAGGCTGCAGGTGCCTCGCCGTCGATATCGGCGTAGGAGTTCATCACCGAGCCGACCCTGCCCTCGCGCACAGCCATCTCGAAGGGGAAGAGGATCAGGTCGATCAGCTCGCGCCAGCCCATATGCACCGGGGCGTGGTTGCGGGCTGCCCGGGAGGCGGCGTAGCCGGCGAAGTGCTTCAGCGTGGCGATGATGCCGGCCGACTGCAGGCCCTTCACATAGGCGGTGGCCAGGGTGCCGATCACATAGGGGTCCTCGCCGATGGTCTCCTCCACCCGGCCCCAGCGGGCGTCGCGGACCACGTCCAGGACCGGGGAGAGGCCCTGCTGCACGCCGGTGGCGGCCATGTCCCGGCCGATGGCGGCGGCCATCTCCTCGATCAGCTCAGGGTTGAAGGTCGCGCCCCAGGCCAGGGAGGTGGGGTAGACGGTGGCCTTATAGGCGGTGTAGCCGGTCAGGCACTCCTCGTGGGCGATCGCCGGGATGCCGAACCGGTTGGCGGCGATGACTGCCGCCTGCCGCTCGCGCAGATCCTTGGCGCCCTCGTGCACCTCCAGCGGAATGGTGCCGTAGGTGCGGGTCAGGTGGCCCTCCCCGTGCTCGATCTCCTGGGCGAAAGGCAGCTTGCCCGAGGACATCGCGTCCTCCATGGGCGCCACCTCACCCTGGGTGTCGGGGTCCTCGCGCATCTCCCAGTGGGAGCCCAGCTGGGAGACCTTCTCCTCCAGTGTCATCTCGGCCAGCAGGGCCTCCACCCGCTCCCCGGCGGGGAGGGCGGCGTCGTTCCATTTTCCGGTGATGCGCTCGGTCATCAGGGGCTCCTTGCTGAGTGTCTGTGCTGGATGAGGGGTCAACGGGTGGCAGGGACGGTTTACTTGCCGAAGCCGGCGGTCAGGCCGGCAACGATGTAGCGGCGGCCCAGGATATAGGCCACCAGCAGCGGCAGCGCGGAGAGCACCACGGCGGCCAGGGTGGCGGGCACGTTGATGCCGAACTGGCCCTGGTACTCCCAGAGGCTCAGCGGCAGCACCCGCACATCGCGGGACTGGGTGAGCACCAGCGGGAACAGGAACCCGTTCCACACCTGCAGGGCCTGGTAGATGCCCACAGTCATCAGGGCCGGCTTGGCCATCGGCAGCACCAGGGAGCCGAGGATCTTCCACTCCCCGGCCCCGTCGACCCGCATGGACTCGAAGAGCTCATTGGGGATGTCGCGGACGAAGTTCACGATGATCAGCACGCTCAGCGGGATCGCGAAGGCAATCTGCGGCAGGATCAGCGCCCAGAGGGTGTCATAGAGGCCCAACTGCCGGATGAGGTAGTAGACCGGAATGATCGTGGCCTGCACCGGGATGGCAATGCCCAGCAGGATCAGCTGAAACAGCCGGGTGCCGCCCCAGGTGGTGGAACGGGTGATGTAGTAGGCGGCCATCAGCGAAACTGCCAGCACCACCGCGACGGTGGAGGCGGTGACGATCACCGAGTTGAAGAAGAAGTGGAAGAAGTCGTTCTCGATCACCAGCCGGAAGGCATCCAGTGTGGGCTCAGTGCTGGGGACCAGCTGGTTATTGGCCCGCAGGTCCGCACTGGTGCGGAAACTGGTGATGACGATGTAGTAGATCGGCAGGATGATGATGGCCAGCCAGACCCAGCCGAACACCCCGGCAAAGATGTTGGGGGTCTCGCCGGGCTTCTTTGCCTTGCCGCGGTTGGGCTTCCTCACCCCGACGACGCCGCCCTCGGGCTTCTCCGGGTCAAGTGCGGTCCCTGCCTGGGGAAGCTTGGACTCTGTGGATGCAGCATGTGTCATAACGGTTCAGGCACCTGCCTTATCGGACTCCATTTTGGAGGAGCCGGAGATCTTATTGAGGCCCAGCGACATCGTCAGGCCGATGGCCACCAGGATCACAGCGATCACCGAAGCGTGCCCCAGATTATTAGCGCTGAACCCGGTGATGTACATATCCAGCGGGAGAATGCGCACCGCATCTGCAGGCTGGCCCCCGGTGAGCACAAAGATCAGGTCGAAGTAGGTCAATGAGCCCACCAGCATCAGGGTGGAGGAGGTGATGATGGTGTAGCGCAGCTGGGACAGGGTGATGGAGATGAACTGCCGAATCCGGCCTGCGCCGTCGATGGTGGCTGCTTCGTACATATCCTGCGGGATCTGCCGGACCCCTGCCTGGTAGAGCAGTGCGTGGAAAGGGATGAAGCACCAGCCGACCACAAAGATCATTACGTACATCACGATGTCGCTGTTGGTCAGCCAGTCGCTGGGCAGCCAGTCGAAGGGCAACGCGGCAGACATGCCGTAGTAGGGGCTGAACAGCGACTGGAAGGTCAGGCCCACTGCCACCGAGGAGAACAGCAGCGGCAGGAAGTAGAGCACTGAAAGGAAGGCCCGGTAGCGCTGCTGACCTGCCATGAAGACCCCCAGCAGCAGGGCGATGGGCGCTTGGAAGAGGTAGGAGCCCACCACGAACAGCAGGGTCAGGGTCAGCGCCCGCCAGGTGAAGGGGCGGTCGTTGAGCACGGTGTCCCAGTTGTCGGTGCCCACGAACTCCGGGGAGCCCAGGATGTTCCACTCCATGAAGGAGATGACCAGGACACCGCCCAGCGGGATCAGGGCGAAGAGTCCGAAGAACAGCACGGCGGGAAGCGCCATCAGGAACGTGGGTCCCTGGCGGCGCTTCCCGGTAGCTGTGTCCCGGACTGCGGTATCGGTTGAGGCAGTGGCAGTCATTGAGCTTGGGTCAGCTTCTTTCGTCTGTGGTGCGCAGCCGGCCAGTCAGCCTACTGCGCATTCATAGTGTCCACGAAGTCCTGCGGGGTGCTGCTGCCCTGCAGGATCGAGGCCAGGGCGTCTCCGAAGGCCTGCTCCTCGGAGGGGCTGATCGCCTGGTCCCAGGAGAGCTGGAAGTGGTTGGCGTTGGCGGTCAGCTCATTGGCGAAAGTCAGGAAGTCCTCGGCCTCAGTTCCGGCGAAGCGGTCCTCAATATCGTTCAGCGGGGGCAGTGAACCGGCCTCGAGCATCTGGTCGACGGTCTCATCGTTGTACAGGTGCTCGGAGAGATAGCTGAAGGCCACCTCCTGCTCCTCCTCAGAGGCATCCGCGGAGACTGACCAGAAGTTCGCGGGGTTGCCCACGATATTGCTGGGATCGCCCTCGCCATCCTCCAGAACCGGGAAGGAGGTGAATCCGAAGTTGCCGGATTCGGCGAATTCGGGGAAGTCCTGGTTGATGGTGGCGTAGACCCAGGAGCCCTGCAGCAGGAAGGCGGCGCGGCCGTCGGCCAGCAGCTGGGCGTCCTCGTTCTGGTCAGCGGTCACCGCGTTGTAGTTGTCGATGAAGCCGTTCTCACCGAGCTCCTGGATGGTCTCCAGGGCCCAGATGATCGAGGGGTTGTCCCAGGCTCCCTCCTCACCTTCGACGACGCCCTGGAAAGCGCCCTCGCCGCCGTGGCGGTCGGTGAGGTAGGCCAGCCACATATAGGCGGGCCAGATGGACCCGCCGGCCAGGGAGAATGCGTCCACATCGTCCACCCCGTCCAAGGTGGCGATGATCTCCTCGACATCGGACCAGGTCTCGGGCAGGTCCAGTCCGTGCTCGTCAAGCACCTCCTGGTTGTAGTAGAGCACCACCGGCTGTACGTCGTTGAGCGGAACGGCATAGACCTCGCCGTCCACCACGCCGTTCTGCCAGACTGAATCGTGCACGCGGTTCTCGAGGTCACCGGTGTTGCCGTCCAGTGGGACGACCCGGTCCTCCTGCACGTACTCAAGCAGGGCGCCGCCAGTCCAGGACATGATCAGGGTGGGGGCATCGCCGGAGCCGATCGCAGTTCGAATCTGCTGCTTATAGGCGTCATTCTCCAGAGCCTCGACGTCGAGTTCGACATCGTTCTCCTCGGCGAAGCGTTCCAGGTCATCCTGAATGGCTGGCCAGCCGCCGCCGGTGAGCACCCAGGCGGAGGCTCCGTCGTTGCCGCCGCAGGCGGAGAGTGCCAGGAGGGAGGCAGCGGCAATACCGGCGGTGCCGGCACGGAGAGTTCGGTTACGTGACATGAGGCAGTCCTTTCGTTCTCAGTGCGAAAGCCGTGGGAAGGATCTGAGGTGCGAGTGCTTCCTGCAGCCCCGGATGGCCGGGCGCGGACAGGGGAAGCGTCCTCCACGGCGGACGTGATCCATATTTCGTCTTTCCGCAAGACTAAATAGCTCGCAGTGAACGTGTCAAACGACACAGGCCCCTGAAAGGCAGGTCACAGCCGCCGCTTCGCACCCTCATTCAGCGCCTTATTCTGCCCCGGGCTGGGTAGCGTTCATATTCTCGGCGAACTCCTCCGGGGTGATCTGCCCCTGGAAGGCCAAGTCGAGGTTCTCCAGTAGCGCCTGCTCCTGGCTGGGGTCCACCGCCTGGTCCCAGGAGAGCTGGAAGCTGGGTGCCTCCTGCACCGACTCGTAGACGAAGCTGAGGAACTCGCTGTTCTCCGCCTCGGCGATCTGGTCCTCCAGCCCCTCCAGCGGCGGGATGTTCCCGGTGGCCAGCATCTGGTCCACGTACTCGTCATTGAAGAGGTGCTCCGAGAGATAGCTCAGTGCGGCTTCCTGTTCCTCCTCAGAAGCATCAGTGGAAACCGACCAGAAGTTGGCCGGGTTACCCACCACACTGTCCGGGTGGCCCTCACCACCTGGGATGGAGGGGAACCCGGTGACGCCCAGTGCGCCAGAGGCCACAAAGTCAGGCTGTTCATCCAAAAGCCGGGAGTAAACCCAGGAGCCCTGCAGGAGCATGGCGGCGTGGCCGTCGGCCATCAGGTGGGCGTCCTCGTTCTGGTCGGCGGAGAGACCGGTGTAGTTGGGGTCGAAGGCGCCGCGCTGCTCCAGTTCCTGAATCCGCTCAATCGCCTCGATGATCGCCGGATGCGACCAAGCGTCAGCCTCGCCGGCCACCACTGCTTCAAAGGCTTCCGGTCCGCCGATGCGGTCGGTGAGATAGGCCGACCACATCAGCATCGGCCACAGCGAGCTTCCGGCCAGCGCGAAGGGGTAGACCCCGGCCTCGTTGAACTCGGCGATGACGGTGAGCATCTCGTCCCAGTCGGTGGGGACCTCCGCGCCGACCTCGTCGAAGACGTCCTGGTTGTAGTAGAGCACCACGGGCTGGACGTTGTTCATGGGCACTGCGTAAGTGGCGCCGTCGACGATTCCGTTCTCGGCCACCGAGTCGATAAGCCGTTCGTTGAGCTCTGCGGTCTCCTCAGTAATGTCCAGGACGTAATCGCCCTCGACGTATTCGAGCAGGGTCCCGCCGGTCCATCCGACGATGAGGGTCGGCGCTTCACCGGAGCCTACTGCCAGCCGAATGCGTTCCTTGTACACGTCATTGGCGAAGCTCTCGGACTGGATCGCGTGGTCAGGGTTCTCTTCGCTCCATCCTTGGATGTCCTCCTCCACCACAGGCCATACGCCTCCGTTGAGCACCCAGGCAGTGGCTTCGGCGTTCTCCGAGCCGCCTCCGCAGGCGGTGACACCCAGCACCAGGGCGGCCGATGCTGCGGCGGTGCGGCGGATCTGCTGCGTCATTGTGCGTCCTTTCGTCGGGGCCGGCGCCCTGACTTGGCTCATGGTCCGCGATTAGGTGGGGTCGCGTTTGGCTGACCTGGGGGTTTGTGT
>NZ_WRPM01000099.1 GCF_009758175.1 Nesterenkonia alkaliphila
GAGACGGGCTAGAGCTTGCTGGTTATCAGCCGTGACTTTCAGTGCCTCATCTGAGACCAGTGAGAGTCTCATGCTGTAGCGGTGTCGGGCGAGTGGACGGGGGCTTATTGCTTCGATTGCTCCCTGGTGAAGAGGGCCCAACAAGTTGTTGAGTGGGAAGTAGAGGCTTGCTACGTTTTTGGGGCAGCTGCGTCGAGAATCTGGGAAGCACTCGTCAAGGATATGCCTCGGCACATCGACACCCTGACCTTGGGTAGGATACATGTTGACGCCAATTTGGGGATGGGCGTTCAGCTCAATAATGGCGTAGTTGCCTTCCACTTGACCCGCGTGGTCGTTGAAGAGAATATCTACCCCTGCGCAATAGAGATCAGGTATTGCCTGTGTTGCTTTCACCGCGGCTTGCCGGAGCTCGCGCGGCAGGTTCCAAGTAACATCTATGACGTCGCCACCGGCGCTTGCATTAGCTGCGCTACGTAACTGAAGGTACTCACCTCGGGCCGGCACGCTGGAAAGAGTATGACCCTGACGTCTCAAGTAGTCCTCTACTTCACGGTCATGCTTGATGAGCCCTTTCGAAAGGAACGGGTTCTTTCGGCGAAGAGCATTTTTGCGTTCCACCAGTGTTTCTACGGTGCTCTCCCCATCTCCGAGTATGTTGGCTGGAACCCGCTTGCATGCAGCGACCACGCGCGAACTATAGACCAATACTCGATAGTCCTCGCCGACTATATGTGATTCCATGACGATAGGCGCAGGTCCATCCATTTCAATGAGGTCGCGGTAGCGGTCCTCCAGCATCTGCTCGTCAGAGATTCCGGAGAATACTCCATGACCCATACTTCCTTTTAGAGGTTTGATGACAACCGGATACCCGATGCCCCGTGCTCGTTCCTTCAGTACAGAGAGTGTGTCTTGTGAAGGTTCGATGATGGCGGACTCGGGAACTGGGATTCCTGCGGCGCGCAGTTTTGCATTTGTTTTGAACTTATTATTCGCGACCCTGACAGCGTCCCACGTAGTCATATGTGGCCGGGAACGGATGAAAGTAACGGCGTTACCTGAGTCATCTTGAATCCGATACTTACGCAACTCTGGATCCAGGAACGTCACCTGCAATCCGCGCCTCCAAGCTTCGAGTGCAATGGTGTAGCTGGTGAGCTTTCCGCCGAAACCGTCCTTCACCACCTCCGGCTGGAAATGCTCGGGCCACTCTGCCTCCATAAGGACCTCCTGCTGACCTGGGGCTCCGATGATGCAAACTTGGCACACTCTACGCCTTATTCGTGAGAACACTCTCATTATGGTGAGTCAGCCTTCCCAGAACCAGGTGTAGCCCAGAAAGTCTACGGCCAATGATCAGGAACGCGATGCACTGTGAGCGAGTGCGCACTCCGAATCAGTATTCCAGCGCTGAGCTTTTCACAGGCTTGGGGCGTGCTCCGCTGACCACGGTCTTACTGGATCGGGATTGTCTGGCTTATGGCCTTTCCGTCTTCAGGACATCAGCACAGACGTTGATAGTCGTGGACGCTCAGGGAAACCAGATGGGTTTCAGCAAGGCGGGCTCGGTGATCAACTCCAGGCCGGCAGCCCCGCTGACCCAGGACAAGCACTCCACCCGTCTGATTCTCCAGGATCAGGACGTTCCGGTGCCAAAAGGAATGCGTTTCACCCCACAGGATCTGGAAGCTGCGGTTGACTACGCCTCGGAGGAACTGGGTTACCCGGTGGTGGTCAAACCTCTGCACGGAACCCAAGGCAAGGGTGTGCTCACCGGGATAGGTGATGAATCCGAGCTGAGGTGGGCATTCGGCGAGCTCAGCGGTGACACGGCACAGGACGAAATCGTCGTTGAGGAACAGATCGAAGGGGAGGCCTACAGGATTATTGTGGTCAATGGCCGGGCAGTGTCGGCGCTCATCAGCCGTCGTTGTGCGGTGACCGGTAACGGTTCTCAGACTGTACGTCAACTCGTGGAGGAGCGGCAGCAGGTGCGCCGCGGCAACCCTCATCTGATGAGCCGCCCCATCCACGTCGACGAACGACTGGAACATCTGCTGCAGCGGCAGCACACCGCCCTCGACAGCGTCCTGGAAGCGGGTCGCACCGTGCACGTCACCTACGGGTCGAACACCAGTCAAGGCGGAGAGCCCGAGCAGGTACTCGAGAAGCTGCATCCCTCGATATTGGAAGCCAGTGCCCGCGCCGTGGAGGCCATTCCCGGTCTTGGCTTCGCCGGGGTCGACTTCATCATCCCTGCTCCAGACCGTCCGCTGACTGAACAGCGTGCCGGTATCTGTGAGATCAACTCAGTGCCGGCAGTAGACTCCCACGAATACCCCCTCTACGGCGCTCCAGTCACCGTCGCCCAGGAGCTGGTGAGGACCTCGGCCGAACATGCTGGAGTCAGCCTGAGCAGCTACCGCACCACCGTAGCGCTAAAGGTCACGATTGACTGCCCCGGCGCCCGAAAAGAGTTCAAGGATTGGCTGGCCGCACGGGCTGAGCAGATGGGCCTGAAAGTCAGTTTCCGTCTCCTCAGCCTCAGAACCGTTCACGGAAAGGTCAACGGACCTGCGGAGGAAGCAGCCGCATGGCTCGCCCATGCCTTCCAAAACCCGCATCAGGTGACGCCACGCAGTCTGGAGGTCCACCATGTCTAAACCGTCCGCGCCCCTGCACTCACCGGACTCCCTCACCGCTGCGGAATACGACTCCTGGTGCCTGCGGGCAGAACTCCTGGCCCGGCAGATGTCTATAGCGAACTACCCGGGAGACGTGGTCTTCACCATTGAGCCCGCGGCTACCAGACTGGCCTTCACCCAAATAGGCTCCTACGGGGTGACCTATGCAGGCATGGGATTGGACAAGACGTCCCCGAAGACCTGGAAGCTGCTCAAGCACGCGGGGCTGCCGGTACCGCACTACAAGGTTTTCAGCAGGGATAAGGGCCATGAGGCACAGGGCTTCGCACAGAAGCATGGTTACCCAGTGGTGGTCGCAGGCGTTTCGGGTGCCTCGCGCCGCACCGCTGCAGACAAGGATGAGCTCACTGAGGCACTGCACACACTGCGGAGCAAGTCCCGGGGCCAGCTCCTGGTCAATGCCTCGGTCAATGGACCGGCCCTGAGGTTGCTGGTGCATCAGGACCAGGTGGTGGCGATCAGCCAGAGCCGGAGCAGGGCCTATCGTTTGGATGAGGTCTCCGAATCACTGAAGAACTTTGCTGTTGCGGCGGTGCGGGCCATCCCCGGCATCGATACAGCGGGAGTCACCATCGTGGCTCCGAGCCCGGAGGAGCCGCGGGCCGAGAAGAACGCCGTACTGGAACGTGTCATGCACCACCCGCACCTTCGGGACTACGTCGGAAGATCAGATGAGGCTGCGCTGGCGCTGGCCGGAGAACTGATCCTGGCGGAGGCCCGTAGGATCGGCGCAGCCCTGCCTGAGCCCGCCCCACGGGGGAACTATGAGATCAGGCTCTGCTCAGTTCCATCCCCAGCCAGCTTCGCAGCAAAGCTCAGCGAGCTCATCGGAGCATTTGGCAGCGTTCACGTGCACAGTGGTCCCGAGCAGAAGGAGAAAGGGTTGTACGTGCAGCTGGAAGCTGCTTCTGCTGATGCGGCCCTGATCATCACCCAGGCGCTGGGCGGCCTTCCAGGCGGGGGTTCCGCTCACGCGGTCACCGTCCGGCTGATGGATTAGACTCGATCGGTCAGCTTTTCGGTTCGAAACAAGAGGAGATCCTGAGATGGCGGAGGCGCCACTGGTGGGGATTCTGGGCGGGATGGGACCGGCAGCGACAGTGGACTTCTACTCCAAGCTCATCGCTGCCACTCCTGCCTCCACGGATCAGGAGCATCTACGGGTGATGATCTGGGCCGATCCTTCTGTGCCGGACCGTTCCCGGGCTATTACGGGCGGGGGAGAAGACCCCACCCCGCAGTTGGTCGCCGGTGCTCAGCAGCTGAAGGACGCCGGGGCTGCCTTCTACGTGGTGACTTGCAACGGGGCCCACGCGTTCCTGCCCCGGGTCCGTGAGCAGGTGGACCTGGAGTACCTATCCATCGTCGAGGTCACTGCCGAGCACCTGTCTGCCTTGCCCTATGTCTCATCCGCTGGGCTGTTGGCCACCGACGCCACTCTGACTGCTGGGCTGTATCAGGAGAGCCTGGCGGCGTCGAACATCACCCCGGTGCTGCCGGACGCAGCGGGGCAGCACGCGGTGATGGAAGCGATTTACGCAGTGAAGGCCGGCAGCCTCACCGCCGAGCAGGAGCGCGCTCTGGTGGAGGTCGCGGAGACACTAGTGGACGCTGGAGCTGATGTGATTGTGGCAGCCTGCACTGAGATTCCGCTGGCGCTCTCAGCTGAGGAGTCGCCACGCCCCCTCGTCGATCCCTCGATCCTGCTGGCCAACCAGGTGGTCCAGAAGGCCGCCTCCCTGGCGAGTTGAACTGTGGATAGCCATAGGATCCCACCTGAGCTGAAGGTACTGATTGCCTCGGCATTCATCATCGCCATTGGGTTTGGCATTGTCGCCCCGATCCTGCCGCAGTACGCCTCTGATTTCGGGGTCTCTGCTTTCGCTGTCTCGGCTGTGGTGTCAGCGTTCGGGCTTTTCCGCCTGCTCTTCGCACCAGCGTCCGGGAAGCTGACCCACATACTGGGGGAGACCCCGGTGTATGTCATCGGCCTGCTGATCGTAGCCGCCTCGATGATTGCCACCGCATTCGCACCGAACTTTGAGCTTCTGCTGCTCTTCCGCGCGCTAGGAGGTATCGGCTCCACGTTCTTCACAGTCTCCGCGATGACGTTTCTGGCGCGTAAGTCGCCTCCCCAGATACGAGGACGAGTCTCCGGGGCGTACGCTTCAGCCTTCCTGATCGGGAACGTGGCAGGGCCACTGCTAGGATCCAGTCTTCTGCTGCTCGGACAGCGAGCGCCGTTCCTGGTCTACGGTGTCGCCCTGATCATCGCCGCTGCCCTAGTGTTTTTCATGCTGCGGAAATCCCGGTTGGAAGATCTGAACAACAAGGTCACACTCCAACGCGCCACTTTGGCTGAAGCCTGGCAAAGGCCCAGCTACCGGGCAGCGCTGACTTCCGGATTCACCAATGGGTGGGCTACGTTCGGCGTGCGCAATTCGATCGTTCCGCTGTTTGCGGCCTCTGCGTTTGTCGGCGGGGGACTCATCATCGACTCTAGTCAGTTGGCTGGAGTGGCACTGGCGACATTTGCAGCGGGAAATGTTGTTACAGTGCTCACCCTGGCCAAGCGGTCTGACCAGTGGGGACGGCGACCCCCCATCATGGTGGGTTTGACGATAGCCGCAGTCTCCACCGGTCTGCTGGGCCTGGCCCCAGAGCCGTGGGTGCTGCTGGTGCTGAGCCTGATAGCAGGTGCCGGAACTGGACTCATTGTCCCGGCCCAGCAGGCGGCCGTGGCCGACATTGTGGGCGAGGGGCGCAATGGGGGGCCGGTGGTTTCGACATTCCAAATGACCCAGGACCTCGGCGGGATCCTGGGCCCGCTTCTTGCCGGCTTCCTCGTAGACCATTTGAGCTATGCTTGGGCGTTCGGGATCACCGGTCTAGTCATGCTTGTAGGCGCAGCAGCTTGGACAGCCGCGCCAGAAACGCTGCCCCCAAGAAGACCTGAACCCCCAGACACTGAGGACTAGGAAGCCCTGGAATCACGGTTCCCCAGGTTGGAGACTGGCCCGGGGGACCTGTCACTATCTGAGTTGTTTGTCCCTGAACCAGCGCCAGCGGCGGCGAAGAATGCGGAGGTTGCGCCGAACTTCTGCACGGACCTTCTGCTGTGCGGTGAGTTCAGAGTCGGAAGTGTCCGTGGGCTTGCTTTCAGGAAACATGCTTGCCACCAGAATTTCTGCCACATCTCTGCTCTGGCCTACCCACGGGAAATGGTGACCGGTCATCATGGGAGTGCTGTTGACTTCCAGCACATAGGGTTCTGAGCCTTGGCCCTCCCGGGGTAGCAGCATATCGATGCCGGCCAAGCGGAGCCCGGGAATCGCCCGCGCGACGTTCTCAGCCAACTCGACCTCCTCCGGACTCAGGTCATCTGTGGCGTCAACGCCGTCGCCGCCGCTGTGCACATTCGAGTTGGGTCTCAGCCACACCTGACGGCCCTGTTCAGGGACAACATCCAGGTTCAGCTGTTGCTTTCCCAGCTCCCGTGTCACGACCTCGTCGACTGGTATCTGGTAGTGCACGGGATTCTGGGACTCTGTGCGCAGTCGATTTTTCTCCTCAATCAACTCCGAGACTGTAGAGGCACCATCCCCTATGACATTGGCAGGCACCCGGCGGGCTACGGCTGCGACCTTGCCGTACACCAACAGCACCCGGTGCTCCACACCGGGGATGAAGCGCTCCACCAACACATCATCGGAGATCGCTGATACTGCTGTGAAGGCTTCTTCAAACTCGGCGAACTCAGTGATTCCGACATGTACCGAGCTGCCCATGCCCTCGTTCGGCGGCTTGACCACCACGGGTGTCTTCTGAGCGGCCCACGCCCAGGCTTCAAGGACCTGATGATGCTGGAAGGCCACGTTCTCCGGCGCTCTCACCCCATAGTTGAGAAGCAAGCGACTGGTGACGTCCTTATAGCGTGTGCAGCGGCTGGCGAGCACGCTGTTCAGATTTGATCGCGCTCCATCAAACCAGACGCGTCGCTTACCCACCTGCATGCTCAGCCGCCGCTTGGCATCTGGCGCTACCGGGATGCCCCTGGCCATCGCCCGGTTTGCCAGCAAGGCACTGGTTAACCCGCCCTTGATGTCATTCTTGACCAAATATTGATGTGTATCTGACAGAGAAGCAGGTACTTGTTCAGTGTTGGTTTGGCGCAAATCGATAACCTCTCAGCCAGGCATTCAACGACAGCGTCATAAACTACGCGTGGTAGCTGGTGGTCAGTTGGGCAAATGATGGCTGTTAGCTGACGGTCCTAAGTGGGAGAACGCGTTGGGTCAGGAAAGTCCCGGACCCACCTGGATCCGGGACTCCTGCGACATCCGTCAGTTACGAATATCTGGAAGCACTATCTCACCATGGGCTGCTCCGCAGAGGGCATGATGTAGGCCTCCGCCTGGTGGGCAGCGGAGTCGATGCCCTCCTCCTCGACCTGCTCGTCCACCCGGAACCCGATGGTCTTGTGGATGGCCATCCCGATGAGATACGTGGCACCGAAGGCAAAGACCAGAGTCACCACACAGGCCACCACCTGAGCGATCAGCAGCTCGGCGCCGCCGCCCACCAGCAGGCCAGTGCGGCCCTCACCGTAGATGTCCTCGTAGCCGAAGAGGCCGATCGCAATGGTGCCCCACAGGCCGGCCACAAAGTGCAGGCCGACCACGTCCAGAGTGTCGTCATATTTGCCGTACTTGAAGTCCACAGCGAAGCAGCAGATCGCACCGGAGACAGCACCCAGGAGGATCGCGCCGATCGGCTGCACGTGAGCCACAGCCGGGGTGATAGCCACCAGACCGGCCACGATGCCGGAGGCCGCCCCCACCGGGCTGGGCTTCTTGCCGCGGGCCCACTCGGTGAGCAGCCAGGCCGTCAGCGCAGCGGCCGGAGCCAGCATAGTGTTCAGCCAGTTCAGGGAGATCTCGTCAGTGCTGCCGGCCTCACCGAGGTTGAAGCCGAACCAGCCGAACCACAGGATCGAGGCACCCAGCAGCACCAGCGGCACGTTGTGCGCCTTGGTGGGGGCGAAGTTCGAGCGCGGGCCGATCACCAGCACCAACGCCAGCGCAGCCAGGCCGGCGCACATATGCACCACCAGGCCGCCGGCGAAGTCCACGGCCTCGCCCACGGCGTCACCGATCAGACCGCCTTCCACCAGGAGGCCACCGTCGCCCCAGACCCAGTGGGCCAACGGGGCGTAGACCAGGGTCAGCCAGATCGGCACAAAGATCATCCAGGCGGAGAACTTGGCGCGGTCAGCGATAGCACCGGAGATCAGTGCCGTGGTGATGATGGCGAAAGTGCCGCCGAAGCCCACCCACACCAGCCCATCGCCGGCCTCCTCGAAAGAGGTGAAAGCGGCAAAGTTGTCAGTCGGGTTGCCGAACAGCCCGCCGATCGAGCTGCCGAAGGAGATCGCATCGCCCCACAGGGTCCAGGTGATCGCCACCAAGCCCATAGCCGCGAAGCTCATCATCATCATGTTGACGGCGGATTTGGTCTGCGACAGACCGCCGTAGAAAAGTGCCAGACCAGGGGTCATGAACAGCACAAAGGCGCCGGCCACGACTACCCAGATAACTTCTGCTTCCATCAGTGTCCCTCCAGAAAACATCTCTACTCACCAGTGACCCTCACCGGTGCGAGCTGGGTTCCATCGTTCACCTGACGTGTTTCACCACGGCGGCCCTTATGTTTCCGTTCAGTTAAATCTCTCCGGCGAAAACGTATTTAAACCACGACGCCGCCCCACTGAACTCCCGGAAACCCGGGTGAGTGGGGCAGCGTCGTACTGGTTATTGAGAGCTGGGTCACTCCTCCAGGAGCGCGTCCACGAACTGCTCTGTGTCAAAGGGAGCCAAGTCATCGGGACCCTCGCCGAGCCCGATGAGCTTCACCGGAACTCCCAGCTGCTTCTGGATGGCCACCACAATCCCGCCGCGGGCGGTGCCGTCCAGCTTGGTCAGCACGATCCCGGTGACATTCACGACTTCGGAGAAGACCTTGGCCTGGCTCAGTCCGTTCTGCCCCGTGGTGGCATCGAGCACTAGGAGCACCTCGTCCACCTGGGACTTCTTCTCAATGACTCGCTTAACCTTGCCCAGCTGATCCATCAGGTTGGCCTTGTTCTGCAGCCGTCCGGCGGTATCCACCATCACCACATCGGACTCCAGCTCGATGGCCTTCTCCACAGCGTCAAAGGCTACTGAGGCAGGATCAGCGCCCTCCTTCTCCGAGGAGACAGTGGGCACGCCCACCCGGGAGCCCCAGGTGGTCAGCTGTTCGGCGGCTGCGGCGCGGAAGGTGTCGGCGGCACCGAGGATCACATCCTTGTCCTCGGCAACCATCACCCGGGCCAGCTTGCCCACAGTGGTGGTCTTACCCACCCCGTTGACACCCACCACCAGCACTACGGATGGCCGGCCGGGATTCTTCACGTTGAGGCTTCGGTCGAATGCCGGGTCCACCAGTTTGATCAGCTCCTCACGGAGCATAGCCTTGACCCGCTCAGGATCCTTAGAGCCCTCCACAGTGACCCGCTGGCGCAGAGTCTCCACCAGCTCAAAAGTGGGCTCGGCGCCCAGGTCCGCGGAGAGCAGCGTCTCCTCAATCTCATCCCAGACATCATCATCGATCTCGTCGCGGCTCAGCAGAGCCAGCAGAGACTTGCTGAAGATGTTGTTGGACTTCACCAACCGGGCGCGCAGCCGGGCCAACCGGGTCTCCGGGGCCTCCGGCTTCTCCAGAGTGTCAACGGTGACATCCGGGGCCTGCGTGTCGAGATCCGCGGGGGTGCCCTCCGGCCGGTCCGTGACCAGCGTGGCGCCGCCGGGCTCATCCGGGGCACCGGGGGGCAGGTCATCGGCGTCCCGGTCAGCCGGGAACTCCCGGCGCGGCTTCCCAGCGGTCAGCGGGCGTCCCTTGACCAGGAACAGGCCCAGCAGACCCACCAGCACGGCGGCTAGAACAATGAAGGTGATAAAGACTGAAGTTTCCATTACCCAAGATTGTCCCACAGCGGCCGCGCGCGAGGGTGAGTGGGGAGAGCGTGAGCGGGGAACCGCCGGTTCAGCGCCTGAAGCGGCGCCGGATGTTGCTCAGTGCGTTCCGGGCCTGCTGGGCGGCGGGGGAGACCCGCTCGCCCATCCGGTGGATCAGGCTGGAATTGGTCTCCTGGGCCAGCACCTGCAGTTTGTCATGGGCTGACTCCGCAGACTCCGCGGCAGCGGTGATACCGGCCTCAAGCTCCTCGATGCGTGCGTTCTGCGCCGCGATCCGGGCATCCCGCTCGGCCAACTGGGTGGCGTGGTGCTCCCTGGCATCGCGCAGCTGCTGCTCCAGCTCAGCCTGCTTGTTCTCATGTTCCTTCAGCGTTCCGGACATACCCTCCAACAGACCGATGAGCTCCTGCAGCTCCGCCGCCGAGGGTGCAGCCTCCACCACCGATTCAGCCTGCTTGACCCGCTCCTCCAGGGCGGCATAGTCCACCTCGCGGACCTGCTCCAGGCGCTCATAGACACTGCGCAGCTCAGCAACCAGATCCTGCTGGTGGCCCAGCAGTGCGGTCACCACCTGCTGGGCGTTCTCCCCGATATCGGTGGGCGGCTCGATCTGCTGATCCTCCTCATCAAGCAGATCCTCGAACTCAGGGTCAGCCAGCGGAAAGCTCTCCGCCTCCTGGGCACTTGCTGCGGTGGCGGCGTCGTTCTCAGGAGCCTGCTGGGGGTCCTTATGCTCGGTCATGACTCGATCCTACTTCCGGCCCAGCAGGATGTCGTCGAAACTGCGTTTGTGCCAGGGCGCTGGCTGCGGCTCCGCTGCACTCACCACGGGGTTCTTCCCGGTGGCCGGCCTGCTCACCGGCCGGGCAGCGGCCAACCGGGCCCGGGTCTCGCGTTCGGCAATGGTATCGGCAACCTGCTTCGGCAGTGCAGCCTGACCGATATGGGCCGGCACCTGGAGGGTGCGCATGTCGCCCTCAGTGAGTGCGCGCAGCCCGGCTGCGGGGAAGTTCAGCAGCTGCTCCACAAACTCGGCGCGCTGGCCGAAGGAGGCGCTGCGGGCCCGGTGCGCGGCGGAGACCGCGATCGGAGAGGTCCGGCTGCGCACCAGCTCCGGCAGCTGCGGGTGTGAGGCCAGTGCCCGCCCAGCGGCACGGTGAGCAGATTCCGCCGCACGCAGGTACCCCAGATGGGCCCCCAGGGCAGACTGGATCACCTGTGCGTCAAGATTTTGGCTCACGTTGTTACTCTAGGGGTTTGACAGTTCACCGCGCGGCCCGAGGCTTCAAGCTCGGGCTGAACGGGGTACGACGACGCCACCTACAGTCTCGTAAGGAAACGCACCAGACGTGTTCAACTCGCTCTCTGATCGCCTCACCGCGACGTTCAAGAACCTCCGCGGCAAGGGAAAGCTCACCGAGGCCGATATTGACGGCACCGCCCGGGAGATCCGGCGGGCCCTGCTGGACGCCGATGTGGCGGTCCCGGTGGTCCGCGAGTTCATCGCCCGGATCAAAGCCCGTGCCCTGGGCTCGGAGGTCTCCCAGGCGCTGAACCCCGGCCAGCAGGTGGTCAAGATCGTCAACGAGGAGCTGGTCGGCATCCTCGGCGGTCAGACCCGCACCCTGGAGTTCGCCAAGCAGCCTCCCACCATCATCATGTTGGCAGGTCTGCAGGGTGCCGGTAAGACCACTCTGGCCGGCAAGCTGGCCGCTCATCTGAAGAACCAGGGCCACACCCCGGTGCTGGTGGCCTGCGATCTGCAGCGGCCCAATGCGGTCAAGCAGCTGCAGGTCGGCGGTGAGCGCGCCGGTGTCCCGGTCTACGCCCCGCATCCGGGCGTCAGCTCCGAGGCCGAGGTTCCCACCGGCAACCCGGTGACGGTGGCACGAGACGGGGTGGCCCACGCCAAGGAGAAGCTGCACGATGTGGTGATCATCGACACCGCCGGCCGGCTCGGCGTGGACCAGGAGCTGATGACCCAGGCCGCGGATATCAAGGCTGCTGTGGGCGCCCACGAGACCCTCTTCGTCATTGACGCGATGATCGGTCAGGACGCGGTCAACACCGCACAGGCCTTCAACGAGGGCGTGGACTTCACCGGCGTGGTGCTCACCAAGCTCGACGGCGACGCCCGCGGCGGCGCAGCCCTCTCAGTGGCCTCGGTCACCGGCAAACCCGTGATGTATGCCTCCACCGGCGAGGGTCTGAAGGACTTTGAGGTCTTCCACCCTGACCGGATGGCCCGCCGCATCCTGGACATGGGCGATATCCTCTCGCTGATCGAGCAGGCCGAGGCCAACTGGGACCGCGCCGAGGCCGAGAAGATGGCCAAGAAGTTCGCCGACCAGGAGGACTTCACCCTGGAGGACTTCAGGGCCCAGATGCAGCAGATCAAGAAGATGGGCTCCATGAAGAAGCTGCTGGGCATGATGCCCGGCGCGGCCGGGATGCGCCAGCAGCTCGAGCAGTTCGACGACTCCCAGCTGGACCGGGTGGAGGCCATCATCAACTCGATGACCCCCCATGAGCGCAACGCCCCCAAGATCATCAACGGCTCCCGCCGGGCCCGCATCGCCAAGGGTTCCGGAGTCCATGTCTCTGAGGTCAACCAACTGCTGGAGCGGTTCGGCCAGGCTGCCAAGATGATGAAGAAGATGGCCTCCGGCGGGGGGATGCCCGGAATGCCGGGAATGCCCGGCGGCGCTATGCCGGGGATGCCCGGTGCAGGCGGCCACGGCGGAAAGAAGAAGGCCAAGGGCAAGGGAAAGAAGCAGAAGGGCAAGTCCGGCAACCCCGCCAAGGCAGCTCAGCAGGCCCGCGAGGCCGAGCTGCAGCGCAGCCAGAAACGGATGGACGGATCCAGCTTCGGTGCAGGGAAGAACGACTTCAACCCGGAGGAGCTCAACCTCCCCAGCGGTTTCGAGAAATACCTGAAGTAGTAGTAGAGTAGGCAGGTACTTTGCTCAGGTTCGGCGAGCACCCTCTACCCTCGCCGGCCTGGCCAAATGTTCACGCACGTGGCCCGGAGCTGTTTGCATACCCCCACGCGGTCCCGGCAGAGACGTGCACCCCAATACCTACAGGAGTAACCACACAAGTGGCAGTCAAGATTCGTCTGAAGCGCATGGGCAAGAAGTTTGCCCCCCAGTACCGCGTAGTCGTTGCCGACTCCCGCGCCAAGCGCGATGGCAAGAACATCGAAGAGATCGGCAAGTACCACCCCACCGAGGAGCCCTCGTTCATCGAGATCGACTCGGAGCGGGCGCAGTACTGGCTCAGTGTGGGCGCCCAGCCCTCCGAGCAGGTCCAGCAGCTGCTGACCATCACCGGTGACTGGCAGAAGTTCAAGGGCCTCGAGGGTGCTGAAGGCACCCTGAAGACCAAGGCTCCCAAGGAGGAGTTCGTGCTCTCCTCCAAGGGCTCGGTCATCGTGGACAAGGCTGAGGAGCCCGCCGCAGAGGAGGCCCCTGCCGAGGCTGAGACCCCTGCTGAGGAAGCATCCGAGGAGAAGACCGAGGCATGAGCACCGACGCTGCACTCACCGATGCACTGGAGCACTTGGTCCGCGGGATCGTCGACTCACCCGATGAGGCCGAGGTCCGCCGCAAGAACGGCCGCCGCTACGACACCCTCCAGGTCCGGGTCAGCCCCGAGGACCTGGGCCGGGTGATCGGCCGCGCCGGCCGCACTGCCAAGGCTCTGCGCACGGTGGTGGCAGCGCTGCCCGGCGGCCATGACGTCCGGGTGGACGTGGTCGACACTGACCGCCGCCGCTGACGCCATCGGGTGAGACCCATGGCGCACACTGAATATCACGACGACCCGCAGTCATCGTCCCAGCAGGGCGAACGGCTGCGGGTCGCTCGCATCGGCAAACCGCACGGGATCCGCGGGGAAGTCACCGCCCAGCTCTACACCGATGAGCCCGCCGAGCGCCTGGCCCCGGGCGAAACTCTGATCCGGGTTCCCGGGCCGGAGACCCATGACCAGGGGACCACGCCGCTGACAGTGACCTCCCAGCGGTGGAACAAGAGCATCTGCCTGTTGGGCTTCGCGGAGATCCGCGACCGCAATGCTGCTGAGGCCCTGCGCGGGACCATGCTCTACGTGGACGTTGCGGCCGAGCCCGAGGACGACGAAGAGGGCTGGTACTCCCACGAGTTGGAGGGTATGAGCTGCCTGGGGGCAGATGGGCGCGAATACGGCGTCGTACTGGAACTGCTCACCGGGGATGCTCAGGATCTGCTGGTGGTCAGAACTGCTGCCGGGCAGGAGGTCATGGTGCCGTTCGTGGAGGAGATCGTCCCAGAGATCGATCCGGAGGCCCGGCGCATCACGCTGACCCCGCCCGAGGGGCTGTTCTGAGTGAGCCCAAAGCGGTTCTTCTGCGTTCTGCACAGGGGTATTTCCCCATGCACTGTGCACAACCCGATGCGGAATGAGGTGCTGGGTGCGGATTGATCTGATCTCGATCTTTCCGGAGTTCTTCGAGGTCCTGGACCTCTCATTGATCGGCCGGGCCCAGCAGGAGGGCCTGCTGCAGATCCGGCGGCACAATCTGCGCGACTACACCGCCGATAAGCACCGCACTGTGGACTCTCCGCCCGCCGGCGGCGGGGCCGGAATGGTGATGAAGCCCGAACCCTGGGCGCAGGCCCTGGAACAGGTGCTCGCCGAGACATCAGGCAACGAAGACGCCGCCGAAGAGCTCGGTGCCGGTAAGACGGGTGATTCCCGCCCCACCCTGATCATCCCGACACCTTCGGGGGAGGTCTTCACCCAGGGCCATGCCCAGGAACTGGCCGGGCATCAGCACCTGGTATTCGCCCCGGGGCGCTTCGAGGGGATCGACGAGCGGGTTACCGAATGGGCAGCCGGGCACTTTCAGGTGCGCAGACTGAGCATCGGCGACTATGTGCTCAATGGGGGAGAGGCCGCCGCAGTGGTGATGATCGAGGCCATCACCCGGCTGATCCCCGGGGTGATCGGCAACGAGGCCTCATTGGAGGAGGAGTCCCACACTGATGGGCTCCTGGAGTACCCGGTCTACACCAAACCAGCTCAATGGCGTGGTCACCAGATCCCGGAGGTGCTGCTTTCTGGCAACCATGCCAGGATCGCAGACTGGCGCAGGGCCCAGGCCGAGGCCCGCACCCAGCAGACCCGGCCCGATCTCTGGGCGCGATGTCAGTCCTGAGCGGCTTCAGCCTCGGCGAGCTGCTCTTCCACAAAACTGCGCATCTGAGCCATCTGCTCGGCCGGGATCAGGAACTGGTGTTCAGCCATGGGGTCCAGCACCACGCCCACATCCAGGGTGCGCACTAGGGTGATTCCATTGGTCTGCACCACAAAGGGAGCCTGCTCCTTGTGCTGTTCGGCCTCCTCCTGAGAGCTGAACAGCACCGGCAGCGGCTTGCCATCACCGTCCTGGACCACCAGCAGGTTGGCGCCCTTGTCATTATCCGGCTCCTCAGAGCTGGCTGCGTAGACCGTGCTGTTGAGGAAAGCGTTGAGCACTGTGGTGACATCATCCTGCAGAAAGCCCTCATCAGTGCGGTTGGCCGCGGCTGCCTGCAAGGCCTGCTTCAGCTCGGGCACGGTCTCTTCAGTGGTCTCAGCGGTCTCAGTCATTCCTGATCACTCTCAATACTCTGGTTTCTCTGGATCATTCGGTCCCCACCCACGCTACGGCAGAGCCCCTGCCTGTGCGAGGGCTGTCCGGCCCAGCTGGCTGGATTGGGCGGAGAGCGAAAATTGAGAAAGTGGCCGAACCCGCATAGGATGGAGTGCTGTGCCTGCTGGGTGCCGACTCTGCCATAGGGGATAGGTGCCGTACAGTCAGGACCCGCCGACTGGTGAACATCCTCGCCCGGCGGAACCCAAAGCTTATGACCTGCGCTGAGCCTGCCTCAGCCCGCGTCCCTGACATCAGGCAGCTGACCTGTGGCAGCACTGAAGAAGGAGAAACCATGCAGAAGCTCGACTTTGTTGACGCCGCCAGCCTGCGCAGCGACGTCCCCGACTTCGCCCCCGGCGATACCGTCAACGTCCACGTGAACATCGTGGAGGGCAAGACCACCCGTGTCCAGGTCTTCAAGGGCTACGTGCTCGGCCGCCAGGGCTCCGGTGTGCGGGAGACCTTCACCGTGCGCAAAGTGTCCTTCGGCGTCGGTGTGGAGCGCACTTTCCCGGTGCACTCCCCGGTGATCGAGAAGATCGAGGTGCTGGCCCGCGGTGACGTGCGCCGCGCCAAGCTGTACTACATGCGTGATCGCCACGGCAAGGCCGCCCGCATCCGCGAGAAGCGCGAGTCCCAGGTGGCTCGCTCCCAGGGTGAGAAGGTGGAAGAAGTTACCGAGGCCTGAGCCCTCGTTAGCTCAACTACGCTGTGACACGACGCCGACGCTGGATTCTCAGTGTCGGCGTCGTCGTCGTTTTAGCGGTGCTGCTCGCCACCCTGGTCAGAGTCTTTGCCGCCGATATCTACACCGTGAACCAGGTTTCTATGGAACCTACCCTCAATGACGGTGAGCGCATGCTGGTGGTTAAGGACTACCCCGGAGCCCACGGGGTGCAGACCGGGGATGTGGTGGTCTTCGACGGGGAAGGCTCCTTCGATCCCTATCAGGGCGGCCCCAGCCTGAGCCGCAGCTTGGAACGGATCGGCCATTGGGTCGGTATCGGCTCCCCGCCCGGGGTCTACGTCAAGCGGGTGATCGGCAGTGAAGGCGACCTAGTGGTCTGCTGCGATGAGACCGGGCATCTCACCGTCAACGGCGAGCAGCTCATCGAACCCTACTTGGACTACCAGATCTCCCCGGCGACTCCCGCCTCCGAGATGAGCTTCGAGGCTCGGGTGCCTGCGGGACGGATGTGGGTGATGGGCGATAACCGGGAGGCCTCTGTAGATTCCCGAGACCTGCTGGGAGCTCCTGGCGGCGGTATGATCAGCCAAGACCGCATCATCGGCAGGGCCACCCAGGTGATCTGGCCTTGGGGGGAACGGCGCAAGCTTGAAGGAGACACGCAGTGACCGCTGCTGAGCACGAGCCTCAGGCTGTCGAACCCACCCCGGAAGAGTCGCCCAGGAAGAGGCGGCACTGGGCCGTGAGCTTCCTCATCGAGACGGTGGTCATTGTGGGCCTGGCCATCGTCATCTCCTTCATCATCAAGACATTCTTCCTGCGCGCCTTCTACATCCCCTCCGAGTCCATGCAGCCCACCCTGGAAGTCGATGACCGGATCGTGGTCAACCTCCTGTCACCAGGGCTGATGGATATCGACCGCGGAGACGTAGTGGTTTTCGAGGACACTCGTAGCTGGTGGGGCGGACCAGCAGCCGAGACCAATGCGGTGCAGGATGCCCTGATCTTCATCGGCCTGATGCCCGATACCTCCAGCCACTACGTGGTCAAGCGCGTCATCGGGCTGGAGGGCGACACTGTGGAGTGCTGCGATGAGCAGGGGCGGATCCTGGTCAACGGCGAACCGGTCGACGAGCCTTATCTCTATCCCGGAAACGAGCCCTCTGCTACAGACTTCAGCGTGACCGTGCCGCAGGACCACGTCTGGCTGCTGGGCGATCACCGAGCCAACTCCGCGGACTCCCGCTCCCATGTGGGCGAAGCTGACCAGGGGGCGGTGCCTGAGGAGGACATCATCGGGCGCACCCTGAGTATCGTATGGCCGGTGGACCGATGGGGCGGCGGGGGCAACGACCGAGACCCCTTTGAGCATATTCCTGATCCGCAGTGAGCCCATCCTCAGCCACCAACGCCACCCTGCGGCCGGAACTGGCCCTGGCTCGAGAGACCGGGGCCAGGCTCATCGCCGGCGTGGATGAAGTCGGTCGCGGCGCACTGGCCGGGCCGGTGACCGTAGGCGTGGTGGTCATCGACCTGGATGCCCTGCCGGCCGAGGTGATCGCCGCTGAGACGGGGGTCTGGCCTGTCCTGGACGGAGTCCGTGACTCCAAGCTGCTCAGCCCCGGTATGCGAAAGTCCTGGCATCCCAGCATCTGCGAGCAGGCCCAGGCCTACAGCGTGCAGCACTCGGCAGCGGAGCTGATCGACGCGGCAGGCATCAGCGCCGCCATGGGTGCCGCCGGGCGCGCCGGGCTGGCTGAGGTCACTGAGCGGCTGGGCCGGCCACCGGATGTGGTGCTGCTGGACGGGATCCACAACTGGCTGCAGGCCCCAGAGGTGCCGGTGCGCACTATGGCCAAAGCAGACACCCTGGCCCTCTCGGTGGCCTGTGCCTCAGTGCTGGCAAAGGTGGAGCGCGACGGGCTGATGGAGGACTTAGCCGCTGCCCACCCCGAGTTCGGCTGGGAGTCCAATAAGGGCTACGGATCGGCCCAGCACCGCGAGGCGATCTGCCAGCTGGGCCCCACCGCCTACCATCGCCAGAGCTGGAGCCTGGTCAAGCCGGCCTTGCCGGGACTGTAGGCCTGGTTCCTGGACCTTCGCACTGCCTCGGCGCAGTTTTCCCCAAGCGTGTCGGTGGCCTCTACGGCGCGCCGCCGAGCGCACAGCAGTTCGGGCCGGCGTGCTGCGTGGCCTGAGCAAGCTCCAGGCTGGTGCTCACTACTTCAGTGAGAGGAGCACCCCATGCGGGCCAAAGACCGCACCGGCGTCCTGGGCGAAGACCGTGCCGCTGAATACCTCCAGGCCAAGGGGCACCGTATACTTCAGCGCCGCTGGCGCACCCGAACCGGTGAGCTGGACCTGATCACTATGGACGGCGCTCAGCTGGTGGCGGTGGAGGTCAAGACCCGGCGCGGGCTCGGTTACGGCCACCCCCTGGAGCACATCGATGAGGCCAAGCTGCGCCGGATCCAACGGCTGCTCAGCGAATACGCCGCAGCCCACCGCATGTGGTCGGTGCCCCGGCGGATCGACGCGGTGGCGGTGGTCCTAAAGGCCACCCCGGGCTCTGTGGAGCTACGGGTCCAGATCGATCACCTCCAGGACCTGCCATGAGCATGGGCCGTGCACGCTCAGTGGTGCTCATCGGGATGGAGGGCCATCTCATTGAAGTCGAGGCCGACATCGGCCAGAGTCTGCCGGCATTCGTGCTGCTGGGCCTGCCCGACGCCGCCCTGAGGGAGAGCCAGGACCGGATCCGCTCCGCGGCCAAGAACACCGGTATCGAGCTGCCGCGCCGCCGCCTGACCATCAACCTGTTCCCAGCCTCGCTTCCCAAGTCCGGCTCCTCCCTGGACTTGTCCATCCTGGTGGCCGCATGGGCCGCTGAGGCCCATGTGGCAGGCACCGCCAAGGTGGTGTTCCTGGCTGAACTGGGCCTGGACGGCCGGCTCCGCCCGGTCAAAGGCGTACTCCCGGCAGTCCGCGCAGCGGCGCAGGCCGGCGCGGAGACCGTAGTGGTGGCCGCTGAGAACGCCCAGGAGGCCGCCCTAGTGCGCGGGGTGGAGGTGCTGGCCGCCGAGCATGCCCTGCAGGTGGCCTCCTACTTCCGGGCACCGGGGGCAGTCGAGGTCCCCGCGGACCCGGCCCAGGAGATCCAGCGGGTCACGCCGGGCAGCCCGCACGCTGAACCTAGCGCCGGGGGCGAGGCAGCCAAGGACCTGGCCGATGTCCGTGGCCAGGCCGAGGCCCGGTTCGCCCTCGAGCTGGCTGCCGCCGGCGGGCACCACATGCTGCTGATGGGCGCGCCCGGGGCCGGTAAGACGATGCTTGCTGAACGGCTTCCCTCGATCCTGCCTCCGCTGAACGAGGAGGAATCCATGGCGGTCACCGCAATCTCCTCGATCAGCTCAGGTGCGGCCAGTGTGACCCGGCTGCAGCGGCGTCGTCCCTTTGAGGCCCCCCATCACTCCGCCACGGCACCTTCCCTGCTGGGCGGCGGATCACGGATCCCGGGGCCCGGGGCGGTGACCCGGGCGCACTGCGGGGTGCTGTTCCTGGACGAGGCGCCGGAGTTTCCGCGCAGCGTGCTGGACTCGCTGCGTCAGCCGCTGGAGACCGGCAGGATCACCCTGCACCGCTCCGCCGGGCAGGTCACCTATCCTGCGAGGTTCCAGCTGGTGATGGCCTCAAACCCGTGCCTCTGCGGGCTCAACGTAGGCTCAGGCACTCAATGCAGCTGCACTGTGGCCCAGCGCCGCAATTACCTCTACCGGCTCTCCGGGCCGCTGCTTGACCGGATCGACTTGCAGGTCCAGGTCGAGCGCCCGCACTCGGCCGCTCTGGCTCTGCAGCAGCCCGGCGAAAGTTCGGCCGAGGTGGCCCGGAGGGTGGCGCAGGCCAGAGCCGTTCAGACGGAACGTCTGGCAGCCTTCGGGCTGAGCCTCAATGCTGAGGTGCCCATGAACCTGTTAAGCGAGCAACTCCGGTTGCCCAGCAAGGAGGTCCGCGCGCTGGATGCTGCTCTTGACCGGGCACAGCTTTCGCTGCGCGGCTATGTTCGGGTGCTGCGACTGGCCTGGACCATTTCGGACCTGTTCCTCAAAGACCATCCGGAGGCGGATGAGATCGACGCCGCTATGGTTCTGCGCCAGTCGGCAGGGGTGCGCACCTGATGCGTGCAGCAGAGCCCGAGTGGGCCGCAACCACAGTGCGCAGGGCCCGCGCCGAACTGTGCCGCCTGATTGAGCCAGGTGATCTGCTGGGCGCGGTGACCATCTCTGCCCTCGGTGCTGAGGCCGCACATCGCCTCCTAGTCTCCGGCCGGGAGCCCGCTGAGCACGAGCAGCAGAGAGTCGGCGAGGCAGCGGAGGCCGCCGGACTGAGCCGGGGCCAGCGCCGGCTTGCCGAAGGGCTGCAGCGGTGGCGCACCAGGCTCCTCCAACTGACCCGGAGCGAGCAGATGCTCAACGCCCTGCATCGCATTGGCGGGGGCGTGCTGGTGCCCGAAGACGCCTGCTGGCCGGAGCAGCTGCAGGATCTGGGAGCCGCCCAGCCGTTGTGCCTGTGGTTCAGAACGGTCCCCGGTGCCCAGGACCCGTATGCGCGTATGCTCAGGGGCCTTCCACAGCCCGGGCGCAGCCTCGCTGTGGTGGGGGCCCGGGAGGCTACGGACTACGGCAGCAGGATCGCCTGGGAGTCAGCCCGGGAGCTTGCCGGTCACGCGGTGACAGTAGTCTCCGGGGGAGCCTACGGGATCGACGCCGCCGCCCACCGGGGTGCCCTGAGCGCCACCGAGGGGGCACCGACCATCGCAGTGCTGGCCGGGGGAGTGGACCGGTTCTACCCGGCGGGCAACGCTTCGCTGCTGAACAGCATCGCCGAGCAGGGCTTGATCCTGAGTGAGATGGCACCGGGATCCTCACCCACCAAGTCCAGGTTCCTGCAGCGCAACCGGCTGATCGCCGCGCTGGCGGCCGCCACCGTGGTGGTGGAAGCACGCTGGCGCTCCGGTGCCCTCTCCACAGCTAACCATGCGCTGAGCATCGGCCGGCCCGTCGGCGCTGTTCCCGGCAGCGTGTACTCGGCAAGCTCGGCAGGATGCCACCGCCTGCTGCGGGAGACCCCGGCGCAGCTGGTCACCGACGCCGCTGATGCGGTTCAGCTGGTGTTGGAGCAGTCAACCGCCGCCGGGACCCAGGGCATCAGTGCCCAGAGTGAGCAGCCCAGCCTGCCCATGATCGGGCAGCCCGAGACTTGCGCCGCTGAATCCGTTCAGCCGGTGGATGGGCTCAACGACCTGGAACGCCGGGTCTATGACGCCCTGCCTGCGCGGCGGTTCACCACCAGCGGGAAACTCAGCGAGGTGGCCGGGATCCCCGTGCCCCAGGTGCTGACATCCCTTACCCGACTGCGCAGAAAGTCCCTTGCCAGGGAGGAGAACGGCGAATGGGGGAGAGCCCGGCGGAACATGGACGGCTGAACCTCCCAGGAAGCGCTGTGAGCCTGATCTAGACTTCCCGCTATGGAGCCGATGGACCCACTGGTGGAGGAGTTCGCTGCGCACCTGCGTGACGAGCGGCGGCTCTCCGAGCACACCGTTCGCGGATACACCAGTGACTTGGTGCAGCTGAGCGGGCATACCGGGGGGCTGCGGAACCTGGGGCTGGCCCAGCTGCGCACCTGGCTGGCGCAGCTGCACGCCGCCGGCCTATCCCGCAGCACTTTGAACCGCAAGACTGCCTCCGCACGGGCCTTCACCGCCTGGGCGCATAAGCGGGGCCACCTCAGCGAGGATCCTGCTGTCCGGCTGAAGTCCGCCGCCAGGGGCTCCCATCTGCCTGATGTGCTGCAGGCCAGCCACGTACAGGGCCTCACCGAGGCCGCATCTCAAATGCGCCAGGCCTACGAACGCATCAAAGACCAGGACCCCTCCGGCTGGGCGGTAGCGGTCCGCGATGAAGCCATCCTGGAACTGCTCTACGCCACCGGAGTGCGTGTCTCCGAGCTGGCCGGCCTCGGACTAGGCTCAGTGGATTTTCAGCGGCGGATGCTCAAAGTGCTCGGTAAAGGCCGCCGGGAGCGAATGGTCCCATTCGGCGCCCCCGCCCAGCAGGCTCTGGAGCGCTGGACCGCCCAGGCCAGGCCGGTACTGACCGGACCGCGCAGCGGCGAGGCCCTCTTCCTGGGCGAACGCGGGGCACGGATCGATGTCCGGGTGGTCCGCCGGGTGGTGGACACCGCTCTGGAAGCCCTGGGCACCACATCCGCCAGAGGCCCCCATGCCCTCCGGCACACTGCCGCCACCCATCTGCTTGAAGGCGGAGCGGACCTCCGCGCTGTGCAGGAGCTGCTGGGCCACGCATCCTTGGCTACCACCCAGATCTACACCCACGTCTCAGCAGAGCGGCTGGCCAAAGCTTATGCCCAGGCCCACCCCCGCGCCTAGCTCATCCGAGCCGCGGGAAGAACCACGCTCGCCCTTGGGCCGCATTGCAGCGGTCATCGCGCCCAAAGGCGCGCGAAATCGGCGCACAGCTGTTAAGCTTGAGGTGTACCACCACAGATGCAGCTCCCGGTCGTAGGGGAAGACGTACCGAGACGCATATGTGGAGGATGAAATGTCGAATTACGCAGCCAGGGGTGTCCTGCACATCCACTCGGCACCCAGTGCGCTCTGCCCGCACGTCGAATGGGCAGTGGCGTCAGCTGTCGACGCCAGGGTGAGCTTCTCCTGGACCGAGCAGCCCGCGGCACCCGGCACCCACCGGGCTGAGCTGACCTGGTCAGGAAGCCAAGGTCTCGGCGCCAAACTCGCCTCCGCGCTGCGCCAGTTGGGCCACCTGCGCTTCGAGGTCACTGAGGAACCCAGCCCCGGAGCAGATGGCTCCCGCTGGTCCCACACTCCAGAACTCGGCATCTTCCACGCCACCATCGACACCGCCGGAAACATCATGGTCTCTGAGGACCGGATCCGCTACGCCTACGAACTCGGCGCCGGTGATCCCTCGGTGATGTACCAGGAGCTCTCCCTGGCCCTGGGTGAGGCCTGGGACGAGGAGCTGGAGCCCTTCAGGCATGCTGCCGAAGGCGCCCCCGTCAGGTGGTTGTCGCAAGCAGTGTGAAGTGGGCAGGGCGGCGTCGTTGGTTTGTAGACACTCCACAACGTAAGCTCGGTCCCTATGAGTCTCGACACAGGCCGGCTGCCCCCTGCAGTCACCGTCTCCGGCGAGGCGCTGGAGGTGCTGCGCAGCAACACCGGCCAGCTCACCACTGAGGTTGGCCAGCACCTGGAGCAGAAGCTGCCCTGGTACAAGCAGCTCAGCACCGAGGAGCGAGCCTCCCTGCGCCTGATCGCCCAGCGCGGCATCGCTGGCCTGGGCAATTGGCTTCAGGATCCCGCAGCCCGGTCGCTGCCGCTGGTCAATGAGCTACTCGGCCCCGCCCCCACAGACCTGATGCGCACTATCAGTCTGCAGCGGGCCCTACAGCTGATCAGGACCATCGTGGAAGCTGTTGAGGCCCGGCTTCCCGGGCTGATGCCTGAGGCTGACCGGCCGCCCATGCTCGAGGCCGTGCTGCGCTATTCCCGCGAGGTGGCCTTCGCCATCGCCGATGTCTACGCCCGTGCCGCCGAATCCAGGGGCGCCTGGGACTCCCGGCTGGAGGCACTGCTGGTGGACGCTGTGCTGCGCAGCGAGCCGGGGGAGCAGATCGCCTCCCGCGCTGCAGCAGTCGGCTGGCAGTCCAGCACCGGAGTGGTGGTGATCGTGGGCACCGCCCCGGATCAGGCCGATGCCGTCTACCTCTCCCACCTGCGCCGGCAGTGTGTTCGCTTCGCCGCTGACGCGGTGGTCGGAGTCCAGGGCGACCGGCTGATCCTGCTCCTCGGCGGGGTCACTGACCTGCGGAACGGGCTGGAACGTATCCTTGCGCACTTTGGCGAAGGTCCGGTGGTCTACGCCGAGACTGAGGGGCCCATCGCTCAGGCCTCACGCTGCGCCCAGTCTGCATTCGCCGGCTACTCTGCGGCACCTGCCTGGTCCCGGGCCCCGCATCCTGCCGCCGCCCAGGAGCTGCTGCCCGAACGGGCCCTCGCCGGGGATGCGCACGCCAAGGAGGCGCTCATCAGCGGCATCTACACGCCTCTGCTGGAAGCCGGCCACGGACTGCTGGAGACCGTGGACTCCTATGTCAATGCCGGGCACTCCTTGGAAGCCACGGCCCGGGAACTCTACGTGCACACCAACACCGTGCGCTACCGCCTCAAGCGCATTACGGAGGTCACCGGCTGGGACCCGATGGAACCGCGCGATGCCTACGTGCTGCAGACTGCTCTGAGCGTAGGCCGGGGGTTGTAGAGTATCTACAAGTTCACCCCGATGACGTGGTCTCCCCGGATGGGGGTGCAGAAGGGGCTCAGATGGGAAGGTTGAGACTGTGCTAGCGATCGTATGCCCAGGACAGGGTTCACAGACACCAGGAATGCTGCAGCCGTGGTTGGAGTTCGACCAGGCGGCCGATCATCTGTCCCGCTACGCCGAGTTCTCCGGGACCGACCTCATCGCCCATGGCACGCAGGCCGATGAGCAGACCATCCGCGATACCGCAGTGGCCCAGCCGCTGCTCGCCGCAGCTGCCCTGATCTCCGCGGGAGCTCTGGGCCTGACCCCGGATAAGCTGTCCGCACACGGGGGCTCCGTAGTGATCGCCGGACACTCAGTGGGCGAGCTGCCCGCCGCAGCCCTGGCCGGAGTGCTCAGCGACCAGTCCGCAATGGAGCTGATCGGAGTCCGCGGACGAGCCATGGCCGAGGCCGCAGCCGCCGAGCCCACCGGCATGGCTGCCGTGCTCGGCGGAGCCGAGGAAGAAGTTCTCGAAGCCATCCGCGAAGCCGGACTCTCCCCAGCCAATGTCAACGGTGCAGGCCAGATCGTGGCCGCCGGAGCCCAAGCAGCGCTGGGCGAACTGGCCGGGAACCCACCGGCCAAAGCGCGGGTGATCCCGCTGAAGGTCGCCGGAGCCTTCCACACCCAGTACATGGCAACGGCGCAGCAGAAGCTCGCCGAAGCTGCCGCCGCGGTGACCCCGGCCGAACCAGTCGCCGCCCTGCTCTCCAACCGGGACGGAGCTCAGGTCAGCGCCGGGTCCGAGGTGCTCGAGCGGATCGTCGGCCAGATCACCCGCCCGGTGCGCTGGGACGCCTGCATGGAGACCATGCGGCAGGCTGGTGTCACCGGCATCCTGGAACTGCTGCCCGGAGGGACACTCACCGGACTGGCCAAACGCGGACTCAAAGGCACCGAGACCCTGGCCGTGAAGACCCCGGCTGACCTGGAAGCCGCCCACGAGTTCATCGCCGAACACACCGCCTGAGAACTGAGAGCACACCGTGACCGCAACCCTGACCCCCACCACCACCGTCCACGCCACCGCCGTATTGGGCCTGGGCGTCTACCGCCCCTCGATCGTGGTGGACAATGAGCAGATCTGCCAGTGGATCGACTCCTCCGACGAGTGGATCCGGCAGCGCACCGGCATCGTCACCCGGCACCGCGCCCCCGCCGATGTCTCTGTCGTGGACATGGCCGAGGCCGCTGCCCTGGAGGCGCTGCGGGATGCCGGCACCGACCCCTCCGAGATCGGAGCAGTGCTGGTCTCCACAGTCACCCACCCCTATCAGACGCCCTCGGCCGCCGCCGACCTGGCCGCCCGGCTGGGCAGCACCCCGGCTGCCGCCTATGACATCTCCGCAGCCTGCGCCGGCTACTGCTACGGCATCGGTCAGGCTGACGCGCTGGTCCGTGCCGGGCATGCGGAGAAGGTTCTGGTAGTAGGAGTGGAGAAACTCTCCGACGTCATCGACAACCATGAACGCACTATCAGCTTCCTGCTCGGTGACGGGGCTGGGGCCGTCGTCGTCGGCCCCTCTGAGGAGCCCGGCATCTCTGCCTCTATCCTGGGCTCCAATGGTGAGAAATGGGGTGCCATCACCATGGACAGCTCACTGCTGGACCTGCGCGACGCCCTCTCCGCGGCCCGGGGCACCGGAGACGCCACTGCGCTGCTGGACCCGGAGCAGAAGCCCTGGCCCACTCTGCGCCAGGACGGTCAGACGGTTTTCCGCTGGGCAGTCTGGGAGATGGCCAAGGTGGCCAAACAGGCCCTGGACAAAGCTGGCATCAGTGCGGGGGACCTCGCCGCCTTTGTCCCGCACCAAGCCAATATCCGGATCATCGACGAGCTGGCCAAACAGCTGAAACTGCCGGAGCATGTGCTCATCGGCCGCGATATCACCGATGCTGGAAACACCTCCGCCGCATCCATTCCTTTGGCCCTGCATCGGCTCCGGGCAGAGAATCCCGGCATCTCCGGCGGCCTCGCCCTGCAAATCGGATTCGGCGCCGGCCTCGTCTACGGCGCCCAAGTCATCCGGATCCCGTAGGTTAGAGACGCACCATTTTTTCACCACCCACACCGAAACATATGAGAGGAGCCCACAGTGGCTGATAAGAACGAAATCCTGGCCGGCCTCGCTGAGATCGTCGAGGAGGAGACCGGTCTGGAGACCGAAGAGGTCCAGCTGGACAAGTCCTTCACCGAGGACCTCGACATCGACTCCATCTCCATGATGACCATCGTGGTCAACGCCGAGGAGAAGTTCGACGTGAAGATCCCCGATGAAGAGGTCAAGAACCTCACCACCGTCGGCGACGCCGTCGACTACATCGCGAACGCCTCCGCCTGAGGGCCAGGGCATTCGCTTCAGTCTCAGTGCCAGTGCGGGGGCTCTGCCCCCGCACACACGCACCAAAGGCCCGCTTGCTCCGCCGGCGGGCACCCCTCGACATCAGCAGCTAGGAAAAAACTCATGTCGCAACGTCTAGTCATCACAGGCCTCGGTGCCACCACTCCGCTGGGCGGAGACACGGCCAGCACCTGGCAGGCTGCCTTGGCCGGCACCGCAGGTGCCAGAACCCTGGAGCACGACTGGGTGGCGCAATACGATCTTCCAGTCACCTTCGCCGCGGAGGTGGCGGTGGAGCCAGCTGAGGTGCTCTCCCGGCCCGAGACCCGGCGGATGGACCGCTCCACACAGCTCGGCATGGTCGCGGCCCGTGAGGCCTGGGCCGATGCCGGGCTCCAGGATGCCGCACTTGACGCAGAACGGGTCGCCGTCAGCTTCGCCACCGGTATCGGTGGCGTCTGGACCCTGCTGAACTCCTGGGACACGCTGCGGGAGAAGGGCCCGCGCCGAGTGCTGCCGATGACCGTGCCGATGCTGATGCCTAACGGAGCGGCGGGTGCGATCAGCCTCGAGTTCGGTGCCAAGGCTGGCGGCCGCACTGCAGTCTCCGCCTGCGCCTCCGGAGTGGAGGCGCTCATCATGGCTATGGATCTGCTCCGCAGCGGGCAGGCCGATATGGTCCTGGCCGGGGGTACCGAAGCAGCCATCCACCCGCTGCCGCTGGCAGCCTTCGCCAATATGCAGGCGCTTTCCCGCCGCAATGAGGACCCCGCCGCGGCCTCCCGCCCCTATGATGTGGACCGAGACGGGTTCGTTATGGGAGAGGGAGCTGGCGCACTGATCATCGAGACCGAGGAGCACGCCAAAGCCCGCGGAGCCACCGTCTACGCGGAACTGGCCGGCGGGGCAGTCACCTCCGATGCCCATCACATCACCGCCCCGGACCCGGAGGGCATGGGAGCCAGCCGCGCAGTGCGCAAGGCACTGGCCTCCGCCTCCGCGGAGACCACCGATGTCACCCATGTCAACGCCCATGCGACCTCCACGCCGCTGGGCGATGTCCCGGAGTATGTGGCGATGAAGTCTGTCTTCGGCAGCCATCTGGACAATGTCTGCGTCTCGGCCACCAAATCACAGACCGGCCACCTGCTCGGTGCCGCCGGGGCAGTGGAGTCAGTCTTCACCGTCAAGGCACTGGCCGACCGGAAGGCACCGGTCACCATCAACCTGGAAAACCAGGACCCGGAGATCCCGCTCGATGTGGTGTCCGGGACGCCCCGGGAACTCGGTGAAGGCGACCAGGTAGCAATCTGCTCCAGCTTCGGCTTCGGCGGGCACAACGCCGTGGCGGCATTCAGAACCGTCTGATCCAGGCACCGGTCCTAAGACCCAAACAGTAAGGGCGCCTCCTCTTTCGAGGGGCGCCCCTACTACTGTGCTGAGTGCAGCTCAGGCATCGCTTCGCTCACGCCTTTCAATCGCCTCGGAAGACGACGAGCATGCCCGTGTCTTCGCTCGGCTCAATCAGGCATCCCCACCGGTGGTTCCGGAGGTGCCTGCGTTCACATCGGTCAGGTTGTACTTCTCTATGGCCTGGGCGGCCTTCTTGTTCTTGCCCAGCATCTGCAGAGCACGCACCACCATGGAGTGGCTGTCGATCTTGAAGTGCCTGCGGGCTGCGGCCCGGGTGTCAGAGAACCCATAACTATCGGCGCCCAGGGTGGCGAACTCATTGGGCACAAACTGGCGGATCTGGTCCGGAACAGCGGCGTTGTAGTCAGTGGAGGCAACGATCGGGCCCTCCGCCCCTTCCAACTGCTTGGTGACGAAAGGCACCTCAGGCTCACGCTCCGGGTCCAGCATGGCCGACTGCTCCACCTGAAGGGCCTGGCGCCGCAGCTCGTTCCAGCTGGTCACACTCCACACATCGGCAGAGACACCCCAGTCGGCGGCCAGCAGCTCCTGGGCCTCCAGGGCCCAGGGCACGGACACACCGGAGGCCAGCAGCTGGACCTTCTCGCCCTCAGCCTGGCCAGCCTTGAGCTTGTAGATGCCGCCCTTGACGCCGGCTACGTCCAGATCCTCCGGCTCAGGCAGGTGCTGCACCGGCTCGTTGTACACCGTGAGGTAGTACATGACGTTGTGGTCGCCCTCGTGGTCCCCGTACATCTCGAACAGCCCGTTCTCAATGATGTGTGCGATCTCGTATCCGAAGGCCGGGTCAAAGTGCTTGACCGCCGGGTTGGTGGCAGCCAGCAGCGGGGAGTGACCATCGGCGTGCTGCAGCCCCTCACCGGTCAGGGTGGTCCGGCCGGCGGTGGCTCCGATGATGAACCCCCGTGTCATCTGGTCCGCAGCGGCCCAGAAGGAGTCGCCGGTGCGCTGGAACCCGAACATCGAGTAGAAGATGTAGAACGGGATCATCGGCTCACCGTGGGTGGCGTAGCTGGTGCCCGCAGCGGTGAACGCTGCGGTGGCCCCGGCCTCGTTGATACCCGGATGCAGCATCACGCCCTGCGGGGACTCCTTATACGCCAACATCAGTTCGCGGTCCACCGAGATGTAGTTCTGCCCCTTGGGATTGTAGATCTTGGCGGTGGGGAAGAAGCTGTCCATGCCGAAGGTGCGCGCCTCATCCGGGACGATCGGCACGATCCGCTGACCGAAGTCCTTCTCCCGCATCAGGTCCTTCAGCAGGCGCACAAAGGCCATAGTGGTGGCGGCCTTGTTCTTCCCGGAGCCCTTCTTGGCTCCGGCATAGGCTTTCTCACCCGGCAGCGCAATGGTGTTGGCGGGAACCCGGCGCTCCGGCAGCGGGCCGCCGAGCTCCTTGCGGCGGGCCTGCATGTACTCGATCTCCGGAGCGTCCTCGCCGGGGTGGTAGTAGGGCACATTGTACGGGTCGGCCTCGATCTGCTCATCGGTGACCGGGATGCGCAGCGTATCGCGGAACCGCTTGAGGTCCTCCACTGTGAGCTTCTTCATCTGGTGGGTCGCATTGCGCCCCTCAAAGCTCGGTCCCAGCCCATAGCCCTTGATGGTCTGGGCCAGGATTACAGTGGGCTTCCCGGTGGTCTCCACTGCGGCCTTATAGGCGGCGTAGACCTTCTGGTAGTCGTGGCCGCCGCGCTTGAGGCCCCAGATCTCGTCATCGGACATCTCCGCGACCAGCTCTTTGGTCTTGGCTGAGCGGCCGAAGAAGTGCTCACGCACAAACTCACCCGATTCGGCCTTATAGGTCTGGTAATCGCCGTCAAGGGTCTCGTTCATGATCCGGACCAGCTCGCCGGTATCGTCCCTCTCCAGCAGGTGATCCCACTCGCGGCCCCAGAGCACCTTGATCACGTTCCAACCGGCACCGCGGAAGAAAGCCTCCAGCTCCTGGACGATCTTGCCGTTGCCGCGCACCGGGCCGTCCAGGCGCTGCAGGTTGCAGTTGACCACAAAGTGCAGGTTGTCCAGCTTCTCATTGGCAGCAAGCTGCAGCAGGCCGCGGGACTCCGGCTCGTCCATCTCACCATCGCCCAGGAACGCCCAGACGTTCTGGTCCGAAGTGTCCTTGATGCCGCGGTTGTGCAGATAGCGGTTGAACTGGGCCTGGTAGATGGCGTTCATCGGGCCCAGACCCATCGATACGGTGGGGAACTGCCAGAAGTCGGGCATCAGCCGCGGGTGCGGGTAGGAGCTCAGCCCATAGGGTGCTTTGGAGGCCTCCTGCCGGAAGCCGTCCAGGTGCTTCTCCGTCAGCCGTCCCTCCAGGTAGGCGCGGGCATAGTTGCCGGGGGAGGAATGGCCCTGGAAGAAGATCTGGTCCCCGCCGCCGGGATGGTCGGCGCCGCGGAAGAAGTGGTTGTAGCCCACCTCGTAAAGGGTGGCCACACCGGCGTAGCTGGAGATGTGCCCACCCACGCCGATCTCCTCGCGCTGGGCCCGGTGCACCATCACCGCAGCGTTCCAGCGCAGAATCCTGCGGTACTGACGCTCCAGCTCCTCATCCCCGGGGAACTCCGGCTCCTGGTCCACCGGGATGGTGTTGACGTAGTCGGTGGTGGTGACCATCGGCACCCCGATGGACTTGGCCCCGGCCCGCTGCAGCAGCGCACGGATGATGTACTCGGCGCGTTCGGTGCCGTGAACCTCCACCAGTGAATCCAGCGACTCGATCCACTCGCTGGTCTCCTCCGGATCCAGATCCGGGAGCTGATCGATCAGTCCGCTGCGGATATGTGATGTCTCTTCGCCAGCGCTCACAGTGGGCACCTTTCCGACGTTGTTCTGTGGGCTCCGCGGTGGCAGAGCCCGTTCGAGGTCTTGATCCGGCCTGCATGGGTGGCGGGCGGACCCGGTCTTGGAAGCAACTCTACCGGTTTCATGTTGTGTCGCACTTCCCGCTCGCCCCCAAATCCGCGTAACGTTAGCTGTGTGGGACAGAACAGCCATGCCGCCACGAATGTTGTAGACAAGTCCAGCCTGCTGGAGGAGCTCTGCCTCAGCGCCGACGCCCTGGTCCAAGAGATCGGCGCTGACAGCGACGTCGACGATGCGCTCCGTGACGCCCTCGACGATCTGCTGGATGAGCCGCTGATCGACGAGGACGAACAAGAGGTGGTCGACGCCGTCCTGCTGTGGTTCCGCGCCGGGGAGGACGATCTCACCGACGCCCTGCTTGATGCGCTGACCACCCTGGAAGAGGGCGGCATGGTTTGGCTGATGACCCCCCGCTCCGGCCGGGAAGGCTATGTGCCACCTGTGGAGATCCAGGATGCCGCCACCGACGCCGGTCTGCATGTCACCTCATCGGCCGGGGTGAGCGCGGAGTGGGCAGCCACCCGCCTGGTGCACCGCAAGTCCTGGTCCTGAGCCCCCGTGGCGGATAACAACCTACGACGCCGCCCCGCAGCAGGGGAGCCGGCACCCGGCTTCGCTGCCCGCAACCAGTTCGGGGAGACAGTGGAGCTCTCCGAACTCAGAGGAGCCCGCGGCGTCGTGCTCATGTTCTACCCTTTCGCCTTCAGCCGGGTCTGCGGCTCCGAACTGGCTGAGATCCGGGACCGCTGGGCTGAGTTCGGCGAGCTGGGTGTGCGGCTGCTGGCGATCAGCTGCGACTCCGTGCACACCCTGCGGGCCTATGCCGAGGAGCTCGCCCGGCAGGGTGGACCAGACTCCGGTGCGGTGCCGGTGGAGTTCGATCTGCTCAGCGACTACTGGCCGCACGGGCAGATCGCCCGGTCCTACGGCGCGTTCAACGAGGATCTGGGCTGCCCCACCCGGGACACCTTTGTCCTGGACGGGCAGCTGAACGTACGTGCTGTGGTCTCGGCAGCCCATACGCAGTCCCGGGACATTCAAGAGCTGCTGGCGGGGCTGCAGCTGGTGGCCCGCGAGTAGGCTGGTGGTATGCCGCCGAGATCTGGGAGCCGAGGGAAAGCCGCCGGAGTTGATTTCCGGACCGTGGAGCCTGCCCCGCTGATCCTGCTCAAAGGTTCCGAGGACTATGTGGCTACCCGTGCACTGGACCGGGTTAAGGCCGCGCTGAAGGCCCAGCATGCCGCTCTGGAGTACACCCGGTTCGATGTCTCAGCGGCAGCCCCGGGGGAGCTGGCCACCCTGGCATCGCCCTCCCTGTTCGGTGAGCCGCGGCTGATCCTGGCCGAGGACCTCGCCCAGATGAACGATGCCTTCATGGAGGATGCTCTGCGGTTCCTGGCCGAGCCACCCGACCCTGAGGTGACGCTGATCCTCCGGCACTCAGGAGGCAACCGGGGCAAGAAGCTGGTGGATGCGCTCAGCGCCCGCGGCGTGGTCATCGACTGTGCCCCGGTGAAGTCGGACAGTGACAAGCTGGACTTCGTGCGCCAGGAGTATCGGGCCGCCGGCCGCAGCGTTGACCCTGAGGCAGCCCGGGCCCTGGTGGCCGCAGCCGGATCCAGCCTCTCGGATCTGGGCAGTGCCTGCCGGCAGCTGATGCGCGATGTGCCCGGGGATATCACCGCGGAGCATGTGGAGAAGTACTTCGGCGGCCGGGTGGAGGCCACCGCCTTCAAGGTCGCTGACGCCGCCTTCGAGGGCAGGGCGGAGGCGGCGCTGAGGCTCTACCGGCATGCCATCGCCACCGGAGTCTCACCCGTGGCGGTCACCGCAGCACTGGCGATGAAGGCACGCCAGATCGCCGCCCTGGTGGACCACCGCGGCTCCCAGGGAGAGTTGGCCCAACGGCTGAAGATGGCGCCCTGGCAGCTGCAGCAGGCCGGGCAGCTGGCACGGCGCTGGACCCCGCGGGCGGCCGCCGCCGCTGTAGAAGCGGTGGCGCAGGCCGATGCGGAGGTAAAGGGCGTCTCCCGCACACCGGAGTACGCCGTCGAGAAGGCGATCGCGGCGGTCTCTGGTAGTATTTAGAGCTAGTGTCTGCGGTCCGGACGGGCCGCGCACTGCCTGACGACGGCATCAGCACGCCCCAGCTCATGGGCCCCTCTACCTGAAGAGCCGGGGTGTGAATCGCCAAGGTGCCCCACACCACTGAACTTTCCGCCGTCGGAGGTGTGCCCGCGAGGGCCGCTGCACAGGCAGTGCTGATCATGACAAGCACAACAAGCTAAAGGAAACCACCTGTGGCAAACATCAAGTCCCAGAAGAAGCGCATCCTCACCAATGAGAAGCGCCGGCAGCGCAACCAGGCTGTGAAGTCTGAGCTGAAGACCGCTGTGAAGAAGGTTCGCAAGGCCGTGGCCTCCGGCGATAAGGATGCCGCCGCCACCGCTCAGCGCGAGGCCTCCCGCAAGCTGGATAAGGCCGTGTCCAAGGGCGTGATCCACAAGAACCAGGCCGCCAACCGCAAGTCCGGCCTGGCGCACCTGGTGCAGTCCCTGTAGCACCACTGCTCTGCTTCACCACGGCCGGGGCCTCGCACGTGACCGCGTGCGGGGCCTTCGCCGTATGATGGAGCCCTGACTCTGCCCGCCGACTGAAGGACCAAGCCAAGCCCGTGTCACCCAAGGCCAGCAAGCCCCTTGTGCCTGCTAAGACCGATCCTGCGGCGATCCGCAACTTCTGCATCATTGCGCATATCGACCACGGCAAGTCCACTCTCGCAGACCGGATGCTGCAACTGACAGGCGTGGTCCAGCCCCGCGATATGAAGGCCCAGTACCTGGACCGGATGGACATCGAACGTGAGCGCGGCATCACCATCAAGTCTCAGGCAGTGCGGATGCCCTGGGAGTACGCGGGGGAGACCTTCGCCTTCCACATGATCGACACCCCCGGGCACGTGGACTTCAGCTATGAGGTCTCCCGCTCCCTTGCCGCCTGCGAGGGCGCCCTGCTGCTGGTGGACGCCGCCCAGGGCATAGAGGCTCAGACCTTGGCCAATCTCTATCTGGCCATGGAACATGAGCTGGCGATCATCCCGGTGCTCAACAAGATCGACCTCCCGGCTGCGATGCCGGAGAAGTACGCCGAGGAGCTGGCCCATCTGATCGGCTGCGAGCCGGAGGATGTGCTGCGTGTCTCCGGCAAGACCGGCGAAGGCGTGGATGCGCTGCTGGACCGGATTGTCGAAGAGATCCCCGCCCCAGTGGGCCAGCCCGATGCCCCGGCCCGGGCCATGATCTTCGACTCGGTCTACGACACCTACCGGGGTGTGGTGACCTTCGTACGTGTGGTGGACGGCCAGCTCGGGCACCGCGAGAAGATCCAGATGATGTCCACCGGAGTCACCCACGAGCTGCTGGAGATCGGAGTCTCCTCACCGGAGCCGGAGGCCACCAAGGGCCTCAGCGTAGGCGAGGTGGGCTACCTCATCACCGGGGTCAAGGATGTGCGCCAGTCCAAGGTCGGTGACACGGTCACCTCCGCCAATAAGCCCGCCGAGGCGATCATCGGCGGCTATGAAGACCCCAAGCCCATGGTGTTCTCCGGACTCTTCCCCATTGACGGTTCCGACTTCCCGGTGCTGCGTGAGGCCCTGGAGAAGCTCCAGCTCAACGACGCCGCCCTGAACTTTGAGCCCGAGACATCCACCGCCCTGGGCTTCGGCTTCCGAGTGGGGTTCCTGGGCCTGCTGCACTTGGAGATCACCCGGGAGCGGCTGGAGCAGGAGTACAACCTGGACCTGATCTCCACCGCCCCCAATGTGGTCTACCAGGTCACAGCGGAGGACGGTGAGGTGCTCACCGTGACCAACCCCAGCGAGTTCCCTGAGGGCAAGATCCTCGAGATCCGAGAGCCGGTGGTAGATGCCACCATCATCGTTCCCGCCGAGTACATCGGGGCGGTGATGGAGCTCTGCCAATCGCGGCGCGGGCAGCTTGAGGGCATGGACTACCTCTCGGAGGAGCGGGTGGAGATCCGGTACAAGATGCCGCTGGCCGAGATCGTCTTCGACTTCTTCGACCAGCTGAAGTCCCGCACCAAGGGCTATGCCTCGCTGAACTGGCAGGCTGAAGGAGAGCAGGCCGCCGATCTGGTCAAGGTGGACATCCTGCTGCAGGGGGACAAGGTGGATGCCTTCTCTGCCATCACCCACCGGGACCATGCCTATGCCTATGGGGTGAAGATGGCCTCCAAGCTCAAGGACCTGATCCCGCGCCAGCAGTTCGAGGTGCCCATCCAGGCGGCCATCGGCAGCCGGATCATCGCCCGCGAGAACATCCGGGCCATCCGCAAGGATGTGCTCTCCAAATGCTACGGCGGTGATATCAGCCGTAAGCGCAAGCTGCTGGAGAAACAGAAGGAGGGCAAGAAGCGGATGAAGATGGTCGGTACCGTGGAGGTGCCCCAGGAGGCGTTCATCGCCGCGCTGAGCTCCGATGAGGGCAATGCCAAGGAGAAGACCAAGAAGTGAGCCGGCGCAGTGCCCTCCGTCCTGCCGCTGGGTGACCCGGTCCCCGCTGACGGGTCCTTCCCGCCTGAGGTGCTCTCCGCCCTGGCCTCCCGCGCGGATAAGCCGCTGGGCCTCTATGTGCACATCCCGTTCTGCTCGGTACGCTGCGGCTACTGCGACTTCAACACCTACACTTCCCAGGACCTCGGGCCCGGTGCCTCGCACCAGTCCTATCCGGACACGCTGATCAGCGAACTGGAGTTCGCCAGAAGAGCTTACGACGACGCCGCCGCACCCCCACGTGCCCTGAGCACAGTCTTCTTCGGCGGCGGCACCCCGACCCTGCTGCCGGCCCCGGAGTTGGCCCGCATCCTTGATGCAGCCCGGAAGCTCTTCGGCTTCGTACCCGGGGCAGAGATCACCACCGAGGCGAATCCGGACACGGTAACCGCCGAATCGGCGCAGCTGCTGGCAGAGGCCGGCTTCACCCGGGTCAGTTTGGGCATGCAGTCGGCAGTGCCGCAGGTGCTGGCCACCCTGGACCGCACGCACAACCCGGATAACGTGCCCGCCGCCCATCAGGCTGCCCGGGCTGCGGGCTTGGAGACCTCCCTGGACCTGATCTACGGCACACCGGGGGAGTCGCTGGCGGACTGGGAGCGGTCGCTGGAAGCTGCCATCGCGCTGGAGCCGGACCATATCAGCGCCTACTCGCTGATCATTGAGGAAGGCACCGCCATGGCGGCTCAGATCCGGCGCGGAGCACTGGCTGACATCGATCCCGATGACCAGGCGGATAAGTACCTGCTGGCTGAGCAGCTGCTGAGCCGGGCCGGCTACCACTGGTATGAGGTCTCCAACTTCTCACGCACCCCGAAGACCCGCTCCCAGCACAATTTGAACTACTGGCTGGACGCTGACTGGTGGGGTGCTGGCCCCGGGGCGCACTCCCATCTGGCCGGTGTGCGGTGGTGGAATGTCAAGCACCCGGCGGCCTATGCCCAGCGGCTGCATCAGGGGCTCTCCCCGGGCCATGGCCGGGAGATCCTTGATGCGCAGGCCAAGGTCCTGGAGCATCTGATGCTGCGCCTGCGCATCCGGGAGGGCCTGGACCTCGCCGAGTACAACGCCCTTCCGGAACTGGCAGCAGGTGGAGCGGCCCCGATCACCCCGCAGCTGGTGGCAGAGCTGGTGAGGGAAGGTCTCCTTGACCCCGGCTCAGCCGAGCCGTCTTCCTCGTTCCCTGAGGGCCGGGCAGTCCTCACCCTGCAGGGGAGGCTTCTTGCCGACGCCGTCACTCACCGGCTGCTGTCCTGACCTGGACCGTGGCGATCATCGCCGGATCAGTGCCGGGGGCGGGTTAGCGAATCAGGCGCAGATTGACCGGATAACGGTAGGGGCGGCCCTTATTGCACTCGGAGCCTCCGATCAGGCCGCTGATCGCCATGGCCACCCAGACCACCACCAGCCCCAGCCCGGCCCAGGTGCTGACCGCAGGCACAAAGGCCAGCCCGAACAACACGGCCATCAGCACGCTCAGCGGAAGCGTGAAGTTCAACGCCTCCTTGGACTCCTGATCGGTGAAGGGCCCGCGCTCACGGAACACCAGGTAGATGATCAGCGCAGGGATGCAGCCGGCCACGGCGCCGAAGTGCGAGATCATCGCCCAGCGCACATCCTCCTCCCGGGTCAGCATGGGTGCTGGTTCCGGTGTGGGGTGCATGCTGCGTGAGGTGGTGCTCTGCTTGCCGTTCTGCGGGGTCACTGCGGTCATCGTGCCTTTCTGTGACGGGGGAAGGACAGGCCGGTTCTGCGGCAATTTTAGTGGCTCAACCTGGGAGCAGCTGTGGCCGCTCAAGGTGTGTCACGCGGCGGCGGGACTGGCTTTAGTCGTGAAGCTCGGCGCAAGCCGCGCGAGAGGCGAGCGGGCTCCGCCCGCCGGCGGGACTAGCTTTAGGCGTGAAGCTCGGCGGAAGCCGAGCGAGAGGCGAGCGGGCTCCGCCCG
>NZ_WRPM01000100.1 GCF_009758175.1 Nesterenkonia alkaliphila
GACACGCCGACGCCGCAGGATCCCCCACCAACAGGGACTCCACGCTCAACGGTGAATAGCCCGGTTGCGGCGTGTAGCGCTGCAGGAACTCTCCTGCTTTACCTCCTTGTCAGTACCCTAGCCTTCAGGGACCGCTGGTCCGGAGAACGTTTCGTAGCTGGAATCAGCGCCTCGCTGGTTAACTCGACGAACCTCGGGTTGCCGATCGCTGCCTATGTGTTGGGGGACATTAGACTGGCAGCGCCAGTCATCGCGTTTCAATTAGCCATCTACACGCCGCTCTACATCATTCTTCTTGACCAAGTCTCCGGAGAACGGAACATTAAACGCAGATCAAATATGAGTGCGAAAAATGCGAAATATTCCAGGCGGCTCTTCACCACACTTAACACGTTCGTACAATCTGCGGCGAATCCCATAGCCCTTGGCGCATTAATGGGTTTACTCTTCTCGTGGAAGCAGTGGAGAGTTCCAGACTTCCTCGATGAAACGTTAGACCTCGTCGGCGGGGCCGCGGTACCGCTGTTGCTACTATCTTTCGGACTTTCTCTAGTAGGAAATAAGCCCCTTTCGCGTAGCGAGGGGAGACGACTTGACGTTCTCATTGCCGCTGTCTTCAAGCTGGTCCTGCATCCGTTGCTTGCCTATTTGACTGCGGTGTTGTTCTTTCAACTGGAGGGGCCAGCGCTGTTGGCAGCCGTCGTGATGGCTGGACTCCCTTCTGCGCAGAATGTATTCGTCGCTGCTATCCGCTATGGGACCGGAGAGATCACCGCCAGGGACACTGTATTGGTCACCACTGTTCTTGCTGCGCCTACGATTGCTCTTTTTGTTGTGCTCCTATGACAGAACTCCGCGCCAAGAGGAGGTGTCCCCTTCCTTCCGGCCCTGGCATAAGCAGCGCGATCACTCCGCTTTGCGCTCCCGCTCGGAGAACCTCTGGGCGTACTGGAGGAACCATTCGAGTGCCTCCGGGTTTGCTGTGGCCTCCCGGTCTACCGTGGCGGGGTCTTTGCCTTGGAAGACCTTCTTCACCGGGACCTCCATGAGTTTTCCGGTGCGGGTACGCGGCACATCGGGGGCTTCGATGAGCTCATCGGGCACGTAGCGGGGTGAGAGCTCGGTCCGGATCTTCTGCACAATCCGGTCTCTGAGCTCGTCATCGAGAGCGTGGCCCTCCTTGGGAACTACGAACATCGGCATGTAGTAGCCCCCGCCCTGAAGTTCAATCCCCAGGACCATGGAGACCTGCACCTCGGGCAGCTCGTCCACCACTTGGCAGATATCTGCCGAGCCCATCCGGATGCCGCCGCGGTTGATGGTGGAGTCTGAGCGCCCGTGGATCACAAAGTGGTAGTCCTGGTATCTGGTGGCCCAGTCGCCCTGGCGCCAGACACCCGGGAACTGATCAAAGTAGGTCTCGCGGTATTTGGTCATCCCGGCGTCGTCGCCCCAAAGGAACACTGGCATGGAGGGCATGGGCTGTTTGATGACCAGCTCACCGACCTCGCCCTGCACCGGGTTGCCGGATTCGTCGAAAGTGTCGGCGTCGACTCCTAGGTAGGGGCCGGTGAGTTCCCCCTGGTAGACGGGGCGGTAGGGGTTGGACCCCAGGAACCCGGTGTTCACATCTGTTCCTCCGGAGTCTGAACCCAGCCGGAAATCAGCTTTGACCTCCCGGTACATCCACTCCCAGGTGCTCTCCGGCAGTGGGGAGCCGGAGGAGAAGATGCCGCGCAGCGCAGAGAAATCGTGCTGCGCCTTCGGTGAGACCCCGGACTTCTCGATCATGGCCAGAACTGCAGCCCCGGTGCCGTAGAGGTTGACGTCTTCCTCTGCAACGATCTGCAGTTGCTTATCCGGGGCACCGTAGGCCGGAGCGCCGTCATAAGTGATGACCGCAGAACCTCGGAGCATGGCGCTGATCATGATGTTCCACATCACCCAAGTGGTTGCTGCGGTGAAGTAGGTGCGGTCCCCCGGGCGCAGGCTGTACTGCAGTCCATTGGCTTTGACTCCCTCCAGCACCACCCCGCCGTGGGAATGCACGATGCCCTTGGGCTTGCCAGTGGTGCCTGAGGAGTAGAGCACCCAGAGCGGGTGGTTGAACTCCACCCGGGTGAACTCTGGTGCCTGCGGGGCGGAGACGATCTCACGGTAGCGGCGGGTGGAGACAGTGCTTTCGACGGGACCAGTGCCCGGGGCAGTGACGGCGCCTCCAGTGGGCAACTCAACCGTGCCGGCGTCGTCTTGGGTGTTCTCCACCAGGATGTGGTGCCTTACCGTGGGCAGGGCCTCCAGCAGCTGGGGCAGCGAGGCCAGCTGATCATAGTGGCTGCCGTTGAACTGATAGCCGTCCACAGTCAGCAGAACTGCGGGTTCGATCTGGGCGAAGCGGTCGGCAACGCCCTTGACGCCGAAGTCGGTGTTGACCACCGACCACACCGCGCCCACTGCAGCAGTGGCGAGCAGCGCGACTACAGTCTGTGGGGTGTTGGGCAGCACCGCAGCCACCCGGTCTCCCGGTGCAATGCCGATGCTGCGCAGATGGGCAGCCAACGCCCCGACCTCGCCGGCCAGCTGGGACCAGCTGAGCACCTCGCGCCGGTGATCTTCATGCAGGCCGATCACAGCCTCTTCATCGGGGCGCTCCTGCGCAAAACGCAGGATGTTCTCGGCGTAGTTGATCTGCGCCCCCGGGTACCACCGCACTCCCGGCATGGTCTCCCCCCGCCGGGTCGGGGCCCCATTGCGATCGGCGATGATCCCGAAGTACTCCCAGACCGAGTCCCAGAACCGGTCCAGGTCCTGCACCGACCACTGCCAGATCTCCAAATATGACTCGGTGCCGGTGCCGTACCGCTGGGCCACCCAGTCCTGGAACTCCCGCAGCACTGAGGCTGAGATCTGTTCCTGACTAGGCTCCCACAGTTTGACTCGGTGTTCTGATATGCCGCTCATCACATCTCAGAATACCGGAATTCACCCGTCCGGGGTTCAGGCCTCGCCCTCAAACAGGGTAGTGACCGAACCGTCGGTGAAGACTTCCTTGATGGCGCGGGCCAGGATCGGGGCGATCGAGAGCACGGTGAGCTGCTCAAAGCGCTTCTCCGGCGGGATCGGCAGGGTATTGGTGACTACCACTTCCCGGGCCCCGCAGGTGGAGAGCTTCTCAGTAGCAGGCGGGGTGAGGATGGCATGGGTAGCGGCGATGATCACGTCCTTGGCGCCGGCATCCTTCAGGATGCTCACCGCACCGGCGATGGTGCCCCCGGTGTCGATCATGTCGTCAATCAGCACGCAGGTGCGGCCCTCGATCTCGCCGACCACCTGCTTGGACTCTGCCTTATTGGGCTGAGTCAGGTCCCGGGTCTTGTGCACAAAGGCCAGCGGCACGCCGCCGAGCCGGTCAGCCCAGCGCTCGGCCACCCGGACCCGCCCCGTGTCTGGGGAGACCACGGTGACCTCTTCGCCGGCCACCTGCTCGCGGATGTAGTCGGCCAGCAGCGGGATGCCGAAGAGGTGGTCCACCGGACCGTCGAAGAAACCCTGGATCTGGTCAGTGTGCAGGTCCACGCTCATGATCCGGTCCGCACCGGCAGCCTTGTAGAGGTCAGCGACCAGGCGGGCCGAGATCGGCTCCCGCCCACGGCCCTTCTTATCCTGCCGGGAGTATGGGTAGAACGGGCTGACCACGGTGATCCGCTTGGCTGAGGCCCGCTTCATGGAGTCGACCATCAGCAACTGCTCCATCAGCCAGTTGTTCAGCGGCGCCGGGTGGGACTGCAGCAGGAACACGTCCTTGCCGCGCACAGATTCGGAGGAGCGCACGTAGATCTCCCCGTTGGCGAAGTCGTAGGCGCTCATCGGCAGCAGCTCAGTGCCCAGCTCCATGACGATCTCCTGAGCCAGCTCTGGGTGGGCCCGGCCGGAGGCCACCACCATGGTCTTCTCGGTGCTCTGCCTGATTTCATCCATGCGGAAATGTCCTACTTTCGGTCCGTGGTGGGGCGGGCGTCGTCGTTGGTGTTCTGTTGAGCTTCTTCAGCGGCCTGAGCCGACTTCGAGCCGGGGCGCTTGGCGGCCACCCAGCCCGCAGAGTTGCGCTGGGGGGCCACGGTCAGCGCCAAGGCTCCGGGCGGCACATCCTTTCGCACCACGGCTCCGGCTCCTGTGTAGGCACCGTCACCGATCTCCACCGGGGCCACGAACACGGTGTTGGAACTGGTCCGCACATGGGAGCCGATCACCGTGCGATGCTTATGCTCCCCGTCGTAGTTGGCGGTGATATTCCCGCAGCCGATATTGGTGTGCTCGCCAATGATCGCATCCCCGGCGTAGCCGAGGTGGGAGAGCTTCGAGCCGCGGCCGATCTGCACATTCTTGGTCTCGTAGAAGGCCCCGATCTTGCCGGTCTCACCCAGCACGGTGCCCGGGCGGAGATAGGCGAAGGGCCCGACGACGCCGCCGGCTCCGATCTGAGCCCCACTCCCGTGGGTGCGCACCACCTGGGCACCCTCTCCAACGGTGACATCGGTGAGGGTGGTGTCCGGTCCGATCACGGCATCGCGTGAGATCCGGGTCTTCCCATGCAGCTGGGTGTTGGGGAGGATGGTGGTGTCCTCCTCCAGGATCACGGAGGGGTCGATCCAGGTGGTGGCCGGGTCAATCACGGTGGTACCTGCACGCATCGCAGCGGTGACAGTGCGTCGGTTGAGCTCAGCGGCCAGTGCTTGGAGCTGCAGGCGGTCATTGGCTCCTTCGACCTGCCAGCGGTCTTCGGTGACCAGCGCCGAGACTCTTCCGCCTGCGGCCCGGACCAGGCCCAGCACATCAGTGAGATACTTCTCCCCCTGGGCGTTGTCAGTGCTGACCTGGGCCAGGGCCTCGGTGAGGGATGCGGCGTCGAAGGCGTAGATGCCGGAGTTGATCTCGCGGATGCCGCGCTGGGCTTCGGTGGCGTCCTTATGCTCCACGATTCCGGTCACCTGGTCACCATCGCGCAGAATCCGGCCGTAGCCGCTGGGATCCTCAAGCTCTGTGCTGAGCACCGTGGCCGCATTGCCCTTGGACTGGTGTTCGGCCACCAGCTTGCCCAACAGCTCAGGGCTCAGCAGGGGGACGTCCCCGTAGGTGACCACTACGGTGCCGGAGACGGCTGGGGCCCCGGCAGCTGCGAGCGCCTCGAGGCCGCACTCTACGGCCCTGCCGGTGCCGGGGGTCTGGTCCTGATCGGCGATGAGCACCGCACCGTCGTGGTGCTGGATATGGTCAGTGACCTTCTCCCTCTGGTGGCGGACCACGGCCACCAGGTGCTCGGGGTCCACGCCCCGGGCGGTGTTCAGTGCGTGGCCGATCATGGAGGTCCCGCCCAGGGTGTGCAGGATTTTTGGGGTAGCAGACTTCATCCGGGTTCCTGCCCCGGCAGCCAGTACGATGACGGCAGTGGGGCGGACGGTTTCTGTCACGTGGATGCTCCTGGGATCTGTTCTGCTCAAGCTCCGCCACAAGGATTCGAACCTTGACTCTCGGTACCAAAAACCGGTGTGCTGCCTTTACACCATGGCGGAATGGGCACGAAGTGCCCTCAACATGCTACCTCCACCAACCTGCACACCGGTAAGAGGGGCGCCGGTAGGGCCCGGCCGCGGCGGTGCCGCTGTGGGCCGGTGCCGCTTGGTGCTGCCTTTACACCATGGCGGATTATGCGCTCTACATGGTACCTGTTCTTTAAGCCGTGAAGGTCGGTGTAAGCCGACGAGGGGAACCGCGACGTCAGGGACCCATGCACACGCCTTAGCGTTTGTGCGGGCCACGTCGTGGCGAACTGGGCCGTGGGACCAGCTCAGAAGAGGTCTTTGTGCTGGGTGTAGTGCTCCAGCGCCGGGTGCGCTGGGCCGGTGCCGTAGATGCGCAGCACCTCGGCCAGCTTGGGGTGGCTGGCGTCCAATGCTTCGGCGGCCTCACGGATCTCGGCACCTGAGGCCACGGCGCGCAGCAGATTGCGCATGCCCGCCACGATGGCCGCCTCCGAGGCTTGTTCGGCCATCAGCTGAGTAGTGCGCCCGATGGACCCTTTGGAGTTCTTGATCTGCTCGAGGCGGTCAGGGACCTGTTCGGCCTCCACTTGACCTGCGGCGAGCTGGTCCACCAGTTCATTGAGTTGGTGGACCCGGGAGAGCACGGCCGGATTGCCGATCTTGACCCGCTGGGCGCTGTTGAGCTGGGAGAGCATCGGTGCGGAGATTCCCAGGATGGCAGCCAGTCCGGCCTGGTTGAGGCCGAAAGCCCCCCGGATCCGATCGAAGGTCTCGTTCAACGCCTCACCGTAAGCGGCGCGCTGGGCGTTCCGGTTGGTCTCAGTGACCTCGCTCATCAGTGATGACTCCTTTACAGTTCCTTTGCGTCCGTAAAGTCTACGTCATGGTGTGACTCTCAGAACTCTAGGATGCTGTTGACCCGAGATGTTGACTTTGCTCTAGCAATGTCATAAGTTTGCTTGTGCAAACATTGGTCAGTGTTTGGACAGACACCCTCACCAAGGAACGGCACAGATGACACAGCACAGCACTCCCCCAGACCACCACTCCCCCGCCAGATTGCTCCGCACCCTGCTCGGCGCAGCAGTTGCCCTGCTGATGTTCAGCACCGCAGCACCTGCCGCCCAGGCCCAGCTCGGCACACCGGGCGTTCCGCTGAACAGCCAGGAGGAGGGCGCCAGGGACACCCCTGAGGATGAGGACCCCTCCGGAGATGACGGAGACGATGTGGATCCCGGGGCGGATAATGCACCCGAGCCAGAGTACGAGGACGCTGAGCTGCTGCTGGTTATGGACGCCTCCGGCTCCATGAACGCCGAGGACGCCGGCGGACAGACCCGGATCGCCGCGGCCAAGGACGCTCTCACCGATGTGGCCAACTCCCTGGAGGACCACCAGGAAGTGGGGCTACGGATCTTCTCCGGCGAGGTCACCGACTCCAGCGTGCCCGAAGCCTGCGAGGATTCCCACCTGGCCGTGGAGATCGGCACCGACAACCGTGAGGAGCTCACCGGAGCCATTGACGACTACGAGGCGGTGGGTGCGATGACTCCTATCGCCTACGCCCTGGAGCGGGCCGCCGAGGACTTCTCCGGCGAGGGATCCCGCACCATCGTGCTGGTCTCCGACGGCGAGGAGAACTGCAACCCCGACCCATGCGAGGCCGCCCAGGCCCTCATGGAACAGGGCATCGACCTGCAGATCCACACGGTGGGCTTCAATATTGATGAGCAGGATTCCGATTCCGCCGCAGCCCGGAGCCAGCTGCAGTGCATCGCTGAGGCCGGCGGCGGGGACTATTACGACGCCACCGACGCCGAGACCCTCACCGTGGTCTTGGAACGCCTCTCCCTGCGCGCCTTCGAACCCTTCCAGCTGGAGGGCGAGGAGGTCGAGGGGGCCACCGAGATTCACGGCGAGCTGCCCGAGCTGCACTCGGAGGGCCAGTACCTGGACACCATCCACCCAGAGGGCCGCTACTACAGCATTCCGCGCACCATCGAGGACTCCACTATCCACGTGGGACTGGTGACTCTGCGCGATCTTGACTCTGAGCGCGCCTTCACCCACATCACCGCGCGGCTGGGCACCCCGGACTGGAACGGGGACCACCACGGTGCCTGTGAGTCCGTCTATCTCACCGAGACCTCCCAGGCGCGGGCGGCCCTGCTGCGCGCCGGCGGCATGACCTCAGTCCCCGATCCCGGGGGCATCCACGAGGACTGCGGCAGCACCGATGAACTGATCCTCAACGTGACCCTGGAGGAAGACGACGAGGCCTACGAGGGCAAGCCCTACGAGATCGTGGTGTGGGAGGAACCCCCGGCTGAGAACGCTGAGGAGCTCGCCGAAGGCGCCAGCGGCCCAATCCGTGACTACGAATGGTTCGATATGTCTCCGGACCCGGAGAACGCTGCCGAAGTCCTCGGTGGCAACTCCTTCAACAACGCCGTGGCCCTCGAACCAGGCAGCACCTACGCCGGCACTGCTCTGCTGGGTGAATCACAGGTCTTTCGGGTGCCCGTCGAATGGGGCGAACAGCTGCAGGTGGAGGTGGTCTTCCCCGAAGAGCCGGATATCTCCAGCCCGGGCCACATCGGTGGCAGCGACCTTCAGGTGATCAGTCCCTACCGGGCGGATGTAGTGCCCAACCCCCACCAGGCGAATCACAACTACGCATATTACGGCATTAACTTCGGCTCTGGGGGTCCACAGACTGCCCAGGTGCAGACGTATCCGGTGCTGTACGGCAACCGCCGTCCGAATAACTTCACTCGTGAGGAGATCGGCAATTCTGCCGTGGCCGGGGACTACTTCGTGGTCGTCAACGTCGGTGCGCACTCCGATCCCAATACCGCAGCCCTGCTGCCCTTCTACCTCCATGTGGAGACCTTCTCCGCCGATACTGCCGGAGAGGTCGTACCCGTCTACGCCGAGACCGACTCCGCCGAGGACCAGGAGGACTGCTCTGCCCGGGATCAGGAAGACGGCTGTGCTCCACCCACGGAGGACGGCGCCTCTGAGGACGAGGAGCCTGCAGCCGAGGATTCCCGCGAGGAAGAGGATCAGCAGCCTGCACCCGCTTCCGAGCCCGACACGCCAGCCGAGGAGACCGAGGAGGAGCCCGTGGCCGCCGAGCAGACCGGGGTCTTCTCGGGGACTACCGGATTGCTGCTGGGCCTGGTCGCTCTGGGACTGCTGCTACTGGCTGGGGGCGGGATCATTCTGGCCCGTGCACTGAGACGCAGCTGAGCCAGTTTGCACCACCGGAACAGCCCCGCTGACGCCGATCATCAACGGCGAGCGGGGCTGTTTCATGCTCAGCTGCAACTGCAAACCTGGCCGGGCCGCGGAACCGCTCACCGGACTCCCCATCCAGAACGGGAGACGGGCTCTCTCGCCCGACTCCCGGGTGGCGTGAGAAACAATGTCACGCCACCAGTTGACTTTGCGATTGCAACTCCTGTAAATTTGCTAGCGCAAACACAGATCAGGTGTTCGGACGGGCACCGCGGACTGATAAGGAACAGGAACCATGGAACAGCACCACAGCTGCAGCACTGACCGTGATCCGGCAAGCGCCCGGTTCACCACTGCCCTGCGCACACTGACCGGGATGGGCCTGGCCGCCCTGATGGTCGGCACCTTCGCCCCCGCCTCGCTGGCCGACACCGGAGACCCTGAGGACCAGGACACCCAGACCGAGGACAACGACGACGCCGCCGATCCCGACCAGAACAGCGAGGTTGGCAGCGACGAGGACCGGGACCAGGACAGGGACCACGACAAGGACCGAGACTGGAACGAAGACAGCGACGAGGACACCTCACAGGACACGGATCTGCAGGTGGAGGACTCCGAGCTGATCCTGGTGATGGACGCCTCCGGCTCCATGAACGCCGAGGACGCCGGGGAGCAGACCCGCATCGCCGCAGCTCGGGAGGCCCTGACCAATGTGGTGGACTCACTGGACGAGCACCAGCAGGTGGGGCTGCGGGTCTTCGCCGGAGAGGTCACCGACCCCGAAGCCCCGCAGGCCTGTGAGGACTCCGAACTGGTGGTGGAGATCGGTGACGACAACCGCGATGAACTCCGCACCGCCATTGAGGACTATCAGGCCGTGGGCGCCCGCACCCCGCTGGCCTACGCCCTGGAGCAGGCCGCTGAGGATTTGGGCGATGAGGGCAACCGCACCATCGTGCTGGTCTCCGACGGCGAGGAGAACTGCGCGCCGGATCCCTGCGAGGCCGCCCAGGCGATCGCTGATCAGGGCATCGACCTGGCAATTCACACAGTGGGCTTCCAGATTGAGGACGAGGAGTCCGAGGCGGCCCGGGAGCAGCTGCAGTGCATCGCCGAGGTCGGCGGCGGCGACTACTTCGACGCCAATGACGCCGAGACCCTCACCCACACCCTGGAGCGGATCAGCCATCGGGCGCAGATGCCGTTCAGCCTGCACGGTGAGCAGGTGGAGCCGGGTACCAATCAGGACAACGCCCCGGTGCTGGAGCCCGGTGCCCAGTACATCGGCACCTTCGAAGCCGAGACCATGTACTACCGGATACCGCGCAGTATGGAGAACTCCACCCTGCACGTAGGCATCGCCACCTACAACGATCTGGGCGATCACTATGACTCCGCAGAGATCGAGCTGACCACTATGGGCGATAACCGCAGCTGCGCCCGGGACCGGATGGGCATCTGGAACACCTCCGGGGCTCACCTGTTCAACACCGCCCAGATCTCCGCGGTCCCGGAGTACGACTCGGAGTCCCGCGATGCTGGCTGCTGGGAGAATGATGAGCTGCTGCTGGCCATCCACTCCGGGGGACGGTACAGCGAGGGCGATGAGATCCTGGGCCAGGAGTTCGAGTTGGTCATCGACGAGGAGCCTGATCCGGCCAATGGTGAGGATTTCTACCGCGACTACGAGTTCAACGGACTGCCCTGGGATGACGAGACCGAGTGGATCCAGATGGAGCGCGATCGGGACAGCGATGAGCAGATCATCCCCGGCAGCTCGCTGAACAATGCTCCGCTGCTGGAGCCCGGGACCACCTATGACACCGACATCCTGCCCGGTGAGGTCCAGGTCTTCCGGGTGGAGGCCGACTGGAACGAGCAGATCCAGGCCGAGGCGTTCTTCCCCGAACCGGACAGCCGGCTGGGCGAGCAGCTGAGCCAGAACTACACCCGTGCGCATGTGGACATCCTGAGCCCCTACCGCGGCTCAGTGACGGACAGCCGGAGCAACTCCACCTCTGACTACGGCGACGCTGAGGCCCATATCCACCGCCAGGATGCCACTACCCTGCACCGCTACTCCTACCCGGTGTGGTGGGCCAACCGGTTCGAAGCCTCCTACGGCAGCTACAGCGAGCACCGCGCCTCGGTAGCCGGAGAGCACTACGTGGTGATCTCAGCCGACCCGCTTGACGAGAACACCAGCTTCACCATGCCCTACCGCCTGACCGTGGACACCTTCGAGGTGATCCAGGCTGAGACCCCGGACCATCCGGAGACTCCGCTGGAGGCAGAAGGTCAGGGTGAGGAGCTCCGCCAGAACAGCGATGGTGAGGACCGCCGCCAGAACAGCAATAATGGGACCCTGGACTGACGGGGACTTCAACGGGACACCAACAGGGAAGTATGACGATGACACAGAGCAGAGCACGGAGAACTCTCGCCGGGCTCGGCGTCTCGGCGGCGCTGGCAGCAATGCTGGCGCCGCCGACGGCGGCTCAGGAGGCACCGCCGAATGGTGGCACTGATGTGCTTCAGGGCGAACGGATCGAGGGCGGCACTCATCAGGACAACGGCCCTGAACTCCACCCCGGCAACTATTACCTGAGCACCTTCGAGTCCGAGACTCAGTACTTCCGGGTCCAGCGCACCATCGAGGACTCCACCCTGCATGTGGGTCTGACCACCTATGACGAACAGGGCGAGTTCACCGATGACGCTGAGATCGAGTTGAGCACCTTTGACGGTGACACCTGCGAGTCCCAGCGGCTGGACTGGGAGACCACCGGGGCCGGGAACCTGCTCCGCGGCGCGCAGATCCGCGCAACAGCCCCGCAGGATGAGGAGGATTTCCGGGCAGTGCCGGCCTGCGGAAGCGCCGAGGAGCTGCTGCTTCTGCTCAGTTCCCCCAATGGGGAACTGGTAGGCGAGGACTATGAGCTGGTCATCGCCGAGGAGCCCGATCCGCTCAACGGAGATGAGCTGCGCACCAATTTTGAGGACAGCAGCGAGCATTGGGGTTCGGAGGGCCTGGTATGGCATGAGATGCCGCGCCAGCGCGGTGAGGCGAACCCCCTGGAGCCGGGCAGCTCACTGCACAGTGCCCCCCGGCTGGATCCCGGCACCACCTACGACGCCGCCCTGGAGCCAGGGGACGTGCATGTCTACCGAGTCAGTGCGGACTGGAATCAGCAGATCCAGGCTGAGGTGTTCTTCCCGGAGCCCAACAGCGCGCTTTCTGAAGAGCTGGGCCGCTGGGCGGAGGCGGAGGTCTCGATCATCAGCCCGTTCCGCGGGGCCACCACTCCCAGCGGCAGCCGGGCCCCGGACGAGCAGAATCTCTCCAACTGGATCCACGACACCCAGGCCACCACCCTTCGGGCCCAGTCCTACCCGATCACCTGGCCCACACGCTTCGCAGGCACCCAGACCGGCAGCAACGCCCGGCATGCCACAATGCCCGGTGAGTACTACGTAGTGGTGGCCATGGACCCGCCCTCAGAGGACGACGAGGCCTCGGACAGCTTTCAAGTGCCCTACCGGCTGACAGCCGATGTCTTCGACGCCTTTGACGAGACGGTTCCGGAATACGATGTCTCTCCAGTCACTCCGGCCGGCAGCAGCGGCGATCAGGACCCCTCCGGGGAGGAAAACGGCGAGGAGGATGCTGTGGGCGCAGACCAGTCCGGCGGGATCAGCACCGGTCAAGGCATGGCGTTGAGCCTGGGGGCATTCGGACTGCTGTTGGCCGGAGCCGGCGGCCTGTTCCTGGTCCGGGTGATGCGCCAGCAGCCTTAGTGCGGCCCGGCCGCCGCAGCCGGCTTCAGTCCAGTGCGAGGAACAGCACAGCGGCCAGCACCACGAAGCCCAGTCCGAACAGGATCATCGCGATAGCCAGACCCTGTCCCTTGCGGGGCGAGGTCTGGCGCTGCATGGGAGCAGGCTGTTGGGGGAAGCCGGCTGGAGCGTACTGCTCCGGCGCGGCCTGCAGCAACGCTCCGCGCTGGGTGTTGTGATCATAGAGGCCCAGTTGCGGGACCGGCGCATAGGGCTGACCCCCGGTGGACTCCGGGGGGCTGGGGGGCGTAGGGGCCTGCACCGGCGGAGCGGGCGGCTGCGGCGAAGCGGACTGGAGCACCTGGGTGGGACCGGCTGCCGGGGAAGCAGCATCCGAGATCAGCTGGGTCGGCAGGGTCTGCCCTGCGGCAGGGACTTCCTCCGGTGCCGGCTGAGCCTCAGCGACTTCACCCACCGGCCCCTGAGGCCCCCATCCCTCAGGAAGTTCAGGAATATGCTCGAAGACTTCCACGTCACCGAGGATCTCCTCCGGTGAGGCGGCCTCCAGCAATCCGGTGGCGGTGAGCGCGCTGCGCGCCTGGCCGGCTGAGGCATAGCGTTCAGTGATCACCGCATTGCCCAGCCGGGCCACCACACGGATCAGCCCTTCGGGAATGTCCTCACGGCCGGCTTGGGACAGTGCCTGCAGCACATGGGTGTCGGCCTCGGGGCTCAGCCCGGTGAGCATCTCGAGGGCGCACATTCCAGCAGCGTAAAGATCGGCACGGGCATCGGGCTGCCATCCCTGGTGCAGGCATTCGGGAGCCACATAGCCCGGGGTTCCCATGGCGAAGGGCCCTTGGGTCAGCCGTGGGGCGTCGTCGCCGGCGGCGATGCCGAAGTCGCCCAGCCAGGCCCGGGGGACTCCTCTGCCGGTGGCGTCCAGCATGAGGTTGGCAGGTTTGACGTCACGGTGGACGATGCCTTCAGCGTGAATCGCTTCCAGAGCGGCCAGCAGCTGGTCCAGCAGATGGGCCGTCAGCCGGGCCGGCAGTGGGCCGAAGTCGCTGACCAGGGTGGAGACGGAGCCGCCACGGACTATCGGCATAGTGAAGAGCACTTTATCGTCCTCCCCGGCCCAGCCCGTGGGGGCCAGCACATGGGGATGGTCCAGCCGCATCGACTGCTCCCGCATGAAACGCAGCAAGGAGGAGGCATCGACCTGGCGCAGGACCTTAGCCGCCACATAGTGCTGGCGCTTGCGGTCCCAGGCGCGCCAGACCACTCCGGCCCCGCCCTCGCCGAGGGGGTCTACCAGCTCGTAGCGTCCTGCGAAAACATCACCCATTGGTAGCCACCCTATACGGAAAGGCCACTTAGGCGGCCCCGACCATCGCGGCCAAGGCTCCGGCCCCGGCGCCTAGGATCAGCAGGGCGGCCAGCAGCAGCGCCACAATACGAGTGGTGGGTGAGACCTTCATTCGTTTCAGCTCCTCTTAGAGTGTGATGGTGATCAGTGGCGCCGCCACGGGACAATGTACCTGCGGTTGGGCGCCGGTGCCCAAACACAGCAGCGGCAGGTGCCGGTGCCGCCTCACTGCTCAGCTGTTTCGCTGGCCCTGAGCCAGGCTTCCTCGGTCTCTTCGAGTTCGGTATCCACCTCGCGGAGCTGCTTCTGCAGGGCTGTCAGTTTTTCCAGGTCCACGGCTTCACCGGCGGCGGCCATCTGCGCATGCAGCTGGTCCTGCTGCTCGGAGAGTCTCTCCATCTGCTTCTCCAGGCGCTGCATATCTTTACGGGCTTGCCGCTTCTGCGCCTCGGAAACTGCTGAGGGCACCTGCTCCGCCGGGCCCGATCCTGTAGAGGGGGGCGTCGTCGAACTCTGCTCCATACCAGCCCGGAGCCCCAGGTACTGCTCCACCCCACCGGGCAGGGCGCGGATCTGCCCGTCGCCCAGCAGCGCAACCTGGTGGTCAGTGACCCGCTCCAGGAGGTACCGGTCGTGGGAGACCACGATCAGTGTGCCGGGCCAGCCGTCCAGCAGGTCCTCCATGGCGGCCAGCGTATCGGTGTCCAGATCATTGGTGGGCTCATCGAGCATGAGCACATTGGGCTCACCGGTCAGCAGCTTCAGCAGCTGCAGGCGGCGCCGTTCTCCCCCGGAGAGATCCCGGACCGGGGTCCATTGGCGGCTGCGGCTGAAGCCCAGAGTCTCCAGCAGCTGGGAGCCGGAGAGTTCCTTGCCGCCGACCTCGAACACGGATTTCTCCTCGGTCATAACCTCCAGCACCCGCATATGCTCGCGCTCGCGCAGTTCGGTGACCTCCTGGGTGAGGATCGCGGTCTTGACCGTCTTGCCGCGCTTGACCCGGCCAGCCTCGGGCTCCAGCTGACCGTCGAGCAGCCGCAGCAGCGTGGATTTGCCGGCACCGTTGACCCCGACGACGCCGACCCGCTCACCGGGTGCCAGCCGGAAGGTCACATCACTGAACAGCTTCTGCTCCCCCGCCCGGTAGGAGAGGTTCTCCATGTCCAGCACGTCCTTGCCCAGCCGGGCAGTGGCCATCTTCTTCAGCTGCACCTCATCGCGGTGCACTGGGACATCGCTGATCAATGCGTTGGCGGCATCGACTCGGAATTTGGCCTTAGTGGTCCGTGCGGGGGCGCCGCGGCGCAGCCAGGCCAGCTCCTTCTTCACCAGCTGCTGGCGCTTCTGCTCCTCCACCGCGGCCTGCCTGTCACGTTCAGCGCGGGCCAGGGTGTAGGCGGCGTATCCGCCCTCGAAGCTGTCCACTGCGGCGTCGTGGACCTCCCAGGTCAGGGTACAGACCTCGTCGTGGAACCAGCGGTCGTGAGTGACCACCAAAAAGGCCGTGCGATCCGCTCCCGAGCCGCGCTGCGGGGCCCCGGCTGCCGCCTTGGTGGCTGAGGGTGTTCGAGCCTTGATGTGCTCTGCCAGCCAGGCAACGCCCTCCACATCCAGGTGGTTAGTGGGCTCATCGAGCATGATCACATCGTGTTCGCCCATCAGCAGCGCGGCAAGGGCCACCCTGCGGCGCTGGCCACCGGAGAGTGAGCCCACCGGAGCCTCCCAGTCGAGCCCGGCGAGCAGCCCGTCTGCCACATCGCGCTTGGCCGGATCGGTGACCCACTGATGGTCAGCGGCCTCGCCCAGCACAGCGGTGCGCACGCTGTGGTTGTGATCAAGGATGTCCTGCTGGTCCAGGAAGCCCACGGAGACCCCGCCGCGCCAGGTGACCCGCCCGGAATCGGGTTCCTGGTGCTTGGCCAGGATGCGCATCAGCGTGGATTTGCCGTCTCCGTTGCGGCCCACGATGCCGATTCTGTCGCCGGTGTCGATGCCGAGGGTGACCGAATCGAGCACTGTGCGTGTGCCGAAGGTGATGGAGATGTCTTCAGCGCCGAGGAGATGAGCCATAGGTGCTTAAGCCTATACGCCGAAGCTCTCACGGATACCGGTGACCAGAGCCAGCAGTGCCCCGATGAAAGCCAGCACCACTACGAGTCTGCGCACTGAGGCGTCACGGACCCGGCCGCCGATCAGCGAGCCTGCCCAGAGCCCGAGCAGGATCACCACCAGGCAGCCGGTCCAGAACCACCACGGGAACACCGGGATCTCATCACCGCTGAAACTGATCTTGGTGAGGAACCCGGCGATGGAGACCAGCACCCAGAAGGGCTGGAGGGTGGCGGCGAAGCTGCGAACATTCCAGCCGGAGACCACTGCGTACATGGTCATAGCGGGCCCACCCACTCCGGCCAGGACCGTACCGCCCCCGGCCCCGATCCCGGTGAGCACCCTGGTGCCCGGACCGTCCATCCGGAAGTTGACCCGGCTGGCCACCATAGACAGACTCAGTCCGATCAGCACCAGGGAGGCCACCACAATGTAGAGCGGACCCTGGGGAGAGTTCGCGGCGATCCAGCCGCACAGCGGCATCACCAGTACGGCCACCGGGGCGATGATCCACAGCCGGCGCCATTCGATGTCCCGCCAGACCGCGAATGTCATCACCAGCGGGGCCACCAGGGCAAGCATATTGGTCAGCATCACCCCGGTGTGCGGGCCGAGCATCACCACCAGGAAGGGGGCCAGCATCATGGCGAAGCCCAGTCCGGTGATCCGCTGCAGCGCAGCGGCCACCACCAGCAGGCCGAAGACGGCGGCGATGAGCAGAGACTCTTCTCCCATGATCTGAGGTGTACCTACAGCAGCCTGGCCCCGGGGGCGGGTCCGTGGACCGGGACGGCCCAGACGTCCAGGCGTTCCTGCAGCCGGGTGGCCAGTTGGGATGCTGAGGCGGCATCGCGGACCAAGAACATCACAGTGGGGCCGGAACCGGAGACCATGCCCTGCATGGCCCCCTCAACCATTCCGGCATCGAGCATGTCATCAAGGTCCGGGAGCATATGCACAGCCGGGGCTTGAAGGTCATTGGCCATCAGGGTGGCCACCAACTCCGCGTCCCCGGTGCAGGCGGCCCGCACCAGATCATTGTCCAGCTCCGGGGCTTCTGCCTGGAGCCCCACCTCGGCCCGCATCCTGTCCAGGGTTCCGTAGACCTCCGGGGTGGACAACCCAGTGCTGGCGGGCACTATCACCAGGTGCAGCTCCCCGCGGGTCAGCAGCGGGGAGAGATTCTCCCCCGTTCCCTGGCCCACGGCGGCTCCGCCGAGGATGGCGAACGGCACATCGGCGCCCAGCTGCGCACCGAGCTCGGCGAGCTGCTCCTTGGTGAGGCCGGCCTCCCACAGGGCGGAACAGGCCACCAGGGCGGCCGCGGCGTCGGCGGATCCCCCGCCCATTCCGCCGGCTACCGGTACGTTCTTAGTGATAGTCAGATCCACTCCGTAGGCGGAGGGCTCGGCCCCCGGGAAGGTGAGCACCGCGGCGTCGCGCTCTTTGAGCGTGTCCCGCAGCAGCGCAGCGGCACGGTAGGCCAGATTATGCTCATCCTGGGGAACCTCAGTGGTGACTGTTGCTCCGGATTCGGGATCGGTGTGGGTGGTGCCGGTGAAGGTGGATCGTTCAGAGATCGAGACGGTGATCGCGCTGTCCTGGCGCGGGGTGGCGGAAACTTCCTCCAACAGGGAGACCGCATAGTAGAGAGAGGCCACGGAGTGGTAGCCGTCGGGGCGCAACGGACCGACCCTCAGGCTCAGATTCACCTTGCCCGGGGCCACGGCCGTGACATGGCCGAAGAGTTCGCTGTCTCGCACAGCCTCTACATTATCCCCGGGTGCGGAGTTCGGCGCCCACCACCACGGAGACGCCGCTCACCCTGTCTGCGCCAGAGCTGCAGCGATCCGGGCAAAGGCGTGCACGTCCAGGGTCTCACCGCGGGCCTGGGGGTCGATTCCCGCCGCGCGCAGCGCCTGTTCAGCGGCTGTCCCGGAGCCGGCGAGCCCGCTGAGCGCTGCGCGCAGAGTCTTGCGCCGCTGGGCGAAGGCGGCATCAATCACCGCGAAGACCTCCTGGCGAGACACTGAGGAGGCCGCCGGCTCGCCGCGGTCAAAACGCACCAGTCCCGATGAGATTCGCGGTTCTGGCCAGAACACCTTCTTGCCCACGACACCGACTTTGCGGGTGCTGGTGTCCCAGGCAAGCTTGACACTGGGCACTCCGTAGATCTTGGAGCCCGGTGCAGCCGCCAACCGGTCGGCGACCTCCTCCTGGACCATCACCAGGCCCTTGGTGAGACTGGGCAGCACCTGCAGCAGGTGCAGCACCACCGGCACGGCCACGTTGTACGGCAGGTTCGCCACCAACACAGAGGGTTCATTGAGCTCGCCTGCCTGGATCTTCAGGGCGTCCTGACGCAGCACAGTCAGGTCCTGCAGTTTCTGCGGGCGCAACTGCTTAACTGTCTCTGGAAGCTGGGCGGCCAGCTTCGGGTCGACCTCCACCGCAGTGACCCGGGCGGCCTCATCCAGCAGCCCCAGGGTCAGCGACCCCAAGCCCGGGCCGACCTCCAGCACATGCTCACTGCCGTCCAGCTCAGCCAACCCAACGATCCGGCGAATAGTGTTGGGGTCAATCACAAAATTCTGTCCCCACTGTTTGGTAGGGCGGATGCTCAGAGCCTCAGCCAGGTCCCGGATATGGGCGGCGGTGAGCAGTTCAGGCAGTTGCCGGGACGCGGCGGACTCTGAGCTCATTCCTAGGTCCACTCTCCGTAGGCCTGGGTGGTGTTCAGCATCACTTGCTGGCAGAGTCGGGCCAATTCGGCACCGTTGTTCGAACCGCTGCGAACCTCCGCCATCAGCCGCATGGTCTGCGGGATCAGGTACGGCGCGTTCGGCTGACCGCGGTAGGGATGCGGGGTGAGGAACGGGGAGTCGGTCTCCACCAGAATCAGCTGCGGGTCAGCCGCGGCCAGCGCCTGGCGCAGGTGCTCGGAGTTCTTGAATGTCACAGTGCCGGCGAAGCTCATGTACCAGCCGTTGGCATTGCAGATCCGGGCCAGTTCAGCGTCCCCGGAGAAGCAGTGGAAGACCACTGAGCGGGGCAGCTGTGGCGCGTCCTGAAGCACCTGGACCACATCAGCGTGTGCGTCACGGTCATGGATCTGCATGGCCAGGCCGCGCTCGGCGGCTAGGGCGATGTGGTCATAGAAGCTGCGGCGCTGGAAGTCCCGGCCCCAGTCCCCGGTGCGGAAATAGTCCAGACCAGTCTCACCCACGGCCACCACCTGGGGCTGGGCTGCGAGCTCAGTGATCCGGGCGAATCCGGCCTCGTAGTCACCCTGCTCGTTCAGCCGGGGGGCGTCATTGGGGTGCAGGGCCACTGCGGCCTTGGCCCGCGGCTCGGACTGCGCAGCGGACACGGCGAACTCGGAGCTGGCCACGTCGTAGCCCACCAGCACCGCACCGGCAACCCCCAGAGCTTCTGCGGTGTCCAGATGTTCGGCCACTGAGACCTTGACCTGCCCATCGCGGAAGTCCAGATGGGCGTGGTTGTCGATCACCGGCACCGGCAGCGGCTCAGGGGCCGGCGGGTACTCCAGGCGGCGTTTCTTCTTGGACTTCTCCTCGTTCTGGCTGCGCACCGGGCCCTCGGCAGGCTGAGCAGCTGTGCCGGCGGAGGGCAGATAGGCGGCTGGGGTCTCACCGGGGATCACAGCAGTCTCACTCACAGCAGCTCAGTCTATCTTCGACCATCGCTGGAGTTTTCCCCAGCCGGAATCAGGCGGGGCTGACCCGCCGGGCGAGTCCACAGTTCCGCCCTATAGCTGCCTGTGCCAGGTGCCCCCTCCGCATGCTGAGGCCATGAGCGAAGCAGCCACTCGAGGAGTACGACGACGCCGCCCACCCTGGCCCAGCCCGGTCTCACCACCACGGGCGCACCGGCACCAGAGCCGGAGCAGGCCGTTCATTCCGGATAAGCCCCCGGCGGAGAAGAGCAGCCGGCGGACACGCATCCGTCAGAGGCTCATCCCGCAGGATCGCCCCAGGGCTGCCCATCGGCGCCGGTTCCACCGCCCGAGTCGATCCGGCGGCGAGCCGCCGGTGTCGCAGCAGCGGCAGCCGCGGCGCATCCCGCGGCAGGCCCCGGTGACCAAGCCGCCAAGGGTGCGCCGGCGGCTCAGAACCGGCGGGCTCTACCGGTGGATGCGCCGGTTCAGGATTCCACTGGCGGTGCTGCTGGGGGTCTGCGCGGCAGCCGCCGCACTGCTGGCCGGGGAGCACTCCACCGCGGAGACCACAGTGGCGGTGCGGGTGACCGCTGACGTGGCCGCCGGTGATGTACTCAGCGCCGCAGTGCTGGAGGAGACAGAGATCGACGCCGCAGCAGTTCCTGGGAGTCATCCGCTGCAGATGGAGGATCTGCTCGGCGAGACACTTGCAGTGGCCCTGCCAGCCGGGGCCCTGGTGCACCAGACCCAGCTGGTGGGCCCCGGGCTGCTGCAGGGCCGCCCCGCCGGCACTGTGGCAGTGCCGGTTCGCCCCGCGGATACGGCCATCATCGGCCTGCTCTCCCCGGGCCAACGGGTAGATGTCACCGCGTCATCGGATGCCCCGGGCGCACAGGAGGGATCCCAGCGGATCGCTGAGGCGGCACCGGTGCTGTGGATCCCGCAGGATGAGTCCGAGAATTGGCTGGGCGCCTCCAGCGATGCCCGCAACGTGGTGATCCTGGCCGTGGATGCCGCCACAGCTGCGCAGATCGCTGAGGCCAGCCACTCAGGCCGCCTGCATCTGACCCTGGTGAGCGGCGCCGACTGAGCAGGGCGTCTGCTGAGCGGTTCGGCTCTCAGCTGGTCGCTGCGGCCGGAGTCTTGGCGGCGCTGCTGGAACTGGAGGATGAACCGGAGTCCCCGGAGCTTGCCGAGGTGGCGGAGTCTGATGAGCTGCTGGAGCTCTCCGCGCTCTTGGCCCCGGAATCACCGCCTGAGGCGGAGGAGGACGAGGAGCCGCGGGAGTCGGTGCGGTAGAAGCCTGAGCCCTTGAAGGTCACCCCGACATTGCCGAACTTCTTGCGCAGCGCCCCGGCGCACTGGGGACATTCGGTCAGTGAGTCATCGGAGAAGGACTGCACAATGTCGAAGGCGTGGCCGCAGTCCTTGCAGGCATAGGCATAGGTAGGCATGGGTGAGTCTCCTGGTATTAGCACTCGGGGTGTCTGAGTGCCAATTCTATACCGGGTCTCCGCTGAACTGGTCACCGCCCTAATGGATCAGCGCCCCAGCTGATTACCGTTCAGTACCAGGACCCCGGACTCGGTCGCCGCCCGCGGCACCCGCAGATCATGCTCTTCCACCGGGAAGGATCCGGCCGGCAGGATCTCCGCGCTGTGCACCACCGCCAGGAGGTCCACTCCACGCTGCAGCGGCGGCGACCCCACCGGCGCCGCGGGACCAGCACTGAAGGCGGGCCACGCTTTGCCCGCCGAGAGCGGCGGCGACCC
>NZ_WRPM01000101.1 GCF_009758175.1 Nesterenkonia alkaliphila
TCGGCCGGCTGCAGCGGCGCCGGCCTTCACACCTAAAGACACTCGGGAACCGTATCCCGCTAGTCCCTGTGACCTAGTCCAGGTAGTCGCGCAGCACCTGAGAGCGGCTCGGGTGGCGCAGCTTGGACATGGTCTTGGACTCGATCTGTCTTATCCGCTCACGGGTCACCCCGTAGACCTTGCCGATCTCGTCAAGAGTCTTGGGCTGGCCATCGGTGAGACCGAAGCGCATCGCCACAACCCCGGCCTCCCGTTCAGCCAGGGTGTCCAGCACGGAGTGCAGCTGCTCCTGCAGCAGGGTGAAGCTCACTGCATCGGAGGGCACCACTGCCTCGGAGTCCTCGATCAGGTCACCGAACTCGGAGTCCCCGTCCTCGCCGAGCGGAGTGTGCAGGGAGATCGGCTCGCGGCCGTACTTCTGGACCTCGACCACCTTCTCGGGGGTCATATCCAGCTCTGCTGCCAGCTCCTCCGGGGTAGGTTCACGGCCCAGGTCCTGCAGCATCTGGCGCTGCACGCGGGCGAGCTTGTTGATGACCTCCACCATGTGCACCGGAATGCGGATAGTGCGGGCCTGGTCAGCCATCGCGCGCGTGATGGCCTGACGGATCCACCAGGTGGCATAGGTGGAGAACTTGAATCCCTTGGTGTAGTCAAACTTTTCCACAGCGCGGATCAGACCGAGGTTGCCCTCCTGGATCAGGTCCAGGAACAGCATGCCGCGGCCGGTGTAGCGTTTGGCCAGGGAGACCACCAGGCGGAGGTTGGCCTCCAGCAGGTGGTTCTTGGCCTTCTTGCCGTCAGCCACCACCAGTTCCAGGTCCCGGCGGGCCCGCTTGTCCTTGGGCGGGCTGTTCTTCAACTTATGCTCGGCATAGAGGCCAGCTTCGATCCGCAGGGCCAAGTCCACCTCCTGCTCAGCGTTGAGCAGGGCCACCTTACCGATCTGCTTCAGGTAATCCTTCACAGGATCGGCGGTGGCGCCGGCGGAGACCACCTGGACGGCGGGGGCGTCGTCGTCATCGGCGTTGGAGATGACAAACCCGCGGCCGGAGCTTGAGTCATCGTCCTCGTTGTCCCCGGACTTGGCCTCCATGAGCTCTTCAGCGTCCTCGCCGGTGCTCTCGGCCTTGGCCACGGCTGACTCTAGGGCCTCAGTGGGTGAGGCCTCCTCCTCGGCAAGGATCTCCTCGACTGGGTCGGCGGCTTTCTTCCGCCCTCCGGTCTTCTTGGCTGCCGGTTTCTTCGCAGCGGTGGACTTGACCGCAGAGCTTTTCTTGGCTGCTGTGGACTTCGACGCAGTAGTGGGCACGATGACCTTCCGTCTCGTTTACTTGAGGTGCAGACGCTCAACACGCCTATGACCCTGTCAAGTCCCGGTTCAGAACAGATTCCTCCCCGGGCTGCAGGGTCTTACGGTGTATGAACACGGCTGCTGCGCAGTCCATTCCCGGTTCGGCAGAGGAATTTATCGGCTGCTCTTCCACCAGGAGTAGCTGGTCCGTTTCACCCGTGCCCAGGGGCAGACTCCTACGGCACTCATCCAGCTCCGCACCAGGGCCGCCAGGGTGGGGTCCTGCTGATCAGCCCACCGTTCAGGGAAGCGTTGCTGCACTGCCGCGGCGAAGGCATCAGTGCTGGACCCGCAGCCGCGGATCCACTCAGTCCAGGCTTTGAGGCCCATCAGCTGCTCGAGCTGGCGGGGCTGGGCGTAGGGCACCAGCTGGTGCAGCAGCAGGTCCAGGGCCTCCACCCGTTGCCAGGGCGGGGGCTGGGGTGAGTCCCCCCAGGGATCCTCAGCGCCGGTGAGCCGCATGATCAGCCCGGCTGTGGTGAGGCTCTCCGCGGGTCGCAGCAGTGCGGGGATCCAGCCCTTTGTGGAGTGCAGCCAGTCTGCCCCGCCGCAGCGCTGGGTCCGGTCCAGAGCCGCTTCCCAAATGGTGCGCACTTTATCCTTTGAGACAGCCGGGGCCTCCTCCCGCGCCCATGCGGCGGCGATTGCACCGGCGGTGATCAGCGGATTTCCCGCAAGGAAGGCATCCACCTGCTCCTGGGGGCTGGGCGTCTTACTGGGGGCCAGTCCCGGAACCCGCTGCAGACTGCGGGCAAGAACCTCCGCCACATCCTCTCCGGGATAGGGGCAGCAGTCTGCGTCGGGGCAGTGATAGTCCCGAATTCGACCGGCGCCGGCATGCCAGACCTGGCTGGTGCGCACCCCTGCCAGCCGCTGCAGCTGCTCACTGAGCGCAGCGAGGAACAGATCATGCCGTCCCGGGGTGTCCGGGATCAGGGGCGCAGAGTCTAAGATCACCACCAGCACCGCCTCGGGGACCGGCTCCGCCTCGGGGCCGGCCAGCCACTCCGCGCAGCGCCAGCCCATCGGCACCGGGCTCTGAAGCGCTGGTTCTAGATCCACTCTGAGGTGCCCGCCGGTGGATCCCTGGAGCAGTCCGAGGATCACCACAGAGTCCTGGGGCAGATGGCCGAAGCTGTGCTGCACCAGCGCCAGTGCGTCACCGGGATCGGCCACGCTCAGCGGTGCGCTCTCTGAGTCAGCAGATGGGTTCCGGGGTGTGTGTGATGGGGTCATGTTCCCAGATTCCGGCGTCCGCGAACGCGCTGGGATGCTCGGCCGGGTCGTTGGGGAGTCCCCGGCGAGTCGCCCAGCCGATGCCGAGCCTGGGGAAAACTGCCCCGGGCGCTCAGCCGTTCTGGTTGCGCAGGAACTCTTCCACCGCTGCGCCCAGCTCCTCGGCGTCGGGAACGGTATCGCCCTCCTTGACCAGCAAGGAGCGCTGATTGGTGGTGGCGTACTGGTCAAAATTGGCCTCCAGCTGCCTGACCAGCTGTGCGATCTCCGGAGCCTGTTCCACCTGCCGGGTGATATCGGCCTCCACGGAGCGGGCAGCCTCCCGCAGCTCATCAGTGGGCAGCATCAGCTCCCCGGCGGCCCCTGCGTACTCCAGGGCGGCCACTGCCACCTGTGGGTATTTGCCCCCGGCCAGGTAGTGCGGCACATGGAGGGTGTAGCCGACGACGTCGCGCCCGGCCTCGTCTGCCCGCAGCTCGAGCATCTGGGAAAGCCCCCCTTCGATCTTGGCCTCTGGCGACCAGGTGGAGATGCCTTCGACCAGGTCCGTCCGGTTGCCGTGGGCAGTTACGCCCACCGGGCGGGTGTGCGGGGTGGGCAGGCCTAGGGCGTCCACAGTGACCACCAGACGCACATCGATCTGCTCGATGAGCTGCAGTAGAGTCTCGGTGACCGACTCCCACTGGAAGTCCGGCTCATCGCCGGTGAGCAGCAGGAAGGGGCGGCCTGAGGCATCGACCACCTCGAACAGCTCTAGCCGAGGGCCCTGAAACTCGGAGAACCTGTTACCGGTAAAGGTCAGCTGAGGGCGGCGGGAGCGGTAGTCGAAGAGATCATCAACTTCGAAGTGGGCCACGCTGCGGTGCTGCAGCCGGCCCAACAGGGTTTCGGCAAGCTGCTCGGAGAGCTGTCCGGCGTCGGTGTGCCCGGAGATGGACACCAGCAGCGGCATCCGGGGCCCGGCTGCTGCCTCACGGTGTACCAAGTCAGTGCTTGGCGAGGCTGCATCAGACTCCGTGCCCTGATCCTCATCGGCATGGATGTGCAGCAGATTGAACTCTTCGGCATTGGTCACCGGCTCCGGCTCCTCCCCTGCGGTGTGGTCTGTAGTGTTCTGTCAGGTAACAGCGGACCAGCTCAACACATTCCCGACAACGGTGACGGGCCAGGGTCGTTTGTGGATAGTATCGGAGTCGTGATTAGTGACTTCGCCCCCACCGTGACCACCGTTTCCTCCGCAGTAGAGAAAGTTGACGCCGATGCACTGGTGATCGGCGTGGCCAAGGGCCCGGACGGCCCGGTGCTGCTGCCGAACCCACTGGCTGAGAAGGCCGCTAAGGGGGTGTCAGACTCGCTCAAGGCCCTGGGTGCCTCCGGTGCAGCCGATCAGCTGCTGCGGCTGCCCGGTGTGGACGGCTTCAAGTCTGAGACCCTGGTGCTGATCGGCGTCGGACCAATGACCGGCGAGCCGGACGGCGGACTATCTACTGAGGCGCTGCGCCGGGCCGCCGGCTCAGCGGTGCGTCAGCTCTCCTCAGCCGGCTCCGTGGCCCTGGCTCTGCCGGCTGCCACGGTGGAGCAGGTGGCCGCAGTGGCCGAGGGTGCGGCCCTCGGCGCTTACAGCTTCCCTCACTTCAAGGGTTCTGAGAGCGCACGCTCCAAGACCCCGGTGGCTGAGATCGCTGTGCTCACCGAGCTAAAGGACAAGCACACCAAGCCGGCCGTAGCCCGGGCTTCTGTTGTGGCCGCCGCAGTGCGTGCTACCCGGGACCTGGTCAACACCCCGCCCAGCCACCTCTACCCGGAGTCCTTCGCCGAGGCCGTCAAGGGCCACGCCCAGGGCTCCAAGCTCAAGATCAAGGTATGGGACCACAAGGAGTTGGATAAGGGCGGGTTCGGCGGTCTGCTCGGAGTCGGCGGCGGCTCCTCCCGCAAGCCTCGTCTGGTGCGGGTGGAGCACTCCCCCGCAAAGCCCGTGGCCCATATCGCCCTGGTGGGCAAGGGCATCACCTTCGACTCCGGCGGGCTTTCCCTGAAGCCGGCCAATGCGATGACCACTATGAAGCTGGATATGGCTGGGGCCGCCACAGTGGCGGCCGTGGTCAAGGCAGCGGCAGATCTTGATCTGCCGGTGAGGGTCACCGGTTGGCTCTGCCTGGCGGAGAATATGCCCTCCTCCACCGCGCAGCGCCCGGAGGATGTCATCACCATCTACGGCGGCAAGACTGTGGAGGTACTCAACACTGACGCGGAGGGCCGCCTGGTGCTGGCCGACGGAATCGTGGCCGCCGGTGAGGAGAACCCGGATGCGATCATCGATATCGCCACACTCACCGGGGCCCAGATGATCGCCCTGGGCAACCGCACCGCCGGTGTGATGGGCAATGAGGACCTCCGCGAGGATCTGGTCGAGGCCTCCCAGGATGCCGGCGAATCTCACTGGGCGATGCCCATCCCGGAGGAGGCGATCAGCGGGTTCGAATCCGCTGTGGCCGATCTCACCAACACCGGGGCCCGGGAAGGCGGCATGCTCAATGCGGCGGCTTTCCTGCGAGAGTTCGTCCCAGAGAAGCCGGATGCTCCCAAGGATGCCCTGGATCCAGAGCAGAAGCGCATCCCCTGGGCACATATCGACATTGCCGGCCCCTCCTTCAACGAGAAGGGCCCCTACGGCTATATGCCTAAGGGCGGAACCGGGGTCAGTGTACGCACTCTGATCACCTATCTTGAGGGCCTGGCCCGCTGATAGTCTGATGCCCAAGTACATAACTCAAAACGTCTCACCCAAAGGAGCCTGAGAAGTGGCTGAAGAATTTGACGTCCTGGTGCTCGGCGGCGGCTCCGCCGGCTATGCGGCCGCTCTGCGCAGCGTCCAGCACGGTTTCTCGGTAGCGCTGGTGGAGAAGGCCAAGCTGGGCGGCACCTGCCTGCACACTGGCTGTATCCCCACCAAGGCCTACCTGCACGCCGCGGAGCTGGCCGATGAGGCCAAGGAGTCCGAGAAGTACGGAGTCAATGTCGAGTTCAAGGGCATCGACATGGCCAAGGTCAAGGAGTACAAGGACGGCATCGTCGCCGGTAAGTACAAGGGACTCTCCGGCCTGCTGAAGATGCGCAAGGTCCAGGTCATCGAGGGCGAGGGCAAGCTGGTTTCGCAGAACGAGGTCGAGGTGGCAGGCACCACCTACCGGGCCAAGAACATCGTGCTGGCCACCGGTTCCACCTCTAAGACCTTCGGCCTGCCGCTGAGCAAGCGGATCATCACCTCTACTGAGGCCCTGGAGCTGGACTACACCCCCAAGTCCGCCATTGTGCTGGGCGGCGGAGTGATCGGCTCCGAGTTCGCCTCCGCCTGGAACTCCTACGGGGTCGATGTGACCATCATCGAGGGCCTGCCCAACCTGGTGCCCAATGAGGATCCCAGCATCATCAAGCAGTTGGAGCGCTCTTTCAAGAAGCGCGGCATCAAGTCCAACCTCGGCACTTTCTTCAAGGATGTCGAGGAGACCTCAGATGGTGTCAAGGTCACTCTGGAAGACGGCAAGACCTTCGAGGCTGAGATCTGCCTGGTAGCAGTGGGCCGTGGCCCAGTGACTGAGGGCCTGGGCTTCGAGGAGCAGGGCATCACCCTGGACCGCGGGTTCGTCATCACCGATGAGCGCCTGCACACCGGCGTGGGGAACATCTACGCCGTCGGCGATATCGTCCCCGGTCTGCAGCTGGCCCACCGCGGCTACCAACAGGGCATCTTTGTAGCCGAGGAGATCGCCGGCAACAACCCGGTGATTGTCGAGGACATCAATATTCCCAAGGTCACCTTCACCGAACCGGAGATCATGTCGGTGGGCTACACCCAGCCCAAGGCGGAGGAGAAGTTCGGCAAGGACCAGATCGAGGTCACTGAGTACAACCTGGCCGGCAACGGCAAATCCTCCATCCTGGGCACCGGCGGCATCATCAAGCTGGTCGGTGTCAAGGGGGGCCCGATCGTGGGCGTTCACGGCATCGGCTCGCGGATCGGTGAGCAGATCGGTGAGGCCCAGCTGATCGTCAACTGGGAGGCATACCCGGAGGATGTCGCCACCCTCGTCCATGCGCACCCCACCCAGAACGAAGCACTCGGAGAAGCCGCCATGGCGCTCTTCGGCCACCCCCTCCACGGCTGAGCAGCCCATCCACGAATTGAATGAGTAGGAGCCGGACCAATGTCTGAGACTGTCAACCTTCCCGCACTCGGTGAGTCAGTCACCGAGGGCACTGTCACCCGCTGGCTCGTCGAGGTCGGAGAGGAGGTGGAGGTCGACCAGCCCATCGTGGAGGTCTCCACCGACAAGGTCGACACCGAGGTTCCCTCTCCGGTGGCTGGGACCGTGGAGGAGCTTCTGGTCTCTGAGGATGAGACCGTCGAAGTCGGCGCCCCCTTGATCACCATCGGCGACGGTTCCGGCTCCGGTGAGGATTCTGGGAACGACGACGCCTCAGCAGACAGTGCTGAGGAGCAGGAGGAGGCAGCCACTGAGGCTGAGCAGCCTGAGGAGACTCAGGAGGCCGCTGAGGAGGAGGCCCCCACGCCGGCCGCCGGGGAGTCCGGCGGCGGTGAGTCCACCCCCGAGGAGGACAGCCCAGCTCCGGAGACCGGAGGCGGCGAGGGTGAGGAGGTCACCCTCCCTGCCCTGGGCGAATCTGTCACCGAGGGCACCGTGACCCGCTGGCTGGTGGAGGTCGGCGATGAGGTGGAGGTCGATCAACCTCTGCTGGAGGTCTCCACCGATAAAGTCGACACCGAGGTCCCCTCCCCCGTAGCCGGCACCGTCCAGGAGCTGAAGGTCTCTGAGGACGAGACTGTGGAGGTCGGGGCAGTGCTGGCCCTGATCGGTTCCGGTGGAGCACCTGCGGCCAAGTCTGAGGAGCCCACTGAAGAGGCCGAAGAGGCCTCCGAGGAAGAGCCCGCGGAGCAGCCCAAGGATGCCTCGGCAGAGCAGGAGGCTCCTGAAGAGGAGCCGAAGCCCGAATCCAAGCCCGAACCCAAGGCTGAGCAGAAGAAGTCCGAGCCCGCCGAGGACACCTCGGCTGAAGGCTATGTCACCCCGCTGGTGCGCAAGCTCGCAAAGGACAAGGGTGTGGACCTCTCATCCCTCAAGGGCACCGGAGTGGGCGGCCGCATCCGCAAGCAGGACGTGCTCGACGCCGCCGAGGTGGACAAGCCGGCCCAGGAAGACTCCTCTGCCGCTGCCAAGCCAGCACCCGAGGTGAAGGTGGACACCACCAAGCGCGGCAGCACCGAGAAGGCCCCGAGGATCCGCCAGGTGATCGCCCAGCGGATGAACGAGTCCCTGGACATCTCAGCCCAGCTGACCCAGGTGCACGAGGTGGATATGACCCGCATCGTGAACCTGCGGGCCAGGGCCAAAGAGGCGTTCAAGGCGCAGAACGGCGCCAACCTCACCTACCTGGCGTTCATTGCTGCTGCTGTCACCGAGGCGTTGAAGCAGCACCCGGTGCTCAACGCCGAGTACAACCAGGAGTCCCAGGAGATCACCTATCACGACTCGGAGCACCTCAGCTTCGCCGTGGACACGGAGAAGGGCCTGATGGTTCCGGTGATCGCCGATGCCGGTGACCTCTCGCTGGCCGGTATGGCCAAGAAGATCGCTGATGTGGCCAAGCGGACCCGGGAGAACAAGATCGGCCCTGACGAGCTCTCCGGGGGAACTTTCACCATCACCAACCTGGGCAGCTTCGGGGCTCTGTTCGACACTCCGATCATCAACCAGCCGCAGGTGGCTATCCTGGGCCCCGGTGCCATCGTCAAGCGGCCTATGGTGGTCACCGATGCTGACGGCAATGAGTCCATCGGCATCCGGCACATGATGTACCTCTCGCTGACCTATGATCACCGGATCGTGGACGGCGCTGATGCTGGCCGTTTCCTGCAGACGCTCAAGGCGCGCCTGGAGGAGGGCAACTTCGAGGCCCAGCTGGGGCTGTAGCTCTCAGTTCACCACTGTGGGGGTCCGCTTCCGGGCGGGTCCCCACAGTCGTTTAACCGCATTTCTGAGCCCCCAGCCCCGCCGGCTGTGGCCCGCCTGGCTGATCGAGGCCATCCTGGTGGGAACCTCTGCCAGGGCGGCATCGTCAATCGCTGGGAGCAGGTCCAACGGTTCGGGAGCTGCGCAGGCGTAGAGCTCGACGGCGAACTCGCCGGCCAGTGGCCGGCAGCCGGACAGCGGGCTCAGTGCCTCCTCCAGCAACGCAGCAAGCGGCTCCGGTGCCCGAGGCAGCAAGCTCTGCAGCGGAGCACGCGCTGCGCTGGGACCAGGCTCATGCCCAGTCAGTGCCGCCCAGCCCACAGCTGCCAGGTCGGCGATATCCTGCTCCGGAGAACCCCACCGGTTCGGCATTCCCAGCACTGCGGCATCGCCGAGATCCCCCAGGGCAGGCCTGCCCTCAGGGCTGAGCAGGATATTGGCGCAGCTGAGATCGCCATGGGCCGCTCCTCTGCTGTGCAGGTGCTCCAGGGCCTGGGCCACCGGGGTCAGCGCAGTGACCGCCTGTCCCGGGCTCAGTCTGCCCACACTGCTCAGCAGCTGGGCCAGTGATCCTGCGGTATAGGGCTCCAGCAGCAGGCCGGTGCGGCCCTCCGCAGTGGCGAGTACCCCCCAGGGCCGCACCAGGTGAGGGTGGATCAGCGGGAGCATCGCCTCCAGTTCACCCTGGGCTGAACGCAGCGAAGCAGCTCCGCGGGGCGCCTGCAGAGGTATCTTGAGTGCCAGTCTGCGCGGGGCTCCGGCGCCCACCCAGGTGATGGTGCGCTCCGCTGCGGCGGTGCACTGCACCAGCCACACAGCACTGCGCCCGCCCACTCCGAGCAGCCGCAGCGTACTGAGTCCCGGTATCCGTGGTGGAGGAGGTGGGGCGGCGTCGTAGTGTTCCATACGACCAGCCTGCCCCGAATCCGAGAAACTCGCAGAAAGTTATCCACAACCAATTGAAGAGTAGGCTGGTGCCATGACCTCATTGCAGACTCGCTACCTCGGCTTCGATCCCGATCTGGTGGACTACCGTGAGGCCTGGCAGATGCAGCGTTCCCTACATGCTCAAATTCTCGACGGGCAGGCTGATTCCACCCTGTTGATGCTGGAGCATGCTGATGTCTACACCGCCGGTAAGCGCACCGAGCCGGAGGATCTTCCCCAGGACGGCACCCCGGTGGTGGATGTGGACCGGGGTGGCAAACTCACCTGGCATGGCCGCGGGCAGCTGGTGGCCTACCCCATCCTGCACCTGAGGGACCGCTCCCTGGTCAAGGACTACGTCTGCGCCCTGGAGAATGCGATCATCAGAGTCCTGGCCGAGGACTACGGGATCCGCGGCAGCCGGGTGGAGGGCCGTTCCGGAGTCTGGCTCACCGAAGGACCGGTGCACCAGAAGATCGCCGCGATCGGGATCCGTGTGCACCGCTCAGTGACCATGCACGGGCTGGCCCTGAACTGCTCCAATGAGCTCGCCCCGTTCAGCAAGATCATCCCCTGCGGGATCACCGACGCAGGCACCACCAGCATCTCCGAGCAGCTGGGCCGCACCGTCACGCCGGCTGATGCCGCACCTCGGATCGCGCAGGAATTGCAGGCAGTACTGCCGCGTTACCTCACATCAGGGGCAGCTGCCGCAGTTTCGGAGCCCTCCGAGCTGCTCACTGCCTGCACATTGTCAGCACCGAAGAAAGAGGTCACACGTTGAGCGGATGCGCTCCCGCCGCAGCAGGAACCGGCACCATTGCCCCCGAGGGCCGCAGGATGCTGCGCGTGGAGGCGAAGAACGCCGCCGTCCCCGTGGAGCGCAAACCCGAGTGGATGCGCACCAAGGTCAAAATGGGGCCGGAGTTCGCCGAGATGAAGAAGCGGGTCGGCGGCAAAGGGCTGCACACTGTCTGCGAGGAGGCCGGCTGCCCGAACATCTTCGAATGCTGGGAGGACCGTGAGGCTACCTTCCTGATCGGCGGCTCCGCCTGCACCCGGCGCTGTGACTTCTGTGAGATCGACACCGGCCGGCCGGCTGCTCTGGATGAGTCCGAGCCCCTGCAGGTGGCCGAATCTGTCCGCGAGATGGAGCTGCGCTACGCCACTGTCACCGGCGTGGCCCGCGACGATCTGCCCGATGAGGGTGTCTGGCTCTACGCGGAGACCATCCGTAAGATTCACGAGCTCAACCCCGGCACCGGAGTGGAGATCCTGATCCCGGACTTCTCCGGGCGCCCGGAGAACATCGCCGGGATCTGCGAGGCCAAACCCGAGGTGTTCGCACATAATGTGGAGACCGTGCCGCGCATCTTCCGCCGCATCCGCCCCGCCTTCCGCTACGAGCGCTCCCTGGACGTGCTCACCCAGGGACGCAGCCATGGCATGATCACCAAGTCAAACCTCATCCTGGGCATGGGCGAGACCCGCCAGGAGATCACCGAGGCGCTGCAGGACCTCCACGACGCCGGCTGCGATCTGATCACCATCACTCAGTATCTGCGCCCCACTCCCCGGCACCTGCCGGTGGACCGCTGGGTCAAGCCGCAGGAGTTCATGGAGATCTCCCAGGAGGCTGAGGAGATCGGATTCCTGGGCGTGATGTCCGGGCCGCTGGTCCGCTCCTCCTACCGGGCGGGCTCACTCTGGGCCAAGGCTATGCAGCAGAAGGGCTGGGAGATCCCTGCGGAGCTCTCTCATATCCAGCCTTCCGGCCAGACCAAGCAGGAGGCCGCGACTCTCGTTGCTGCCGGATTCTGAGCTAGACTGAGCGGCATCATGGCAGATTCCCAGATCACTAAGCAGCAGGCCAAGGCTGAGCTGAAGAAGCTCCGCCAGCAGCAGAAACTTCAGGCGCAGGAGCGCAAGGCCAATAAGAAGGCCAAGAAGGCCTCGGGCGAAGGGTTCTTCTCCCGCATCAAGCAGGTCTTCAACATGACCCGCTCCTACGATAAGAACATTCTGTGGTGGATGCTGCTGGCCGGCATCGTCACCTTTGCGGCGACCTTCATCCTGATCTCGCTGATCCTGCACTGGATCTTCGCCCTGGTGATGGCCCTGCCCTTCGGCCTGCTGGCGGCCATGATTGTGATGAACCGCCGTGCCGAGAAAGCCGCTTTCGCCCGCATCGAGGGCCGTCCGGGCGCTGCCGCCGCAGCCCTGAACACTCTGCGCCGCGGCTGGGTGGTCTCCGAGGAGCCCATCCAGATCGACGCCAAGACCCAGGACGCGGTCTTCCGCGCCATCGGCAAACCCGGCGTAGTGCTGGTCACCGAGGGCCCCTCAGGACGGGCCAATAAGCTCGCCGCCAAAGCGCAGAAGCGGCTGCGCCCGATCCTACGCAATGAGGTGCCCATCCACGTGGTGCAGTCCGGACGCGGCAAGGACCAGGTGCCGCTGCCCAAACTCACCAAGCACATCAAGAAGCTCGACAAATCGCTGAACAAGCACGAGGTGCACGAGGTGGAGCGCCGCCTCTCTACCCTGCCGATCAGCAAGCCGCCGGTGCCCAAAGGCGTGGACCCCTGGCGCGCACGCCCGGACAGGAAGGCCCTGCGCGGCTGATCTGGTAGACTGTCTCTTCGTCTGGCAGGCAGAAGTGCGCCTTCTGCCGCAGTTCACGAGCAATCGGCAGCTCGGACTCTCCATGGGAACATCTTTCGGAGGCCAGGTCGTGTCATGTCACCTGCCATGGCGCATGAATAAAGAAATGCCGCTAGCAGAAAGAAGCATCATCTATGCCTAAGACTCCTTTGCGCGCACGCCGCACTGTGAAGGCCTCCCGGGCCCTCGGCGTCGCCCTTACCCCCAAGGCCCAGAAGTACCTGGACCGCCGCCCCTACGGTCCCGGTCAGCACGGCCGCACCCGCCGCCGCACCGACTCCGACTACGCCGTCCGGCTGCGCGAGAAGCAGAAGCTGCGCGCCCAGTACGGCATCCGCGAGGCTCAGCTGACTCGGTACTACGAGGAGGCAAAGCGGATGGGCACCGGTCTGACCGGTGAGAACCTCATCGAGCTGCTGGAGTCCCGCCTCGACGCCCTGGTGCTGCGCTCCGGCTTCGCCCGCACCATCGCCCAGGCCCGCCAGTTCGTGGTGCACCGCCACATCACCGTCAACGGCAAGCGTGTGGACCGCCCCTCCTTCCGGGTCAAGCCCGGCCAGGTCATCCAGGTGCACGAGCGCAGCGAGAAGTTCGAGCCCTTCCAGATCGCCGCTTCAGGTGCCCACCAGGAGGTCCTGCCGGACGTTCCCGGCTACCTCAGCGTGGAGATCGATAAGCTGCAGGCCACCCTGGTCCGCAAGCCCGAGCGCGCCGAAGTTCCGATCACCTGCGAGGAGCAGCTGGTGGTCGAGTACTACGCCCGCTGATCCCACAGCCTCACCTCAGATGCCCGTCGTATCCCGTTTGGGGTGCGGCGGGCTCTGTGTTTTCGCATAAGCTTGACCAGTCACTGACCCGTCATCGAAGGACAGAACTCACACCATGAAGTCGCAGGAGATCACCCGCACCTGGTATGACTACTTCACGGCCAAGGGCCACACCAAGGTGCCCTCAGCCTCCCTGGTCTCCCCGGATCCCTCGCTGCTGTTCACCGTGGCCGGAATGGTGCCGTTCATCCCCTACTTCACCGGTGTGGAGACCCCGCCCTATCCGCGGGCCGTCTCTGTACAGAAGTGCATCCGCACCGAGGACATCGAGGAGGTCGGCAAGACCGCCCGGCACGGCACCTTCTTCCAGATGTGCGGAAACTTCAGCTTTGGCGACTACTTCAAAGAGAAGGCCATCCCAATGGCCTGGGAGCTGCTCACCACCCCGGTGGAGGGCGATCCGCAGACGGGCCTGCGCGGCTTCGGATTAGACCCGGACCGGCTGTGGATCACTGTCTATGAGGACGGTGAGGAGCGCGACGATGAGGCACGGCGGATTTGGGAGGACGTGGTCGGCGTCCCCGCCGAACGTGTGATCGGCACCGGTAAGGCAGACAACTACTGGTCCACCGGCCAGCCCGGACCCGGCGGCCCCTGCTCAGAGATCTACTACGACCGGGGCCCCGCCTACGGCGCAGAGGGCGGCCCTGCGGTGGATGAGAACCGGTACGTGGAGATCTGGAACCTGGTGTTCATGCAGGACCGCCTCTCAGCGGTGCACTCCAAGACCGAGTTCGAGATCGCCGGTGCGCTGCAGAACAAGAACATCGACACCGGGCTCGGCCTGGAGCGGCTGGCGATGATCCTGCAGGGCGTGGAGAACATGTACGAGACCGACCAGGTCCGCCCCGTGCTGGACCGGGCCGCCCAGCTGGCCGGGGTCACCTACACCTCCACTGAGGACCCTGACGACCCGCACCACACCACCGATGTGCGGCTGCGGATGATCGCCGATCACACCCGCTCGGCCCTGATGCTCATCACCGATGGGGTGCGCCCGGCCAATGAGGGCGGCGGCTACATCCTGCGCCGGCTGATCCGCCGGGTGATCCTCGGCATGCGCCTGCTGGGCGTGGAGAAGCCGGTCTTCGAGGAGCTGATCACAGTCTCCAAAGACGCCATGAAAGGGGTCTATCCGGAGGTAGAGGAGCGCTTCGAGACGATCCGCGCCGCAGCGGTCAAGGAGGAGCAGGCTTTCCTGCGTACCATCACCGCCGGCACCGCAAGGCTGGAGTCGGCAGTCAGCTCAGCCAAGACCTCCGGTGCCCCGCTTGCTGGAGAGGACGCCTTCGCCCTGCATGACACCTACGGATTCCCCATCGATCTGACCCTGGAGATGGCCGAGGAGGCAGGGGTCAGCGTTGACCAGGAGACCTTCCGCTCACTGATGGCGCAGCAGCGCCAGCGCGCCCAGGCCGATGCCCGGGCCAAGAAGTCCGGTCACGCCGATACCGAGATCTATCGGCAGCTGCTGGCAGACTCCCCCACGCACTTCACCGGCTACACCGAGCACAGTACTGAGTCCCGCATCCGCGGCATCCTGGCCGGCGGGGAGTCCCGCAGCAGCGCCTCAGCCGGGCAGGAGATCGAGATCATCCTAGACGCCACTCCCTTCTATGCTGAGGCCGGGGGCCAGGCTGCCGACACCGGTCGGATCACCGGCGACGGATTCGTACTGGAAGTCGCCGATGTGCAGTCCCCGGTCAGGGGACTCTCTGTGCACCGGGCCAAGGTTCTGCAGGGTGAGGTCTCGGTAGGTGCCCAGGCCCTGGGCGCCATCGATGTGCGCCGCCGCCTGGACGCCCAGAAGGCCCATACCGCCACCCATATCATTCATGCTGCCCTGCACGATGTGCTGGGCCCCGAGGCGGTGCAGGCCGGCTCCTTCAACAAGGAGGGCTATCTGCGCTTCGACTTCACCCACGACGACGCCCTCTCCCCGGCTGCCCGGCAGGAGCTGGAGGAGGTCTCCAATCTGGCCATCCGTGACAACCATGCCGTGCAGACCAAGACCATGAGCCTGGAGGAGGCCAAGGCGATGGGAGCGATGATGCTCTTTGGCGAGAAGTACGGCGACAGCGTACGCGTGGTGGAGCTCAACGGCCCCTGGTCACGCGAGCTCTGCGGCGGCACCCATGTGGCCTCCACTGCCGAGATCGGCACCCTGGCGCTGATGTCTGAGGCCTCGGTGGGCTCGGGGAACCGCCGGGTAGAGGCCCTGGTGGGCCTGGATGCCTTCAAGCATTTCGCCGCTGAGCGGACCCTGGTCAACCAGCTCACCGAGATGCTCAAAGTCCCCGCTGACCAGGTGCCCGACCGGATCAGCGCCACTTTGACCAAGCTGAAGGAAACCGAGAAGGAGCTGGAGCGGCTCAAAGCTGAGCAGCTGCGCGCCCAGGCCGGACAGCTGCTGGAGTCCGCTGTGGACGCCGGCGGGGTCTCCGTGCTGACCCATCATGCCGGAGAAGCCGCAGGAGATGATCTGCGCCAGCTGGTGATGGACCTGCGCGGCCGCTTCGGCGAGCGGGCGGCTGTGGTGGCTGTTGCCGGCGAGTCCAAGGGCCGGCCAGTGGTGGTTATCGGCACCACGGAGGCCGCCCGAACCGAGGGGCTGCGCGCCGGGGATCTGGTCAAGACCGCCACCGGTGTGCTCGGCGGGGGCGGCGGCGGCAAGCCCGACCTCGCCCAGGGCGGCGGCCAGGACGCCGGCAGGATCGATGAGGCACTGGCGGCCGTCACCGCCGCGGTGCAGAACCGCTGAGCATGCGTGCAGGCGTCCGGCTGGCGGTAGACGTCGGAGAAGCCAGAGTGGGTCTGGCCGCCACCGATCCGGATGCCCTGGTCGCCACACCGGTGATGACCCTACGCCGGGACAAGAACCGGAACGGGGATATCCGGATGATCGTGAAGATCGCCCGCGACCGCGGTGCCAGGCTCATCTATGTGGGGCTGCCGCTCTCGCTCTCCGGGGAGGACACACCCTCCACCCAGAAGGCCCGTGACTATGCTGCGGAGCTGAAGCGCCAACTGACCGAGGCGCAGCTGAACACGGGCGTGCAGCTGATCGATGAGCGCCTGACCACCGTCTCCGCCGCCGAGAAGATGCGCGCCTCAGGGCGCTCTGCCCGGGAGCAAAAGGAGGCCATCGACCAGGCCGCTGCAGTGGAGATCCTCAACCACGCCCTGCAGATGCGCACCGCCGGCGGAGCTGAGCCCGGCCAGGACGTTATCCACAGCTCTGACTGAGACTGTTTGCCACCGACTCTTCAGCGGTACACCATGGTCACATGGGAGCGTCAAACAGCACCAAACGATATGAACATCTGCAGCAGCGGATATATCGGGCCGGCTACCCGTTCACCGCAGGCGAGCTGGTGGCTATGCAGGCGGAGGGGCTGCTGCGGCATGTCGCTCAGGACGTCTATGCCGAGGCCGGACTTCCGGAGGGACCAGCGCTGCGGGCCGCCGCGGCCTATGCGCTGCTGAACCGGAGGCTGCGCGAATCAGGCACGCTCTGCGGGGAGACGGCCGCCTGGGTGCATCTGGGCGGTCAAGCCCCGCAGCGAGTCCAGGTGATGGTCAGCGGCACCTCAGCGGCGCAGCGGGCGGTGCTCACCGGGCGCTGGCGGCTGCACTATCTGCCGCTGCAGGCCGCGGATGCCGAGCCGATGGGCGCAGCAGCGGTGACCACAGCGCTGCGCACTGCCGCGGATCTGTTCTGCGGGATCGGGGTCACTCACTTCCCCCGGGCGCTGGACCGGGCTCCGGCGTGGCAGCGCACGGAAAAACTGCTGCTGCACTGGCCGGCGGCCCGGGATCCTCTGCAGGGGCGCGATGAGGACCTCTGCGCCCCGGGTCCACAGGAGACTCAGGCGGTCCAGCAGCGCTGGCAGAGCATCGCCGCTCTGATGGACTGCTCCGGGGCAGACCCGGATGAGACCGCCGATGCGGTGTTGAGCATCCTCTCGCGAACCCGTTGGGACTCCGCGCGACGGCAGCGGATTCTTGAGCTGCTGACTCAGTGCGTCTCGCGCCGTTTGCCCACAGTGCGGTAGACATCGTACACCCCGTCGATGCGCCTGACCGTGTTCAGCACATGGTTGAGGTATCGGGGATCGCCCATCTCAAAGCTGAACCGGGAGATCGCCACCCGGTCACGGGAGGTCTGCACCGTGGCGGAGAGAATATTGACCTGGGACTCTGCCAGAGTACGTGTGACATCAGAGAGCAGGGACTTCCGGTCCAGGGCTTCGACCTGAATCTCCACCAGGAACACTGAAGACTTAGTGGGTGCCCATTCCACCTCCACCAGGCGGCCAGGCTGCTCGCGCAGCTGCTGCACGTTCCGGCAGTCCGCCCGGTGCACGCTGACCCCCTGGCCCCGGGTCACGAAGCCCTCGATCTCATCGGGAGGCACCGGGGTGCAGCAGCGGGCCAGTTTGGCCAGCACATTGCCCGCACCTTTGATCACCACCCCGGCATCGGAGTACTCCGAGGGCTTCGTGGCCGGAGAGGTGATCGGAGTGGTGTCCAGCTCCTCGGAGTCCGCCTCCTCGGTGTCGAAGAGGGCGTTGAGATGCTCCAGCACGTTCTGGGTGGAGACATGCTCCTCCCCCACCCCGGCGTAGAGCCCGGAGATATCCGTATAGTGCAGCTGCTCGGCCACCGTGAGCAGCACATCCGGGTTCATCACCTTCTGCAGCGGAAGGTTGGACTTCCGGATCACCTTGGTCAGCATGTCCTTGCCGCGCTCGATGGACTCCTCGCGGCGCTCCTTGGAGAACCAGTGCCGGATCTTGTTCCGCGCCCGGGCCGACTTGACGAACATCAGCCAATCATTGGACGGGCCGGCACCCTCCGCCTTGGAGGTGAAGATCTCCACCCAGTCCCCGTGGTTGAGCTCCGAGCTCAACGGAACCAGCTTTCCGTTGACCCGGGCGCCGATGGTCTTATGCCCCACATCAGTGTGGATGGCATAGGCAAAGTCCACCGGGGTGGCTCCGGCCGGCAGCGCGATCACCTCTCCCTTGGGGGTGTAGACGAACACCTCCCGGGTGTTGATCTCATTGCGCAGCGATTCCAGGAACTCATCAGGGTCCTTGGTCTCGGACTGCCAGTCCACCAGGGAGCGCAGCCAGCCGATGTCCTCAGTGGCCTGGGACTGCTGGGTGGCACCCCGGGTGACGGGGGCGGCGTCGTTGTTCTGGGCATTTCCGGGGGCCCGCTGACTCTGCTTGTACTTCCAGTGCGCCGCCACCCCGTACTCCGCCCGGCGGTGCATCTCGTGTGTGCGGATCTGAACCTCCACCGGCTTGCCCGCGGGCCCCAGGACAGTGGTGTGCAGCGACTGGTACATATTGAACTTAGGCATCGCGATATAGTCCTTGAACCGCCCGGGCAGCGGGTTCCAGCGTGCGTGCAGAGCACCGAGTGCGGCATAGCAGTCACGGACCGAGTCCACCAGCACCCGGATGCCCATCAGATCGTGGATATCGTCGAACTCTTTGCCGCGCACGATCATCTTCTGATAGATCGAGTAATAGTGCTTGGGCCGGCCAGTGATAGTTGCCCCGATGCTGGACTTGTTGAGGTCATCGGCGATCGTCTCGCGGACCTCAGCTAAGAACTTCTCCCGCTGCGGGGTGCGCTCCCCCACCAGACGCACGATCTCTTCATATACCTTGGGGTACAGCGCAGCGAAGGACAGGTCCTCCAGTTCCCATTTGATGGTGTTCATGCCCAGCCGGTGCGCCAGCGGCGAGAAGATCTCCAGGGTCTCCTTGGCCTTCTTAGCGCTCTTCTCCGCGGGCACATAGCGCCAGGTGCGAGCATTGTGCAGCCGGTCGGCCAGCTTGATCATCAGCACCCGGATGTCCTTGGCCATGGCCAGCACCATTTTGCGCACTGTCTCGGCCTGGGCGGCGTCGCCGAACTTCAGCTTGTCCAGCTTGGTGACCCCATCGACCAGCAGGGCGATCTCCGCGCCGAAGTCCGCGGTGAGATCCTCCAGACTGTAATCGGTGTCCTCCACCGTATCGTGCAGCAGGGCGGCAGCCAGGGTGGAGCCGTTGAGCCCCAGCTCAGCCAGGATGGTGGCCACCGCCACCGGGTGCGTGATGTAGGGCTCCCCCGATTTGCGCTTCTGGTGCCGGTGGTGGTGCTCGGCGGCTTCGAAGGAGCGGCAGATCAGCGGCAGGTCCTCATCAGCCCCATTGGCGCGGATGGCCCTCAGCAGTGGTTCGAGCAGGGGGGAATCGGCCGTTTGGGCCAGCGTGCCCACAGCTCGCGAGCGGCGCGGCTGCGCCACGGCCTGCCCCGCCTGGGCAGTCCCTGCGGCCTGTACGCCCTGATCCTCCACGCTCGCTGTGCTGCTCCTTAGTCCTGGGGTGCTGGAAATATGGGGAACAGTCTAACGCTGTTCACCGCCTGAAGATTCCGGAGTCTCCGGGGCCAGCACCGCGTCCCAGTCCAGCACCTCGAGATCCTCATGCTCAGGCTCTTCGGCCTCGGGTTCGGGCAGCGGCGGGAAGGCCACCGGCTGCCCCTGACTGTTCAGCGGCGTGCCGGAGAAGGTGATCTGCTCGATTCCGGAGTCCTGGATCCGCTCCTGGCGCAGAGCCAGGACCTCCTCGGTGTGGCTCCTGATGTCAGCGTCCCCGCGGCGCATCCGAGCATAGAGCGGGGCCTGGACAAAGATGGTGGCGATAGTGCCCACGATGATGCCGGTAAACAGGGCCAGCGCGATATCCCGCAGGGTGCCTGCTCCCAGCAGCCAGGCGCCGATGAACAGGATGGAGCCCACCGGCAGGATGCCCACCACGGAGGTGTTCACCGAGCGGACCAGGGTCTGGTTGATCGCCAGGTTCACCCGCTCGGTGAATGTCTGGTCCTTCTGCTCCTGCAGCGGGGCGAGGTTCTCGCGGATCTTATCGAAGACCACCATGGTGTCGTAGAGCGCATAGGAGAGGATGGTCAGGAATCCGATGATGGCGCTGGGTGTGACCTCAAACCCGGTGGCGGAGTAGATGCCCTGGGTGACCACCACCACGAACCCCAGTCCGCCGATGGCCGCCACGGACATCTTCCAGGTGCGGAAGTAGAAGGCCATATAGAGAGTCACCAGCACCAGGAACACCACCAGGCCGATAACCATCTGCTGGGTGATGTGCTCGCCCCAGACCGGCCCGATGAAGGTGGAGGAGACCTGATCAGCGCCTACCCCGTAGCCCTCCTGCAGCGCCTGGCCGACTTCCAGGGTCTGCTCATCGTCGAGCTGCTCGGTCTGCACTCGGATAGTGCTCTCGGCGATATTGGTGACTGTGGCCTCCTGCCCGGAGACCTCGGCCACGGCATCCTCACCGATGCTGATATCGGTGTTCTCAGTCTGCGAGATGGTGAACTCGCTGCCGCCGGTGAACTCAATGCCGAAGTTGAACCCGCCGCGGAAGAACGGAATCGCGATGGAGGCCACCAGCAGCAGTGCCGCGATGATGAACCAGAGATTGGAGCGCTGCACAAAGGGATAGGAACGCTCCCCGGTGTAGAGCTGGTTGCCTGCTTTGGCGAATCCGGCGGCCATCAGCGCTGGTCTCCTTCGGTGCTCTCAGAAGAGGACGACGACGCCGGCTCGGCTTCCTTGCGCGCCGGCTCGGCTTCCCTACGGGCCAGCTCGACTTCCCTACGTGCTTTCCGCCGTTCGGCGATAGTCATCCTGGCCCATTCCTCCTCAGGGATATCGGGCAGTTCCGCCTTACGGTCCGCTGCCGCTGAACGGGGTTCCGCAGTGGGCACGTCGGTGGCTGGGGCGGCGTCATTCTCGGTGTCGACATTCTCGCCGGCGCCCACTGCTGCAGCGGCCTGGTCGGAGTAGACCACATTGCTTCGGGCGAAGCGGCCGGCGCCCTTGTAGAGCACATCGACACCGAGCTCCTGGGCGCTGAGCCCGGAGAACCGCTTACCGGAGGCGAAGAACTTCCGCCGGGCCAGCAGCTGCATCAGCGGGTGGGTGAAGAGGAATACTAGGATCACGTCGATCAGAGCGGTCAGTCCCAGGGTGAAGGCGAAACCCCGAACATTGCCCACGGCCACCATGTAGAGCACCACGGCGGCCAGCACGTTGACTGCCTTGGAGGCCAGAATGGTGCGCCGGGCCCTGGACCAGCCGGCCTCCACCGCCCCGGCCAGGGAACGGCCCTCACGCAGCTCGTCCTTGACGCGTTCAAAGTACACCACGAAGGAGTCGGCGGTCAGACCGATGGAGAGGATCAGACCTGCGATACCAGCCATTGAGAGCCGGTAGCCGTCGGACCAGCCGAGCAGGGAGAGTGCCCACCAGGTGATCAGCGCCACCACCACCAGTGAGGGGATGGTGACTGCCAGGGCCAATGAGCGGTACTGGTAGATCGCGTAGCCGGCAGTGAGCAGCAGGCCGATGATGCCGGCCAGCAGGCCCATCCGCAGCTGCTCGGCACCCAGGGTGGCCGAGATCTGCTGCTCAGACTCGATCTGGAAGGAGATCGGCAGTGAGCCGTAGCGCAGCTGTTCAGCGAGGTTCCGGGCCTCAGCATCGGTGTATTCGCCGGTGACCCGGGCATTGCCGTCGGTGATCGGACTGAGCATATTGGGCGCTACGATCACGTGGCCGTCCAGGACAATCGCGAACCGGTTCTGGGGGGTGCCCTGCGGGTAGCCGTAAAGCCGGGTCGAGGCCTCCCGGAACAGCTCGGTGCCGGTGGAGTCGAAGTGGATGACCGTCTCGTAGTACCCGGTGGCCATGCCCGTGGGTCCCTGCTCAGTGCCCCAGCTGGCATCGTTGATGTAGTCCCCGTCCACATCCACCGGCCCCAGGATGAAGATGTCCCCGGTGTCCGGGTTGCAGGTGACCAGGGGCAGATCGGGATCCTGGGCCTCCCTGTCCTCGATAGTGAGGTCGGGGCGGCATTCGTAGTCCAGGAACTCAGCGGCCAGCTCCTCGGTGAGATGATCCTCGATCTCAGCGAAGTCATCGGGGGCCATCTGGGAGCTCAGGGTCTCCAGCAGCTCGGCATGGGCCTCCTCCGGGCTCGCCGGGGCCTCCTCATCCTCGAGCTGCTCCTGCTCCGGGTCCTCGGAGAGCGCCTCGAGCTGCTCCTCCACCACTGCGCGCTGCTCATCATCGAGCTCAGGACTCTCCAGAAGAGCCTGCAGCTCGGCGCGCTGGGCCAGTACCGGATCCCTGCGGACCTCCAGCACGGAGCGGAACTCCATGGCCGCACTTGCCTGGATCAGCTCGCGGGTCTGCTCATCGGGCACCCCGGGCATGCCCACCACGACGTTCTCTGCGCCCTGTACGGCGATCTCTGCCTCGGCCACGCCGGTGCCGTCCACGCGCTGGCGGATGATCTCCACGGCCTGATTGAGTTGGTCGTCGTCGATCTCCTCCCCGGACTCCACCTGGGGCGAGAGCACCATCTGGGTGCCGCCCTCCAGGTCGAGGGCAAGCAGGGGCGCCCACTGGGCGTGGCCCTGCTGCACGCCGTAGGCCAGACCGCCGCCCATGCCCAGCAGCAGCAGGAAGAGAACCACAAGTGCGGCGCGGGCTTTCCGCACTGGTTTGGATGCAGCCATGGAGCCTTCGGCTATTTCGGTTCTGTGCCGTCGGCGGCAGTGGGGTCGGTGTCCGGCTCCTGGTGTCCGGGTGCTGGTTCGGTCACCTGGACCACGGCCTGCAGCAGGAAGTCTGCACGGTGCCCGTCGGAGAACTCGAGCGTGACTCGCTGCTTCTCCTCGTCGCGGCTGACCACACGGCCCACCACGCCGCCCCCGGCCACCACTTCGGCGCCGACCACGGCACCGGCATGGGCCTGCTGAGCACTTTCGCGCACCTTCTTGCTGCGCCGCCAGGTGGTGATGATGAACAGCAGCAGAATGCCGAACATCAGGATGAGGAAGATCGAGGAGCCGCCGTCCCCTTGCGCCTCGCCCTCTCCATTGCCGCCGTTCTCGGCGGGGGCTTCAGCCACCCAGGCGTACAGGTTCAGTTTCAGGGAGTCAATCACAACCGGCAATCCTAGCAGTGTTGGGCGACTCTACTCATCCCAGAGTGAAGCCTGCGAGTCCTGGGCCGGTGGGGTCAGGCCCAGGTGCTGCCAGGCGGCATCGGTGGCGACCCGTCCCCGCGGGGTGCGGGCCAGCAGACCCTCGCGCACCAGATAGGGCTCGGCCACGGTCTCCACCGTCTCGGTCTCCTCACCCACCAGGATGGCCAGGGTGGAGAGTCCCACCGGGCCCCCTTTGAACTTGGTGCACAGCGCCTCCAGCACCGCACGGTCCAGCCGGTCCAGGCCTCTGGCGTCCACCTCGTAAGTGTCCAGCGCCTGGGAGGCGGCAGTTCTGTCCACCTGGTCCACTCCGTGCACCAATGCCCAGTCACGGACTCGGCGCAGCAGCCGGTTGGCGATCCTGGGGGTTCCGCGGGAGCGGGAGGCGATCTCGGCGAAGCCCTCCTCGCTGACCCGCATATCCAGCATTCCCGCTGAGCGGCGCAGCACCTGGTGCAGCTCCTGGGTGCTGTAGAACTCCAGGTGTCCGGTGAAGCCGAAGCGGTCACGCAGCGGTCCGGGCAGCAGCCCGGCCCGTGTGGTGGCTCCGACCAGCGTGAAGGGCGGCAGCTCCAGGGGGATGGATGTGGCCCCGGCCCCCTTGCCCACAATGATGTCCACCCGGAAGTCCTCCATCGCCATGTAGAGCATCTCCTCGGCCGGCCGGGACATCCGGTGGATCTCATCGATAAACAGCACCTCACCATCGGTGAGTGAGGAGAGGATCGCCGCAAGATCCCCCGCGTGCTGGATAGCCGGTCCGGAGGTGATCCGCAGTGCCGCGTTCATCTCTGCGGCAATGATCATCGCCAGGGTGGTCTTGCCGAGCCCGGGCGGACCGGAGAGCAGCACATGGTCGGCCGCGGTGGAGCGCATCCGGGAGGACTGCAGGACCAGGGAGAGCTGGTTGCGTACGGTGGCCTGGCCCACGAAGTCCTCCAGGGCCTTGGGCCGCAGCGCGGCCTCCAGGGCCTTCTCCTCTGCGGCCGGGGCAGTGCCGACGATCTCCCGGGGGTCGGTGGTCACCGGCCGGCACCTGCCTTAGCGGCACCCAGGCCGCGCAGCACGGTGCGCAGCACCGTGGCGGTATCGGCCTGGCCCAGCTCAGGGTCGGCGGCCAGGGCCTCGTCCACAGCCTTGCCGGCGTCCTTCTCAGTCCAACCCAGGGAGGTGAGGGCGGCACGTACCTCAGCCGCGGTGATCTCGGCGCCGGTGGGCGTCGTCGTACTCTGCTCCCCCGCTGCCGGCTCCGGCTCGATGACCAGCTTGCCGGCCAGCTCCAGCAGAATCCGCTGCGCGGTCTTCTTGCCGATGCCGGGGACTTTGGTGAAGGCGGCGGTATCGGAGTCCCGGATGGCCAGGCGGACCTCATCCGGGGTGTGCACGCTGAGCACGGCCAGGGCCAGCCGCGGGCCCACCCCGGAGATGCTCAGCAGGGTGGTGAAGATCTCCCGCTCCCCGGTCTCAGAGAAGCCGAAGAGCAGCGGGGCGTCATCCTGGCGAGGGACGTAGCTGGTGTGCAGGAAGGCCGGCTGCCCGGTGCGCAGCGCGGACAGGGTCTGCTGGGTGGCCTGGACGGTCAGTCCGAAGCCGGAGACCTCGACCACAGCGTGGTCCAGTCCCAGGTGGAGCACCTCGCCGCGGATGCTGGAGATCATCGGTCACCTTCCGTATTAGTACACATTTTCGACCAGCGTACCGGATGGCGGGGTCAGCGGCGGGCGGCACGCCGTTCGGCATCCTGCCATGCCCGCTGGGCCGCGGTCATCCCGGTACTGCGCTGGGCGGCAGCCTTCTGTAGGGCGGTGCGCGCCCCCTGGTGGGTGGCGGTGGCTGCGGTCATATTGAACTTCGCCCCCACCCCGGAGCGCCAGCCGTGGCAGATCGCCACTGCATAGGCATCGGTGGCATCCACCGGTTTGGGCAGTCCGGGCAGATTGAGGATCCGGGCCACCATTCGGGCCACCGCATCCTTATCCGCCCGCCCGTCGTCGGTGACTGCGGCCTTGACCTCCGAGGGGGTGTGCCAGGCCACCGGGATTCCCCGGGCGGCTGCGGCGGCGATCACCACACCGGAGGCCTGGGCGGTGGCGATCGCAGTGGGCGCATTGGCGGAGGAGAACACCCGCTCGATGGCCAGCACATCCGGGGCGAACTCATCCAGCAGCTGTTCAGCGGCGCGCTGGATGGCCAGGATGCGCACGGCTAGGTCCTCATCGCTGCTGGTGCCCTTGACCTCCACGTGCAGGGACTCCCCGGAGCGGTTGGGCTGCATCTGGACCACGGCGAACCCGCAGCGGGTCAGCCCCGGGTCCACCCCCATGATCCGCTGAGCGATCCGGGAGGTCCCGGCAGTGGAGGCCACGCGCTGCACGGCGATGGGAGACTCCTAGCTCTCGGCGTCCAGCGCGGCCAGGGTCTCCGCGCTCAGGTCGGCGTTGGTGTGGATGTTCTGCACATCATCCAGATCATCCAGCGCATCGTGCAGGCGCAGGAACTTCTTTGCATCCTCCAGCTCCAGATCGATCTTCATATCGGAGACGAATGCCACTTCATCGGAGTCGTAGCTGATCCCGGCCTCCTCCAGCCCCTTGGTGACCTCCTGCAGGTCGGAGGGCTCGGACTGGACCTCGAAGTTGCTCTCCTGCTCCAGGACCTCCTCCACCCCGGCCTCCAGGACTGCGGCGAGCACCTCGTCCTCGCTCACACCCTCAGCCTTGGGTACGGTCACCACGCCTTTGCGCTGGAACATATAGGCCACTGAGCCGGGATCGGCCACGGTGCCCCCGGAGCGGGTGACGGCAGTACGCACCTCTGCAGCAGCTCGGTTGCGGTTGTCAGTCAGGCACTCCACCAGCAGGGCGGATCCGGCGGGCCCGCGCACCTCATAGGTGATCTCCTCATACTCCACGGTGTCACCGGTGAGCCCGCCACCGCGCTTGATCGCCCGGTCGATATTGTCATTGGGCACCGATTCCTTCTTGGCCTTCTGCACGGCCAGGGCCAGCGCCGGGTTGCCGTCAATGTCCGGGCCGCCGTTGCGGGCAGCCACCTCGATCTGCTTGATGTAGCGGGCGTTGATCTTGGCGCGCTTGGCGTCCACCGCGGCCTTGCGGTGCTTGGTATTGGCCCATTTTGAGTGACCGGCCATGCTTCTCCTCAGGGTCTGTCGGTGCCACAGGTGCGGCGATTTGGTTGCATCAGGCAACAGTTGGGTAGTCTGACTCCAGGTTACTCGCTCGAAAGGACTTCCTGTGGCAGATTCGCCCGTTGTGGACACCCCCTGGACCCGCACCCTCGACTATGACTACCCGGATATGACCACAGTGGACGACGACGCCGCCTGGGCACCGGCGCGGCAGGCGGCCCTGGCAGCCCAACGGGAGCGGGTGGCGGAGATCGCCGGGAACCCGGAGCCGGCCACGGTGGAGAATATGCTGCATGCCTACGCCCTCTCCGGGGCTGAGCTGGACCGGCTGACCCGCGCATTCGGGGTGGCGGCGGCGGCCGACGGCACCGAGGCCCGCCAGCAGGTGCGCGCCGAGGCCGCACCCCAGATCGCTGCCCATACTGACTGGATCACCCTGCATCCGGGGCTCTTCTCGCGGTTCCGGCAGCTGCAGGAACGGATCGGGGCCGGGGAGGTCACCGCCACGCCGGAGCAGCAGTGGTTCCTGGAGCAGCTGATTCTCAAAGCCAGGGTGGCCGGGGCCGGGCTGGACGGCTCGGGCCAAGCTGAGCTGAAGGAGCTCAATCAGCAGCTGGCGGGTTTGGAGACCGCCTATTCCCAGCTGCAGGTGCGTGAGGCCACCGAGGCTGCCGTGCTGGTGAAATCTGCGCAGGAGTTGGCGGGGCTCAGCGAGTCCCGGATCGCCTCTGCCCGGGCCGCCGCTGAGGCTGCCGGGCACGCCTCGGGCTATCTGCTGACCCTGACCATGCCGGTGCAGCAGGGGCTGTTGGGCTCACTGGAGAACCGGCAGACACGCCGGGCGCTGCACACCGCCTCGGTGACCCGCGGCAGTTTGGCTGATGACCTGGGCCGCACCACCCGTCAGATCGGGGCGCAGATCGCTGTGCTGCGGGCTAAGAAGGCTCAGCTGCTGGGCTATGAGAACTTTCTGGAATCGGTGCTGCCGCTGCGCACGGCGCCGAGCCGGCGGGCGGTGGAATCCATGCTGGGCAAACTGGCCGCCGGTGCTGCTGAACGTGCCGCCACAGAAGCGGAGCGGATCGCTGAGCACCTCGGATTCACCCCCGAGCCCTGGGATCTCAGCTATGGGATCGAGCAGGTTCGCAAGAGGCTCCCGGCCGGCTCCGGGGCCGGGGAGATCACTGTGGCGGAGGGACTGCGGCGAATCTTCGACGCCGCCCATCGCGCCTATGGCATCACTGTGGTGGAGCGGGAGGATCTGCCCGGCTATGTGCCCGGGGCCCGCAGCTTTGAGGTCTTCGACGGCCCAGCCGGTGAGCCGGGAACCGGCCTGGGACTGTTCCTGCTGGATCTCTACACCCGGCCCACCAAATCCGGCGGGGCCTGGATGAACGGGTTCTCAGTGCCCTCCACCCTGGCCGGGACCAAGGCGGTGGTAACAAATAACCTCAATGTGGCGGCACCGGCGCCGGGACAGGAGCCGGTGCTGACCCAGGGCGAGCAGAAGACCCTGTTCCATGAGTTCGGCCATGCCCTGCATGCCCTGCTGGCCCAGGCGGAGTTCCCGCAGCTCTCGGGCACCGCGGTGCCTCGGGACAATGTGGAGTTCCCCTCGCAGGTCAACGAGGTGTTCCAGGAGCTCTACCGCAATCCCACTCCCCCGGGTGCGGTGCCCTCGGAGAACGCGCTCTGGGGCAAGGGCTGCTCCACTGCCGAACATGTGGCGGCTGTGGTGATTGATCTGGCCTGGCACACCCTGTCCCCGGAGCAGGCTGAGGCCGCTGCACAGGATCCGGCGGGCTTTGAGGCTCAGGTGCTCGCCGACTGGGGCCTGGACCTGCCCCTGGTCCCTCCGCGGTACCACGGCGGCTTCTTTAAGCACATCTTCGCCTCTGCGGGCTATGCCGCCGGGTACTACTCCTACCTGTGGGCGGAGGTGCTGGCGGCCCATTCCAGCGAGTGGTTCCGTGTGGTGCTCGATGATGAGGCCGCCCTGGCCTCCCGGGGCGCGCACTTCCGCACCGAGCTGCTGGCCCGCGGCAATACCCGCGATCCCCTGGACTCCTTCCGCGCCGCCCTGGGCACCGACCCCGACCCTCAGCACCTGATGCGGAGCCTCGGGCTTCAGAATTAGAACATTTGTTCTGAAGATCTCCTTCCTGAAACTCTTGATCCAGCTCATACTAGAATTTATAATCGATATATGGACAGGGAACCAGATCGGGAGGGCACGGAACGCCATGATGCCGCCGGCGATTCTCCCGCCTCTGCCGGAATCCCTGAGCGTCCCCCTCAGCCTCTGCTGAGCTCAGATGTGCTGCCCGGCTGGCAGATGGAGCGCGATCTGCGCATCGCTCGAGCCGCTCAGCTGGCATGGATGGTTGAGCTGCGCAGAGAGTATGTGCGTGAAGCGGACCAACATAGCCGGGAGATTCTGGACTCGGCCATCAGGCGCGAAGCCTCGCAGACTCGGATCGACATCATTAAAGGGACCGCACTGCACCGAGCCCAGGAGGCCGGCCGTGCTGCGGAGATGCACATCGCTCAGGCCGTCGGCCGCTCAGAATACGTAGTGGCCAGCGAGATCAATGCTGCCGAGCGAGTGCAGTCCAAAATGCCCCGGGTATGGCGAGCATTCACCACGGGCCGGATCTGCGATCTGAGACTCCGCAGAATCGCTGCCACGCTGGAGAAGCTGAGAACAGCAGAGGCGGTGGAGAAACTGGATGAGCAGGCCGCCGAGTACGCCGAGACCCATCGGTTGGGTCAGGTAAAGGACTGGCTGAAGGGCTTCGAGCACACCGCAGAGCCGGCCCATGCCGCTGAACGCTTCGCCGCTGCGGCCCGGCAGCGGCGTGTGACGGTGACCGAGGTTGAGGACGGGATGAGCCTGCTCTCCGCCCTGCTGCCGAGTCTGACCGCTCATGCGCTGAAGCGCCGCCTGGATGCCGCGGCACGCTCCGCCACGGAGCACATTCCACACAACCCGCTGATCGCGGAGCACACTCTGGAACTCCAGCACCGGGATTCAGACTCTCAGTTGGCGCGGCTCGCCGCGGGATCAGCAGTGGTGCCCGAGGAGTTCTCCTCCCCAGGGGTCAGTGCCGGGTTCAGCATCGGCTCTGAGAGCCAGGTGGGCCGTCTGCGGGTACCGACTCTGCATATCATCGACGGCTCGTCGGCCGACCCAGCCTCCGCCGAAGAGCCTGACCCTTCAGCCTCACAGCCGCAGACTTTTCAGGAACTGCCCGCCACCCGTGAGGACGGCGACCCGCGGTCCATGGACCAGCGGGCTGCGGACGCATTCTGCGCCTGGCTGCTCAACACCCAGACTCCCGATGAGCTGAGCACCGCCGCTCAGATCGGGATTCTGGTGGAGGAGGCAACCCTGACCGGAGTCTCCGACCAGCCGGGATTCACCCGGGACGGCAAGATTCCCGTACCGGCCCGGAACCTGAGGGACTGGCTCAGGGCACAGACCGAACAGCTCAGCTGGTACCAGCTCCTTCACCCGCCGCCTGAGGACAGGCCATCCGGTGAGAACCTGCTCGCTGTCCACGCCGAGGGCCGCTATCCGCCGGAGCGCCTGCGCGTCGCGCTCTGGTTCCGAGACCGCACCTGTTCAGCTCCAGGGTGCAGTGTGCCTGCTGAGCACTGCGACATCGACCACATCATCCCCTGGCCGGAGGGTGAGACCAATGCCGAGAACCTGGAATTGCTCTGCCGCAGGCACCACCGCCTGAAGTCCTGGGGCTATGACGTCCATCTGCCCTCATTCACCGCCGACCTGGCGTTCGCCGCCTGAGTCAGCTGCCCGCCCCGGCTTGGCGTACCACTGTGGTGATGCGCTGGATGACGGTGATGAGCGAGGCCGCGGCAAGCAGGGCCAGCACCACCAGCAGCACCACCTCCGGCAGGCCCAGGCCCACGAACCCGGTGAACACCAGGGCCAGCACCATCCGCTCCGGCCGCTCGGCGATTCCGGTGTTGGCGTCATAGCCCTCGGATTCGGCCCGGGCACGGATATAAGAGACCAGCAGGCCCAGGATCATGCAGACTGCGGCAGCCACTCCGATCCAGTAGTTCTCTCCGGAGCCGAAGAACCAGAGCATCAGGCCCAGGAACACAGCGCTGTCCTGCACCCGGTCCGAGACTGAGTCAAGAAACCCGCCCAGTACGCTGGACTTCTCGCCCAACCGTGCCATCAGCCCGTCGATGAGATCGCTGAACACGAACAGGGTGATCAACAGCGTGCCCCAGAACAGCTCCCCCAGCGGATAGAAGATCAGCGCACCCAGACTTACTCCGGCAGTGCCGATCACTGTCACAGCGTTCGGAGTCAGTCCGATCCGCAGCAGAAACCTGGCGATCGGGGTGAAGGCGGTAGAGAAGAAGGCGCGCAGGTGCTTAAGCATCGCCCCAGGCCTCCGCCACCAACCGCCGAATCTCGCCCAGGGTCACCGACAAGGACTTGGTCTGGGCGATGATCGGCAGAAAGTTGGTGTCCCCGCTCCAGCGCGGGATCACATGCTGATGCAGATGTGCGGCAATACCGGCCCCGCCCACCTTGCCCTGGTTGATACCCAGATTGAACCCGGCAGGGTCGGCCCCGCCGCGCAGCGCACGCATGGCCTTCTGGGTCAGGGCGATGAACTCCGCCGACTCCTGCTCGGTGAGATCAGTCAGGTCGGGGACATGCCGATAGGGGCAGACCAGCAGATGCCCCGGGTTGTACGGGTAAAGGTTCAGCAGCACATAGCAGTGCCGGCCCCGGGCCACGATCAGCGACTCCTCATCGCTGCGCCCAGGCGCTGCGCAGAACGGGCAGTTGTGCTCGCCGGTGACCTGGTCCTGACCCTTGGACTGATAGGCCTCACGGTGCGGGGTCCACAGCCGCTGAAAGGCATCAGGCACCCCGGGAAGCTCAAAGCTGTCGGTCTCCCAGGGCTGCTGCGTCATTGGTTCTGGTGACTTTCGATCGCTGCCAGGATCCGCTCCACGGCCTGATCCACCGGCACTTGGTTGTCCTGGCTCCCGTCACGGAACCGGAAACTGACCGCCCCGGCCTCGGCGTCGTCCCCTCCTGCGATGAGCACAAACGGAATCTTGTCTTTGCTCGCGGTGCGGATCTTCTTGGGGAACCGCTCAGTGCTGTCGTCCAGCTCCGCACGTACTCCTCGGGACCGCAGCTTCGCGATGACCTCGCCTAGGTAGTCATTGAAGGGCTCGGCCACCGGGATCCCGCGCACCTGGACCGGGGCCAGCCAGGCTGGGAACGCCCCGGCGTAATGCTCCAGCAGAATCGCGAAGAACCGCTCGATGGAGCCGAAGAGCGCCCGGTGGATCATAATGGGCCGCTGGCGGGAACCATCGGCTGCGGTGTACTCCAGGCCGAACCGCTCGGGGAGATTGGGATCTACCTGCACGGTGGAGAGCTGCCATTTGCGGCCGATGGCGTCAGTGACCTTGAGATCGATCTTGGGCCCGTAGAACGCTGCTTCTCCGGGGATCTCGGTGAGCTTGAGCCCGGAGCGCAGCGCCACATTGCGCAGGGCCTGGGTGGCGGAGTCCCAGTATTCGTCAGAGCCCACCCATTTGGACTTTTCCTCATCGCGCATGGAGAGCTCCAGCTCAAACTCCTCCAGCCCGAAGTCGCGCAGCAGGGAGACCACGAACTCCACCACCTTGGCAGCCTCGTCCTCCAGCTGGTCCGGACGGACGAACAGGTGGGAGTCATCCTGGGTGAACCCGCGCACCCGGGTCAGCCCGTGCAGGGCCCCAGAACGCTCATTGCGGTAGACCGTGCCGTTCTCTGCCAGGCGCAGCGGCAGGTCCCGGTAACTGCGTCCACGCTCCTTGTAGATGAGGATATGCATGGGGCAGTTCATCGGCTTCAGGTAATAGTCCTGGCCCTGTTTGGTGATGTTCCCGGACTCGTCGCGCTCCTCATCCATGGAGATGGCCGGCCACATATCGTCCTTGTAGTTGGCCAGATGCCCGGAGGTCTCGAACAGGTCTGCCTTGGAGATATGCGGGGTATAGACGTAGGTGTAGCCGGACTCCAGGTGCCGGGCCCGGGCATGCTGCTCCATGATCCCGCGCACCAGGCCACCTTTGGGGTGCCAGACGGAGAGTCCTGAGCCGATCTCCTCAGGGAAGCTGAACAGGTCCAGCTCCCGGCCCAGTTTGCGGTGGTCACGGCGCTCGGCCTCAGCCAGGCGCTCCTTATAGGCCTTGAGGTCATCCTTGGTGGGCCAAGCGGTGCCGTAGATGCGCTGCAGCTGCGGGTTGGTCTCCTTGCCGCGCCAGTAGGCGCCGGCGGCGCGCATCACTGCGAAGGCATTGGCGATCAGCTTGGTATGCGGCAGATGCGGCCCGCGGCACAGATCGGCCCAGACCCGCTCTCCATTGCGGTCCACATTGTGGTAGATGGTGATCTCTGCCCCGCCCACCTCCACAGACGCCCCCTCGGCGTCGCCGGAGCCGGCCAGAAGTTCCAGTTTGTACGGCTCATCGGCCATCTGGCGCTTGGCCTCATCCAGGTCCACGACTTCCCGCTCAAAGGTCTGGGCCTGGTTGATGATCTTCTGCATGGTCTTTTCGATCTTCTTCAGATCCTCCGGTGTAAAGGGATTCTCCACATCGAAGTCAAAGTAGAAACCGTCGGTGATATAGGGCCCGATGCCCAGTTTGGAGCCGGGGAAGAGCTGCTGTACGGCCTGGGCCATCACATGCGCAGTGGAGTGCCGCAGCACATTGAGCCCGTCCTGCTCGGTGATGTCCACCGGGGCCACGTCAGCATCTTCGGGCAGTTCCCGGCTGAGATCCCAGAGCTCCCCGTTGACCCGCATCACCACTGTGGTTGCGGAGTCCCGGAACAGGGTGGTGCCTGTAGTGCCCGCCTCAACTGTGGTGGGTGCGCCGTTGAGGGTGATGCTGATCTGCTCGGACACGAGTCTCGGAATCTCCTGGATCGGTGGAAAAAGCTGACCCGCTGAGTCTACTGGAGAGCGCCGTGGCGCGCCGCTACCGGCCCTGGCAGCCCGGGCACCAGTAGAGCCGCCTGCCCTTCAGCTCGCGCATCCGGATGGTTTCCCCGCAGCGCAGGCAGGGGGTGCCCTGGTGCTGGTAGACCCAGTGCCGGCGCAGCTTCCGGTCGGCGCCGCGGGCGCCTAGGTGCGGGTCCTCGGGCCGCAGGGTGCGGATGATCCCCTCCGCCACCCCGGTGCGCAGCTGCTCGGTCAGGGTCTGCCACAGCGATGCGGTCTGGGCCGGCTCAAGCTCCTGGGCGGGTGCGTCTGGGTCAAGCTGCTCCAGGAACAGTGATTCGGCGCGGTAGATGTTCCCCACTCCGGCAATCACCGCTTGGTCCATCAGCGCTGCGGCGATGCTGTCCCGGCGGCGGGCCAGGTGTTGGCGGAACTGGGCCAGCAGCTGCTCATTGATCAGCCCTGCGGGCTGGTGCAGCGGGTCCGGGCCCAGGCGCGCAATCACTGCCTGATACTGCATCGGGTTCAGCACCTGGCATCTGGCAGGTCCGCGCAGATCCGCCCAGCCGTGGGGCACATGGATCCTGGCCCGCACTGAACCGGTGGGCGGGGCAGGGATGATCCAGCCGGCGTCGTCGTACTGGGGTGTGAACCTCTCCCCTGAGGTGCGCGGGGCCCCCAATGAGGCAGCCCCGGCAAACGTCTCATCCCCGCGGAAGCTGAAGGCCCCGTAGAGCCCCAGGTGGACCTGCCAGATATCAGCGCCAAGGTGCACGAAGAGCTGTTTGCCCCAGGCCTCGGCACGCTCCGGGACCCGGTCGGTGAGCCGGGCAGCGCCTGCGCTGAACCGGCCCTGCGGGGAGCTCACCCGCCACTGCCGGCCGGTGAACAGCCGGTTGATCTGCTCGGCGAGCCGGTGGAGAGTGTGGCCCTCAGGCATTCAGTCCTGGATCTCGCCGGTGTTCTCGTAGTGGCTGATCTTGCCGATCCGCCGGGCGTGGCGCTCCTCGCCGGACCATTCGGCACTCAGGAATGCCTCAACGATCTCGGTGGCCTCCTCAAGGCTGTGCTGACGCCCGCCCAGACCCACCACATTGGCGTTGTTGTGCTCCCGGGCCAGTTGCGCAGTCTCCAGGTTCCAGGCCAGGGCTGCGCGGATGCCTTTGACCTTATTGGCTGCAATCTGCTCGCCATTGCCGGATCCGCCCAGCACAATGCCCAGGGACTCGGTGCCAGCGGCCCAGTCTGCGGCCACCGCCTCAGCTGCCCGCAGGCAGAATCCGGGGTAGTCGTCCTGCGCGTCATAGACCTCAGGCCCATGGTCGGTGACCTCATAGCCCTGGGCCCGCAGGTGGGAGACCAGGTGGGCGGAGAGCTCCATACCGGCGTGGTCGGTGGCGATGTGGACGCGCATGGCAACCTTCTCTCGGAATCTTCGGGAACAAGCAGCATCCATCCTATGCTGAAGCCGATATGACAGATCACGACGACGCCCCCGCAGCTGGACAGCCCAAACTTCCGGAGTTCTCCCGCCGGCTGGGTGCTCCGATCGCCACCGTGCGCCCTGCCGGTAAGCCGCCCTCCCAGGTGAGCGGCCGTCCCGGCGCTGCCGACGGCCCGGCGGTGCCGCATCAGCCTGGTCCGCCGCGCCCAGCTGACCTGGGGTTCATGCCGGGACCGGACGGCCGGCCGGTGCCGCAGGAGGCGGATCCGGAGGCGGTGGACCCGAACAGCTTCTACGCCCAGGTGGGCGGTCGTGAGACCTTCCAGACGATTGTCGATGTGTTCTACGAGCAGGTGGCTGCCGATGAGCAGTTCCGTGCCATGTACCCGGAGCAGGACCTGGAGCCGGCCAAACGCCGGCTGCTGATGTTCCTGGAGCAGTACTGGGGCGGCCCGCGGCGTTACCAGGCTGAGCGCGGACACCCGCGGCTGCGGATGCGGCATCTGCCCTTCCAGGTCGACGCCGCCGCCCGGGACACCTGGCTGCGCTATATGCGCAAGGCTGTGCAGGCCGCGGAGCTCTCTCCAATGCACGAGGCTGAGCTCTGGGACTATCTGGAGCGTGCCGCGCACTCCATGGTCAACAGCTGATCCGGGTAGGATGTACTGCTGGGCCTCTCGAGGCCCATGCCCCAGTAGCTCAGGGGATAGAGCAGCGGCCTTCTAATCCGCCGGTCGGGGGTTCGAATCCCTCCTGGGGCACATGACAGGTGAGCCATCTCTTCGTATCGTGATGCTCAGCCTGCACACCTCTCCCCTGGCCCAGGCCGGCACCGGCGACGCCGGCGGACTCAACGTCTACGTCAACGCCCTCTCCCACGCCCTGGCCGGGCGCAGCACCGCCACGGTGGACATCATCACCACCGACCTGGACGGCCAGTACGAGAACCCGGACTCAGCCTCGGCGTCGCAGGGCGACTACATCCGCACCCTGCACCCCGGGCTGCGGATCCATGTCCTGCGAGTCTGGCAGAGTTGTCAGCAGGACAAGTCCCGACTCATCGAATGCCTGGACGACCTCGCCGACCGGGCCGCCGCCAGTCTGCGCCGGGCCGATGCGGCACCGGTGAATCTGGTGCACTCGCACTACTGGATCTCCGGGCTGGCCGGGCTGAAGCTCTCCCAGGAACTCTCCACTCCCCTGGTGCACACTATGCACACCATCGGGGCGGTCAAACTGGAGCGGGACCCTTCCGCAGTGGAGGACCCGCGGCGGCATCCGGCTGAGGAGCGGATCACCGCGGCAGCCTCGGCACTGACTGCAAATACCCGGCGGGAGGCCGCGGACCTGCAGCGACACTTCAGCGTCCCGGAGGAACGGATCGCCATGGTCCAGCCCGGCACAGACCTGGACACCTTCTACCCCCCTGCGGAGCAGGACCCGCGGCATAGACCGCCCGGTAGGCGTCCCTTCCGGCTGACCTTCGCCGGGCGCCTGCAGCCGCATAAGGGCCCCCAAGTGGCCGTGGCCGCCGTGGGCGCGCTGCGCCGGCTGCGCCCCGAGCTGCCGGTGGAGCTGACTGTGGCCGGCCGGCAGTCCGGACCAGATGCGGTGGATATCTCTCGCCTTGCCGAGCAGGAGCAGATTGCGGACGTCGTCGTACTCAGAAAACCACTACCGCATCCGGAGCTGGCCGAGCTGTTCCGCAGCTCGGATGTGGTGCTGGTGCCCTCCTACAGTGAGTCCTTTGGACTAGTGGCCCTAGAGGCCAAGGCCTGCGGCACCCCGGTGCTGGCGCATTATGTCGGCGGGCTGGCAGAGCTGGTGGACCACGGCAGCACGGGGCTGCTGATCAACTCTCTGGACCCCGATGACTGGGCCGATGCGCTGCTGCGGCTGGCCGGAGACTGGGAGCGGTGGAAGGCCCACAGCGCCGCTGCAGCAGAGCTGGCCCAGCGCTACTCCTGGCGCTCCACGGCCGCCCAGGCCATGGTGGCCTACCGGCGGGCTCAGTCCATGTAGCGGGAACGCCAGGCGCTGCGGTACTTCTGGTTCAGCTCCCGCTGGTTCCGCCCGGCGGAGATGGCCCGTTTCTGTACCGTTTCCTGCAGCAGCGGCTTGAACCCCTGGGGAGGCCGGACCATGCCCTCCTGGGCGGTGGTGGCCACCAGCTCCCCCGCCTGGGTGTAGATGGCTCCCTGGCTCAGCCCGCGGGAGTTCTGCGCGGAGGGGGAATCCTTGACGTAGAGCAGCCACTCATCGGCCCGGGCGTGCCGGTGCCACCACATGGCGTGGTCCAGGGAGGCTACCTTCAGGCCCGGTTTGGCCCAGTACAGCCCGTGCTGGCGCAGCACCGGCTCCAGCAGCGTGTAGTCGGAGGCGTAGAGCAGGGCCGCCCGGTGGATATTGGGGTCATCGGGCAGCGTGGTGCGGGCCTTGAGCCATACAGCGGAGGTGGGGCGCCGATCGCGGTCGGCCTCCAGGTAGATGGGCCGGTCGATGTGCCGAATCTCGAAGGGCCTGCCGCGGCCCCACTCCTGAACCACCGGGTGTTTGACATGGCCCACCAGCTCCTCCGGGGCGGGCAGCTCCTGCGGGCTGGGGATGCCCTGGGGCATGGGTGCATAGTGCTCCGGGCCGCCGGCGGGCTTTTGAAAGCTGGTGATCATCGAGAGGATCGGCTTGCCGTCCTGAATGGCATGAGACCGGCGCGCAGAGAAGGAGCCCCCGTCACGCAGCCGCTCCACCCTGACCTCAATCGGCTTGGCAGAGTCCCCGGGCCGCAGGAAGTAGCCGTGCACCGAGTGCACCACCCGCTCCGGATCCACGGTGCGCATCGCGGCGGTGACCGCCTGGGCCAGCACCTGGCCGCCGAAGACCCGCCAGAACGCCTGCTCGAACACTGGAGCCAGGAACCGGTCCTCTCCGCCGTCATCGGGCAGGGCCTCCAGGTCCAGCATCCCCACCAGCTGGTTGACCGCCTCCTCCGGGGTCGGGACTCGGTACTCGCGTTCGGCCACGTCCAGCTCCTTCAGTCTCGGGCGGTGCATGAAACAATGACTATCCTATGACCCAGCATCTGCACTTCGCCGAAGCCGCCGCCCTGCAGGACCTGAGCACCTACATCAAGCGGGGGCGCCGCATCAATGAGCACGGCATCCGCCTCCAGGCGGTGGGTACTGTGCTGGCTGCCTGGCTGCCGGTGATGACCCCCTCCACGCTGACCTCACGCATCCCGGCAGTGCTGGGTCTGCGCACTATGGCCCTGGCCGAGCCCTCCACCGCCGATGTCACCGTGGAGCTGGCTTCGATCAGCGAACGGCTGGCCCGGATGAATCCGGTGGATGTGCAGCTCTCCCTGCCGCCCAGCCGGCTCAATGTGCCCTGGGCCGCGGTGACTCCGCCGCGCGCCGGCTGGCAGCCGGTGGGGACTGTGCCGGATGCTCAGCTGCGGGCCGCTGCCGAGGCTGGGATCGCAGAGGTGGCCGAGGCGGTGCCGGAGACTGCCGGGGCCCATGTGGTGGAACAGGTCCGTGAGACGGTGTGGAGCCGGCCCCTGGTGCACGGGATTCCCGCCGGTGCTGCCTTCGGCGCTCTCTCCCTGGGCTTCATCAGGGATCACGACGACGCCGCCACAGCTGTCCACACCAACGGCAAGTGGCTGCGCCTGACCTCAGCAGGCGGATTCATCCTCACCCGGGTGGTTTGAGTTTTCCCCAGGCCCGCCCGTGTGCTGCCGGGCACGCTGCGGCCTCCACAGAGAGCCGGCCGGCTGCGCGGCCAGTGCTGGCACCAGCGCAGACTCTGAAGCATGAGTCGGAGGCGCCTGCTCACGGCCCGCCCCCGCCTCACTGAGTCAGCAGGCCGTGAAGCAAGGAGGTCTCAGCGATGTCTGAGTCCATCACCGTCCGCGGCCATGCCGGCAATAAGCCCGAGATCCGGATGACCAACTCAGGGACCGAGGTTGCTACCTTCCGGGTGGCCTCCACCCCGCGTTGGCGCAACAGCACCACCGGGGAATGGGCCTCCGGGGAGACCAACTGGTACTCGGTGGCAGCATTCGGGGCCTTCGCCAATAATGTGGCCGAGTCCATCAGCAAGGGCGATCCCGTAGTAGTAGTCGGCCGGCCCAAGATTCGTTCCTGGGAGGGCAAAGAGGGCAGCACCGGCACCGAAGTGGAGATCAACGCCCAGACAGTGGGCCATGACCTCAAATACGGCCGCAGCAGCTTTGCCAAGGTCAACCGGGAAGGCCCGTCCGCCGAGCCGGCCCAGCACGAGGGCGAACCGGTAGACGCAGACACCGGCGAGATCAGCCCGCCGGTTCAGGACCAGTCAGCTGCCCCACCCTGGAGCAAGGAGCCGGCACTTGCCCAGCAGGGCGCATAGACCCGCGGTCAGCCGCGGGTCAGGCGGCGGTGGGTGACTCGGCTCGGGCGGGCTGCGTCGGGGCCGAGTCGCTCCACCTTGTTCTTCTGGTATGACTCGAAGTTACCCTCGAACCAGTACCAGTTGGCGGGGTTGTCCTCGGTGCCCTCCCAAGCGAGCACATGGGTGGCCACCCGGTCCAGGAACCAGCGGTCGTGTGAGATGACCACGGCACAGCCGGGGAACTCCAGCAGCGCGTTCTCCAGGGAGCCGAGGGTTTCCACATCGAGGTCGTTAGTGGGCTCATCGAGCAGCAGCAGGTTGCCGCCCTGTTTCAGGGTCAGGGCCAGGTTGAGCCGGTTGCGCTCACCGCCGGAGAGGACTCCGGCCTTCTTCTGCTGGTCCGGGCCCTTGAACCCGAAGGCCGAGACATAGGCACGGGAGGACATCTCCACAGCACCGACATGGATGAAGTCCAACCCGTCTGAGACGACTTCCCAGAGGCTCTTCTCGGGATCGATATTGGAGCGGTTCTGGTCCACATAGGAGATCTTCACGGATTCGCCGATGGTCAGGTCTCCGCCGTCGAGCTCCTCCATCCCCACGATGGTCTTGAACAGGGTGGATTTGCCCACACCGTTGGGGCCGATCACACCTACGATGCCGTTGCGCGGCAGGGAGAAGGAGAGCCCGTCGATGAGTGTGCGCTCGCCGAAGCTCTTCTGCAGGTTCTCCGCCTCGATCACCTGGGTTCCCAGGCGCGGGCCCGGCGGAATCTGGATCTCCTCCAGGTCCAGCTTCTTGGTGCGCTCGGCTTCGGCGGCCATCTCCTCGTAACGGGCCAGACGCGCCTTGGACTTGGTCTGGCGGCCCTTGGCATTCGAGCGCACCCACTCCAGCTCCTCGGAGAGCCGCTTGGCCATCTTGGCGTCCTTCTTGCCCTGGATCTCCAGCCGGGAGCGCTTCTTCTCCAGGTAGGTGGAGTAGTTGCCCTCATAGGGGTAGAGCCGGCCGCGGTCCACCTCACAGATCCATTCGGCCACATGGTCCAGGAAGTACCGGTCGTGGGTCACGGCGAGCACCGCACCCTCATAGGACGCCAGGTGCTGCTCGAGCCAGAGCACCGACTCGGCGTCGAGGTGGTTGGTGGGCTCGTCCAGCAGCAGCAGGTCCGGCTTGGAGAGCAGAAGTTTGCACAGCGCCACTCGGCGGCGCTCACCGCCGGAGAGGTGAGTGACCGGCTCATCGCCGGGCGGGCACCGCAGGGCGTCCATGGCTTGCTCCAGCTGAGAGTCCAGATCCCAGGCATTGGCCGCGTCGATGGCTTCTTGGAGTTTGCCCATCTCCTCCATAAGCGCCTCGAAGTCGGCGTCAGGGCTGGCCATCTCATCGCTGATCTCGTTGTACCGGACCAGCTTGGAGTAGATCTCCCCCACACCTTCCTGGACGTTGCCCAGCACAGTCTTCTCCTCGTTCAGCGGCGGCTCCTGTTGGAGGATTCCTACCGAATAGCCCGGCGAGAGCCGCGCCTCACCGTTGGAGGGCTCATCCATCCCGGCCATGATCTTCAGGATGGTGGACTTTCCGGCGCCGTTGGGGCCCACCACGCCAATCTTGGCCCCGGGGAAGAAGGACATGCTCACGTCATCGAGGATGACCTTGTCGCCCACTTTTTTGCGGGCTTGGTGCATTTGGTAAATAAACTCAGCCATGATCCCCTAGCCTAGCGCAGCTTCATCGCCACTCTTTGGTGTCCGGGCATCACGTAGAGGAACGGCGTCCACGGCCGCAGGCCCACCAGCAGCACGGTCAGGCCCAGGCTGGTGATGGTCATCAGCAGCACCCGGGGCCCATCGGCAATATCAAGGTGATTGAACAGATGATCGCGCAGCAGGATGATAATCGGGAAGTGAGCCACATAGACCACAATCGAGCTGCGCCCGCACCATTCCACGCACCGGACCAGCCTCCCGCGGGGCAGCCGGGGGGCCAGCCAGAGGATCACCGCGATACCGAGCACGGAGATTCCCGCAGCAGCCGGGGTACCCACGCGCAGACTGCGGTCGTCTGCCCCCATATTGGCCAGGAGTGCTGTGAGCAGCAGCAGTGGCACCACCACCGCCCAGTGGACCTTGACCCAGCGGCTCACCATATGGGTGGCCCAGGCTCCCAGGAAGAAGAAGGCCCCGTACCAGAAGGTGGAGCCGATGAGCCCGCCGTGCACGGCCCCGGTGCTGACATAGGTGCCGATCATGGCCAGGAACAGCGCCAGGTACCCCCAGCTGTGGCCTACCGGGAACCGGCTGGCCAGCGGTTTGAAAGCCATCGCTGCGGCATAGCAGAGCAGCAGACTCATCAGGAACCACAGATAGTCTCCGGTGGCCAGGTAGTCCACCAGGTCATCGGGCACTCCGATCCCGCTGCGGATGAAGAACCCGTAGAGGAACAGCCAGAGCACCAGCGGCCAGGCGATGGCGGCGACCTTGCCCCATACGTAGATCGGCAGCGGCTTGGCCAGCGAACGGTGCAGCAGCATCCCGGACATGAACATCAGCAGCGGCATCCGGAACGGGGTCAGGTGCCGGTTCACATCGGTCCACCAATCCACGCTGGCTCCGGCGATATGCCCGGTGTTGGCGTGCAGAACCACCACCAGCAGCACTGCCAGGCCACGCAGGAAGTCCATCCACTGCATCCGGGGGGCTTGAGATTTCACGGTGGTCAACACTACTCCTGATACTCAGTGCAGACCGGATGATTGGGTATGTCACGGTGCAGCACCCACAGCCCGGCATCGTCGGCTGTGATCGTCTCGAAGCCCAGCCGCTCGGCGCGGGCGAAAGCCTCCTCTGGGGTCAGCGGGTCATTTCCGCCCAGCTCATCTTGGGTGGCATCGATGATCAGCCAGTTGACCCTGTCCTCGTCCAGAGTCCCCGCCAGACCGGTGTAGGTGTGCTGGGTCAGGTGCGGGGCGGCAGTGTCGGCCGCCTCCACACAGGCTCCTTCGGGGATCAGGTCCACGGCCCGCTGGTGGGCCTCGGCGCGCTCCCCCGGCTGCCAGTTCTGCCCGGTGTAGGTCCAGTGCAGCGGGAAGATCTGGTGCTCCCGTTCGGCAGTGAACTGCAGGACCGCTCCGCCGGCAAGACTGATCAGGATCAGCCCGGCCGGCAGGATGCTGGCCGGGCGGTACTCGCCCCTGCTGCTGCCCCGCAGTCGGCGGATTCTGCGCAGCGTGTCGAAGGCGGCCAGCAGCAGGATCACCGCGATGATCGCATCGTAGTGGTAGACCAGGCCCCAGACGGTCAGCCGGTCGTTGAACAGCCGGGAGAGCAGCAGCGGGGCGGCGATCAGCGCATAGGGCGAGAGCAGCGGAAGCAGCCACAGCGGCACCAGGTGGGCGGTGAGCAGCGCAATCTTCAGCGGGTGATCCACCAGAATGGGCAGCGCGTTCCAAGGTTGGGTGAGCAGGAACACCGCCGCAGCAGAGGCGCTGGCCCCCAGTGCGGTGTAGTCCCAGTAGGCGAACTCGCCCTCGGCGGAGAAGTAGGGAATGACGACGCCGACCGCCAGCCAGAGCCCCACCAGCCCGGTCACTGCCAGCACAGCTGCCTGGGCCCAGTGCCGCTTCAGGGCCAACACTGCGGCAACGGCGAGCAGGGTGGCACCCATGTCTTCTCGGACCAGCAGCAGCAGTGAAGCCAGGATGACTGCGGTCCAGGGGCGGCGTCGTTCGATCGTCCAGATCACCCAGCCGATCAGCGGCACGCCGAAGGCGATCTCGTGGAAGTCCCAGTTGATGAAGGCCTGGAAGGGCCACCACAGCAGTATGGCTGCCGCGGCCAGTAGTGCTGCCCGGTGGCTGAACCAGCCGCGCACCAGCAGGTACACCGGTACCGCAGCGGAGATCAGCAGCAGGATCAGGGCCAGGTTCAGCACCCTGGGGTCGTCCCAGATCCAGTACAGCGGCGCCAGCACTGCGATGATCGGGTGGAAGTGATCGCCCAGCAGGTGGAAGCCTTCACCCTTGATCGGCACGATAGGGGCGTTGAACTGCGAGTACTGGCGCACTGCTTGGTCGAAGATGCCCAGGTCATAGCCCCGGGCCTCGAAATTCCGGAACCGCAGCAGCGAATGTGCCAGATACAGCACGGCTGCACCGGTCATCACCGCGGTCAGGCTCAACCACTGCTTCAACGGGATCATGGCTCAGCTGCCTGTCTTCGGTCCAGCCAGCCGCGCCGCCAAACCCAGTGCACGCTGGGCAGCAGGGCGATGAACACCATGGCGATCACTGAGGTGGTCAGGCTCAGCTGCAGCATCTCCTGGTCCAGATCCAAGAACGCCCAGACGCTCAGCTGGTCCTGGGCGCCGTAACAGATGAAGAACCCCACGGTGAAGATGACCCATTTGGTCTGCCAGTCGTTGCGGATCCCCACCACGGCGAACAGCGGCAGCAGCCACAGCAGGTACCAGGGGTGGATGATCGGCGAGAGCACCACCAGGGCGGTGAACGCCCAGGTCATCCGCTGCAGAATATGCCGGTCCCTGCCGAAGAACATCAGCCCCAGCACGATCAGCACACTGGCAGCCCGGCCGAGCACACGCAGCAGGTCAAGGGTCCAGGAGGCGTCCTGGCCGAAGGCATGCAGAGTGTTGCTCAACGCATCATCGAGGATGCCCATCGGGGACCAGAAGGACTTTCCGGTGTCCCCGGTGCCGGCCAGCACCATGACCCAGCGCAGACCATAACCGTTGACCGCACCCACCAGGAGCAGGATGATCCCGGCTATCCCGGCAGTGGCCGCCCAGCAGATGAACCGCCACACCCAGATGTGCAGCTGCGGGTATCGCTGGTAGAGATGCGCGGCCCAGAGCAGCCCGATGAACGGCAGCAGCACCATGGTGATGATCTTCATGCCGATTGAGACTGTCACCAGCACTGCGGCCAGGGCTCCCCTGGACCAGTGCTTGTCCGCGGTGACCGCATAGTAGATCCCGGCGAGGGCGAAGCCCATCATCAGGGCGTCGTTGTGAGCGCTGGAGATGAAGCTGATGATGAACAGCGGGTTGGCGCTGGCCAGCCATTGGGCGCGACCACCGTGGACCCCTAACGCTGAAGCGAGCTTGGGCAGGTAGTACATCAGGAGCACCACCCCGGCAACGCAGGCCAGCCGGAACAGGAACACCGCGGTGTCCACATGTTGGTTGGTGATCTGCATGACCGCTGCCTCGATCCAGAGGAACATCGGCCCATAGGGAGTCTCGGACTGGGCCCACATGGGATCGGTGCCGAAGTGGAACCAGTTGTCCAGCTGCGAGACCCCGTCCTGGTAGGGATCCCTGCCGGCCAGCACCAGCCGCCCCTGGTTCACATATGCGTAGACGTCCCGGGAGAAGATCGGCACGCAGAGCAGGTGCGGCACCGACCATACTGCTGTGGCGATGTTCACGATGCGCAGGCTGCCCGGCTGCCAGGCCTTGCGGTCGGCCTCGCGCAAGGCACGGCCCAGCAGCAGCCAGGCATGGAACATCACCCAGCAGCCCAGGGTCAGCGCAACAGTGGAGAGGCTCACACCCCAGGGTTCGGTGCGCAGTGGAATGACCCAGGACCAGCGGTTGATGGCTGAGGCATTGGCCAGCCAACCGACCCCGAAGGAGCCGAAGAGCACCAGAAGCGATCCTGCGAACCCCTGGATGAAGGCGCGCAGGATTCGCGGGGAACTCAGGCTCGGCACCTCATGAAACTATCACCCGCAGGGGTCATACCCGGGGAAACTTGGGCGGTTCTGACTGTGCGATGTGCTCAAGGACACGCACCACCTGGGCGGAGTAGCCGTACTCGTTGTCGTACCAGACGTAGAGGATAGCCTGCTTGCCGTTGACGATGGTGGCCAGCCCGTCCACCACTCCGGCGGCAGTGGAGCCGACGAAGTCGGTGGAGACCACCTCGGCGGAGTCGATGTAGTCCACCTGCTGGGCCAGCGGGCCCTCCAGGGACTCCCGGCGCAGGAAACGGTTGAGCTCCTCCTTGGTGGTCTCCCGCTCCAGCTCCAGGTTGAGGATGGCCATCGACACATTGGGGGTGGGCACCCGGATGGCGTTGCCGGAGAGTTTGCCGGCCAGCTCGGGCAGCGCCTTGGCCACCGCCTTGGCGGCGCCGGTCTCGGTGAGCACCATGTTCAGGGCCGCGGAGCGGCCTCGCCGCTCCCCCTTGTGGAAGTTGTCGATGAGGTTCTGGTCGTTGGTGTAGGAGTGCACGGTCTCCACGTGGCCATGATCAATGCGGTACTTCTCGTGCATCAGCTTGGCCACCGGGGTGATGGCGTTGGTGGTGCAGCTTGCCGCTGAGAGCAGGGTGTCGGTCTCCTCGATCCCGGTGTGATTGACCCCGTAGACAATGTTCTTGATCTCGCCCCTGCCCGGGGCGGTCAGCAGCACCCGGGCTGCACCCTTGGACCTCAGATGCTGGCCGAGCCCCTCCTCATCGCGCCAGATGCCGGTGTTGTCCACCACTACGGCTCCCTGGATGCCATGGGCGGTGTAGTCCACCTCCTCCGGGGAGTTTGCGTAGATGACCTTGATGTAGGTGCCGTTGGCGATGATGGCACTGTTCTGCTCATCCACCCGGATGGAACCGGCGAAAGGCCCGTGCACTGAGTCCCGGCGCAGCAGCGAGGCCCGCTTGGCCAGATCGTTGCCCTTGCCCCTGCGCACCACGATCGCCCGCAGCCGCAGGCCGGTGGCGGAGGAGGCATGGCCCACCATGATCCGGGCCAGCAGCCGGCCGATCCGGCCGAAGCCGTAGAGCACCACATCCTGCGGCTCAGCGCGCCCCTGGCCCTGCTTGCCCACCACATCGGCAAGCTCTTCACGCAGGAAGTCCTCCAATGCTGCCCCGCCGGAGGCCTTGAACTTATTGTTCAGCCGAGCCAGGTCGATACTGGCAGCGCCGAGGTCCAGACTGGTCAGCGCCTGCACCAGGGGCAGGGTCTCGGAGATGGGCAGCTCCACCTCGTCCACCTGTCGGGCGAATCGGTGTGCTTTGAGAATGTCGATGGCTGACTGGTTGACCAGCTGCCGGCCGTAGATACCGGTGACCACGTTGTTCTCCCGGTAGAGCCGCCCGATGAGCGGGATCATGGCCTCGGCCATCGCCTCGCGGTCGAGCCAATCGTTGAGGTGCTTATTCGCGGCTTCGGACATGCGGGTTCAAGGTCCTTTCGATGAGACGTCTTTGTCTGCTTACGGACCTACTCTATCCAAGCCGGTCGGCGGTGCGGGGCGGGCCGGCCGATAAGCCGGGTTCTGTCGTTGGACCATCATCCATCTGGGTGCCGCGTTGCCGCGGACCTCAAGCGGTCAACCCGAGCACTCGGGCGGGCAGCCCTCGAACGTGCTCTGCTCGACCTTGCTCCGGATGGGGTTTGCCGAGCCGCCGCAGTCACCTGCGGCGCTGGTGGGCTCTTACCCCACCGTTTCACCCTTACCCTTGCGGGCGGTCTGTTTTCTGTGGCACTGGCCTGCGGGTTTCCCCGAGTGGGCGTTACCCACCATCCTGCCCTATGGAGCCCGGACTTTCCTCGACAGCCGATGCTGCCGCGATGGTCTGGCCGGCCCGTCCCTCTAGATGAGAGTACAGCGCTTCGGGTTGCTAGGGTATTCCGGTGCTGATTCTGCTCCCGCCCAGTGAGGGAAAAACCGCCCCCGACGACGCCGCCGCCCCACACTTGGATCTGGAGGAGCTCACCCTTCCTGACCTGACCGGGGCCAGGGAGCAGGTGCTTCAGTCACTGGTGGAGGCCTCGGGCCGTGAGGATGCTCAGCAGGTGTTCAAAGTCGGTGCCAAGGTGTTAGAGGAGGTAGCGGCCAACCGCCAGGTAGCTCAGGCCCCTGCGGCCCCGGCATGGCAGATCTATACCGGGGTGCTGTATGAGGGTCTGGGGGCGGCGTCGTTATCTGCTGAGCAGTTGGAGCAGGCGGCCGAGCATGTGCTGATCTTCTCCGGGCTGTTCGGGGTGACCGGGTTCACCGACCGCATCCCGGCCTACCGCTGCGCCATGGACGTGAACCTGCCCGGGGTGGGGAACCTGGGCAGCTTCTGGAAGAAGCAGCTGGCTGCGCCGCTGAGCGCGCTGGCGGCGGACCGCCTGCTGGTGGACTGCCGCTCCGGCTCATATCAGAGGCCCTTCCCCGGAGACCCTGCGCGCCGGCTGCAGGTCAACAGCTTCACCGAGCTGAACGGGGTGCGGAAGGTGGTCACCCACTTCGCCAAGGCCGCCCGGGGTGAGCTGGCCGGGATGCTGCTGCGGGCGACCTCCGCGCCGGAGACCGTTGAGGAGATCGCCCATATCGCCGCTGACCGCTGGACTGTGGAGGTCCGTCCCGCCGAGGGCAGAACCCCGCACCAGCTGGACCTGATCAGATGAACAGCGCCGGATCCAGCTCGTAGTGGGCTGGGTCCACCAGGGGCTTATGCTCCTCCTGGCGGCGCTTGCGGTCCTTGGCCGGGACCCCGATCAGCACCGAATGCGCCGGAGCAGACTTCACCACTACTGCGTTGGCCCCGACGGCTGACTGCTCACCGATCTCCACCGGGCCCAGCACCTTGGCGCCGGCACCCACGGTGACCCCATTGCCCAGGGTCGGGTGCCGCTTGGTCTGTTCCAGGGAGGTCCCGCCCAGGGTCACCCCCTGATAGAGCATGCAGTCATCGCCGATCTCTGCGGTCTCCCCGATGACCACCCCCATACCGTGGTCGATGAAGAAGCGCCGGCCGATGGTGGCCCCCGGGTGGATCTCAATCCCGGTGAGCCCGCGCGCCACCTGGGAGACCACCCGGGCAGGCGTCTTCAGGGGGGTGACCTGCCACATCTTATGTGCCACTCGGTGCGCCCAGATCGCGTGCAGCCCGGAGTAGGCCAGTACGATCTCGGCGTTGGAACGAGCAGCGGGGTCATGCTCCCGGGCGGCGGTGATGTCCTCCCGCAGGCGCCTGATCAGCTTCCTCATCCGCGGATGTCTTCGTACAGCAGAGTGGAGATGTAGCGCTCACCGAAGTCAGCGGCGATGGTGACGATCAGCTTGTCCTGCATCTCCTCGCGTGCGGCGACCTTCAGCGCGGAGGCCACCATGGCGCCGGTGGAGATGCCGCCGAGGATGCCCTCCTCCGTGCCGAGGCGGCGTGCAGTGGTGATGGCCTCCTCCAGATTGGCCTGGACCACCTCGTTGTAGAGCTCGGTGTCCAGCACCTCGGGCACAAAGTTGGGGCCGATGCCCTGGATCTTGTGCGGGCCGGCCGCCCCGCCGGAGAGGATCGGGGAGTCCTCAGGCTCCACCGCCACCAGGTGCAGATCGGGATTGTGCTCGCGCAGCTTCCGCCCGGCTCCGGTGATGGTGCCGCCGGTGCCGATGCCGGAGACCAGCACGTCCACGGCTCCGTCAGTGTCGCGCCAGATCTCCTCACCGGTGGTGTTGTAGTGCACGGTGGGGTTGGCCTCATTGGCGAACTGCCGCGCCCAGATGGCGTTCTCGGTCTCCTCCACGATCTGCTTGGCCTTCTCCACCGCTCCGCGCATGCCCTCAGCACCGGAGGTCAGCACGATCTCGGCCCCATAGGCCCGCAGCATCACCCGGCGCTCAGTGGACATAGTCTCAGGCATGGTGAGCACCACCCGGTAGCCGCGGGCCGCCCCCACCATGGCCAGGGCGATGCCGGTGTTGCCGGAGGTGCCCTCCACAATGGTGCCGCCGGGCTTGAGCACCCCGGCTGCCTCAGCGGCATCGATGATGGCCGCACCGATCCGGTCCTTCACACTGGAGGCCGGGGAGTAGAACTCCAGCTTCACCGCCACATTGCCGGGCAGGTCGGCGTCGAGCTTATTGAGCTTAACCAGCGGAGTGTTGCCGATGGCCTCGGTGATGTTGTTGAGCAGGGGCATTGTTGCAGTCCTTTCAGTGGACGGGAGCAGTGTGCATATTCAGCTAAAGACTATCGGTGCGGGCTCATCCACTCAGCCCAGCCGGCCCGCAGTGCTGCGATTTTGGGGTCGATGACGAACTGGCAGTAGCCCACCTCGGGGCGGCGGGTGTGGAAGTCCTGATGTTCCGGCTCCGCCTCGAACACCTGGCCCAGGGGTTCCAGGGAGGTGACGATGGGCTGGTTGAAGTGGGGTTGGGCAGTGTCGATGGCTGCCTGGAACTCCTGCTTCTGCGCCTCGGAGGTGTAGAACATCGCCGAGCGGTACTGGGTGCCCACATCGTAGCCCTGCTGGTTGAGGCTGGTGGGGTCATGGGTGGAGAAGAAGATCTCGTAGAGCACGCTGGTGGGCAGCTCATCGGGGTCATAGGTGATCTCCACTGCCTCGGCATGGCCAGTGGTGCCACTGCAGACTGCCCGGTAGTGGGCTTCTCCGGTGCCGCCGGTATAGACGGAGCGGACTCTGCTGACCCCGCGCAGCCGGCGGGCGATGGAGTCCAGGCACCAGAAGCATCCGGCGCCCAGCACCACAGTGCGTTCAGTCATACCGGTGCAAACTCAGCGTCTGCGCGGTTCATTCCTGGTGGGCTGCAGTCTGTGCCGATAGATTGAGCAGCATGGTTCAGACTCCGACTCTGCAGGAGGTTCTCGATGTGGTCGAGGACCTGTGGCCGGCCCAACTGGCTGAAGACTGGGACGCGGTGGGCCTGGTGACCGGGCGCCGGGAGGCCCAGGTGAGCAAGATCCATTTCGCGGTGGACCCGGTCTCCGCAGTGGTGGAGGAGGCCTGCAGTGCCGGGGCGGATCTGCTGATCACCCACCACCCGCTGCTGCTGCGCGCGGTGAACTCGGTGGAGGCCGGCACCTTCAAGGGGGCGGCGGTGCACCGGCTTATCGAGTCCGGCTGTGCCCTGCTGACCGCGCACACCAATGGGGACTCTGCCGTGGGCGGAGTCAATGATGTGCTGGGCGAGATTCTGGGTCTGGTGGATGCGCAGCCGCTGAAGCCGGTTCAGGATGCGCTGCCGGAGGAGGGCCTGGGCCGCATCGGCAGCCTGCCCGCCGGGACCACCCTGGGCGAGTTCGCCGCCACGGTCTTCGGCACTCTGCCTGCGGTGGCCGGTGGAGTGCGGGTGGCCGGGGACCGCGACGCCATCATCCAACGCGTAGCACTCTGCGGAGGGGCCGGGGATTCGCTGCTGGCCGCAGCTCGGGAGGCGGAGGCTGATGTCTATATCACCGCGGATCTGCGCCACCACCCGGCCTCGGAGGCGCGGGAGGCGGTGCGCGGGGCACGGCCCTATCTGATCGATGTCTCCCACTTCGCCAGCGAATGGCTGTGGCTGCCAGCGGCGGCCCAGGCCTTGGACCGCCGGCTCGGCTATGCCGGCTTCGAGGTGGAGATCGCGGTCTCCGGGATCAATACCGACCCTTGGGACTTTGTGCTCACGCCCGGGTAAGGTTGCTGCACGTGACTGATCTGATTATTGAGGCCGACGGGGGCTCCCGCGGCAACCCCGGAATCGCCGGGGCCGGTGCCCTGGTGCGCAACCCGCAGGGGACTATTCTGGCCGCTATAGCCGTCCCGCTGGGGATGCGTGCCAGCAATAACGTGGCCGAGTACACCGGACTCATCGAGGGGCTCAAGCTCGCCCGGCAGATCAACCCGGACGCCTATGTGGAGGTGAAGATGGACTCCAAGCTGGTGGTGGAGCAGATGAGCGGGCGCTGGAAGATCAAGCATGAAGATATGAAGCGCCTGGCTGCCGAGGCCAGCCAGATCCTCTCCCCCATGCAGGTCACCTATACCTGGATCCCGCGGGCCGAGAACGGCGACGCCGACATGCTCAGCAATGAGGCCATGGACGCCTCGGCGGCCGGCTCCGACTGGAATCCGGCCGCCAGCGCCATCCAGCCCGGCTGATCAGACCTCGGTCTCGGTGCGGTCCTCGGACCAGCGGGTGTGGAAGGTAACAGGCTTATCAGTGCTGGTCCCGGCCGCGGGGAAACCCCGCTGGCCTCTCGGTGGGCAAAGCTCTGCCCACCTTCACACCTAAAAGCCTCAGACCTCGGTCTCGGTGCGGTCCTCGGACCAACGAGTGTGGAACGTCCCAGGCTTATCAATGCGCTGATACGTATGAGCACCGAAGTAATCCCGCAGCCCCTGGGTCAAAGCCGCCGGCAACCGATCAGCACGCAGCGAATCGTAATACGCCAACGAAGAGGAGAACACCGGGGCTGGAACACCATAAGTCGCTGCTGCTGCTACCACCCGCCGCCAAGCCGGTAAGCACTCACTGATCGCCTCAGTGAACTCCGGTGCCAACAACAGATTCGCCGGGGTCTCACCCTCAGTCTCATAGGCGCGCATAATCGTATCCAGCAAATCAGCCCGAATAATGCACCCAGCCCGCCACAGAGACGCGATCGTGCGCATATCCAAGCTCCACCCGTATTCGGCCCCAGCAGCGGTGAGCATATCGAAACCCTGAGCATACGAGACCAACTTCGACGCATAGAGCGCCTTACGGATATCCTCCACAAAGTCCTGCTGAGACTCCTTAGTCCCGTAGAACTCCTGGGCACTAACCGCCTGATTCACCCCAGCCGGGAACACATCCCGAGTAATCTTCCGCAATTCACGCTGCGAGGAGATAGACCGGGCAAAGACCGACTCCGCGATCGTCGTCACCGCAGAACCAACCTCCAACCCCGAGATCGCAGTCCACCGGCCGGTGCCCTTCTGCCCAGCAGCATCCACAATCACATCCACCAACGGCCGACCCGTCAGCTCATCCTCCTGTTCCAGGACCTCGGAGGTGATCTCGATCAGATACGAGGCCAGATCCGTGGTGTTCCACTCCCGGAACACCTTCGCCTGCTGGGCCGGCTCGATCCCAGCCAAAGACCGCATCAGATCATAGGCCTCCCCAATGACCTGCATATCGGCATACTCAATCCCGTTATGCACCATCTTCACGTAATGCCCAGCACCATCAGTGCCCACCCAGGCACAACAGGGCTCCCCGTTATACGACGCGGCGATCTTCTCCAACATCGGACCCAGACTCTGATAAGACTCCTGGGAGCCCCCAGGCATGATCGAAGGGCCGTTGAGTGCACCCTCCTCACCACCAGAGACACCCACACCCACAAAATGCAGGCCCTTCTGACGCAGATCAGCCTCCCGACGCCTGGTCTCCTCATAAAACGAGTTCCCCGCATCAATAATGATGTCCCCTGCATCCAGCAGCGGGGTCAACTCATCAATCACCGCATCCACCGGGCCGCCAGCCTTGACCATGATCAACACCCGGCGCGGACGCTCCAGGGACTCCACCAGCTCCGCCAGGGTCTCCGTGCGCACAAACTCGCCCTCAGAGCCATAGGAATTGATCAGCGCATCCGTCTTCGCCACCGTCCGGTTGTGCAGAGCCACCCTAAACCCGTTCCTAGCCAGGTTCCGGGCCAAATTAGCCCCCATCACCGCAAGACCAGTCACTCCAATATCAGCGCCCAATGCATCTCCTCAATAGGTGTCAATGTGATCCGGGACCATCCTAGCCGTGTGAGCCGCGAACTTCGTGATGCGGCGACTTTATGGTGTGAAGCTCGGCGCCACTGCAGCCGAGCGAGAGCGGCGGCGGCGTGTACGGCGCCGCGGAAGCAGCTCAGTCGCCGACTGCGTCGCGGCCGCGCTGGACGATCAGCGGGTCGGGCTCACCGACCACCTCGTGGTCCTTGCCCTCGTACTCGAACTGGGAGAGGAAGTAGCGCATCGCATTGAGCCGGGCCCGCTTCTTGTCATTGGACTTGATGGTGATCCAGGGGGCGTGGTCGGTGTCGGTGCGCAGGAACATCTCTTCCTTGGCCTCGGTATAGGCCTCCCAGCGGTCCAGGGACTCCAGATCCATTGGTGAGAGCTTCCACTGCCGCACCGGGTCGATCTGCCGGATGGCGAACCGGGTGCGCTGCTCCTTCTGGGTCACCGAGAACCAGAATTTGGTGAGATGGATGCCGGCGTCGATGAGCATCTTCTCGAAGACCGGGGCCTGGTCCATGAAGGTCTCGTACTCATCATCGGTGCAGAAGCCCATCACCCGTTCCACTCCGGCACGGTTGTACCAGGAGCGGTCGAAGAGCACCATCTCCCCGGCGGTGGGCAGGTGATAGATGTAGCGCTGGAAGTACCACTGCCCTTTCTCCCGGTCTGAGGGCTTGTTCAGGGCCACAACCCGGGCGGTGCGGGGGTTGAGATGCTCGGTGAAGCGTTTGATGGTGCCGCCCTTGCCGGCGGCGTCGCGCCCTTCGAAAACCACCACATGCTTGAGCCCGAAGTCCTCGGCCCAGTACTGGAACTTCAGCAGCTCCACCTGCAAGTGGTACTTCTCGATCTCATAGAGGTCGCGGCCCATCCGCTCCTCATACGGATAGTTCTCCTGCCAGGTCTCCACCGCATTGCCCTGCGGGTCGATCAGGTCGGGGTCCGGGGTATGGCCATCAGCCACGGTGTACCCGCCGGCGAGCAGCTGGTCGATGAACTCGCGCAGATTCTGCCGAGGCTTATTGGCTTCGATACCTTCCCAGAGGTCCTGTTTCACCATTGCTGCCTGCCTTTCCTGCTGCCGATGGAATCGCTGTCATCGAAGCAAAGCTGCGTGAATTCCAGATGAACTGTCCAGCTTACAGAGCCTGCTCGCCCATCTGGCCGGCGCGCGCCAGCGCAGTGAGCCTAGAGACCGCACGGTGGTACTTCTTCATGTACCCGCCGGAGAGCATTTCCTCAGTGAACAGCGCGTCGAAGGGCTCACCGGAGGCGATGATCTTCACATCCTGGTCATAGAGCCGATCCGCCAGGACCACGAACCGCAGTGCCAGTGACTGCCCGGTGATGGTCTCCACATCCTTGAGCACCAGCACCTCTACTCCGGAGATCAGCTGGCGGTAGCGGCTGGGGTGTACTTTGCTCAGATGCGCGCACAGCGGCCCGAAGTCATCCACCACCCGAGTCTTCTCCGGGTAGTGCTCTGTGGCGAACTCCTCCACCTGGCTGCTGCTCAGCGGGGCCGGCGCCTCGGGCAGGCCCCGGTGCCGGTAGTCCTCCCCGTCCACCCGGATCACGCGGAACTGATCGGCCAGGACCTGGATCTCGCGCTTGAAGTCAGTGGCGGCGAACCGCCCTTCACCCAGGGATCCCGGCAGCGTGTTGGAGGTGGCTGCCAGCTTCACCCCGGCGTCGGCCAGCTCGCGCAGCAGCCGAGACATCAGGGTGGTGTCCCCGGCGTCATCGAGCTCGAACTCGTCGATGCAGACCAGCTGGTAGTCGCTGAGCACCTCCACAGTTTTGCGGAAGCTCAGGGCGCCCACCAGGTTGGTGTACTCCACAAAGGTGCCGAAGGCCCGTTTGTGCTCAGGCACTCCATTCTCCCCGGCGGCATGGTAGAGCGAGGCCAGCAGGTGAGTCTTGCCCACACCGAACCCGCCGTCCAGGTAGATTCCGGCCGGGCCGGCAGGCTTGGTCCTGCCCCCGAAGAGTCTGCCCAGGAAGGAGGACGACGCCGGTGCCCCCACAGTGCTGGAAAACTCCCTCAGTGCTGCCACCGCCTCGGCCTGGGAGGGGTGCCCGGGATCGGGGATGTAGCTGTCAAAGGAGACTGACGCGAAGCGGAAGGACGGGCGCAGCCCGGCCAGCAGGTCATCCACTGTGACCTGGGGTGTTCGTTCAGCAAGCGGTGCGGCGGCATCTGATGGCATAGTCTCCAGCTTACGCCCGCCAGGGGATGGCGTTTGGGTAGTATCACAGGAGTGAGCAGACTCCCTGACTGGCTGACCGACCGCCCCATCACACACCGAGGTCTGCACGGTTCCGGAGTCCCAGAGAACTCGATGGCCGCATTCCAGGCTTCCATCGAGGCTGGCCTGCCCATTGAGCTGGATGTGCAGCTGAGTGCAGATGACCAGCTGGTGGTCCATCACGACGATCATCTCCAACGGCTCTGCGGCCGCCAGGAGCTGGTGCGGCAGCTCAGCCTGCAGGAGCTCACAGCGCTGACCATCACCGGCACCGACCAGCAGCCGCTGAGCTTCGCGCAGACCCTGGAGTTTGTGGACGGCAGGGTTCCGCTGTTGGTGGAGATCAAGACCGGGGAGTGCCGGAACCTGCGGGCCCAGGCGGCAGCGGCCGCACTGCGGGACTACCGCGGAGAGTGCGCCGTGCAGTCCTTCGATCCGCTGATTGTGGGCTGGTTCGCCAAGAACGCACCCCACGTGCTGCGCGGCCAGCTCTCCGGAAGCTTCGCAGAGAAGAAGGACATGTCCTGGGCCACCAAGAAGCTGCTGCAGAACCTCGGGCTGAACGGGATCTCAAAGCCGGACTTCGTGGCCTATGAGTACCGCGCCATCAACCAGGCCCGTGCCCGGCTGATCTCCCAGCGATGGCCGCTGCTGCTGTGGACCATCACGGCGCAGCAGGACATGGAGCGGGCCTATGCGCTGGCCGATAACGTGATCTTTGAGGGTTTCTCCCCCGCATGACGGTGGATGCGGCTAGCTGGTTCCCGGCTCCGGGAGCGCGAGCAGCTCGGTGACCCACTGGTGGACGTGGGACTCCCAGCGTTCGGGATCGTAGTTCCACTCCTTGACATGCCGGGCGGTGTGGAAGGGCACGAAGTCCACCAGCCGGTTGCGCTCGGCAAGGTCCCGGCTGGGCTGATAGGGCACCACCTCGTCGTCGATGCTGTGCAGGATCAAAGTACGGGTGTGCAGCTGGTCGGCTCGGGCGATCCAGTTCAGCGCCTTCAGGTCCACCGGGGAGGCCAGCCCAGTGGCCCTGCGCCCGGCGTCGTTGGAGATCAGCCACTGAGCCAGCCGGCCCAGCAGCTCCGGGACCCGCCGCTCCTTGGCCTGGTGGCCGAGCACGTCGATCCAGTCCACTACCGGTCCGGTGAGCACCAGACCGCGGATCCGGGTGGTCAGCGGTGACCGGTCGGCGGTCTGCAGGGCAATCGCCCCGCCCATCGACCAGCCGAAGATCAGCACGTCCTCGGCCCCGTGGTCCAGCGCATAGGCCACCGCTGCCTCAACGTCCTCCCACTCGGTGATCCCGAGCCCGTAGCGGCCATCGGGTCCGGCTGGAGCCTCGCCGTCGTTGCGGTAGGAGACCAGCAGCGAATCGATGCCCAAGCGGTGTGCGGCCCACAGGGCCTTGACCGCCTCCACCCGGGTCCCGGTGCGCCCGTGCACCATAACCCCCCAGATCCGCCTGCCGGCCAGCGGGCCCTCGGGGTTGCGGTGTGGGACGTACCAGGCAGGTGCCGGGCCGACGGGCAGCTCAACGCTGACCTCCTCGTACCCGAATCCGGCGTCGGCGGGGTTTAGGTACAGGGCGGAGCTGATCGAGGCTGCTTTGGCTGTGCGCAGGTCCCCGTGCTGGACCCCGAGCACCCGGCGGGTGACCGTGCCGTGCTTGGGCTCCAGGGAAGTGATCTTCCCAATCTGAGCTACCGCCCGGCCCTGGTTGAAGTGCAGTCCGTACGTGCCCTCCACCACCGTGTCCTCAGTGACCGGGAGGATCACTTGGAGCCCATCGGAGTCCTCGATAACCGCCAGGATCTCCAGGGTCTCGGCCGGCTCATGGGCCGGGGTGACCACCATCCGGGCCAGGTAGGCGGAGACGCTGGACATGATGCCCGCCAGTACCGTGCCGGCGGCCAGTCCGGTGGCTGCTCCCAGCAGCACTGATCTGACCCATGGGGTGGGCTCGGGCTCCCGCCGCAGCCTGCGCACAACTTCCTCAGTGTCCATGTTCCTCCCACGCATGTGTGACCGGGCTCTACTCTACGCCGGACTCCTGGGCTGAGGCTTAGACTGAAGCTATGAGTGATGATCCGTTCCGCACAAAGCTCAGCGACTTCGAGTTCCAGGTGCTGCGCGAGGGGGGCACCGAGCGGCCCTACACCGGTGAGTACTGGGACAATAAGCAGCCGGGGACGTACTTCTGCCGGGCCTGCGGCGCCAAACTCTTCGAGTCGGAGACCAAGTTCGACTCCCGCTGCGGTTGGCCCAGCTTCTACCAGCCTGCCGAGGGCTCCAATGTGACCTATCTGAAGGACACCTCGATGGGGATGCAGCGGATCGAGGTGCGCTGCGGTTCCTGTGACTCCCACCTGGGGCATCTCTTTGAAGGTGAGGGGTTCAACACTCCCACCGATCTGCGCTACTGCATCAACTCGGTCTCGATGACCTTTGAACCGGCAGAGCACGACGACGAGGGAGCAGCCTGAGTGGGCAAGCAACGCGCCACAGGCGCTCATCTTGACCCCAGTTTCGCCTCGGACAATGTGGCTGGTGTGTCCCCTGAGGTCATCGAGGCGATCAGCACAGCCAACACCGGGGCCGCTCTGCCCTATGGAGAGGATCCCTTCAGCGCTGAGCTGAGGGACTGGGCCAAGGACGAATTCGGCCCTGCTGCGGAGATCTATCCGGTGTTCAACGGCACCGGTGCCAATGTGGTGGCCCTGCAGGGGCTGCTGCCGCGCTGGGGGGCGGCGATCTGTTCGGCTCAGGCGCATATCAACAACGATGAGGGTGCTGCTCCGGAGCGAGTGGGGTCACTGAAGCTGCTGCCCAGACCGACCTCTGATGGCAGGCTGCGCCCGGAGGACATCACTGCGGAGCTGGGCACCCTGGGGTTCGTGCATGCCGCCCAGCCGCTGGCAGTGTCGGTGACCCAGTCCACTGAGCTGGGAACCCTCTACACCGTGGAACAGCTCAGCGCCCTTGCGGAGACCGCCCATGGGCATGGGCTCGGTGTGCATATCGACGGTGCCAGGATTGCCAATGCGGCGGCCGCCCTTGGTATGGGCCTGGGCGAGTTGGTGGCTGGCAGCGGCGCTGATGTGCTCAGCCTGGGCGGTACCAAGAACGGGGCCCTGGCGGCTGAGGCGGTGGTGGTGATCAACCCGGAGCGGGTCTCAGGGTTGGGTTTCATCCGGAAGTTCTCCATGCAGCTGGCCTCCAAACAGCGGTTTGTCGCTGCTCAGCTGCTTGCCCTGTTCAGCACTGAGGCTTGGCGGCGCAATGCGGAGTACGCCAACGCCCAGGCCCAGCAGCTCGGTCAACGGCTCGCCGCCCTAGAGGGTGTCACGCTCTCCGGGCAGACCCAGGTCAACGCAGTCTTTCCGGAGGTGCCCGCCGAGATGGCTGCCCGGATCCAGAGCCGATATCTGGCCCATATCTGGAACACTGCGGCCTCCGGGAATCCCGTGCTGCGGCTGATGTGCTCCTGGCAGACCACTGATGAGCAGATCGAGGAGCTGGTGCACACTGCGGCAGGTGCCTGAACCTGCCGGTGGTTGCCTGTGACAACATTGTTGGCCGGTGTGCGGCGTGCCTGAGGCAGACTCCGGGTGCCGCTCCATAGTCTGGACTGGTGAGCGTATTCGGCCCTCTGGCGGGCAATTATGCCCGGCCGGCCCCCAGTATTGACGGCGTGCCTGCAGCATTCCGCGCCGCCCTGGATCAGCTGCGCTCGGCGGCTCCCCGCGTTGAGGCCGTGGTCTCAGAGGTCCCGGCACCGGCCAAGCTGGCGCCTTTTGCCGCAGCCCTGGGGGCCGACATCCGTGAGGACACTGGGGATCATATCGCTACCGGCAGGTTTATCCTGCTGCACGATCCGGCCGGTCAGGAGTCCTGGGGCGGCACTTTCCGAGTTGTGATCTACATTCGGGCTGAGCTGGAACCGGAGATGGGCAATGATCCGCTGCTGGCCTCAGTGGCCTGGACCTGGCTCAGTGACTCCCTGGCCCAGCACGGGGTGCGGCACTCGCATACCGGAGGCACAGCCACCCGTATCCTCTCCGAGTCATTTGGCTCCCTGGAGTCGCGGCGGGCCAGCAATGATGTGGAGCTGCGCGCCTCCTGGACCCCCCAGGGCACAGCATTCGCCGCGAACCTCGAGGCCTGGGCGGATATGGTCTGCTCCTTCGCCGGTCTGCCTCCGCTGCCTGACGGCGTGGTGGCCCTGCCCCATATCCGGCGGAGCTGATGATGAGCGATTCTGAGCTGCCGCTGTTCACCGAGCCGGCCGGTGGCGTACCCGCAGTCATGGATTCGGCGCGCGGTCTGCAGCGGGCGGCCGAGGCCCTTGCTGCCGGCACCGGGCCCGTGGCGGTGGATGCTGAGCGGGCTTCGGGAATCCGTTATGGACAGCGGGCCTTTTTGGTCCAGCTGAAACGGGAGGGCGCCGGGATCTGGCTGCTCGACCCGGAGGCATTGGGCTCCCTGGACCTCATTCAGGAGGCGCTGGGAGAGGCCGAGTGGATTCTGCATGCGGCCACTCAGGACCTTCCCGGGCTTGCCGAACTGGGACTGAAACCTGCTGCGCTCTTCGACACTGAGCTGGCCGCCCGGATGGCGGGCCTGCCCCGGGTGGGGCTGGGTGCCGTGGTGGAGCAGCTGCTGGAGGTGCGGCTGGCTAAGGAGCATTCGACCGCCGACTGGTCCAAGCGGCCCCTGCCCAAGGACTGGCTGCGCTATGCGGCCCTGGATGTGGAGCTGCTGATCCCCCTGCGGCAGAAGCTGGCAGGGCTGCTGGAGGAACAGGGCAAATCTGAGTGGGCGGCCCAGGAGTTCGCCCATCTGTGTACCTTCACCCCCACAGTAGTGCCCCGTGCCGAGCGCTGGCGGAAGACCTCGGGGGTGAGCAGGCTGAAGTCGCCGCGCAAACTGGCTGTGCTGCGTGAGCTCTGGGAGGCCCGGGAGTCCCTGGCGGAGAAGCGTGATCTGGCACCCGGGCATCTGCTGCCGGACTCAGCTCTGGTGGCGGCAGCTGAGGCCGGCCCACGCACGGTTCCCCAGCTGCTGGCGGTACCGGGCTTCCACGGCCGGGCTGCTAAGCGTGAGGCTCCGCGCTGGCTGCGTGCAGTGCAGGAGGGCACCAGGACCAAGGACCTTCCGGGAAAGCCCAGCAGCACCGGCACTCCCCCGCCGCCGCGAACTTGGAAGGACCGCAACCCGGAGGCGTTCCGCCAGTTCCGCACTGCCCGGAACCGGCTTGCCCGCAGGGCTGAGCAGCTGAAGCTGATGCCGGAGACCCTGCTGGCCCCGGCAGTGCTCAAGCAGCTGTGCTGGACCCCTCCCTCAGTGCTGGATCCGGAGCATATCGAGCAGGCGCTGGTGGAGCTGGGTGCCCGCCCCTGGCAGGTGGAGCAGACCTCCGCGATCATCACCGTGGCGATGCTGGACCCGGACCCGCTCGAGGATCTCTGACCTTAGGAGTGGAAGGGCCTGCCGTTGACCTTCTGGCTGATGCCCTGCTGGTCCAGGTAGGGGGTGATGCCTCCGCGATGGAAGGGCCAGCCAGCACCCAGGATCATACACAGGTCGATGTCCTTGGCTGAGGCCACCACCTCGTCGGCAAGCATCAGCCCGATCTCCTCGGCCAGAGCATCCAGCACAGTGCTGCGCACCTGCTCCGAGGTCTGCGGGGAGTTGCCGAACTCCAGCAGCTCGCGGGTGGAGTCCTTGATGTGCTTGTTCCCGGCCTCGTCAGTGGACCAGATCTCCTTCACGCCGTGGTCGATCAGCCTCTGCAGGTTCTGGGACACATAGAACCGGTCCCCGAAGCTGGCGTGAAGCGACTCGGTGACATGCTGTGCCACCGGGATGCCCACCATGGCCAGCAGATCGAAAGGGGTCATCGGCAGGCCCAGGGGCTTCAGTGCTTCATCTGCCACCTCTGCAGGGGTGCCCTGGTCGAAGGACCTTTGGACCTCTGCCATCAGCCGCAGCAGCACCCGATTGACCACGAACGCGGCAGTGTCCTTGGTCAGTACCGGGGTTTTGCGCAGCTTGGCGGCCAAGTCGAAGGCTGTGGCGATGGGCTCATCAGCGGTCTTCGCGGTTCGGGCGATCTCCACCAGGGGCATCACCTGCACCGGGTTGAAGAAGTGGAACCCGATGACCCGCTCAGGGTGTTTGAGATCTGCGGCCATCTCGGTCACCGAGAGCGAGGAGGTGTTGGTGGCCAGAATCGCCTCCGGGGAGACGATCTCCTCCAGCTCGGCGAAGACCTGCTTTTTGACACTGATCTCCTCAAACACTGCCTCGATGACGAAGTCCGCATCAGCGTAGGCAGACTTGTCCGTGGAGCCGGTGACCAGCCCGGTGAGCGCCTCTGCCTGCTGGTGGCTCAGCCGGCCCTTCTGCACCTGCTTGGCATTCTGAGCCGCAATGTACTCCAGGCCCTTGTCCACCCGGGCCTGGTCGATGTCGCTGATCACCACGGGCACCTGCAGCTGCTGGGCAAAGACCAGGGCCAGCTGGGAGGCCATCAGACCGGCACCGACCACGCCGATGCGGTTCAGACTGCGCGGAGCAGCCTGCGGCACCCCGGCCGGCTTCTTGGCGCGCTTCTGGACCAGTTCCATGAAGGCATAGACCGTGTTCTTGAACTCTGGGCTGACCAGCAGCTCCCCGAGAGCATACACCTCCAGCCTGCGGTCCTCATCCCGGGAGTTCCTCGGCACCTGGCGGAAGATCTCCAGGGCGCGCAGCGGTGCCGGGGCCGTGTCCCCCGTTTTGGCCGCGATCGTCTTCTCCGCCAGCTGCACAGCTCGTTCCCAAGCCTGATCACTGGTGTCGTGATCACGGTGCTTTTCCAGCTCCGCGGTAGTGGCGGCGTCGTGGTTGAGCACTTTGGCCGCCCAGGCGAGGGAGTCCTGCTCAAAGCTGGACTCCTCGAAGATCGCATCTGCGATGCCGAACTCGAAGACCTGCTTACCCTTGAGCGACTTATTGTTGTTCAGCGCATTGACGAAGATCACCTGGGCTGCGGCCTCAGGGCCAATCAGCCGGGGCAGCCGGTAGATGCCGCCCCAGCCGGGAACTAGGCCGAGGAATGCTTCAGGCAGCCCCACCGCTTTGGTGGTCGAGGAGACGGTGCGGTAATCGGCGGGCAGCGCGATCTCCAGCCCGCCGCCCAATGCGGTGCCGTTGATGAAGGCGAAGGTGGGGGCTGGGAAGTCCTCGACCAGGTTGTAGGCGTCATGGCCCAGCTCTGCCAGGTCGATTCCGTGCTGGGACTCCGTGAGCTCTCTGGCGGAGACGATATCTGCCCCGGCGGCGAAGACCCCGGTCTTGCCGATGATTCCCAGGGCTGCGATCTCTCCGGATTCGGCCCGGACCTGCTGGCCGGCGACTGCTTCACCGAAGGCGATCAGTGAACCGGGGCCCAGTGTACTGGGGCGTTTCTCCAGCTGATTGTCCAGACGGATGAGCGCCATAGTGCCCGCGCCCTCGGGGAGTTCCACATCCTCCACCAAGGAGTGCGTGAGCTCCTCATGCGGGAAGTTCTCGGTCAGATGGCGGTAGCGGGAGAAATCAGCGGACAACGGCGGCCTCCTGTGCTTGATGCGTGAACAGTGCGTTCCGCATCACATACTACCGGCGGGTAACCAGACTGGCTACCGGGAGCGGAACACCGGGATCTCACCGGTGGGCAGGTCTTCGCCGGGCAGCCGCCGGGCGAAGGGCACCTTGGTGCCCAGCACCTGGGCCACAGTGTCCTGAGCGATCTGAGCGGAGGTCAGCCCCACCCGTTCAAAGATCTGACTGCGGGTGCCGTGGGCCAGGAACTCCACCGGGAGCCCCACCTCGTTGAGCGCAGTGTCCACCCCGGCCTCGCGCATCTCCTGGCGGATTCGGGCGCCCACTCCCCCGGCCTTCACCCCGTCCTCGATGCACACCACAATCCGGTGCCGGGCAGCCAGAGCCACCACCGATTCCGGGACCGGAAGCACCCAGCGGGGGTCCACCACCGTGGCGGTGATGCCCTGGTCCTCCAGCCGGCGAGCCACATCCAAGGAGAGCTCACCCATCGCCCCCACCGAGACGATCATCACGTCATTGGTCCAGGAGCCGTCCGGATCTGGCTTGCTGCTGGTATGCAGCACGTCCACGCCATCGTCCAGGCGCCGCAGCGCATCCAGCTCATCGTTGACATTGCCCTTGGAGAAGCGCACCACAGTAGGGGCATCCTCCACCGCGACCGCCTCGCGCAGCTCCTCGCGCAGCCGGGCGGAGTCCCGGGGAGCCGCGATCCGCAGCCCGGGGACCAGCTGCAGCAGGGAGAGGTCCCAGACCCCGTGGTGGCTGGGACCGTCCGGTCCGGTGACTCCTGCCCGGTCCAGCACAAAGGTCACCCCGGCCTTGTGCAGCGCCACATCCATGAGCACCTGGTCGAACGCCCGGTTGAGGAAGGTGGCGTAGACCGCCACCACCGGGTGCAGCCCGCCGTAGGCCAGCCCGGCCGCTGAGGCCACCGCATGCTGCTCAGCGATGCCCACATCCAGCACCCGCTCAGGGTGCTTGGCGGCCAGGGTGCGCAGCCCCACCGGGATCAGCATGGCCCCGGTCAGTGCCACGATGTCCTCACGCTCGTCGGCGATTGCAGCGATCTCCTCCTCGAACACGGAGGTCCAGGAGCGGGAAGAGCCGCGGGAGACCGGGTCACCGGTCTCCGGGTCGATCACCCCCACTGCGTGGAACTGGTCGGCCTCATCAGCCCTGGCCGGGGCGTAGCCGCGGCCCTTCTCGGTGATGGCATGCACAATCACCGGACCCTCATAGCTGCGAGCGTCCTCCAGAGCCTCCTCCAGGGCGGACTGGTCGTGGCCGTCCACTGGGCCGATGTACTTCATGCCCAAGTCCTCGAACAGGCCCTGCGGGGCCCAGAAGTCCTTGGCACCCTTCTTCATCGCGTGCAGGCTGCGGTAGGTCATCTGACTCAGCGGCCCGCCGTTGATCAGCCGCCGCTTGGTACCGTCCATCACGGATTCGTAGACCGGATGGGTGCGAACTTTGTCCAGCACCCCGCGGCGCAGCTTGGAGAGCTGGTTGGCGATCCCGCCCACAGTCGGCGCATAGGAGCGGCCATTGTCATTGACCACAATCACTACTCTGCGGTCCTTATCGGCCGCGATGTTGTTCAAGGCCTCCCAGGCCATACCCCCGGTCAGCGCCCCGTCACCGATGATCGGCACCACGTAGCGGTCGCCCTCGCCCTGCAGCGCACGGGCCCGGGAGATTCCGTCAGCCCAGGCCAGTGAGCTGGAGGCGTGGGAAGACTCCAGAATGTCATGTACGGACTCGGAGCGATCCGGGTAGCCGGCCAGCCCGCCCTGCTGGCGCAGCGTGGAGAAATCCTGGCGACCGGTGACCAGCTTATGCACATAGGACTGGTGCCCGGTGTCAAAGACGATGGAGTCTCGCGGGGAGTCGAAGACCCGGTGCACCGCCAAGGTCAGTTCGACGACGCCGAGGTTGGGGCCCAGGTGCCCCCCGGTGGCCGAGACATGGGTGATCAGGAACTCACGGATCTCCTCAGCCAGCCGGCCCAACTGCTCTGCGCTGAGCTTGGACAAGTCCTGCGGTGAGCGGATCGTGTGCAGAATGCTCATTCACCCAGTCTACCGAGACTCAGCAGTGTCACGGCAGGATAAGCTCCCCGGTGAAATGCGGTTTGGCTCTGCGCGGATTCCAGCCGGTGAACCTAGTCACCTTCTCCTCCACCTGCTCAGCGGCAAAGGCCACCTTGCCCGGCAGTGCCACCGGGGCAGCGAACTGGATGCTCCACTGGTGTCCGGCTCCCTCCGGCTCCCGGCCCTCCAGCATGCGTGCCGCGGAGTACATACCGTGCACTATGGCCCGCTTCTGTCCCAGAGCCTTGGCGGTGAGCCCGGTGAGGTGAATCGGGTTGTAGTCCCCGGAGACTGCCGCATAGTCGCGACCGGCCTCAGCACCCAGAGTCCACAGGGCGGTCTTCACCGGCGGGGTGAAATCCTCCCGGGGTGCGGCAGCGTCGGGTTTGTCGAACAGATAGCTGCCGCGGCCCAGGTACACCGAGGTGCTGCTGTAGAGCAGCTGACCCGCAGCCGAGATCTCCAGCACGATGTCCACCTGGGTGCCGCGCCGGTGCGGGGCGAGGTTCTCTGCCCGGGCCAGGATCTGCAGCGGCTGCCCGGCGGTGACCGGGTGATGGTGGTGGACATGGTTGGACAGATGCACCATACCCAGCAGCGGCAGCGGGAACTCGCGCTGGGACATCAGGGCCATCTGCACCGGGAATCCGGCGATATGCACCAGCACTGAGGGAAGCGAGGCCCGGTGCACCCCGTCAAAGACCTCGCCGTGCACCAGCTGCCGGTAGGCCTCGGCCTGCTCCTCGGTGATCCCGGGGTGCTCAGCGAGCACCGGTCGCTGAGGCAGCGCCTTGAGGCTCCCGGTGGTGGAGAGCTTGGATTTGGCGGCGTCCAGGGCCGCCTTGCGGTAGAGGCTGCCGAGCTCGGGCAGCGGGATCCGGCGGGGCTCTGTCATAGCACTCACGCCCCCACCAGGTTCTGACCGCAGACCCGCATGGTGAGTCCGGAGGTTCCTGCCGCAGCCGGGGAGACCAGATAGGCGATGGTCTCCGCCACATCCTCGGGCCGTCCGCCCTGGCTCAGCGAGTTCAGCCGCCGGGCCACCTCACGAGTGGCCATAGGCATTTTGGCGGTCATCTCAGTCTCAATGAATCCAGGGGCCACTGCGTTGATGGTGCCGTGGCGGGCTGCAAGTTGGGCGGAGGCCGCTGAGACCATTCCGATCACCCCGGCCTTGGAGGCCGCATAGTTGGTCTGCCCGCGGTTGCCAGCGATCCCGGAGGTGGAGGCCAGCGAAACGATCCGCGGGCCCACAGTGCTCTCGGTGCGGCTGAACAGCTCAGAGTCCAGGAACACCTGGTTCATCCGCAGTTGGGATTCGATGTTCACCGCGATCACCGAATCCCAGCGGCCGGCGTCCATATTGGCCAGCAGCTTGTCCCGGGTGATCCCGGCGTTGTGCACCACGATGTCCAGCCGGCCGTAGTGCTGTTCTGCGTGAGCGAGGATGCGCTCAGCGGCGTCCTGTTCGGTGATGTCCACCTGCAGGGCGGTGCCGGAGACCTGGTTGGCCACCTGGGTCAGCTGCTCCCCGGCGGCGGGGATGTCCACGGCGATGACCTGGGCGCCGTCTCGGTGCAGGGTGCGGGCGATGGCCGCGCCGATCCCGCGGGCCGCACCGGTGACCACAGCCACCTGATTCCGCAGCGGTGCCGACCAGTCCTCCGGCAGCGTGCCGTTGACCGAGTCCACAGTGATGAACTGCCCGGAGACGAAGGCTGAGCGTCCGGAGAGCAGGAACCGCAGGGCTCCGGCCACTGAGGGAGCCGCGGGGTCGAGGTTCTCGTGCAGGATCAGCCCGTTGGCAGTGCCCCCGGCGCGCATCTCGTGGGCCAGCGAGCGGGTGAGGCCTTCTATGCCTTTCCTAGCCGCCCGGGCAGCGGGGTCCTCAGTGTGATCGGGGTTGCGGAATACCGTGATGACTCGGGCAGAGGGTTTCAGCTGCTTGAGCAGCCCGCCCAGTTCCAGCACAGACTCGGAGAGATTTGCGGGGCTGTGCGCGGAGTCGAAGACCGCCACTACGGCGGCCACCTTCTCTTTGGGACCCACATGACGCCGGACGTCCAGGTCCCAGTCCAGCAGGCGCCCGGCGATGAGGTCGGAGGCCTCGCTCTGCCCGACCAGCACCACTGGCCCCTCGATCACCGGGTCCCCGGGGCTGTAGCGGCGCAGCTTGGCCGGTTGGGGCAGGCCGAGCGCTTTGGTGATCCTGCGGCCGAAGCCGGTGTTGGCGAATTCAGTATAAGAGTCCTTAGCCATAGAGATGCTTTACCGTCCTTCGATGATTGCCGTGATGCCCTGGCCCCCGGCCGCGCAGACCGAAATGAAGCCCAGTTTGCCGGGCTTGCCGTGCAGCAGTTTGGCCAGAGTGGCCACGATCCGTCCGCCGGTGGCAGCAAAGGGGTGGCCGGTGGCCAGCGAGGAGCCGGTCACATTGAGCTTGGACCGGTCGATGCTGCCCAGCGGAGCATCCAGACCCAGCTTGTCCCGGCAGAACTCCGCAGACTCCCACGCTTTCATCTGGGCCAGCACAGTCGAGGCGAAGGCCTCGTGGATCTCGAAGTACTCGAAATCCTCAAAGCTGAGGTTATTGCGTGTCAGCATCCGGGCTGCCGCGTAGGTCGGTGCCATCAGCAGACCCTCAGCGCCGTCCACAAAGTCCACTGCGCCCTGCTCGTAGTCCACAAAATTGGCCAGTTTGGGCAGATCATGGGCATCGGCCCACTCCTCGGATCCCAGCAGCACTGCGGAGGCCCCGTCGGTCAGCGGGGTGGAGTTGGCCGCGGTCATCGTGGCTTCCTCACCCAGATCCTTTCCGAAGACTGGGGATAGCTTGGCCAGCTTCTCCACAGTGGAGTCACCGCGCATATTGTTGTCCTTGCTGATCCCCTTGAACGGGGTGACCAGATCGTCGAAGAAGCCCTGCTCATAGGTGGCGGACAGGTTGCGGTGACTGGCCGCGGCCAGCTCATCCTGCTCTTCCCGAGTGATGCCCCACTGGTGGGCGGTGATCGCCATATGCTCACCCATGGAGAGTCCGGTGCGCGGCTCTCCGGTACCGGGGGCCTGCGGGGCCAGGTGGCCGGGGCGGATCTGGGCCAGGGCCTTGAGCCGGGCGCCGAGGGTCTTGGCCCGGTTGGCCTCCATGAGGATCCCGCGCAGCTCATCGGTGACCACAATCGGAGCATCGGAGATGGAGTCCACTCCCCCGCCGATCCCGGAGTCGATCTGGCCCAGCTTGATCTTATTGGCCAGGGAGCCAATGGCCTCGGTGCCGGTGGCGCAGGCCATCTGCACGTCATAGGCAGGGGTCTTGGGATCCAGCGGTGTGCCCAACACCGATTCGCGGACCAGGTTGAAGTTCTTGGAGTGCTTGAGCACTGCACCCCCGGACACTGCGCCCAGCTGCTGGCCCTGCAGCCCGTAGCGGGCCACCAGTCCGTTGAGTGCAGAAGTGAGCATGTCCTGGTTGGAGGCCTTCGCATAGGCGCCGTGGGCGCGGGCGAAGGGGATCCGGTTGCCGCCGATGATGACGGCCTCGCGCACTGTTTCTGCCATGATCTGCTCCTGAGCTTGCCGTTTATTACTCGTCAGTCACTTAGGATACCTGTGCCAGCGGTCACTTTCCATCCTGGCAGCCCTCGCTCCTGCTTAAACCTCGGTTCACCTCCGATTTAGACACCTATTCAATGATCACTCTCATGACACGACATTCCGAAGAGAGTACCTCTGCTGTCCGCCTACGCCCCGCCGCAGCCCTGGGCCTTCTGCTGAGCCTGACGCTAGTCTCCTGCGCCGAAGGCACCGAAGCGGCCACCGATTCCACTGCGGATCCGGCCGGGGGCGATGATCCGCTGCGTATTGCCGTAGCTACCAATGAGCCCTGGGGCGCCTACCACGTAGAGCACGTCGCAGAGGAGGTCGCCCAGCGTGGAGGCGAGATCCAGCTCATCGTCCCTGACCTCTCAGAGGTCGACGAGGAGGCCAGCGTTGAATCCGTCCCACTGGACGAGGCAAACCCTGACGACTATGACCTGCTGGTGGTCAATGGCGCCGAGGAGTGGCCGCTGGAGGTTGCCGAAGAATTCCAGGAGCTTCCGATAGTAGCCAGCAGCACTGCCTATCTCCGCCCGGAGGAGGCCGAGCACGCCGAGCGGCTCCGTCCTCGACTGGCAGGCATAACCGCCAGCTCTCCGGCCGAGCGTGAAACCTTCGCTGTCTACTTCGGCGTGCCGGAGGAGGATATTGACGTGGTGGGAGTCCCAGAACTGGATGACACGCCCGATTGGTCGCCTGAGCCTGAAACGGTGCTGATCCTCACCAGCGTGACCCATCCGGACGAGACCGGAGGCGCCGCCCCTGGAACCGAACTGCTGCTGGAGGCGGCGCATGCGCTGGATGAGGAAGGCTACGACATCCTGGTCGGGCTGCACCCGCGTGAGGATGAGTCCCTCTGGAATGACTTCGACATCGCCCAGGAGGGCTCCGTGGAGGCTTCGGTTCGGGCCTCCAGGGCAGTAGGGATTCCAGGTACCGTCTTCCCTCGCATCGCGGCAGTCGGCACGCCCTTGGTGGCCGTGATGGACTCTGAGCTCGAGGTTCCCGAGTACTTGCTGAGCACTGCTGAGACAGCGGAAACTGTCGATGAGGTGCTCGCCGCTGTCGACGGCGCACAGCCACTGTCCCAGGAAGCGCTGGACTATGTAGTAGGCCCGCTGGGAGCCGCCGCCGAGCAGCTGGTGGACGCCTGGGAACACGCTGCCGCGGTTGACCCCGGCGAGCTCGACCACGACTGAGCTCACGCCTGGCTCGATGGCACTCCGCTGACAGAGTGGCAAAGTTACTGATCAGTATCTTAGACTACTTGTGTTGACCATCACTGTCAGCCTCACAGTCTTTAAGGAGCACCCTATGGGAGAGCACGACGACGCCGGCACCGGACCTATCGACACCGCCACCGTGGACACCGCCCACCTGGAAGAGATTCTGCTGGGCCGCTGGGCAGAGACCAAGCGGGTGGCCCGGGAGCTGCTGAAGGACCCGCAGTTCCACAAGACTGAGAACCTCACCAAAGAGGACCACCGGGAACGCACGCTCAAACAGGCCCACGCCCTGGTGGAGGCCAATGCCGTGCACCGGGCCTTTCCCGAGGAGTTCGGCGGCGATGCCGACCACGGCGCCAATATCGCCGCCTTCGAGGAGCTGGTCACCGCCGATCCCTCCCTGCAGATCAAAGCTGGGGTGCAGTGGGGGCTCTTCGGCGCAGCAGTGATGCATCTGGGCTCCCATGAGCACCAGAAGAAGTGGCTGCCCGGAATCATGGACCTCTCCGTACCCGGGGCCTATGCCATGACCGAGATCGGACACGGCTCTGATGTGGCCTCCCTGGGGACCACCGCCACCTACGACGCCGCCACGGATGAGTTCATCATCCATACCCCCTTTGAGGCGGCCACCAAACGGTTCCTGGGCAATGCGGCCCTGCACGCCACCGCAGCAGTGGTCTTCGCCCAGCTCATCACTGAGGGTGTCAACCACGGGGTGCACTGCTTCTACATGGAGATCCGCGATGAGCAGGGCAACCCGCTGCCTGGGATCACTATTGAGGACGACGGCCATAAGGGCGGTCTCAACGGGGTGGACAACGGCCGGCTGCGCTTTGACCAGGTGCGGGTGCCTCGCACCAATCTGCTCAACCGCTACGGCGATGTGGCCGAGGGCGGGGCCTACAGCTCCCCCATCGAGTCCCCGGGACGGCGGTTCTTCACCATGCTGGGCACACTGGTCCAGGGACGGGTCTCACTGACCGGCGCCGCAGTGGCCGCCGCCAAGCTGGGCCTGATCGGAGCGGTGACCTACGGCAACCAGCGCCGCCAGTTCAACGCCACCTCCACCACTGAGGAGGAGGTGCTGCTGGACTACCAGCTCCACCAGCGGCGGCTGATCCCACGCTTGGCTACGACGGTGGCCCTGGGCTTCGCCCACGACAACCTGCTGGCCAAGCTGGACGATGTGTTCTCCGGCAAGGACGATTCCGATGAGAACCGTCAGGAGCTGGAGACCTTGGCTGCGGCGATCAAGCCGGTGGCCACCTGGCACGCCCTGGACACCCTGCAGGAGGCCCGGGAGGCCTGCGGCGGGGCCGGGTTCATCTCGGAGAACCGATTCACCTCGCTGCGCGCGGACTTAGACGTCTATGTGACCTTCGAGGGTGACAACAATGTGCTGCTGCAGCTGGTGGCCAAACGGCTGCTGGCCGACTACGCCGCTGAGTTCAAGAATGCCGATGTCGGCGCCCTGGCCAGTTACGTGGCTAATCAGGCCGGCTCCAGAGTGATGCACCGGTTCGGTCTGCGCAAGGCCCTGCAGGAGGTTCAGGACACCGGGGATGAGCGGCGCAGCGCCAATTGGTTCAAGCAGCCCGAGGTGCAGCGTGACCTGCTGTCCGGCAGGGTGCGCCAGATGGTCGCCGATGCTGCCGGGGAGCTGCGCCATGTGGCCAAGCTGCCGCCTGAGAAGCAGGCCACTGTCTTCAACGAGCACCAGTACCAGATCATCAACGCAGCCAAGGCCCATGCCGATCTGCTGCTCTGGGAGGCCTTCACCGAGGGCCTGGAGCAGGTGGAGCACCCGGGTACCAAGCAGGTGATGACCTGGCTTCGCGATATCTATGCGCTTACCCGCATCGAGGAGACGCTGGACTGGTACCTGATCAATGGACGGGTCTCCGGGCAGCGGGCTCGGACTCTGACCCCCTATATCAACCGGCTGGTGGCCCGGGTCCGCCCGCATGCCCAGGATGTGGTGGACAGCTTCGGATATGCGCCGGAACATGTCCGGATGGAGGTGGCCTCCGGGGCCGAGCAGGCCCGGCAGGATGCGGCCAATGAGTACTACCGCAAACTCCGGGCCTCCTCGGATGCCCCGGTGGAGGAGAAGACCCTCCTGGACCGCAAGCGGGCTCAGAAGCGCGCCGCTAAGAAGCAGTAGCGGCCCGCTGGGCGCGCAGGGCGCGCAGCAGGTGGTCCTGCTCCTCGAGGATGATTCGGCGCAGCGCCGCCGGGGCGTCCTGGTTCTCCTGCAGCCACTGTTTGGCCTGCTCTGCGGCAGCCTCGGAGGGGCTCGGGAACAACCCCCGGACCACGCGGGTGGCCTGGCCCTGGGTCATCCGCTGCCAGACCCCGGTCAATGCAGCGAAGTACCGCTCCGCATACCCTGGGGTCAGCCCCTGGGGATCGGCGCCGAACCCGTCGATGGTGGCAGTGAGGTGGTCATTGGAGAGCTCCGCACCCTCAGCGTCCTGACCGGTCAGCGCCTGCTGGAATGCCGCTGCCTTGACCTCGGCCTGCGGCCGTGCCGCCAGGGCCAACCGGTGGGCGATCCGCCCCCGGGCGGTGGTGCGGCGGGAGATCTCAGCCTCCAGCTCCGGCTCCCCCGCCCGGCCGTGGGCAGTCAGCGCCTGCAGGAACAGCCAGCGCAGCTCCTCATCGGCCTCGGACTCCAGGCGTTCGGTCAGGAATTCCAGCTGCGAATCATGTCGCCGTGACAAGAGCGCCAAAACTCGAGTGGCGGCAAGGACGGCGTCATTGTGCTGATCACCTGCGGCAATGAACTGCGCCAGCCCGGCGGCAAGTTGGGCCTCCAGCGCCGGGCGCGCCCCGGCGGGGGTGTAGAGCTCGCAGGCCTGGTTGGCTTGGCGCAGCAGCGACTGGACCACCACCACCTCCGGTATCTGCAGGCCCAGGCGCAGCACTGCCTCCACGAACCGGGCTGCGGGAAGCTGGCCGTCGCGGACCATGGACCACAGGGCGGCCCATACTGTGGCCCGGGCCAACGGATCGCCCACTGGGTGGGCCAAAGCCGCCGCCACGGATTCGGGGTCCAGCACCAGTTTTGCGTAGCTGAGGTCCTCGTCATTGGGCAGGATCAACCGCGGCGTCCCAGCCTCCGGCAGCTGCAGCCCGGGCACCGCAGTGATCCCCTGCTCAGCCTCGGGCGCCAGTTCCGCCGGCACCGACTGGGCCCGGCTCAAAGTCCCGGTGCCATCCAGGGTGAACAGTCCCACCCTGATCACATGCGGACGCGCGATGGGCTCCCCCGTCGTGGGATCAGTGCCGGTCTGCCGCACTGAAACCTGCCCGGCGTCGTCGTACTGCGTCTGAAGCACCGGGATGCCCGCGGTCTGCAGCCAGGCCGCAGCCCAGGCCCGCATGTCTTTTCCGGTGGCCTCCTCCAGCACGCCCAGGAAATCCTCCAGGGTGGCATTGCCGAACGCGTGCCGCTGGAAGTAGCTCCGCGCAGCCTGCCGGAATGCTTCCGCTCCGGCATAGGCGGCCAGCTGCTTGAGCACACTGGCACCCTTGGCATAGGTGATCCCGTCGAAGTTCTGGTCTGCGGCCTCCAGATCCGGGATATCGGCCACGATCGGGTGCGTGGTGGGCAGCTGGTCCTGCACATAGGCCCAGCCCTTGCGTGAGTTGGCGAAGGCCACCCAGGCGGTGGTGAAGTCCGTGGCGGAGTCCACCCCGTAGGAGCCCATATAGTCGGCAAAAGACTCCTTCAGCCACAGGTCATCCCACCAATGCATGGTCACCAGATCGCCGAACCACATATGGGCCATCTCATGCAGGATGGTGTTGGCCCGGGTCTCATGCTGGGCCTCGGTGGCACCGGTGTCGAATACATAGCGCTCGGTGAAGGTGACCAGGCCGGGGTTCTCCATGGCCCCGAGGTTGTACTCCGGCACGAACACCTGGTCATATTTGCCGTTCCGGCCCGCGGACCGCCCCCAGGGATAGGCGTAGCCGAACTCGGCGTGGAAGAAGTCCAGGCCCTGCTTGGTGATCCGAAACAGCTCATCGGCGTCCAGATGCTCAGCCAATGAGGCCCGGCACAGCAGGGCCAGATCAATGCTGAACTCCTCCTGTCCCGGCACGCCGCCGCGCCAGGTGTCCTGCACCAGATGATAGGGCCCGGCCAGCAGGGCGGTGATGTAGGAGCTCATCAGCTCAGTCTCGGCGAACTCGGCGCGCACCAGCCCTTCGGCCACAGCCTGCCTGGTGACCTCGGCTCCGTTGGAGCGCAGCTGCCAGTGCGCCGGGCCAGTGATCGCGAACCGGAACCGGGCCTTGAGATCAGGCTGGTCGAAGACGGGGAAGACCCGCCGGCAGTCGGCCGGCTCGTACTGGGTGTAGAGATAGACCGCGCCGTCGCTGGGATCCTCAAACCGGTGCAGTCCCTCCCCCGAGCGGGAGAAGGCCGAGACCGAGCTGATCTCCACGATGTTCTGCCCCTCCACCAGGCCGGGAAGCGGGATGCGGGCACCGTCGAAGCCGGCGGCGTCGTAATCGGTGCCGTTGATGGTCAGCGAGTCCACCGAAACGCCGGCGTAGTCCAGGAAGGGCACCCTGCCGCTAGCAGCCGCCGAGTCAAAGGATAACTCCACACGCGTTTCGACCGGGTAGGTGGTGGCTCCCTTCTGCGCAGCTCTCGAGAGATCCACGTGGACCTGATAGGAGGAGACGCTGAGGCAGGAGGAGCGGAGGGCCGCCTCATCCCTGGTGAGGTTCATAGTTTCTGACATAGTGTTATTGAAACAGACCCGGACAGGACAGTAGGAATATGGCAGACCTCTTTGCTGACTATCCGAGGGCGATGCAGCGCTCCACTGCCTTCGATGAGATGTTCTCCCGCGATGGTGGTCTGCGGCCGGACTACTCCGGGGTCAATGATGTCCTGCAGTCCCTGAACCTCTCTGATGTCTCCGCCCGGGCCGAGGCCATGGCCCGGACCTTTCTGGACCGCGGGGTGACCTTTGACTTCGCAGGAGAAGAACGCGCCTGGCCCCTTGACATTGTCCCGCGGATCATCCCCGGGGCCGAGTGGAACCGCCTCTCCGCCGGGGTTGCGCAGCGGGTCACCGCCCTGGAGATGTTCCTCAACGATGTCTATGACCGGATGGAGATCGTGCGCGATGGCGTAGTGCCGCGCTCGCTGATCACCACCAGCGCCCACTTCCACCGCGAGGTGCACGGGCTGGCCACCCCCGGCGGGGTGCGGGTGCATATCTCCGGGATCGATCTGGTCAGGGACGACGCCGGGGTCTTCCGGGTTCTGGAGGACAACGTGCGGGTGCCCAGTGGAGTCTCCTATGTGCTGGAGAACCGCCGGGCCATCGCCAAGGGACTGCCCGAGGCGTTCTCCGGTGCCTCCATCCGCTCAGTGGAGGAGTATCCGCGCCGGCTGCTCTCGGCCCTGCGGCGCACCGCCCCCGAGGGTGTGGACGATCCCACAGTGGTGGTGCTGACTCCCGGGGTGTACAACTCTGCGTACTTCGAGCACACTCTGCTGGCCGGAATGATGGGTGTGGAGCTGGTGGAGGGCCGCGATCTGGTCTGCCGCGGCAATCGGGTCTATATGCGCACCACTGAGGGCGAACAACGGGTGGATGTGATCTATAAACGGCTCGACGACGAGTTCCTGGACCCCCTGCAGTTCCGTGCGGACTCAATGCTCGGGGCGCCCGGGCTGATCAACGCCGCCCGGGAGGGCAATGTCACCATCGCCAATGCAGTGGGCAATGGGGTCGCCGATGACAAGCTGGTCTACACCTATGTGCCGGATATCATCCGCTACTATCTGGGCGAGGAGCCGATCATCCCCAATGTGGACACCTACCGGCTGCAGGAGCCTGCTGCCTGCGAGGAGGTGATGGACCGCCTGGCCGAGCTGGTGCTCAAACCGGTGGACGGGTCCGGCGGTAAGGGGTTGGTGATCGGCCCGGCGGCCACCGGCGAAGAGCTGGCGGCGCTGCGGGAGAAAGTGCTGGCCGATCCGCGCGGCTGGATCGCCCAGCCGGTGCTGCAGCTCTCCACAGTACCCACTCTGGACGGGGAGACTTTCGGACCCCGTCATGTGGACCTGCGGCCCTTCGCCGTCAACGACGGCGAGGAGGTCTGGGTACTGCCCGGTGGGCTGACCCGGGTGGCGCTGACCGAGGGATCCCTGGTGGTCAACTCCTCCCAGGGCGGCGGCTCCAAGGACACCTGGGTGGTGGACTCAGCGGGCAGTGAGCAGAGCCCCGCCGCGCCCACCGCAGTGCCCTGGAGCACCCGTCGCAGCGCCCGCACTGCCCAGCGGGTCTGGCCCTCGGCCTTCCACTCCCGCGGCAATTCCGCCGACCAGTACGACGAGCAGCAGCAACAGCAGCAACAGCAGAGCCAGGGAGGCCCCCGATGCTGAGCCGGATCGCGGAATCGCTATTCTGGATCGGACGCTACGTGGAGCGGGCCGACGGCACCGCCCGGATCCTGGATGTGCATCTGGAGCGGCTGAATCAGCTGCCGCTGGCCGAGCAGCGTACGGTCTCCACCAATCTGCTGGCGGTTATGGGTGTGAACGCTGAGGGCGAGGCCCCGGCAGGGCTGCAGCAGCTGCTGCACAGGATGGCCTTCGATATTCAGCAGGGCAATTCGATCGCCGGGTCCCTGGCGGCAGCGCGCGAGAATGCCCGGCGTGCCCGGGAGACCGTCTCCGCCCCGGTCTGGGAGTCACTGAACACCACCTGGAACGGGCTGACCAGCCACCGCCAGGACGTGGTGGGAACCTACCGGTTCTGCACCTGGGTGATTGAGCGCACCGCCACAGTGCAGGGTCTGGCTGACTCCACGATGAGCCGAGACGACTCCTGGCAGTTCATGGCCCTGGGCAGGGCACTGGAGCGGGCCGATATGACCGCCCGGATGCTGGCCAGCGGGGATGAGGAGGCCTTCCGGCTCTCCTGGGCGAATATGCTGCGCTGCGCCGGAGCCTATGAGTCTTTCCTGCGCAGCCGGCGGGCCGCCTTCGGCGATTCCTATGCAGTGGAGTTCCTGCTGCTGGACCGATTGTTCCCCCGCTCAGTGGTCTCCTCACTGCGCCAGGTGGAACAGGCACTGATCGCCCTGGACCCGGAGTACACCCGCACCGGGAAGATGGATCAGGCGCGCAGGTTGGTGGGCCAGGCCCGCACCTTCCTGGAGTATCACCACTCTGAGGATCTTCTCGCCGAGCTCCCGGAGCATCTGGAGCGGGTGCAGGCTGCCTGCTCAGAGGCCTCCAATGCAATCACCGTAAAGTACTTCGCACAGGCCGCTGGGCAGGCCTGGACAGGAGAACAGGCATGACCCGGCTGCACGTCACCCACAGCACTGAATACCGCTACGGTGCCCCGGTCACGGTCTCCTACAATGAGGCGCGGATGACCCCGCAGACCGATGCCGCCCAGGTGGTGCTGGAAACCGACCTGAGGATCGCCCCCTGCACCAGCGCCCCCACTTCCTATCGGGACTACTGGGGCACCAAAGTGCACACCTTTGACCTGCACTCCCAGCATGAGAGGCTCCAGATCACCATGGAGGCCCTGGTGGAGGTGCACCGCACGGAGAAACAGCACGCGCCGGAGGATCTGCTGGACTGGCCGGAGCTCTCCGCCGATGAGAATTTTCAGCAGTTCAGCGACTATGTGCCCCAGTCCAAGCTCACAGCCCCTGGGGATGAACTGGCCGGGGCCGCCCGGGACCTCGCCGCAGCGAGGTCGCCGCATGAGACAGCTATGGCCATCTTCGCCTGGTTGCGTGAGGTGATGGAGTACCAGCCCGGCCACAGCCAAGTCAGCTGGGATGCTGAGACCTCCTTCCGTGAGCGCAAAGGGGTCTGCCAGGACCTCTCACATGTGGCGGTGGGCGCGCTGCGCAGCCTGGGCATCCCGGCCCGCTATATCTCCGGCTATATCCACCCGGACCCGGAGGCGCCCATCGGCACCGAGGTCACCGGCCAGTCTCATGCCTGGCTGGAGTGGTGGGACGGGCGGTGGCACTCCTGGGATCCCACCAACCACAAACCCGCCGGGGAGCACCATATCCTGGTGGCCCGAGGGCGCGACTACGCCGATGTCACCCCGCTCAAGGGCATCCTCTCCGGGGGCGGACCGGAGACTACCCTCGAGGTGGACGTCAGGATCACCCGCCAGGCCTGAGCAGAGCCTGCTCCCGGCGCTCACGGCGTTTGTCGTTGAGCAGGCACAGGCCGATGGCGACACCGAAGAGCAGGGTCAGTGGGATCATGATGAAGAACATGGTCACCGCCTCACCCCCCGGGGCCGCTAAGGCTGACATCACCGCAATCAGCATCACCACACCACGCCAAGCACCCAACACCTGCTTACCGGTGACGATGCCCATCATGTTGATCCCCACCAGAATCACCGGAATCACCATCGCGATCCCACAGGCAATGAACAGATGCAGCACAAAGGCGAAATACACATCCGGGGCAATAATGTTCGAGGTGCCCTCAGGGTTCAGCGAGAAGAAGAACTCCACCGCCCGCGGCAACAACGTATAGGCCATGAAGATCCCGCCCAGAAACAGCGGCACACTAGCAGCGATAAACGCCACCGCATACCGCTTCTCCGTCTTCTTCAGCCCCGGCATGATGAACGCCCAGATCTGATACAGCCACACCGGAGAAGAGATCACCAGCCCCACAAACAGGGATAACCGGATCAGCAGATCCAAAGGCTGACCCACTGCGTTGAACGCAATCGAGGTCAACCGGGCATCCTCATCCCCACCATGATCAAGCACCGGGGCCGCCAGGGTGGCCACCAGCCACTCATAGAGGAAGAACCCGGCCACAGCCCCCAGCAGGATCCCCGCAGCAGAGATCACCAGGCGCCTACGCAGCTCCCGCAGGTGATCCTTCAGCGACATCCGCCCCTCAGGATCACGCTTCCTGCGCTTGGAGCCCCGCGGCACCGGCCGCTCCCGATCGGCCAGAGTCATGCAGACTAGGAGTTGTTGGGGTGGTCGCGGCGTTCGCGGCTCTTATGCACATCCGCGGTGGGATCAGTCTGCTCGATGACCCGGGGCTCGGAGCTCTGCTCCTGCGCCGGGCGGTCCTCCTCCTTCATGGTCTTGACCTCAGACTTGAAGATGCGCGCGGACTCGCCCAGCGACCGAGCCAGTTTAGGCAGCTTGGTCGCGCCGAAGAGCAGCAGCAGGATGCCGAGGATGATCAGCCACTGCCAGCCTTGAATTCCCATGGAGAAGGTCCTTTCCTGATCCTGCCCAAGGATACCCGGCCCAGCTCAGCAGTGCGAAGCCAGCTGCTGTTCGGCACGCTGTACGATCTGTTCACGCAGTTCCACGGGCCGGATCAGCTCGATGTCACCGCCGGCTTCCAGGCAGGTGCGCACCGCTGCTTCCCGGGTGATGAAACGGGTGGAGATGGTCCGGGCGCCGGTCTTGCCGTCCGTGTGCTGTTTGACCGGCTGGTACATGGCCGCCGCTCCGGCGGCGAAGGGCGCAAAGCGCAGAACCACCGGCACCGAGTCCTCCGTGACGGGCACCTGGGGCCTGGCCGCCTCACTGAGCTCTATCTGCGCGGCACGGGGGTCCTGCTGATGATCTGGCAGTGGTCTCAGCTCGCTGATCCGGTCCAGCCGGAAGGTCCGCTCTCCGGCCTCCTGCCGGCACCATGCCCGCAGATAGGTGTGCGGGCCGTCGTAGAGGATCTGCACCGGGTCGATGATCCTGTCTGAGGAGACTCTGCCGGAGAGGTCCTCATAGTCCAGGCTCACCGGATGCTTGGCGCTAATGGCCAGCTGAGCCGTGCGCAGCAGTCTGCCGTCGGCCGGGGTGCGAGCCAGTGACATACTGGCCGCGGCCTGGGCGATGGACTCCGGGACAATGGCGATAACCTTCTGCTGCAGCTGCTCCGCGGCTGCGGCGATATGCTCCTCCCCCGGTGGGCAGACGTCGATGAGTGCCTTCAGCGCGATCATCAGGCTCAGCGCCCCAGGCTTGGTCAGCGATACGGGGCGGTGGAGACTGCCGGCTCCGGTGCTGAGCACAATGGGCTCGTCGGCGGCCAGGTACTCCGATACGAACACCTCATCATTAGGCTCCGGATAGGGTTGAACCTCCAGAGTCTCAGGGAACCCATCCGTGTTGACCTGGGCGATGCTCAGCAGGTCGCGCAACAGCTGTGGCGGGGTGATGGAGTATTTGACCAGCAGCTGGCTGGGCCGCACCCCCTCCGGCCTGGAGAGCAGCAGGGCCACCATGTTGATCACCCGCTCAGTCTTGGTGGCGGCGTCGTCCTTGCGCAGATTGGCAGGCGGGGTCGTCAGTTTGGGGAGGTTCTGCGGCGCCGGCGGCTGATGGGCACGCAGTGCTCCTTCCAGCACTGCCCGGGCGTCCGGGCGGCGTCCGGTACGGTCCAGGACTGCGCTGATGTCCAGATCCCGGTAGCTGCTGGCCTCGCTGATCTGCCTGAGCTGTTCGCGTTCGTCTGGGCTGAGCCGGCTGGCCGGCAGCTGCTTCACAGAACCGTGCACCCGGTCCAGTCGGTAGAGGCGCTGCTCACCGCGGTCCAGGTCATGGCCCACCAGATACCAGTGGGCTCTCGCCCCGGTGCCCAGGGGCACCACCCGGCGTACTTCAGCGGACTGGCGGCCATAGCCGGTGTAGCTGAAGGTCACCGGGGTGCCGGTGCCGGCCCGGGCCAGATCGATCAGGGTGGAGATCTCCGCCTCGGAGCCGATCGACGCCTGCAGAGCCTGGGGTGCTTCTGGTGCGCTGGGCCCATCATGATTCGGGTTGATCGCCCAGAGCGCGTGCTGAAGGCCGGCAATGTTGTTATTGGCGAACAGCAGCTGGGCCCGGTACAGGGCCATCTGCTCATCGGGGGTCAGGCTCAGATCAGGCAGCCCGTACTGGCTGCGGGAGACCCGGTAGCGGTAGTCCTCATCTGCTGTGGGCTCGCTCAGATGGATCCCGCAGCTGCGCAGATGCTCCTTGTCATGCCCGAAGAGCTTCTCCAGGGCATCTCGGGCGCGCTGCTGCTCCGCCCCGCGCAGCCGATCGATGGCCCGGTATCTGCCGCGGTAGAGCTCCACCTTCTCGAAGATCTCATCGCGGGTGAGCCCACCGGGATGGTTGAGCAGAGTGGAGGCCAACGAGAGCGCCCGGACCACGCCGTCCTCGGCGAATGCGGTCTGCTCCGGCTCCTGCAGCACACTGCTGTCCCCCTGGTGGTGCATTGGACTCAAGCTATCAGCCGGTCTTGTGCACCTTCACCAGGTCTACGATGAAGATCAGGGTCTCGTTGGGGCCGATCGCAGCCCCGGCGCCTGCCTCCCCGTAGGCCAGGTGCGGCGGAATCTCCAGACGCCGCCGGGCACCTTCCTTCATGCCGATCAGGCCCTGGTCCCAACCCTGGATGACCTGGCCGATGCCGGCGGTGAAGTCCAGGGTCTGCCCGCGGTTCCAGGAGGCGTCGAATTCCTCACCGGTGGACCAGGCGACTCCTACGTAGTGGCAGGAGATCTGGTCCCCGGCGGCCACCTCAGGTCCACCGCCGGGGATGAGCTCTTCGATGATCAGCTCCTGGGGCGGGGTCTCCCCGGGGAAGTCGACCTCGGGGCGGGTGCGGTCGTAGTTGCGCTGTCCGAAACTCATTTGCTCAGTCCTCGTCCTCGTCGCTCTGGTCGTCTTCATCCGGGTCCTGCTCGGCCTCCTCGCCGGAGTCCTCACCATCGGGGTCCTCCGCCTGCAGAATGGTCTCCAGTTCCTCCATCGGAATGCCCATCTGCAGGAACATCTCCAGTTCCTCAACCGAGATGCCGTGCTCCTCGGAGAGTCCCTCCAGCTGTTCGCGCTCCTCCTCGCTGAGCTCCATCTGGGGGGCCTGCTGCTGCTGCTGCTGGCTGGCTGCCTGCATCTCGGCCATAGTTTCGCCGTCGATGACGCGCACGATGTCGACTACAAAGATCAGCGTGCCGCCGGGTCCGCCGTCTGCGGAGGTGCCCTCTTCCTCATCGGCGGTCTCTCCGTAGGCCTGCTCCGGGGGGATCACCAGCAGGATCCGGTCTCCCACGTGGTGACCCGGGATGCCTTCAAGCCAGCCTGGGATCACCCCACCTTCTAGGGAGAAATCGAAGGGGTTGCCCGGGGCTCCATCCTCGGTCCAGGACTGGTCGAAGATCTCGCCGTCCTCCCATCGCCAGCCGCGGTACTGGGCGAAGACGTAGTCCTCGTCTCCGATCTCCTCGCCCTCGCCGGCCACAAGCACCTCAGAGGAAAGCTCCTCCGGGGGCTGGGATTCTGGGTCATGGTCGCCGAGCTCGGGGGCTGTGCCAATCTCAGAGTCGATGCCCGGCAGGTCGCCGGACTGCTCCTGCTCCTCGCCATCGGCGTAGGTGGGGCTCTGGTCCAGGATCTCGAAGATATACAGGGTGTCTGCGTTGACCCCCTCGGCCGGATTGGCCGTCACGTAGAAGACCACCTCGGAGCCGACGGTCACGCCCTCCGCGGTGAGTCCCTCGGCGAAGAACTGCTCGGTCTGAGACTGTGATGCGCTCAGTGCGGGCAGCGAGAGGAAGGGGTCGATAGGCTCCTCATGGGTGCTCTGCAGCACTGTGGCGTCCTCAGGGTCCACCACGGTGAGGTGGTAGTCGATGAGCCAATCGCTGGTGAGCTGCTCCCCGCTGCCCTGGTTGAGCACCTGGCTGGCGTTGTCCTCACCTTCGAGCTCCTCATAGATGGTGACTTCCGGCACCTCGCCGTCACCAGGGGCGCTGACCTCCAAGTTGTTGAAGACGCTGGTATCGCCAATGCCTTCTGATGCGCCGTTGTCCCCGTCACCTCCGCAGGCGCTCAGCAGCAGAACTGCTGCTGCGGAAAGGGCAAGGGGTGCTGTGGCAGCGCGGTGGTTGTGCATCGGGGGAACTCTACTCTTCTGTCAGTGGCTTTGTCAGATTACTGGGGGTTCGGGAAGCTGGTCCGGATCTGCGGTCACATACTTGTCCGTCAGCGCCGGGCTGACTCCGCGGCGGCTGCGTTCCTGATAGTCCAGTTCACGCAGAGCGGTTCGGTCCCCGAGCTTATCCAGCAGCGCCTCGATCCGCTCATCGCGATCGGCGAAGGGGTCTTTGACCATCACGGCCTCCAGCGGCCGTTCGATGAGCTTATGGTGCACCCAGTCCACAGTGGTCTCGGCGCCGAATACACGTGCGGTGGAGAGGAACTCTCCGCGCACTGCAGCCCGGGTGGGCGGCGGGACGGTGAGCGCATCCTGCACCTGCTGCTCGGTGAGGATCTCCTGGGCCCGGCCCCGGCGCCGCAGCAGGTGGAACAGTCCCCGCTCCGGGTGCACATCGTGATAGGCCATATCCAGCTGCAGCAGCCGGTGGTGGCCCAGACTGAGCCCGCGCTGGGCGGCCACCTCGTCCACCAGGCGTTTCTTAATCGCCCAGTCGATCTCGGTGTCGATGAGGCTGTGGTCCTCGGTCTCCACGGCGGTCAGGGTCCGGTCCCAGAGCTCCAGGATCTGCTCCACCCGCTCGTGGTGGGCCCCCTGGGCGGCCACGAACCGCTGCACCCGCTCCAACAGGCCGCGCTGGATCTGCACTGCGGTCATCTCCCCGCCGCCACGGATGCGGACTCGGGCTTGGCCGGTGAGGTCGTGGCTGATCTGCCGGATTGCAGCGATCGGGTTCTCCAGCTCGAAGTCCCCTACCGGCACCCCGGCCTCGATCATCCGCAGCACCAAGTCGGTGGATCCGTAGCGCAGCAGGCTGGTGGTCGAGGACATATTGGAGTCCCCCACGATCACATGCAGCCTGCGGTGGGTGGCGGCATCGGCATGCGGCTCGTCCCGGGTGTTGATGATCGGCCGGGAACGAGTGGTGGCTGAGCTGATGCCCTCCCACATATGGTCTGCCCGCTGGCTGAAGGCGAAGTGCGCCTGCGTCTCCTCATCGGCCGGAACCACCCGCCCGGCCCCGGCGATGATCTGGCGGGTGATCAGGAAGGGCAGCAGGATCCCGGAGAGCCGGCGGAAGTGCGTGGTGCGCGGGATCAGGTAGTTCTCGTGGGAACCGTAGGAGTTCCCGGCGGAGTCCACATTGTTCTTGAGCACATAGACCTGCCCGGTGAACCCGTCAGTGGCGATGCGATGCTCGGCGGCGGTGGCCAGGTGGTGCATGATGCGCTCCCCGGCCCGGTCTGAGGCGATCAGGTCGATCAGGTCAGCGCATTCCGCTGTGGCGTACTCCGGGTGCGAGCCCACGTCCAGGTAGAGGCGGGACCCGTTGGGGATAAAGATATTGGAGCTGCGGCCGAACTCCACCACAGGGCGGAACAGGTACCGGGCCAGCTCATCAGGGGGAAGTCCCCGGCCGGGATGCTGCTGGTCGGCGGCAGGCCGGTGGATGAGGCCGAATTCTGTCTCGACCCCGTAGATCCGGGCATCCACGCCCTACTGGCCGCCCTTCTGGACGAAGCCCTTGACGAACTCCTCGGCATTGGTCTCCAGGACGGTGTCGATTTCGTCCAGCAGGCTGTCCAGCTCCTGTGCCCGCTCCGCCGACTGAGGGTTGCCGCGGAGCTGACCAGCGGCTGCGGCGTCGTCGTTCTGGTCGTCCCCGGGGCGGTTGGGCTGCTTCTGCGGTTGTGCTGACATGGTTCCATCCTATCGCGGACAGGTCAGCCTCAGTTGAGCAGCTGCTGCAGGCCCTCCACCAGCTGCTGGCTGTCGGCAGCCTCATCCAGTACCGTCTCGGCCTGGGCGCGGGTCCCGGAGAACGGGTCAGGCAGGTGCAGGCGGACCGGGGGTGCGGCCGAGTCCGGGCGCAGCAGCACCTGGTCCCAGGAGGCGCCGGCCACCGCCTGCCCGTGGCGGCTCACCAGTTGGCCGCGCAGCCAGGCGCGGGTCTCCTCCGGCGGGTGCTGGGCGGCCCAAGCCACCTGATCATCGGTGAACAGCCGGCGCATCCGGCCAGCTGCGGCCAGCCGGTAGTACAGCCCTTTCTCAGGACGCAGATCGTGGTACTGCAGGTCGATCATGCCCAGCCGGGGTGAGTCCCAGTCCAGTCCGTCTCGCCGCCGGTAGGACTCCAGCAGCTGCAGTTTGGCCACCCAGTCCACCCGGTCAGCGGCCAGAGCGGGGTCCTCGGCCAGATCGGTGAGCAGCTGCTGCCAGGCCTCGATCACCTCGGCGGTCTCTGTGTCCGGCGCGCGGCCGGGCAGCTGGGCCACGGCCGCCTCCAGGTAGGCCTGCTGGATCTGCAGGGCGGTCATCGGGCCCCGGTTGGTGGGCACAGCGGCGGTGAGCGTGGGGTCATGGGAGATGGTCCTCAGCGCCTGCACCGGGTCGTAAAGGCGGATCTCCGGCGCTTCGCCCGCTTCGATCAGATCCAGGACCAGGGCTGTGCTGCCCACCCGCAGCCAGGCGGAGTACTCGCTCATATTGGCATCGCCGATGATCACATGCAGCCGCCGCCAGGAGTCAAAGTGGGCGTGCGGTTCATCCCGGGTGTTGATGATGGGCCGGCGCACCGTGGTCTCCAGGCCCACCTGCTCCTCGAAGAAGTCCGCCCGCTGGCTGATCTGGAATCCTTGGGCCTGGCCGCGCTGGCCGATCCCCACCCGGCCGGCCCCGCAGATCACCTGACGGCTGGCGAAGAACGGCAGCAGCCCGGTCACCAGTTGGTCGAAGGGCAGGCTGCGCGGCACCAGATAGTTCTCATGGGCCCCGTAGGAGACAGATTTGTTGTCCGTGTTGTTTTTGTACAGCAGCACCTCAGGTGCCCCCGGCTCCTGGGCGAGCCGATCAGCGGCAGCACGGACGACGACGTCTCCGGCCACGTCATAGAGCACCGCACGTTTGGCACCCACCGCCTCAGGTGCCGAGTATTCGGGGTGGGCGTGGTCCACATAGAACCGGGCACCGTTGCCCAGCACCAGGTTCATCAGCAGCTGCGGCTGACCCTCCTTCAGTTCGAAGAAGTCGCCGCGCCAGTGGGCAGAGCCCGGGGCGTGGAACTCCTGCTCGGCAGAGTCCGCCGGGCTGGGGTCTCCACCGGTGATATTGCCCAGCGCGTCGCGCAGAGCGTGTGGGTCATCGGTGAGCTGGCTGGAGTGGGCGGCCGAACGCGGCAGCACCCAGCCGCGAGCGTCAACCAGGGGGGACTCCGACTGGTAGTCCCATTCGGTGCCGGCCACAGCCCCGCCGTTCTCAGTGACATGGGCGGCATAGGCGTTGATCAGCTCGATGGACAGCGCCACATGGCTGGCTCTGGGATTGGCTGGAGCGTGGATCCCGTACTCCGTCTCCAGGCCGATCAACCGGCGCACACTCATGCCTGCCCGCCGATCCTGGCGATCATCGCCCGCTGCTCGGCCAGCTCCTGCTCGATGGCTTCGATCAAATGGCCTTCAGTGATGCCCTTCATCTCCTCCTGCTCCGCGCCGGCCAGATACTCCTTGATGGCCAGCTTCTTGGCCCGGTCCACAATATTGCTCAGCACCGCGCCGGACATGAAGCCGGCCTGTTCGGGATAGAGGCGCTGCACCACGGAGCTGATCAGTGCGCTGCGCGCCTGGGCGTGGCCGCCGTGCTGGGTCACCAGGGCCGGGCGCAGGGGCACCGCATCGCCCAGATGGATGGCGAGGATCTCCCGGGCGCCCTCGGCCGAAGGCCGCTGCACCCGGATCTTCACGTCCAGTCGGCCTGGGCGCAGAATGGCCGGGTCGATCATGTCCTCCCGGTTGGAGGCCCCGATGACGATGACGTTGTCCAGGGACTCCACACCGTCGATCTCGGCCAGCAGCTGGGGCACGATTGTGGTCTCCACATCCGAGCTGACCCCGGTGCCGCGGGTGCGGAACAGGGCCTCCATCTCATCGAAGAACACCACCACCGGAGAGCCCTCTGAGGCCCGTTCCCTGGCCCGGGCGAAGATGACCCGGATATGCCGTTCGGTCTCGCCCACATATTTGTTGAGCAGCTCCGGGCCCTTGATGTTCAGGAAGAAGGCCCCGTTGCCGCTGTCTTCGGCAAGTGAGGTGGCCACGGCCTTGGCGATCATGGTCTTGCCACAGCCGGGGGGCCCGTAGAGCAGGATGCCCTTGGGTGCGCGCAGCCCGTGCTCCCGGTAGAGCTCGGCGTGCAGGAACGGCAGCTCCACCGCATCACGGATCTGTTCGATCTGCTCGGCAAGCCCGCCGATCTGCTGGTAGGAAATATCCGGGGTCTCCTCCAGCACCACATCCTCCACCTCAGAGAGCGGCACCACCTCAGTGGCGGTTCCGGTGCGCAGGTCCACCACTACGGCGTCTCCGCTGCGCACCGCCGGTTCTCCATCCTGCGGGGCCTCTGCCCCCGGGGAGAGTCGCACCACTCGCTCCTCCTCACCGCGCACCAGGATCACCAGGCGCCCGTCGGGCAGCACCTCTTTGACCCGGGCGATCTCGCCGGTGCCCTCGGGCTGAAGCACCGCGATGATGGTGTAGTTCTCGTTGAGCAGCACCTCGCTGCCGGGCACCAACTGCTCCGGGGCGATCAGTGGCGAGACCGAGACCCGGAGTTTGCGCCCGGAGTGGAGCACATCGCAGCCGGCAGCGGTGGCTGCGGCGATCTCCCGGCCCTCAGTGCGTTCGCGCGGCTCGCGGTAGCCGATGATGGTGGCGAAGGTGAAGGGCGGCTGACCGTCGGCCTCCAGGGCCTGCTTCAGCTGGTCGATCTGGCCGCGGGTGGCCTCCAGCAGACCTTTCATCCGGTCGTTATTGCGCCCGGCCGCCTGCAGCTGCTGCTCCAAGTCCCGCTGCCGGGCGCGCAGGTTGTCCACCTGCCGGTGCGCCTGCTCCAGACGGGACTGCAGGGCCTGCGCGTCAGGCTGGGTGTTCGTCTCACTCACCAGGGGTGACCTCCTCGGCTGCTTGGGCGTGCTTGAGGGCGGTGGCGGCGGCCCGCCGAGCCTTCTTCCCGGAGACGGTGCGGGTTTTCAGCCCCTCCTCGTCCCAGGTGAGCTGGGCGGCGTCCTCGGCTGTTCCGGGCCAAGCCTGTTTGTCCTCTGGAGAGGGCTCTGAGACCTTCTCCCGTTTCTTCAGCTCCAGGGGAAGCTGGTCATCGGCCAGCCTTCGGGCCGAGAGCAGGAACCCGGTATGAGCCACCATGCGGTGGTCGGGGCGCACCGCCAGACCGTCCAGATGCCAGGTGCGCAGCATCGTCTCATGGGCCTCCGGCTCGGTGAAACCGCCTGAGCCGCGGATGGCCTCTGTGAGCCGGGAGAGCTGGGTCACCGAGGCCACGTAGCTGACCCAGACCCCGCCGGGCGCCAGTACCGTGCGCACCGCCTCCAAGCATTCCCAGGGCGCCAGCATGTCCAGCACCACCCGGTCCACTCCCCCGGGGGTCTCGATCTCCAATGGCTTCTGGGCGGCATCACCCAGGTGGATGTTCCACCCTGGGTGCGGCTGCCCGAAGAAGGCCTCCACATTGCCGCGGGCGATCTCGGCGAACTCCTCGCGAAGCTCATAGGAGTTCAGGGTTCCGGCATCTCCCACCGCGCGCAGCAGCGAGATGCTCAGCGCCCCGGAGCCGACCCCTGCCTCCAGGACATGGGCCCCAGGAAAGATATCTGCCACCTGCACGATCTGCGCAGAGTCCTTGGGATAGACCACGGTGGCTCCGCGGGGCATGGAGAGCACATAGTCGTTCAGCAGTGGGCGCAGCACCTGGTAGCGGTAGCCGCCGCTGTTCTCCACCACGATGCCCTCAGGCTGGCCGATCAGTCGGTGGTGGTCCAGCACGCCCTGGTGAGTGTGCCATTGCCCGCCCTCGACCAGTGTGATGGTGGACTTGCGGCCCTTGTAATCGGTCAGCTGCACTCGTTGCCCGGCTTTCAGCGGGCCGGTGCGCATATGTTTGCCGATCGGTTGCTGCGCTGGGTCTTCTCCAGTGCTCATCCTGCTCATGCGGCGGCCGGAGCGGGATCGTGGACCAGGAGTCGGCGCAGGTCCTCCACCCGGGCGCCGTGGAGGCTGTCGAAGATATGCCACTGCCCGGTCTCCGGCAGCTGGGTGTAGTGCGGCACTGCGAGGGTGACCATCCCAGAGGCTGCTGCTGCAGCGGTGCCGGGCACCGAATCCTCGATGGCGATGCACCGGCTGCGTTCCAGCGGGGCTCCGGTGCGGTCCTGGTGATCGGCGGCCATCTTCTCGAACGCCACATGGTAGGCCTCCGGATCCGGCTTGCCCTTAGTCACCATGTCCCCGGTGACGATGAACTCCAGCTGCCCGGCCGGCAGCGCCTGGTGGATGGCTGCCGCCAGTGGGGTGAAGCTCATGGTCACCATGGCGGCGCGGATCTGTTCGGCCTGCAGCTCGGCGAGCAGATCCCGGGCACCGGGCCGCCAGGGGATGTTCTCCGCGCATTTGGCCACCACCTGGGCGGTGAGGAGCTCGATGATCTGTTGGGTGCCCATCCGCACCCCGGCCTGCTGAAGGAGGCTGGCGGAGTAGTCCAGGGCCTGACCCACCATCAGGTGGGCCTGCTCCTCGCTCCAGCTTCCGCCGTGCGCTTTGACCAGCTCATACTCGGATTCGATCCAATAGGGCTCAGTATCGACCAGTGTGCCGTCCATATCCCAGAAAACGGCCTGCAGTTCTGACATGCCAACCATCGTACGCTTCCACCTGCCCGGTGTTCCTACTAGTGTGAGAAATGTGAGCGAGGATTACCCAGCACCGGAGCCTAAGGACCCCGACGCACCCGCCGAGAGTGTGGACCGGGCGCAGCTGCTGGCCGCTCACCTGCGGAAACTCTCAGCCGAGAGCGGGGACTCCGCAGCACGGCCCACTGTGATGGTGCTGGCCTTTGAAGGGTGGAACGATGCCGGGGGTGCCGCCTCTGCTGCAGTGGGCACAGTGGCCCAGGCCTTCAGCTCCGAGCTGGTGGAGAAGCTCACCGATGAGGAGTATTACGACTTCCAGTTCTCCCGGCCCAAGGTAGTGCGCAACCCCAGCGGCCGGGAGATCATCTGGCCCTCCACCACCATCCTGCACGCCGCCATCCCCTCAGCGGAGTTCGACCTGTTGTTTGTGCACGGGGTGGAGCCCAGTTTCCGCTGGCAGGCCTATACTGCGGACCTGCTCACCAAAGCCGCCGAGCACAACGTGGCCGCCGTGGTGCTGGTCGGGGCCCTGCTGGCCGATGTGCCGCATACCCGGCCGATCCCGGCCTCGTTCTCCTCCGAGGACGCTGAGATCCGCGAGCTGCTGGACATTGATGAGCCCACCTATGAGGGGCCGGTGGGGATTGTGGGTGTGCTGGCGCATACCGCCTATCAGGCAGGGATTCCCTCAGTGTCGCTGTGGGCCGCGGTCCCGCATTATGTGGGTCAGGCGCCCTCGCCCAAGGCCCAGTTGGCGCTGATGCGCAAGCTGGAGGAGCTGCTGGGCGTTCCCCTGGACCCCCAGGAGACCGAGGAGATCGCCGAGGACGCTGCGGCCTGGGAGCGCGGGGTGGACGATCTGGCCGAGGAGGATGCTGAGATCGCCGAGTACGTCAAGCGCCTAGAGGAGGCCACGGACACCACCAACCTTCCCGAGGCCTCTGGGGAAGCGATCGCGGAGGAGTTCGAACGCTACCTCAGGCGCCGCAAACCCCCTGAGCGCTGAGGTCCAGTCCCAGCAGGGCCAGGACGACGCCGCGCACCCGGGCTGCCCCTGTGGAGCCGGCTGTCTGCCCGCTGGCCCACATATCCAGCGTGTCGAGGGCTGCCGGGGCGTTGAGGTTATGGCCCAGGGCGCTCATCAGGGCGTATTGAAGGTCTTCCGGTGCGGCGGCGTCGTCGTGCTCTGGTGCCTGCGTCAGAGCGTGTTTCCAGCGTGCCAGGCGGTCCTGGGCTCGCTGCAGCGCAGTCTCGGTGTAGTCCCAGTCCTCACGCCAGTGGTGAGAGAGGATCAGTGTTCGGATGGCCTGGGGGTCCACCCCCTGTTCGCGCAGTCCCGAGACCAGCACCAAATTGCCGCGCGACTTGGACATCTTCTCGCCCTCGAGCCCGACCATACCGGTGTGCATATACCGTTCAGCCAGTGGCACCCCGTCCGCTGCGGTGGCATGAGCAGCGGAGAATTCGTGATGGGGGAACCGCAGGTCTGATCCCCCGCCCTGCACGGTGAAGGGTGCTGGCAGGTGGCGGCGGGCGATTACCGAGCATTCGATGTGCCAGCCGGGGCGCCCGTGTCCCAGCTCGCCCCCGGGCCACTGCGGCTCTCCCTCACGGGCGGCGCGCCAGAGCAGGGGGTCCAGGGGATCGCGCTTGCCGGCGCGGTGCGGGTCGCCGCCGCGCTGCGGGAAGAGCTCTTCCATAGCGGCCCGGTCGTAGCCGCCGATGCTGCCCAGCTGCCAGTCGGTGCGCTGTTGGGCGGCCGCAATGTCGAAGTAGTAGTCCTCGGTCTCGGCATCTTCAGCAGGCACCGGATAGGCGATGCCCAGCTCCAGCAGCCGCTCCACATCTTCCACCACGGCCGGAATCATCTCCACAGCGCCGAGGTATTCGGTGGGCGGGATGACCTGGAGGGCTTCCATATCCTCCCGGAAAAGCTGCACCTGGGATTCAGCCAGTTCCTGCCAGTCCACTCCGGTGGCAGCGGCTCGTTCCAGCAGAGGATCATCGATATCGGTGACGTTCTGCACGTACTGCACCTGAAGCCCGCAGGCCCGCCAGTAGCGCACCAGCAGGTCGAAGTGCACATAGGTGTTGGCATGCCCCAGGTGGGTGGCGTCATAGGGAGTGATCCCACAGACGTAGAGCGAAGCGATGCCGTCCCGTGCCGTGGTGGTCAGCGTGCTCCCGTTGGGGGTGCTGTAGAGCTCCAGACTCTCAGGGGCCGGCGGCAGGCCGGGTACTGCGGGTGAGCTCCACGATTCCACGCATTGATCCTTTCACGGGGTGACTGTCCAATCAGGGGTCAACCCGCGGAAGGCCTGGATCATTCCTCGTCGAGGTCCTCGTCCAGATCGTCGTCGAGGTCCTCATCCACATCCTCCGAGTCCTCGTCATAGAGGTCCAGGGGGGTAACCTCCCCGGTCGCAGCGAAGAGCGCATCCTCATAGGCCTCGAAGGCGTCGGCGATGCCGTAGAAGCTGGTCTCCACGGCGGGATCGTCCTCCCCACGGCGGTTCACCGCTGCGGAGAGGTGCTCCTCGAGGGCGTTGGTGAGCGCATTGAGTGCGATACGAGGATCGATGTTCATAGCCTCACAGTACCAACGCCTCAGCCCCCGCGGTACCCCCGGGCCGGCACCTGTTCCCAGCACAATTCTTGACGGGTGTTTTAAGGTGGTCTGCATGATTGAGACAGACACGCGCGGCCGGACCTGGGAGTACCTGGTGATCACCTGCCAGCCGCGCGAGTCGCTGGCTGAGGCACGCCGAAAGGTGATCGATCACGCCGAGTACGGCCGGTGGGAGCTGCGCCGCTCAGCGATCTATATGGGCGGTATCCGCAAGTACTGGCTGCGCCGCCGGATCATGAAGGTGGAGAGGACCTTCTGAGGCCAGCCGGGTGTTGGCGCTCTACTGCTCGAGCAGGAAACGGTGCAGCGTGCGCACACCGAACTTCAGCGAGTCCACCGGTACCCGCTCATCCACGCCGTGGAACATACCGGTGAAGTCGAGGTCGGCGGGCAGCCGCAGCGGTGCGAACCCGTAGCCGGTGACACCCAGCTTGGCCAGGTGCTTATTGTCGGTGCCGCCGCCGAGCATATAGGGCACCACCACCGCCTCGGGGTCCTCATCCTTCAGCGCTTGGATCATCTGCTCCACCAGCGTGCCGGAGAAGGGCACCTCCAGGGCGGGCCCCTCGTTCATCAGCTGGAACTCAACGTTCTCTCCGGCGAGCTCACGCAGCGTGGCGGCGACCTTGGCGTCCTGATCCGGCAGGGTGCGGGCGTCCACCAGTGCCTCCGCCTGCCCGGGCACTACGTTGTGCTTATATCCGGCGCTGAGCAGAGTGGGGTTGGAGGTGTTGCGCAGGGTGGCGGCGATGAACTTTCCTGCCGAGCCGGAGGCCTCGATGAGCTCCGAGGGGTCCTCCGGGTTGAAGGGGATTCCGGTTACCTCCGCAAGCTGCTCGAAGAGCGCCCGGGTGGTCTTGGTGTACTCGATGGGCCACTGATGGGCACCGATCGCCGCCACAGCTTCGGCCAGGTGCACCACTGGATTGTCCCGGTGGATCGCTGAGCCGTGGCCTGCAGTGCCGTGGGCGACCATCTTGGTCCAATGGATGCCTTTCTCCGCGGTCTGGATCAGATAGGTGCGGGTGCCGGCAATATCGGCCGAGAACCCGCCGACCTCGCTGATGGCCTCAGTGGCACCTTCGAACACCTCGGGGTGGGCCTCGGTGAGCCAGCCGGCCCCGTAGCGGCCGTTGTCCTCCTCATCGGCGAAGAAGGCGAAGATGATGTCTCGCCGCGGCTGGTGGCCCTCCTCGGCCATCTGCAGCAGCGAGGCCAGGATCATCGCGTCCATGTTCTTCATATCCACTGCACCACGGCCCCAGATCATGCCGTCGACGATCTCTGCGGCGAAAGGGTCCACCTGCCAATCAGAGGCCTGGGCAGGGACCACGTCCAGGTGTCCGTGCACTACCAGTGCCCCGGCCTCCGGGTCGCTGCCCCTCATCCGGGCTACCACATTCGTGCGCCCCGACTCCCGCTCGTAGAAGTGCGGCTCCAGGCCGGCCTTCCGCATAATCTCGGCGCAGTATTCTGCGGCGTCCCGCTCACCATTCGACTTACCCTCGCCCCAGTTCTGGGTGTCGAAGCGGATCAGATCGCGGCAGAAGTCAACAACATTACTCTCCATACCTCTCACCCTATCTCGCCCGGGGGCCACTATTCAGTTGTCAAGTCTCGTGCCCGTTCTGCCGCGGCAGCAGGCTGAGCTTCCCCTCCGCGCCGGGGCGAAGGAGCGGCGCAACGGGAGCTCAGTCCCCGGTGGCCCATTCCGGTGGCGGATCGGTGCCGGTGCTGAGTTCCGGCAGCAGCCCGTGGCTCTTGATCTCGTGGTGGTGGTGGCACAGAACTTGGGTGTTGGCCGCGTTGGTGGCCCCGCCGGTCTCATAACTGGTGATGTGATCCAGATCGGCCCGGAACCCTGGCTCCAAACAGCCTTCGGCTTGGCATCGCCCGTCGCGCAGCAGCACGGCACGCCGCAGATTACCGGTCACGAACCGCGCAGAGGAGACTGTCTCCAAGATGTTTGTGCCGCTGAGGAGCTTCTCGGTGAGCCGGCTGCTCGCTTGTTCTGATCCTTCGGGGCGCTCAGCGCGGGCCAAATTGTCTAAGGGGTGATCGCTGCCGAGTTTCACGATCCGTACCGACTGTTGGTTTCCGTCCGGTGCAGTTCGGGTGCCGGTGAGGTAGAAGGTCTTCTCCACCTTGGGGTCATTCATTATGGCCCGAGCCTGAGCAGCAGGCAGTATGAACCTCCCGTCAGTGCTGGTCGCAGGAGCATCAGATGCCTCTGTGACCGTCTCCAGGGGGATGGTGATGTTGATTCCCGCAGTGCCGCCCTGCTGCGAGTCAGTGACCTCTGCACCGGAGCCTGTCAGCAACCAACCGGTGAGGGTATCGGCCATTCGTTGGTGATACCCGACTTCAGCCGTCTCACCTGCAGCGTTCTTCTGCTTACGGGTGGCGGTGGCAGCCGCTGCGTGCAGCCGCTCCTCCACTGATGCCAGCACCAGGGTGGGCAGCAGAGCCTTCATCAGAGTCATCCCGTTGTCCAGCGCAACGAACGAGACGTGTCTTGTATTCTGCGCAATCTCGTAGCGACGCTGATGCCCAGCAGTATCCAGTTCAGCCACAGTGTCACGGACTGCACGGGCGACCGTGTTGCGGTGATCCCCGGCTGCCGGAACGCAGAACCTGGTATCCAATGCGGCGGTCAGCTCCCGCTGCACCTGCCGATCACCACTGTTGGTCTCGATCAGGTCCCCAGCACCCTCGGCAACCTTCTGCACTCGGTCAGCATCCACGATCCCGGCCCGGTAGGCCTCCCAGGTCCGCGGCAGCCATTCCTGCGCCGTGCTCGCGGTGCTCAGCATTCGGTAGATCTGACCCTCCGGGACGCCCAAAACCAGCGCGATCTCGCGATGCACCGCCTTCAGCACAGCGCTCCGGCGAAAAGTGTGCTTCGGCTGCTCCTGGGCAAGCCTGCGCTCCCGGTAGTCCAGTAGATGCTGGATCTTTCTGGCTTCAGCTTGGCGGCTTGCTACCTCTTCCTCCCAGGCTGCCCTCAGCTCTGGGGCGCTCAACAGGTGGGCATAGTCCTCTGGCACCGCCGGGTCTGCCATTGGGGTTCCCATGGGTCTATTCTACCGTGACATGAGTCACATTGCTAGGGTTCTTGGAACACTTATACGCGTTTTGTCTACATTTTCTGGTGATTAGGAGTGATTGCTTGCGCTGCCCTCCTGGTACTCCAAGCCTAGAGTCCAGCACCGACTCGAAGAATGCCGGGCGATACCCGAGGGGCAACGCGAGGCCAGCACTGGGTAAGGTGGCGCCATGGGCGAACAGCAAGGACAGCCACGGCCGGCGCCCCACGCTGCCACCGTCGCCTCCGACGGGCTCCCCCGCTGCCTCTGGAGCGTGGGTACCCCGGATCTGCTGAACTATCACGATACTGAGTGGGGTTTCCCGGTCGGAACGGACAGGGCGCTGTTCGAGAAGCTGTGCCTGGAGAGCTTCCAGTCCGGGCTGAGCTGGCGGACCGTTCTGGCCAAGCGGGAGAGTTTCCGGTCTGCCTTCCACGGTTTCGAGATCGCCCGAGTCGCCCGGCTGACTGAGGACGACGTCGCCCGGCTCCTCCAGGACCCAGGAATCATCAGGCACCGTGGCAAGATCGCGGCGGTGATCAACAACGCCCGCCGCGCCGAGGAGCTTCTGGAGCAGCAGGAGTCGCTGGCAGCCTTTGCCTGGTCCTTTGAGCCAGAGCCGGAGGGGCTTGCGGCACCACAGACCGCGTCCACCTCTGCCGCCTCGGTGACCATGTCCAAGGAACTGAAGAGGCGAGGCTGGCAGTTCCTAGGACCCACCACGGTCTTTGCCTTTATGCAGGCTATGGGCCTGATCAATGATCATGTGCACGGCTGCACTGTGCGCAGCACCGTGGAGAAGGCCCGGGCAGGCTTCTCCCGACCCTGATCACGCAGGTCTTCCCCACGCTTGCCGATTAGTCAGCGCTCGCTGTATGGTCAGCATGTGCTGACTATTTCCTCTCGGCTTGATGTGATGCACCGGCTGGGCCGCGCCATGGCTGACCCGACCCGGTCCCGGATCCTTCTGTTTCTGCTTGATGGACCCGGGTATCCGGCGAAGCTAGCACGTGAGCTGGAGCTGACCCGCGCGAATGTCTCCAACCACCTGGCATGCCTGCGGGACTGCGGAATCGTAGTCGCCGAACCGGAGGGGCGGCAGACCCGCTATGAGATCGCTGACCCGCACCTCTCGCGGGCGCTGAACGCCCTGGTGGAGACCACGCTGGCAGTCGACGAGGGCGCAGAGTGCTTTGATCCCGAATGCCCCGAAGGCTGCTGCACCAGTGACCGGCAGGGGCAGCAGTGAGCGTGGATGCCTGCGGATGTGCCCCCGGCAGCGACACTGCCGCTGGGCAGGCGGTTGACGCGCGCCGGTGGTGGCAGGATCGCAGCGTGCTGATCCCCCTGGCTTCTGGTCTTCTTCTGGGCACCGGCTGGGTGCTGGAGTGGACCGGAGTGGCGGATCAGGCCCCGCTCTCGGCTGTGGCGCTGGCGGCATTCTGGGGCAGTTTGCTGTTGGGAACATCGCAGTTCGTCCCCGGTGCACTGCGGATGCTCCTGGTGCGCCGCCGGCTGGGGATCGGACTGCTGATGACGATCAGCGCCACTGGCGCAGTAGCACTGGGACATGTCGAAGAGGCCGCGGCGCTGGCGTTCCTGTACTCGATTGCTGAGGCCCTGGAGGACCGGGCGATGGACAAGGCCCGCTCCGGGCTGCGCTCCCTGCTGAGCCTACTGCCCAACAGTGCCACCATAATCGACGACGACGGCACACCACGTCAGGTGCCCGTGCCCTCCCTGGTGCCGGGTCAGCTGATCCGGGTGGCCGCAGGCACGCGCCTAGCCACCGACGGGATAGTCCGCACCGGGCACTCAGCCCTGGACACATCGGCGATCACCGGTGAGTCTATCCCGGTGGAGGCCGGTCCCGGTGATGAGGTGCTGGCCGGATCGGTTAACACCACCGGAGTGCTGGAGGTCGAGGCCACCGCTTCGGGCACGGAGAACTCACTGACCACTGTGGTTCGGCTGGTCGAGGAGGCCCAGGCGGAGAAGGGCAAACGCGCCCGCCTAGCGGATCGCATCGCCAGCCCCCTGGTACCAGGCGTTCTGGTGCTGGCAGCACTGATCGCGGCAGTGGGGTCAGTGCTCGGAGAGCCTGTGGAGTGGGTGACCCGGGCGATCATCGTGCTGGTGGCCGCCTCGCCCTGCGCCTTGGCGATCTCTGTGCCGATCACTGTGGTCTCCGCCATCGGCGGGGGGAGCCGATTCGGGGTGATCATCAAGTCCGGGGCGGCATTCGAGCGACTGGGCCGGGTGAATCACCTCGCTGTCGACAAGACCGGGACCCTCACCCGCAACCAGCCAACTGTCAGCGCCGTATTGACCACACCGGGACACTCCGAACAGCAGGTGCTGACATGGGCAACAGCTCTGGAAACGCACAGCACGCACCCCTTGGCGGCGGCTATCACCGCTGCTGCCCCGGGTGGCCGGCATGCCGCGGAGGTCGTCGAACTCCCCGGGCAGGGCATCACCGGAAGCGTCGAGAACAGGCGTATCGCAGTGGGCAACCCGCGATGGCTCACCTCGGGGCCACTGGCCCGGCAGGTGGCTGATCTGGAGCAGCGCGGCTGCACGGTAGTGGTGGTCCACCACAGTGGGCAGGTGGTCGGCGCTATCGGGGTTCGGGACGAGCTGCGCGACGGGGCGGCAGAGACGATCGCAGCACTCGCCGCCGAGGGGGTCGGTGTCACCATGCTCACCGGCGACAACGCCCGCACGGCCCGTGCCCTAGCCACCGAAGCAGGGATCACTGAGGTGCAGGCAGAACTGCGCCCCGAAGACAAAGCCGAAGCGATCGCTGCCCTGCGAAGGCACCACCAGGTGGCGATGATCGGTGACGGCATCAATGACGCCCCTGCCCTGGCCTCTGCTGATGTGGGCATCGCAATGGGTGCCACCGGCTCGGATGCGGCCGTGGAGTCAGCAGATGTGGCCTTCACAGGAGAGGACATCCGCCTGCTCCCCCAGGCCCTCGCGCACGCACGGCGGGGGCGGACGATCATCAACCAGAACATCATCCTGTCCCTGGTGCTGATCGCGGTGCTGCCGCCGCTGGCGCTGTTCGGCGTGATCGGTCTGGCCGCCGTGGTCCTGGTCCACGAACTCGCCGAAGTCATCATCATCCTCAACGGCCTCCGCGCCGCGGGCCGCAGACTCTGACCCTGCTTGGGGCGGGGCCCGGGACCCCGCAGCGGAGCCTACAACGGCGAAACCCGGCCTGGGTCAGGATCTCTCCTGATCAGACCGGGTTTCGCTTCGGGTCGGGGGCCGCCGTGATGGCGATCCCTGACGCAGTGCGCGGAGCGGGACTTGAACCCGCACCCTCATTATTAGAGGACTAGCACCTCAAGCTAGCGCGTCTACCTATTCCGCCACCCGCGCAGGTGCTTCGCTGCTCACTTCTTCGAGCCAAGAAACTCTAGCACGTGAGCAGCCGAAGCGCCGAACCGCCCGGAGTGAACCAGGCAGGCGGCGCCGACAACTTCTTACTTCTTGCCGCCGAAGCCTGCGAAGCGCTTGTTGAACTTGTCCACACGGCCGGCGGAGTCCATGATCCGCTGCTTGCCGGTGTAGAAGGGGTGCGATGCAGCGGAGATCTCCACATCGATCACCGGGTAGGTGTTTCCATCCTCCCACTCCATGGTCTTCTCGGAGGTGGCGGTGGAGCGGGTGAGCACCTTCTCGCCGGAGGAGAGGTCGTTGAAGATCACCGGCTTGTAGGTCGGGTGAATATCAGTCTTCATAGTGTCAGTGTCCTTTTCTTGCGCCGCTGGTCCCTGTCAGAACAGGGCTGCCAGAAGCTGGGAGACATTCAAAGTGTGCAGACCGCGGCACGGCCAACGCTCTATCTTACAGCACGACGCCGCCGGCGTCACCCTGCGGTGCCGTACTCACCGACTCCCGCCCCACTCCCTCCCTCCCTCCGGCCGGCACCAGAGCGCACCAGGATCTGATTGAAGTCTCCCCAGGAACCTCCTACATTGGAAGGCACCTGACACCGACCCAAGAAGCTGAGCCACCCGATGAGCACCCCACCGCAGGAGCCAGAGCAGCAGGACACAGAGCACACCGAGAACGCCGAGCCGGCGGATACCGTCGCCGCCGGCAGTGGAACTTTGGAGTCCGGGAAGCGGAAAGGGTTCTTCCAGAAGTTCCTGGACTTCATCGAATGGGCCGGCAATAAGCTACCGCATCCGGTCACCCTCTTCGCACTGCTGGCGCTGCTGGTGGTGCTGCTGTCCTGGCTGCTATCCCAGATCGGCCTCAGCGTCGAGGATCCTCTGGAGGGCGAGACCGTGGAGGTCTTCAACCTGCTCTCCGCCGAGGGCGTGGAGTGGATGTTCACCTCCGCGGTGGACAACTTCATCGGCTTCGCCCCGCTGGGGGTGGTGCTGGCCACCATGATCGGCATCGGTATGGCCGAGTCCACCGGGCTGATCGGCACCGCCCTTCGCAGCTTCATCCTGGCGATCCCCCGGACCCTGGTGACATTCGCCATCGTCTTCGCCGGCATCATGTCCTCCGTGGCCTCAGACGCCGGCTACGTGGTGCTTCCTCCGCTGGCCGCCATCCTGTTCGTAGCCCTGGGCCGGCACCCGCTGGCCGGCATCGCCGCAGCCTTCGCCGGGGTCTCTGCCGGGTTCAGCGCCAACCTGCTGCTCTCCGGGACCGATGTGATGCTCGGTGAGCTGACCATCGAGGCCGCTGCCACCATCAACCCGGACTATGCCGACCAGATGAACCTGGCCATGAACTACTGGTTCATCATCGTCTCCACCTTCGTGCTGGCCATCGCCGGCACGCTGGTCAGCCAGTTCATCGTGGAGCCCCGGTTGGGCAAGTGGACCGGCGAGGGCGTGATCGAGGGTGAGGACCAGGCCAAGCTGAAGATCACGCCCACTGAGAAGAAAGGCCTGATCTGGGCCGGAATCTCGCTGCTCATCACCGCAGCTCTGCTCCTGCTGCTCATCGTTCCGCCGAACGCTCCGATGCGCGGTGAGGACGGCGCCGTGGTGGAGTCACCGTTCATGAGCTCGCTGGCGATCATCCTGGTGGTGGTGTTCTTTGTGCCCGGACTGGTCTACGGGATCGTCACCAACGTGGTGAAGAACGACACCGACGCAGTCAACCACATATCGAAGTACCTGGCCGGTATGGCCATGTTCCTGGTGCTGGCCTTCACCGCCGGGCAGTTCATCGCCTACTTCGACCAGACCAACCTCGGGCTGATCGTCTCCGTCCTGGGAGCCGACGCCCTGGACTCCATCAACCTCACCGGCATCCCACTGGTGATCGTGTTCATGCTCTTCGTCGGCATCGTCAACCTGTTCATCGGCTCGGCCTCAGCGAAGTGGGCCATGCTGGCCCCGATCATGGTGCCGATCATGATGCAGCTGGGAATCTCCCCAGAGTTCACCCAGGCCGCCTACCGCGTCTCGGACTCGGCCACAAATATCCTCAGCCCGCTGATGACCTACTTCGCGCTGATCATCGTGGTGGCCCAGCGCTATGACAAGCGGATCGGTATCGGCTCGCTAGTCTCGGTGATGCTGCCGTACTCACTGGCCTTCTGGGCAGTCTGGACGGTGATGACCATCGGCTGGATGGGCCTTGACCTGCCGCTGGGCCCCAACGCCCCGATCTACTACGAGGGCCCGTAAGGACTAACTCAGCAGGTTGTTGAGCATCACGGCCAGGGCGACCAGGCCCAGGGTGATGATCACCCCGCGCAGCACCACCGGGGAGAGTTTGCGGCCCAACCAGGCCCCGAGCAGTCCGCCCAGAGTAGAGCCTGCAGCGATGATCGCCACCACTCCCCAGAGGATCACCCGGTCATCAGGGTCACGGATCAGGTAGTCGACCACCAGATAGCTGACTGCCGCGGTGAGGTTCACAAAGGCCACCAGCAGGTTCTTCACTCCGTTGGCCTGCTGCATAGTGGCAGCCAGCAGCACCCCCATGATGCCCATCAGGAGAATCCCCTGGGCAGCCACGAAGTATCCGCCGTAGATCCCAGCCAGGAACACCAGCAGAATCAGCGGCCAGCGCACCGACTCAGCTGCCTTGCGCGCCACCGTCTCAGCAGAGTCCTCCTCCTGAGGCGTCTGCGGGTCATCATCCTCCACCCGCTCGGCCGCCCGGCGCTTGACCCAGGCGGCCAACTTCGGCTGGGCGATTACCAGCCCCAGCGAAATCACGATCAGCACCGGGGCCACCGTGCCGAAGACCTCCTCCGGCAAAGTGATCAACAGGGTCGCCCCGATCACCCCACCCACAAACGAGGCCGGGATCAGCTTTGCCAGCACCGATCGAACCTGGATGATCTCGCGCCGATACCCCCAGGCCCCGGTGAAGTTGCCCGCGATCAGCCCCATCGCATTCGAGACAGTGGCTGAGACCGGCGGGATCCCCATGGCCACCAACACCGGAAACGTCACCAAGGTCCCAGAACCCACCACCGCGTTGATCGCACCAGCCCATACCGCAGCCAGCAGAATCAGCAGCAGCAGGCCCAGCCCCAGGCCATGCAGCTCAAACTCAAGCAGTGCCTCCAACAGGTCAGCTCTTCTTGAAAGCGCTGTAGCGGCCCTCGCGCTCCACCAGCTCCAGGGGCACCTCGAAGGTCTCCGACAGGTTCTCCGAGGTCAGGGTCTCCCCCATGGGACCGGCGGCCACCAGCTCGCCGTCGCGCAGCAGCAGCACATGGGTGAAGCCGGGCGGGATCTCCTCCAGATGGTGGGTGACCAGCACTGTGGCCGGAGCATCCTCCCAGTCCACCAGCTCAGAAATCGAGGAGACCAGCTCTTCACGCCCGGCCAGGTCCAGGCCGGCGCCGGGCTCATCGAGCAGCAGCAGCTCGGGGTCAGTCATCAGTGCGCGGGCGATCTGGACCCGCTTGCGCTCCCCCTCACTGAGCGTGGAGAAGGGCCGGTCGAACACCGTGCCCACACCCCAGGCATTGAGCAGGCCGAAGGCCCGGCGCTCGTCCAATCGCTCATACTGCTCGCGCCACCTCCCGGTCACCCCATAGGCCGCGGTGAGCACCGTGTTCAGCGCAGTCTCATGGCCGGGAATGGAGTTCGCCACCGCATTGGAGCACAGTCCGATCCGCGGGCGCAGCTCGAACACATCCACCGCTCCCAGGGTCTCGTCCAGCACCTGAGCGGTCCCTGTGGTGGGGAACAGCCGGCCGGAGGCGATCTGCAGCAGGGTGGTCTTGCCCGCCCCGTTGGGCCCCAGGATCACCCAGCGCTGCCCCTCCTGGATCTGGAAGCTGACATTGTTGAGCAGCAGTTTGCGGCCGCGGCGCACAGTGACGCCCTGGAGATTCAGCACGGGACTCATGGGCCCAACACTACCGAACCCGAGCAGCAGAGATAGGCTGAGACGCGCTATGACTGACCTGCCTGCCGGAGCCGTGGCGATGATCGCCGCCGAGAACCTCGAGCCCGCCCTGATCCGTTCCCTCACCGCTGAGTTCGGGCGCCGCGGCCTGATGCATGCGGCGCAGTCCGCCCAGTTCAGCACAGCCGGCGGCCCTGTGCAGGCCGTGCGGTGGGCGGTCTCCATGGAGGACTACGACGACCCCAGCGGCACCGACTGGCTGGGCTCGCTGCTGGACACCGCTGCAGAGCAGCTTGCGCACGACGCCGTCACCACCACTGTGCTGCCCGCCGCCCAGCGGCTTCCGGACTCACCTTCAATGCTGATTATGGATGTGGACTCCACACTGATCGATCAGGAGGTCATCGACCTGCTCGCCGCCCATGCCGGGCGCGAGGCGGAGGTGGCCGAAATCACCGAACGCGCTATGCGCGGCGAGCTGGACTTCACCCAGAGCCTGCACGCCCGGGTCAGCGCCCTGGCCGGGCTGCCCGACACAGTTCTTCATGAAACCTTCCAGAAGGTGACCCCCACCTCAGGTGCCCAGCAGCTGATCGGTGCCTGGCGGCGTCGTGCCTGGCCGGTGTTCGCCGTCTCCGGCGGGTTCGTCCAGATCCTGGCGCCGCTGGCCGAACAGCTGGGCCTGACCGGCTATGACGCCAACACCCTGGAGGTGGCCGACGGCCAGCTCACCGGCCGGGTCACCGGTGAAGTGGTGGACCGCAGCGTCAAACGCCAACGCCTGCTGGACTGGGCCGGCGACCAGGGCGTGGCTGTTCAGCATGTGGTCGGGGTGGGCGATGGAGCCAATGACCTGGATATGGTGAGTACAGCAGGCATCGGAGTGGCCTTCTGCGCCAAACCAGCATTGGCCGGACAGGCTGATCTGGTGATCGAGCATCGCAGCATGGAGCTGATCGGCTTCGCGCTGGGGCTCTCGCAAGACGAACCGGCCCGCCCCGGGTAGGCTGGAGTGAGTGGGCTCACGCCAGCTGGCCTGAGCTCAACCCCGGCACAAGGGCGTGCCTCCGCATAAGCCCCCTTTGTAGAGACGAATCACCGCTTGGAGGACACTCACAGTGACCGAAATCTTCACCGACCTGGACAAGAAGGCCGTGGACACCCTGCGGGTGCTGGCCGCCGACGCCGTCGAGAAGGTCGGATCCGGCCACCCCGGCACCGCAATGAGCCTGGCTCCCGCCGCCTACCTGCTGTTCCAGAAGGTGATGCGCCACGATCCCTCCGATCCGCAGTGGATCGGCCGCGACCGGTTCATCCTCTCCCCCGGCCACACCAGCCTGACCCTCTACCTGCAGCTGTACTTCTCCGGCTACGGGCTTGAGCTGGAGGATATTGAGGCGCTGCGTACCTGGGGCTCCAAGACCCCGGGCCACCCCGAGTACGGCCACACCGACGGTGTGGAGATCACCACCGGACCGCTGGGCCAGGGCCTGGCCTCCGCAGTGGGCTTCGCCTACGGCCAGCGACGGCTGCGCGGGCTGCTGGACCCCGAGGCGCCGGCCGGTCAGTCCCCCTTTGACCACAACGTGTGGGTCATCGCCTCCGACGGCGACCTGCAGGAGGGCGTGACCTCCGAAGCTTCCAGCCTGGCCGGCCACCAGGGCCTGGGCAATCTCAATGTGATCTGGGACGACAACAAGATCTCGATTGAGGATGACACCGATATCGCCTTCACCGAGGATGTGCTGGCCCGTTACGAGGCCTACGGCTGGCATGTGCAGCGGGTCGACTGGCTGAAGACCGGTGACTACGCCGAGGATGTGGCCGAGCTGGACCGCGCCCTTGCCGCCGCCAAGGCCGAGACCACCAAGCCCTCGCTGATCGCGCTGCGCACCATCATCGGGTGGCCCGCCCCCGGCAAGCAGAACACCGGCGGTATCCACGGCTCCAAGCTGGGCCCTGAGGAGCTGGCCGCCACCAAGGAGCTGCTCGGCTTCGACCCGGCAGCCCACTTCCACGTGGCAGAGGAGGTCATCGCCCACGCCCGTGAGGTCAAGGCCCGCGGGGCGCAGGCCCGTGCCGAATGGGAGAAGTCCTACCAGGCCTGGCGGGAGAACAACGAGGACGCCGCGGCACTGCTGGACCGCCTGCTCGCCGGGGATCTGCCCACCGGCTGGGAGGAGTCCCTGCCGGAGTTCCCCGCCGGTGAGGCTGTGGCCACCCGGGCTGCTTCCGGCAAGGTGATCAACGCGGTGGCCCCGGTGCTGCCCGAGTTGTGGGGCGGCTCCGCCGACCTGGCCGGATCCAATAACACCCTGATCGCGGGGGAAGAATCATTCGGTCCCGCCGCCAGCTCCACGGGCAAGTTCACTGCCAGCCCCTATGGCCGCAACCTGCACTTCGGCATCCGTGAGCATGCCGCAGCGGCCATCACCAACGGCATCCAGCTCTCGGTTCCGCTGCGCACCTACAACGGCACCTTCCTGATCTTCTCCGACTACCAGCGCCCGGCCGTGCGGTTGGCGGCTCTGATGGGCATCGGCTCGATCTTCGTGTGGACCCATGACTCCATCGGCCTGGGCGAGGACGGGCCCACGCACCAGCCGGTGGAGCAGCTGGCCAGCCTGCGGGCGATCCCCGGCCTGGACGTGACCCGCCCCGCGGACGCCAATGAGGTGGCCGTGGTCTGGCGTGAGGTGCTCAAACGTCGCAGCAAGCCCGCCGGCATCGCGCTGACCCGCCAGGGGGTGCCCACGTTCGCCCGCGGTGCGGGCGAAGCCACCGCCGATGAGTTCGGCTCAGTCGAGGGCGCAGCCAAGGGAGCCTATGTGCTGGCAGAGGCGGTCCGGGACGGCGTCGTCGTCCATCCTGAGGTGATCCTGATCGGCACCGGTTCCGAGGTGCAGCTGGCCGTGCAGGCCCGCGAGGCCCTGGCCGAGAAGGGTGTGGCCGCCCGTGTGGTCTCCGCCCCCTGCCTGGAGTGGTTCGCCGAGCAGGATCCCGCCTACCGGGAGCATGTGCTGCCCTCTGCCGTGAAGGCCCGGGTCGCGGTGGAGGCCGCCCACCCGCAGTCCTGGTACCAGTACGTGGGCGATGCCGGGCGGGTTGTGGGCCTGGACCACTTCGGCGGATCCGCCGACTACAAGGTCCTCTACGAGCAGTTCGGCATCACTGCCGAGGCGGTCACCGCCGCCGCTGAGGAGTCCATCAGCGCCGTCACCAACATCAGCAACTGAGACCCCTACTCTTCAGATCTTCAGACCAAGGAGCAGATATGAGTGCCGAAACTGCCGCAGGAAACCCGAACACCAAGGCCCTCTCCGATGTGGGCGTATCCATCTGGCTCGATGATCTCTCCCGCCAGCGGCTGGAGTCGGGATCGCTGGCCAAGCTGATCGAGTCACATCATGTGGTCGGGGTGACCACCAACCCCACCATCTTCGAATCAGCTGTGGGCTCCGGCGACTCCTATGAGGGGCAGCTGGCCGAACTGGCCGCCAAGGGCGCCGATGCCGAGCAGGCCGTCTTCGAGATCACCACCGCTGATGTGCGCGAGGCCTGCGACGTCTTCGCTGGGGTCTACGCCGCCAGCGAGGGGGTGGACGGCCGGGTCTCCATCGAGGTGGACCCGCGGCTGGCCCGCAATGCCGATGCCACCATTAAGGAGGCCAAGCGGCTCTACCAGGCGGTGGACCGGGAGAACGTGATGATCAAGATCCCGGCCACGGTGGAAGGTATCGAGGCGATCGCCGCTGTGCTCGCCGAGGGGATCAGCGTCAACGTGACCCTGGTGTTCTCCCTGGAGCGCTACCGGGCGGTGATCAACGCGTTCATGCTGGGCCTGGAGAAGGCCTACGCCGAGGGATTGGACATCTCCAAGATCCACTCAGTGGCCAGCTTCTTCGTCTCTCGGGTGGACACTGAGGTGGACAAGCGTCTGGAACTGGCCGCGGAGGAGGGCAAGCCCGGCACCGAGAAGCTGAAGTCCAAGGCCGCCATCGCCAATGCGCGGCTGGCCCACCAGATCGCTTCGGAGTCTTTCACCTCCGAACGCTGGCTGCTGCTGGCAGATCGGGGCGGGCGGCCACAGCGGCTGCTGCTGGCCTCCACCGGCACCAAGGACCCCAGCCTCTCTGACACCCTCTACGTCACCGAGCTGGCAGCTGCCGGAGTGGTCAACACCATGCCGGAGAAGACCCTGAACGCCCTGGCTGATCACGGCGAGGTGGATGGAGACACTATGACGGACACGTATGTGGACTCCAACCGGGTGCTCGATGGCATCTCTGCCGCCGGAATCAGCTACCGCGAGGTGGTGGACGCCCTGGAGGCTGAGGGCCTGGGGAAGTTCGAGAAGTCCTGGGAGGGACTGCTCGCCACCGTCGACGAGGGCCTGAAGCGCAACGCCTGAGCCTGCTGTCCTGCCGTTCCAGTACTGCCCGAAGGGAAGAGAAGATGAGCTCGCTGTCACTGACTCTGCTCGGCGCGGCCCGCCAGGCCGCCGAAGCCCAAGTCCCCGGACTGGTGGACCACGAGTTCGCCTCCCGGCTGGCCGCCAAGGACCACACACTGTGGGGCCCCGAGGCTGAGGATGAATCCGCAAAACGGCTCGGCTGGGTGGCCCCCTTCGAGGCCGCCCGCCCGCTGGTGGAGCAGATCACCGCACTGCGCGCCGAACTGGCAGCCGAAGGCGTGGACCGGGTGGTGCTGGCCGGGATGGGCGGCTCATCGCTGGCCCCTGAGGTGATCACCGCCACCTATGGAGCCCAGCTGGTAGTGCTGGACTCCACCGACCCGCAGCAGGTCTCGGCTGCGCTGACGGATCTGGAGCGCACTGTGCTGGTGGTGTCCTCCAAGTCCGGCTCCACTGTGGAGACTGACTCGCAGCGCCGGATCGTGCAGCAGGCCTTCAGCTCTGCTGGGATCAGCGCTGCAGCGCGCACTGTAGTGGTCACCGATCCGGGCTCGCCGCTCGGAGAGTCCGCCCGGGAGCAGGGGGTGCGCGCGGTCTTCGAGGCCGACCCTTCGGTGGGCGGACGCTACTCTGCGCTGACTGCCTTCGGGTTGGTGCCCTCCGGTCTGGCCGGGGTGGATATTGCCGCACTGCTGGATGAGGCGGAGTCCGCACTGGACCTGCTCACCGAGGACGACGCCGCCAACCCGGGCCTGCAGCTCGGGGCGGCTATCGGCGGCACCTCCCCGCTGCGCGACAAGCTGGTGATCGCCGATGCCGGTTCCCCGTTGGTGGGCATCGGTGCCTGGATCGAGCAGCTGGTGGCAGAGTCCACCGGCAAGGAGGGCACCGGTCTGCTGCCGGTGATCGTGGCCGATGGCGAGCCGGAGCTGACCCGCGACGCCGATGATGTGCTGGTCGTGGAGATCGTGGATGCTGAGGCTGAAGACGGTGCCTCCGTGGACGCCGACCCGGCCGAGACTGTGGTCTCCCCGCATGTGGTGCGCACCGGCGGCAGCCTCGGGGCACAGTTCCTGCTCTGGGAGTTCGCCACTGCGGTGGCCGGTTCCCTGCTGGGCATCAATCCCTTCGACCAGCCTGACGTGGAGTCCGCGAAGGTGGCCGCCCGGTCCCTGCTGGGCTCCCCCGCCCCGGAGAGCGGGGAGGCTGTGACCGATGGGGCGGTCGAGATCCGCGCCTCAGGTGATGAGTCCCTGCTGACCAATGGGCAGGTGACGGTGGCCGAGGCGGTGCAGGCGTTGCTGGCCCGGGTCCCGGATACCGGCTATGTGGCCGTGATGGCCTATCTGGACCGCACCTCTGAGACCGAACTGGAGGAAATCCGCCCCCAGCTGGCCGCACTGGCCGGCAGGCCGGTGACCTTCGGCTGGGGCCCCCGGTTCCTGCACTCCACCGGGCAGTTCCACAAGGGCGGGCCAGCAGTGGGGGTCTTCCTGCAGATCACCACCTCGGCGGAGCAGGACCTGGATGTCCCGGAGCGGCCCTTCACCCTCACCCAGCTCATCTCCGCCCAGGCCAACGGTGATGCCGCCGTGCTGGCTGAGCACGGCCGGCCGGTGCTGCAGTTGCACCTGACCGATCGGAAGGCCGGGCTGCAGCAGGTCATCGACGCCGTATCCTCGCTGAGCTGAGCGGCGGTTCGAGGAGACTGATGACCAGCAGCGCAGCACATGGCGATCCTCTGGCGGGGGCACTGTCCCGCCGGACTTCCAGCAGCAGCGGGTCCCGGCCGGCCGGGGACTGTGCCATGGTGATGTTCGGCGTCACCGGGGACCTGGCCCGTAAGAAGCTGCTGCCGGCCCTCTATGATCTGGCCAACCGGGGCCGGCTCCCGGAGAGTTTCAGCCTGGTGGGCTTCGGCCGCCGGGAGTGGAGCCACCAGGAGTTCGCCGAGCAGGTCAAGACCTATGTGATGCAGCGGGCACGCACCGACTTCAACGAGGAGGTGTGGGAGCAGCTGGCCGCCGGCCTGCGGTTTGTGCAGGCCTCCGGCTTTGAGGATGACGCTGCCTATGAGCAGCTGGGCCAGCTGCTGGTGGAGCTGCAGGATGAGCGCGGCACCGGCGGAAACCATGCCTTCTACCTCTCGATTCCGCCCAACAGCTTCGAGACGGTGAGCCAAAAGCTCTCAGTGCACGGGCTGGCCCGCCGGGCGAAGTCCGCCGATGAACCCTGGTCCCGGGTGATCATCGAGAAGCCTTTCGGCCATGATGAGCACTCTGCCCATGAGCTCAATCAGGCGGTGGAGCGGGTCTTCGCCTCCGATGATGTCTTCCGCATCGATCATTACCTGGGCAAGGAGACCGTCCAGAACCTGCTTGCCCTGCGGTTTGCCAACCGGCTGTTCGAGCCGCTGTGGAACAACCAGCACATCGACCATGTGCAGATCACCATGGCGGAGAACATCGGCATCGAGGGCCGTGCCAGCTATTACGACGGTGTTGGCGCAGCCCGGGACGTGATCCAGAACCATCTGCTGCAACTGCTGGCGCTGACCGCGATGGAGGAGCCGATCAGCTTTGACGCGGACCACCTGCGCCGGGAGAAGGAGAAGGTGCTGGAGGCGGTCCGGGTGCCTGCGGACCTCGGGGCGGCAAGTGCCCGTGGGCAGTACGCCTCCGGCACTCAGGATGGGGAGGGCGTCGTCGGCTTCCTCCAGGAAGAGGGTTTTGACCCAGACTCCACCACTGAGACCTATGCGGCGTTCAAACTGGGTATCCACACCCGGCGCTGGGACGGGGTGCCGTTCTATCTGCGCTCCGGTAAACGGTTGGGCTCCCGGGTCACCGAGATCGTGGTGATGTTCAAGCGTGCTCCTAATCTGCTGTTCACCCAGGCTGATGAACGGCAGTTCGGGCAGAACGCGCTGATCATCCGGATCCAGCCCAATGAGGGCGCCACGCTGCGGCTGGCCTCCAAGGTACCCGGCACCGGGATGGAGATCCGGGATGTGAATATGGACTTCAGCTACGGGCGGTCCTTCACCGAGGAGTCCCCGGAGGCCTATGAACGGCTCATCCTGGACGTGCTGCTGGGCGAGCCCCCGCTGTTCCCCCGGCACCGCGAGGTGGAACTGTCCTGGCAGATCCTGGACCCCTTCATCAAGCGCTGGGAGGCCATGGCGGAGCAGCCCGAGCCCTATGCGCCTGGCTCCTGGGGACCGGCCTCAGCTGAGGAGCTGATGGCCCGCGACGGCCGGGCATGGAGGGTTCCTTAAGCCTGCCACCCTACTCTGACTAGGGAAAACAGTGTACGACGACGCATAGTTCCCTATTTTTGAAACAGTGAGGTTGGTTGCCATGGGAGTTCAGATCAATACTGAGACTGCTGCGCCGCAGGTGGAGGTCTTCGCAGATCGGGCGGAGGTGACCCGGACGATCGCCTCCCGGCTGCTGGCGGTGCTGAAGCAGGCGGCGCAGTCCCAGGGCATGGCCCATGTCTCGCTGACCGGTGGCGGTGCAGGCATCGCCACCCTGGAGGCAGTGGCCGAGCTGGTCCGGGAGGGCGCTGAGGCCCCGGACTGGGCCTCGGTGCATTTCTGGTGGGGCGATGAGCGGCTGCTGCCGGCGGGGGACGAGGACCGCAACGAGACCCAGGCCAGGGCGGCGCTGCTGGACTTCCTGGTGGCTGAGCAGGGACTGCCCACGGACAATATCTGCCCGATGCCCACCTCCGAGGAGGCCGCGCACCCGGAGGCTGGGGCACAGATCTATGCCCGGCAGCTGGAGGCCTTCGCCGCCGAGCACGGGGTCCAGGGCCCGCATGGGAAGCTGTTGATGCCGCGCTTCGACGTGATGCTGCTTGGTGTGGGGCCGGACGGGCATATCAACAGCCTGTTCCCTGGCAAGGATTCGCTAAGCGTGATCGGGCAGCCCACCACCGGGGAGTCCGACGCCCCGGTGGAACTGGGGCCGCCGCTGCGGGTGACTCTGACCTTCGACGCGGTGCACACGGCTCGCCGGGTCTGGACCGGGGTGACCGGTGCGGATAAAGCGGAGGCCGCTGCAGAAGCTCTGGTTCCCGGTGCCGATGTCACCCAATACCCTGCGGCCAACGCCCGCGGCGCCGAGGAGACCATCTGGCACCTGGACCAGGCCGCTGCCGCACAGCTCTGAGCAATTCGGGACGATAACTGGCAGCACACACTTCGGCATCGTCATCTACTGCCCAAAAACTCCCGCATACCGGTCTCATCTGAGCAGTTGCCTACGACATACCCTGCGCAGCTCCGAGGCATCGTCGCCCACTGCCCATAACACCCACAGACACTGGGCGCAATTCCCCCTGTGCAGCGGGAACTGGATAGAGATAGAGGATCGATCGGAGCGACCCATTAGTTTCCCAGCGAACTCAGCTGGGGCGCTGGCGGAAAGCTCGGCGGCTCAGCAGCAGGGTGAGAAGGCAGGCGGCTGCGGCCCCGGCGGCCGCGGAGAGGAGCAGGGCGCCGGTGGACCAACCCGCGGCCTGAGTCTGCGCTGCGTCTATCTGCCCCGGATCCGCGGGATGATCGGTGCCCTCGCCCTCCGCCGGGGCACTGGGCGGGCTCTCGCGGCCCTCGGCCTGCTCCCCTGCGGTGGGCGCCGGATCCTCGGTGGGGGGCTCCTCGGGTGCGGGGGCGACGTCGTCCTCCTCCTGGTCCTCAGGCTCGGGCAGAGCCTCCAAGTGGCTGTAGACGATCTGACCGATATCGGTGACCACCGGATTGCCGATCGCCGCCATCTCCGTGAAGTCCCAGGTGGTGGTCACCTCGGTGAGCACCACTACTGCGTGCTCGCGGCCGGGGACCAGGAAGTAGCCGATGTCATGGGTGTAGTTGTCGATCTCCCCAGTCTTATGCGCCAAGGTGCCCTCTGCGGCGGGGATCTGGCCGAACTTGGTGCCGATCTGCTGGTCGAGCAGGGTCTCCAGCAGGAAGTCCCGGCTCTGGGGGCTCAGCAGCTGATCATCGGCATAGGCCGTGGTGAGCAGCCCCAGCAGCTCCTCCGCCTCGGCGATGTTCTCCGCCTCCGTGACCGCCGGGTTCTGGGAGTCCGCGACCCGGGTGTACCAGAGGTGCTCAGTGCCGAGGTCCTCGAAGAGCTGCTCAATGGGTTCCAGCCCGATGTAGTACACCAGGGTGTGTTGGGCCGTATTGTCCGATTCGGTGATCATCAGCTGGGCGAGCTCCTCCACAGTGGAGTCCATCGGCAGCGAGCCCTGGTCCAGATTGCCGGTGCCAGGCAGAGTCAGCTCGGGCGGCACGGTGATCGGGGCATCAAGGCTGATCACTCCGGCATCCACCTGCCTCAGCAGGGCGATCAGCACAGCTACCTTGACCGTGCTGGCCCCATGGTAGGTCTCACCCGGGTTGATCAGCAGAGGCTCGGCCGCCGGATCAGTGAGGTCCTGAACTCCTACTGAGACATTGACCCCCTGGGACTCTGCCCGGGCCACTGCCTCCTCGAGGGCCTGCTGCAGCTCGGGGTCCAGCGCTGCGGCGAGCAGAGCGCTGAGTGCAAGCCTCCGCATAGCCGGGGCAGCCGGTTTACCAGCTGCCGGTGGTCTGGATGATCAGGGCAAGCGCCACAATGATCAGTCCCCAGACGATGCCCAGCACGATGGTCAGCCGGGTCAGGTTGCGCTCGGCCACACCGGATGAGCCCAGTGAGGAGGTGATGCCGCCGCCAAACATATCCGACATACCGCCGCCGCGTCCTTTGTGCAGCAGGATCAGCAGGATAAGCAGGAGGCTGAGCACCAGCAGGGCGATCTGAAGCCCAATGGTCAGTGCGGTCACGTGCGGCCTTTCAGAGAACGTTCAACGTCGGTTTGCGCGGCTACCAGCGTAGCAGGTGCGCAGCGGGTGTCCGGGCAGGCTCAGGCGGTGATGTGCTTCTCGAACTGGGCGATCTTGGCGAACTCCTCAGCTTCCAGGGATGCACCGCCCACCAAGGCGCCGTCCACATCGGCCCCGGCAAGGATGGAGGCCACGTTCCCGGACTTCACCGAACCGCCGTAGAGGATGCGCACCGAGTCAGCGAATTCCTGGGAGTACAGCTCGGCAAGTTTGGCGCGGATGGCCGCGGCCAGTTCCTGGGCGTCCTCCGGTCCGGCGGTCTTGCCGGTGCCGATGGCCCAGACCGGCTCATAGGCGATCACCAGTTCTGCCAGCTGCTCAGCGGTGAAGCCCTCCAAGGCCGCCTGGACCTGAGCCAGGGTGTGGTGAACATGGTTGCCAGCCTCGCGGACCTCCAGGCCCTCCCCTACGCAGAGCACCGGCGCCAGCTGGTGGCGCAGGGCTGCCTCAATCTTGGAGCGAACGACGCCGTCCCCCTCACCGTGGATCTCCCGGCGTTCCGAGTGCCCCACGAGCACCTGGGAGCAGCCCAGCTTAGCCAGGAACGCACCGGAGATGTCCCCGGTGTAGGCCCCGGAATCCTGCGGGGAGAGGTCCTGTGCGCCGTATTCCAGGTCCAGCTTGTCGCCGGCGACCAGGGTCTGAACCCCGCGCAGATCGGTGAAGGGCGGGAATACTGAGACCTGCACACGCTCGTAGTCGTGATTGGCATCGTCCAGGGTCCAGGCCAGTTTCTGGACCAGGGCGATCGCCTGCATATGGTCCATGTTCATCTTCCAGTTGCCGGCGATAAGCGGGCGCCGGACGAACTGTCCATTCTTCTGCGTGGTCATGCTGCTCCCAATGCGTCGATTCCGGGCAGGTCTTTGCCCTCCAGGTATTCCAGTGAGGCTCCGCCACCGGTGGAGATATGACCGAAGCTGGATTCATCGAAGCCGAGCGCGCGCACTGCTGCTGCAGAGTCGCCGCCGCCAACCACGGTGAAGCCAGGGCAATCGGTAAGCGCCTGGGCCACCGCCCGGGTGCCTGCGGCGAAGGGCGCCATCTCGAAGACCCCCATGGGGCCATTCCAGAACACGGTGTTGGAGGCCGTGATCTGCCGGGCGAATGCGGCAGCGGACTCCGGCCCGATGTCCAGGCCCAGCGCCTGGTCACCATGGGCGCCGTTCTCCAGTTCACCCACCGGGAGCACCTCGTGCTCGGCATCGGCGGAGAAGCTGGCTGCCATGACGATATCGGTGGGGAAGATCAGCTGGCAGCCGTGCTTTTCGGCCAGGGCTACAAAGCTTTTGACCGTATCCAGCTTGTCCTCCTCCACCAGGGACTTGCCGATCCCGTATCCCATGGCCTTGGCGAAGGTAAAGACCATGCCGCCGCCGATCAGCAGAGCGTCAGCCTTGGGGATCAGGTTCTCGATCACCGCCAGCTTATCGGAGACCTTGGAGCCGCCAAGCACTACGGTGTAGGGCCGCTGGGGTGACCGGGTAAGCCGCTGCAGCACTTTCAGCTCAGCGGCCACCAAATCTCCCTGGTAGGCGGGCAGCAGCTTCGCGATGTCAGTGGTGGAGGCATGGGCCCGGTGCACTGCTCCGAAGGCATCGTTGACATAGGCGCCGTTCTCCCCGGTCAATGCCGCCAGCTCGGCGGCGAACTCCGCCCGGGCGGCGGCATCCTTGGAGGTCTCACGGGGGTCGAAGCGCACGTTCTCCAGCATGAAGATCTCGCCATCGCCCAGTTGGGCCACGGCCGCACGCGCCTCCTCACCGGCCAGCGGCAGCTGGGAGTCGATCCCGGTGACCCGGGCCTCCGTCAGCTGGCTGAGCCGGTGCGCCACCGGCTCCAGGGAGAACTCCGGATCGAAAGCACCCTTCGGCCGGCCGAGGTGAGCGGCAACGATGACCCGTGCACCTGCCCCCGTGAGCTTCTCCAGCACCGGAAGCGAGGCGCGGATCCGCCCGTCATCGGTCACAGTGCCGTCTTTGAGCGGGACGTTGAGGTCCGAGCGGACCAGTACAGTGCGGCCGGAAACGCCCTCGGCCAGCAGATCATTCAGGGTTGAAGCGCTCATGCGTTCAGACTACCTGGAACCGGCTAGAGCGAGGAGCCCACGAACTGAGTCATCTCCACCAGTCGGCTGGAGTAGCCGTACTCATTGTCGTACCAGCCGAAGACCTTCACCGTGTTGCCGATGACCTTGGTCAGAGGTGCGTCAAAGATGCAGGCATGCGGATCCCCGACGATATCGGTGGAGACGATCGGATCCTCGTTGTAGTCCAGGACTCCGGCCAGGGGCCCCTCGGCCGCGGCCTTGAACGCAGCGTTGACCTCCTCCACGGTTACGCCGTCCTTCTCCACGGTGACAGTCAGGTCGGTGCCGGAGCCGGTGATGGTGGGCACGCGCACGGCGAAGCCGTCGAGCTTACCGTCAATCTCAGGGATGACCAGGCCGATCGCGGCAGCTGCACCGGTGGACGTGGGCACCATGTTGACCCCGGCGGCGCGGGCCCGCCGGGCGTCGCGGTGCGGGGCGTCGTGCAGGCGCTGGTCGCCGGTGTAGGCGTGAATGGTGGTCATCAGACCCTCGACGATGCCGAACTCGTCATTGAGCACCTTGGCCAGGGGTGCTAGGCAGTTGGTGGTGCAGGAGGCGTTGGAGATCACGGTGTGGTTGGCGGCGTCGTAGGTGTTCTCGTTGATGCCGAGCACGAAGGTGCCGTCCACGCCCTTGCCCGGGGCGGAGAGGATGACCTTCTTCGCACCAGCGTCGAGGTGAGCCCCGGCGGCCTCCTTGTTGTTGAAGAAGCCGGTGCACTCGAGCACGATGTCCACACCCAGCTCGGCCCAGGGCAGATTGGCCGGCTCCTTCTCGGAGAGGAGCTTGACGCGGCGGCTGCCGACCACCAGGGTGTCTCCCTCCAGGGAGACGGGGGCCGGGAAGCGCCCCATGATGGAGTCATACTTAGTGAGGTTGAGCAGGGTGGCCGGGTCGGTGAGGTCGTTGATCGCCACGAGCTCCAGCTCAGAGCCCTGCTCCTCCAGAACGCGCAGTACCGTGCGTCCAATGCGTCCGAATCCGTTGATTGCGATCTTGACAGCCATAGGGTTTCCTTCCGTTTCCGGCTCAGGTGCCTGCAGTGCGGTGCGTGGAAAAGTCCCTGAGAAATGCGTTGGGGATCAGCGGCGCCGGATCTCTCCGGCGCTGCTGACCCCCAACAACATCGTTGTTCTCAGGTGTGTCTGCAGAACGTGTTCAATTATCGTGTCTATTCTTCCACACCTGCGAGCTGGCGGCGAAGCACGCCAGCTCCTTCAGGCATGATGGCCGCGGCAGCACGGCCCAGGCTTGACTATCGAGTCACCAGTTTGGCTGCGCCTTCGCGGGCTGCAGCGAAGCGGGATGCCACATCGTCCCAGTTGACGATGTTCCAGAAGGCCTTCACGTAGTCGGGCTTGACGTTCTGGTAGTCCAGGTAGAAGGCGTGCTCCCACATGTCCAGCATCAGCAGCGGGGTGGTGGCCACCGGCACGCCGTTCTGCTGGTCGTAGAACTGCTCGATGACCAGGTTGCCGCCGATCGGCTCATAGGCCAGGATGGCCCAGCCGGAGCCCTGGATGGTCAGTGCGGCCTGGCTGAACTGATCGCGGAACTTCTCGAAGGAGCCGAAGTACTCGTTGATGGCGGCGGCGATCTCACCCTCGGGGCGCTCCTGGCCGTTGGGGGTCAGGTTCTTCCAGAAGATGGAGTGGTTGATGTGCCCGCCCAGGTTGAACTGCAGGTTCTTCAGCAGCAGCGGGGTGGAGGCGTAGTCCTCCTTCTCCCGGGCCTCGGCCAGCTTCTCCAGGGCAGTGTTGGCCCCGCCCACATAGGTGTTGTGGTGCTTGGAGTGGTGCAGCTCCATGATGCGTCCGGAGATATGGGGCTCCAAGGCGCCGTAGTCGTAGTCAAGCTCAGGAAGGGTGTACTCAGCCATGCGTTCCTCCTTGTGACGGAATGGTTCGAGGTCAAAGCCCCGCTGCCTCCAATCCTATGTGCCTGCGCTGCTGCGCATAAGGGGGTGAAGGACTGTGACGTGCCCTGTTCACGAACAGATTAACGGGGAATTATTCCAGCATGTCCTCGGTGACATTGGCGTCTGTTCCCGGGATGCTCTTCTCCTGGGCGCGCTTATCCGCCATCGCCAGCAGGCGGCGGATCCGCCCGGCGATGGCGTCCTTGGTCATCGGCGGGTCAGCCAGCCGGCCGAGTTCGTCCAGGGAGGCCTGCTTATGCTCCAGGCGCAGCCTGCCGGCGTACTCCAGGTGCTCAGGCACCTCATCGGCCAGGATCTCCAGGGCCCGCTCCACCCGTGCCCCTGCCGCCACGGCGGCCTGGGCGGACCGGCGCAGGTTGGCGTCGTCGAAATTTGCCAGCCGGTTGGCGGAGGCCCGGTGCTCGCGGCGCTGGCGGCGCTCCTCCCAGACGTTCAGGGTCTTATGGGCTCCCATGGCTGTGAGCAGCTTGGCGATGGACTCCGCGTCGCGGATCACCACCCGGTCAGCGTTGCGCACTTCGCGGGCCTTGGCCATGATCTCGAGCCGACGGGCAGCCCCCACCAGGGCCAGGGCGGCCTCCGGGCCGGGACAGGTGACTTCCAGAGAGCAGGAGCGCCCGGGCTCGGTCAGTGAACCATGGGCCAGAAAAGCACCGCGCCAGGCGGAGACCGCATCGGCCACGGAGCCGTTGACGATCACTGCAGGCAGTCCGCGCACCGGGCGTCCGCGGCCATCGATCAGGCCGGTCTGACGAGCCAGGGCATCCCCCTCGCGCACCACCCTGACCACGTACCGGGAACCTCGCTTGAGCCCGTTGCCGGCGACTACGATGACCTCGCAGCGGTGCCCGTAGATCTCAGCCAGAGCGGTGCGCAGCCGGCGCGCGGCCTGGGCGTGATCCACCTCTGCCTCGATCACCACTCGCCGGGCCACTACATGCAGGCCACCGGCGAAGCGCAGCATGGCGGAGACTTCAGCCTTGCGCTCGGAGGTGGTTTTGACCTCCACCCGGGAGAGTTCGTCTTTGACCGATTCGGTCAGCGCCATGGGTATCTGGTCCTCGTGTGGGTCGTCGGGTTCAGCAGTGCTGGTGAGCGTGGGCCATTAGAGTATCTCAGCCGTGGAACACCTCGCTGAAGGCGATGGCCAGGCGCAGCGGATCATGCACCTCCGGCTGAGACTCCCGGCGCACTTTGGCGTAGGTGATCTCAGCGCCGAGCCTGGCGGCGGCGGCCTGGAAGCTCTCACGCTCGGACTCGGCCACTGATCGCGGGTCGGCGATCACCGCGTCGATGCGCAGGCCGGGGGCGCAGCGGGCCAGTACGTCCAGATGGTCGGCCGGGCTCATGCCGAACGTCTCGTCAGTGTCTAGTTTGAGGTTCATCACTATGCAGCGCTTGGCCTCGGTCTCGGCCACCGCACTGCGCAGTCCCGGCAGCAGCAGGTGCGGCAACACCGATGTGTACCAGGAACCGGGGCCCAGCACCACCCAGTCTGAGAGTTCGATGGCGGTGACCGCCTCCACGCTGGGCTCGGCCTCCTCGGGGTGCAGCCGGACATCGCTGAGCGCTCCGCGGTTGCCGGCCCGGGCGAGCTCGGCCTGGGAAGTGACCCGCACCGGTTCCTCCCCGCCGCGCGGCTGGACTAATCCGGAGAGGGTCAGCGGGGTGCGCGACATCGGCAGCACCTGGCCGCGGGCGCCCAGCAGGGCTCCGGCCCAGCGCAGCCCGTCCACTGGATCGCCCAGCAGCTCCCAAAGCGCGACTATGAGCAGGTTGCCCATGGCGTGATCGTCAAGGGTTCCGCTCACCCCCTCCTTGGATCGGAACCGGTGCTGCATCACATCAGCCCAGGTGCGCCCCCAGTCGGTGTCATCGCACAGTGCGGTCAGGGCCATCCGCAGGTCCCCCGGCGGCAGCACGTCCATGTCCTTGCGCAGCCGCCCGGAGGAGCCGCCGTCATCAGCCACGGTGCACACCGCAGTGAGGTGCTCGGCGGCCACAATGCGCAGCGCCTTCAGGGTGGCCGAGAGTCCGTGGCCTCCGCCCAGGGCGGTGACCCGGAAGGAGGAGCGGCTCACCGGGAGCACCGGCTGGGAGAAAGTTGGCAGCGGACCTGTGAGCTGGGTCATCGTATGCGCTCCTCGAGCCTATTCTCGGCCCAGGTCCCGGTGGACCACGTTGACGGTGACACTGGGCAGCTGGGCCAGCCGGCGGGCCAGTTCCTCGCTGATCGCCACTGAGCGGTGCTTGCCGCCGGTGCAGCCCACTGCCAGGGTGGCGTAGTGCTTATTCTCGCGCCGGTAACCTTCCAGTACGGGTTTCAGCGCCTCCACATAGCGGTCCACAAATTCACCGGCTCCCTCATTGACCAGTACGTATTCGCGGACTGTGGCATCCTGCCCGGTGAGCGGGCGCAGCTCGGGCACCCAGTGCGGGTTGGGGATGAACCGCACATCGGCCACATAGTTGGCATCGGCCGGCACTCCGTATTTGAACCCGAAGCTCATGACGTTCAGCCGCAGCGTGATCGGTCCGTCCTCGTTGAACAGCTCGTTGATAGTATTGGCCAGGCCGTGCACGTTCAGCTCAGTGGTGTCAATGACCATATCGGCCTGGTCCTTCACCGGGGCCAGGAGTTCCCGTTCGGCGTGGATGCCCTGCAGAATGCGCCCATCGCCCTGCAGCGGATGCGGGCGCCGGCCCTGTTCGAACCTACGCACCAGCAGCTCATCGCTGGCCTCGAGGTAGAGCACCCGGTAGGTGATGCCGGCTGCGGCGATCTGCGCCAGCCCTTCCTGCATGGAGGAGTAGAGGCGGCGGCTGCGAGCGTCCAGGACCACGGCCAGTTTCTGCACTGACCCCGGATTGCGGGCCACCAGGTCCATCATGGTGGAGATCAGCTCCGGGGGCAGCCCCTCCACCACATACCAGCCGGTGTCCTCCAGGGCGTGGGCGGCGGTGGTCCGCCCGGCACCGGACATGCCGGTGACGATCAGAAGTTCATTCTCGGGGGGCTTCACCGGTGACAGCTCGCTCATGGTTCAACCCTACTGTGCCCCGGGCTCGGCGCGCAGGTGCTCCAGGATGCGCTGAGCGGTTTCCAGCCCGACGCCGGGCACCTCAGCAATCTGCTCAGCACTGGCCTTGGTCAGGTTCGCCACCGAGCCGAAGTGGGCCACCACAGCGGCCCGCCGCTTGGGACCCAGGCCGGGCACCTCGTCCAGGGCAGAGGCGGTCATTTTCTTAGAGCGGGCGGTGCGGTGGTAGGCGATGGCGAAGCGGTGGGCCTCATCGCGGATCCGCTGCAGCATGTAGAGCGCCTCGGAGGTCCGTGGCAGCACCAGGGGAAAATCATCCTCAGGCAGCCAGACCTCCTCGAGCCGTTTGGCCAGGCCCACCACCGGCATCTCGGTGAGTCCGAGCTCGTCCAGGGCCTTACGGGCCGTGTTGACCTGGGGCTGGCCGCCGTCCACCACCACCAGGGAGGGCGGGTAGGCGAACTTTCCGGGGTCGTCTACATCGAGCTCGGCTGATTCCTCCAGGTACTTGCGGAACCGCCGGGTGAGCACATCGTGCATGGCGGAGGTGTCATCGCGGGCAGCCTCGCCGCGGATGCTGAACCGCCGGTAGTCCTTCTTTTTGGGCAGCCCGTCCTCCAGCACCACCATCGAGGCCACCACATTGGTGCCTGAGGTGTGTGAGATGTCGAAGCATTCGATCCGCAGCAGCGGCTCGGAGAGGTCCAGGTGCTCCTGCAGCTCGCGCAGGGCCGCGGAGCGGGTGGTGATATCGCTGGAGCGGCGGGCTTTGTGCAGAGACAGGGCCTGGTCTGCGTTCTCCTTCACCGTGCCCAGCAGAGCGGCCTTGTCCCCCCGCTGTGGGACCCGCAGGCTGACTCTGGCTCCCCGCCGGGCGCTGAGCCATTCGGTGAGATCCTGGTGATTCTCCGGCAGGGCGGGCACCAGTACCTCCCGTGGGATGCGTTCGGTGTCCGGCATATCACCGTAGACCTGCAGGATCAGCTGCTCTGCCAGCCCGGCGTCGTCGGTCTCCTCCACCTTCTCCGAGATCCAGCCGCGCTGGCCGCGGATCCGGCCCTGGCGCACGTGGAAGACCTGGGCGGAGACTTCCAGCTCATCCTGGGCGAAGGCAAAGATATCGGCCTCGGTATCTTCGGTCAGCACCACAGCATTGCGTTCGAAGACCCGGCGCAGCGCCTCCAGATCATCCCGGTGCCGGGCAGCGTCCTCATACCGCAGCTCTGCCACAGCCTGTTTCATCTGCGCCTCAATGCGGCGCAGATGCGGACCGGGCCGCCCGGCCATCACCTCTACGAACTCCTCGGCCAGTCTGCGGTGGTCCTCCACGGAGATGTTCCCCACGCAGGGGGCGGCGCATTTGTCGATATAGCCCAGCAGGCAGGGCCGCCCGGAGGCCTCGGCGCGTTTGTACACCCCCGCGGAGCAGGACCGGACGGGGAAGACCCGCAGCATCGTGTCCACGGTTTCGCGGATGGCCTTGGCGGGGTGGAAGGGACCGAAGTACTTGACCCCGGGCTTCTTGTCCCCGCGCATAACCTGGACCCGGGGGACCTTCTCGTTCATGGTCACGGCCAGGTAGGGGTAGGACTTATCGTCCCGGTACATGATGTTGAACCGCGGGGTGTGCTGCTTGATCCAGGTGTACTCCAGTTGGATGGCCTCCAGCTCGGAGCCCACCACGGTCCATTCCACACTGGCAGCAGCATGCACCATGGCGTAGGTCTTGGGGTGCAGCTGGTTGACCGATGTGAAGTAGGAGTTCAGCCTGGCCCGCAGGTTCTTGGCCTTGCCCACGTAGATGACCCGCCCGTGCGGGTCGATGAACCGGTAGACCCCCGGGTTGGTGGGGATCTCCCCTGGCTTGGGCCGGTAGTCGGCTGGGTCAGCCATCGTCTCCCTTGGTGGGGCGGGCGTTGTAGCTGTCCACCCGTTCCTGCCCGGAGAGTGCGGCGATGGCGTCCATCACCGCACTGGTGGCTTCTTTGCGGGGTTTCATGGAGTGCTTCTCGCCCAGCTTCTCGAACTGCAGGGGCTCACCGACGTGCATCTCGAACTTCGCCGGGCGCATCGTGTTCTTATCCGGCGGCTGCAGCTTCTCGGTGCCGCGCAGGCCCACCGGGACCACCGGCGCACCGGTGGCCAGGGCCAGCCAGCCGACTCCATTCTTGCCCCGGTAGAGCCGCCCGTCGCGGCTGCGGGTGCCCTCAGGGTAGATCCCCACCCCGTGGCCTGAGTTGATGATACTGGTCAGCCCGTAGAGCGCCTCCACCGCTCCGGACTGCTTGTCCCGGTCCACCGGCACCGAGCCGAAGGATTCGAAGAAGAACCGCATGCCCCTGCCCCGCAGTCCGGGCTGGGTGAAGTACTCGGCTTTGGCGAAGAAGCTGACCGCACGCGGGAAGATGCCTTGGATGAGCACTGAGTCGAGGAAGCTCAGGTGGTTGGAGGCCACAATGAACCCACCGGACTCCGGGACGTTCTCCAGCCCGGTGACTGTGGGCCGGCAGAGCAGCCGTATAGTGCGCCCGCCGATGCGGCGGATGCGTTCCTGGCCGGCGGTGCGGCCTTCTACTACCGCGGTGCCATCTGGGGTCTCGGGTTCAGTGGTCATCGGCATAGAAGCTTAGCAACAGTGCTGGCCTTGAAGTCGGCACATCGTTTCACCCGTGCTCCAGTACTCCTGCCAAGAAGCGGCCGGTGTGGGAGCCGGTGGACTCGTACGACGCCGCCAGCTCCTCTGGGGTGCCCTCGGCCACCACAGTGCCGCCACCAGAGCCGCCCTCGGGCCCGAGGTCGATGATCCAGTCGGCAGATTTGATCACGTCCAGGTTGTGCTCAATGGTCAGTACAGTATTGCCCTTCTCCACCAGGCCCTGGAGCACCTCCAGGAGTTTGCGGATGTCCTCGAAGTGCAGCCCGGTGGTGGGCTCATCCAACACATAGATGGACCGGCCGTTGGAGCGCTTCTGGAGTTCGGAGGCGAGTTTCACCCGCTGCGCCTCTCCCCCCGAGAGGGTGGTTGCGGCCTGACCCAGGCGCACATAGCCCAGTCCCACGTCCACCAAAGTGTTCAGGTGCCGGGCGATGGGGGCGAAGGCGGAGAAGAACTCGGCGGCGTCCTCAATGGGCATGTTCAGCACATCAGCGATGGACTTGCCCTTGTAGAGGATCTCCAGGGTCTCCCGGTTGTAACGGGCGCCCTGACAGACTTCACAGGGCACGTAGACATCGGGCAGGAAGTTCATCTCGATCTTCAGGGTGCCGTCCCCGGAACAGGCCTCGCAGCGCCCGCCTTTGATGTTGAAGCTGAACCGGCCGGGCTGGTAGCCGCGGGTCTTGGCCTCCGGGGTGGAGGCGAAGAGTTTGCGGATGTGGTCGAATACCCCGGTGTAGGTGGCCGGGTTGGAGCGGGGGGTCCGCCCGATGGGGCTCTGGTCCACCTGGATGATCTTGTCCAGGTGATCTTCCACGCCTTCGATCCGGCGGTGCCGGCCGGGCACCTGGCGGGCGTTGTTGAGCCTGTTGGCCAGCGCCTTGGAGAGGATCTCGTTGATCAGGGTTGACTTCCCGGAGCCGGAGACTCCGGTGACCGCCAGGAACACGCCCAGCGGGATGTCCACACTGACCTTGTTGAGGTTGTTCTCCTCGGCCTCCACCACCCGCAGCATACGTGCCGGGTCGGTGGCCCGGCGCTGGGCGGGGATGGCGATTCTGCGCCGGCCGGCCAGGTAGTCCCCGGTGATCGAGCCGGTGTTGGCGCGCAGGCCCTCCACAGAGCCGGAGTGCACAATCTCACCGCCGCGCTCACCGGCACCCGGGCCGATGTCCACCGCCCAGTCCGCCTCGGCGATGGTGTCCTCATCGTGCTCCACCACGATCAGTGTGTTTCCCAGGTCCCGCAGCCGGGTCAGGGTCTGGATCAGCCGGGCGTTATCGCGCTGGTGCAGGCCGATGGAGGGCTCGTCCAGCACATAGAGCACGCCCACCAGCCCGGAGCCGATCTGAGTGGCCAGCCGGATCCGCTGTGCCTCCCCGCCGGAGAGCGTGCCGGCAGCGCGCTCCAGGTTCAGGTAGGTCAGGCCCACATCCAGCAGGAACTGCAGCCGGGCGTCGATCTCTTTGAGCACCTGGTCGGCGATTGTCGCATCCCGGGCGGAGAGTTCGAGCCCCTTGAAGAAGGCGGCGCACTCGTCCAGGGGCAGCCGGGCCACCTCAGCGATGGATCTGCCGGCCACCAGCACGGAGAGCACTGCGGGGTTCAGCCGCTGGCCGTCACAGGCCGGACAGGGGATCTGCCGCATGTACTGCTCAAAGCGCTCCCGGGCGTTGTCCGACTCCACCTCGGTGTGCTTGCGCTCGATATAGGCGATCACACCCTCGAACCCACTGGTGTAGCGCCGTTCACGGCCCCAGCGGTTGCGGTAGGAGACCTTGACCTTAAAGTTCTTGCCGTGTAGCAGGGCCTTCTGCACCTTCTTGGGCAGCTTCTTCCACGGGGTGTCCAGGTCGAAGTCCAGCTCTTCGGTGAGCCCTTCCATCATCCGCAGCCAGTATTTGCGGGTCTCCACGCCCATCGACCAGGGCGCGATTGCGCCCTGCTGCAGGGTCAGCGAGTCATCGGGGATCACCAGGTCCGGATCCACCTCGAGCCGAGAGCCGATCCCGGAGCAGACCTCACAGGCGCCGAAGGGAGAGTTGAAGCTGAATGTGCGCGGCTCGATCTCGTCGATCGGCAGCGGGTGCTCATTGGGGCAGGCAAGATTCTCGCTGAATGCGCGGTACTTGGGGCCGGCGGCGTCGTCGTCCTCTTTCACATCCACCAGGTCGATGACCACCCTGCCCTCAGCCTGCTTCAGGGCGGTCTCGATGGAGTCGGTGAGCCGCTGGCGCATGCCCTCCCGGATCACCAGCCGGTCGATGACCACGCTGATGGTGTGCTTGTACTGCTTCTCCAGGCTGGGCGGGTCGCTGAGCTGGATGAGCTCACCGTCCACCATCGCCCGGGAGAAGCCGGCTGAGGCCAGTTCGCGGAAGAGGTCACGGAACTCCCCCTTGCGTTCGCGGACCACCGGGGCCAGCACCTGGAACCGGGTCTTCTCCCCCAGGCTGAGCACCTGGTCCACAATCTGCTGCGGGGTCTGCCGGTCGATGACCTCCCCGCACTCCGGGCAGTGCGGTACTCCGATCCGGGCCCAGAGCAGGCGCAGGTAGTCATGGATCTCAGTCACCGTGCCCACTGTGGAGCGCGGGTTCTTGGACGTGGACTTCTGGTCGATGGAGACCGCCGGGGAGAGCCCCTCGATGAAGTCGATATCCGGCTTGTCCACTCGGCCCAGGAACTGGCGGGCATAGGCGGAGAGCGACTCCACATAGCGGCGTTGGCCCTCGGCGAAGATGGTGTCGAAGGCCAGAGAGGACTTCCCCGAGCCGGAGAGACCGGTGAACACGATGAACGCATTGCGCGGCAGCTCCACGGCCACGTTCTTCAGATTGTGCTCCCGCGCCCCCTGGACGACGATGGTGGTGGCTTCAGCTCTGGTGTCAGGCACGCGCACAATCCTACGGCTCACCGCTCATCGAACATGTATTCGACACGCGAGGCTCAGGTGCGGCGCATACACTGGAGCCCATGCCTGCGGAAAGCTCTCTGATCTACGACCTGCCCGCTGTGACCCTGAGACGCATCACTGTCAGCGAAATGGGCAATAACGTGTATCTGCTCACCGCCAAGAAGTCTGGGGTGCAGCTGCTGATCGACGCCGCTGACGAGCCAGAGGCGATCCGGTCGATGATCGCTGAGGCGGCTGCGGACACCCCCTGCTCCCCCGTGCTGCGGGCGGTGCTGACCACCCATCAGCACTGGGACCATATCCGGGCACTGCCCGAGTTCGCCGCAGTCCCGGGGGTTGAGCTGGCGGCGGGGTACGACGACGCCACGGCCATCGAGTCGGAGACTGAGGTGAGCATTGACCGCCGCCTCACCCATGAGGACACCGTCTCCTATGACGGCATCAGCCTAGAGGTCATCCACCTGCGCGGGCACACTCCGGGCTCAGTGGCCTTTGTGTACCCCGTGGAGGACGGACCCACCCATATCTTCACCGGTGATTCGCTCTTCCCCGGCGGGGTGGGCAAGACCGTCAGCGATGAGGACTTCCGGCGGCTGATCGATGATGTGGAGACCCGCCTCTTTGGGCAGTTCCCCGATGACACGGTGGTCCATCCCGGGCACGGGGATCCCACCACGCTGGGTGCCGAGCGGCCCCAGCTGGCCCACTGGCGCGAGCGCGGCTGGTGAGTCCGCAGCCGATGCCCTCGCCCTCCAGCACCGCAGCCGCACGACTCGAGGTCCCCGGCGGCTGGGGCACCCCCACTCCCGAGCAGCTCTTTGACGCCTTCACTCAGTGGGTGGCCTCCCGGGGTATGAGCCTCTATCCCGCCCAGGAGGATGCTGTCCTGGAGTTGGCTGACGGCAACCATGTGATCATGGCGACTCCCACCGGTTCGGGCAAGTCCATGGTGGCCCTGGCCGCGCACTTCTTCGCCCTGGCCCGCGGGGAGCGCACGGTCTACACCGCACCCATCAAGGCACTGGTATCCGAGAAGTTCTTCTCACTGGTGGAAGTGTTCGGCCCAGAGAAGGTGGGCATGGTCACGGGGGACTCCTCGGTGAACGCGGGTGCCCCGATCATCTGCTGCACTGCGGAGATCCTGGCCAATGAGGCCCTGCGCGATGGGGCGGAGGCCGATCTGGGCCCGGTGGTGATGGATGAGTTCCACTTCTACGCTGACCCGCACCGCGGCTGGGCCTGGCAGGTGCCGCTGATCGAGCTGCGGGGCGGGCACGGGGGTAGGAGCGCAGTTCAGTTCCTGCTGATGTCAGCCACCCTGGGTGACACCAGCAAGTTTGAGCGGCGTATAGCGGAGCGGACGGGCCGCGACGTGGTGGTCGTCTCCTCGGCTCAGCGTCCGGTGCCGCTGAGCTATGAGTACTCCACAACCCCTCTGGTGGACAAGCTGCAGGAGCTGGCGGAGCAGAACCTGGCCCCGGTGTATGTGGTGCATTTCTCCCAGCGTGCCGCCGCGGAGCAGGCTGCCGGGCTGATGAGTCTGAACCTGCTAACTAGGGCGGAGCGCGAGCAGCTGGGCGAGCGGCTGAAGAGCTTCCGGTTCGCCAAAGGCTATGGGCAGACCCTCTCCCGGCTGCTGAAATCCGGAGTGGGGGTACACCACGCAGGGATGCTGCCCAAGTACCGCCGGCTGGTGGAGCAGCTGGCCCAGCAGGGTCTGCTGAAGGTGATCTCCGGAACCGACACCCTGGGCGTGGGGATCAATGTGCCGATCCGCACAGTGCTACTGACCGGGCTGTCCAAGTATGACGGCAGCCGGGTGCGCCAGCTCAATGCCCGGGAGTTCCACCAGATCGCAGGCCGGGCCGGCCGGGCGGGCTTCGACACTGAGGGTACGGTGGTGGTCCAGGCCCCGGAGCATGTCATCGAGAACCTGGCTGCGGAGCGGAAGCTGGCGGCCAAACATGCTGGGGATGAGGCCAAGCTGGTCCAGGCCATGAAGTCCAAGCCCAAGAAGAAGCCCCCGGAGGGATTTGTCTCCTGGAGCGAGAAGACTTTTCAGCGGCTGATCGATGCGGAGCCGGAGCCGATGAGCTCCAAGATGCAGGTCACCTATGCCATGGTGCTGCATCTGCTGAACCGGCCGGAGGATCCGGTGATGGCGATGCGCCGGCTGATCACCAGTTCGGATGAGAGCCCGGCCCGGCAGGCGATCCTGCAGCGCCGCGCGCTGGACATCCTGCGCGAGCTGCTGGCCGCCGGGGTCCTGGAGCGCCTGGCTGAGCCGGATGGCGACGGCCGCACAGTGGATCTGACCATTGACCTGCAGGATGATTTTGCGCTGAACCAGCCGCTGGCTCCCTTCGCGGTGGCGGCTTTGGAGCTGCTGGATCCGGAGGCCGAGACCTATGCCCTGGATGTCATCAGCGTGATCGAGTCCATTCTGGACACCCCTTACCAGGTGACTGGGGCCCAGGTGAAGAAGCTGAAGTCGGAGCGGATCGCTGAACTGAAGGCCGAGGGGGTGGAGTACACCGAGCGGATGCGGATCCTGGATGAGCTGACCCATCCCCAGCCCTTGGCGGAGCTGTTGGGCCAGCAGTTCGAGGTCTACCGTGCCGCTGCACCCTGGGTGGCTGACCATCAGCTGGCCCCGAAGTCAGTGGTCCGTGACATGGTGGAGCGGGCGTTCACGTTCATCGATGCGGTGAACTTCTACGGCCTGGCCCGCAGCGAGGGGGTGCTGCTGCGCTATCTCACTGACGCCTACCGGACCCTGCGTCAGACGGTGCCCACGGCCAAGGTGAGTGAGGAGCTGGCGGATCTCATCGAGTGGCTGGGTGAGGTGATCCGGCAGACTGACTCCTCGCTGCTGGAGGAGTGGGAGCGCCTGGCTGCCGAGGATGATCCGGCCAAGCTGGCTGAGCTGGAGCGCAGGCAGCAGGAGGAGGATGACGCCGCCGCGCCACCTCCTGCCGGTTTCACCGCCAATGAGCGGGCTTTCGCCGTGGTGGTGCGCAATGCGATGTTCCGCCGCGCGGAGCTCTTCGCTTCGGAGTTGGAGGAGGCCCTGGCTGCCCTGGAGCGTGAGCATGACCCCGCCTCCGAGTGGGCCGATCCCGACCGGTGGGGCCAGGCGCTGGATGCGTTCTTTGACCAGTATGAGGATGTGTTTGTGGATGCCAGGGCGCGTTCCGCCGAGTACTTCCGGCTGGAGAAGCACCCGGCGGGAAAGCCGGGGTTCTGGCGTGCTGTGCAGGTGCTCAATGATGACCAGGGCAACCATGACTGGGCCATCCATGCCTGGGTGGACCTCGCCGCCTCTGATGAGGCGGAGGCCGCGGTGATCACTGTCCATCATGTGGGTGAGCTGCGCATCTAGACGAATCAGCTGCGCAGCAGCGCCAGAGCCCGCTGAGCGACATCGACGTCACGTTCGCTGAGCGAGGCGACCAAACGGTCCATCTGCGCAACCCGCGAAGCCCATTGGGGCCCTCGCTGCTGCCTGCGCGGCAGCGATTCCAATACCTGCACTTCACGCCAGGCTGTGACCAGGGCGGCCTCGTAGAGCCGCTGATCGGCTTCTGCGGCTTCACCATAGTGGCCGTCCTCGCCGCCGAGGACGGCCACCATATCGATCCTGGAGAGATCCAGTCCCAGTGCCAACTGGTTGAGCCGGTCCCGTACCACGGCTAGCTGCCGCCGGGCGGCCCTGCTGCCGACCACCTGACTGAGGGCCTGAACAGCAGCCACCAGGACCAGAAGCGCGGCCTGTGAGCCGGTCCATCCCGCAATGGCCCCAGCCCAGAACAGCGCTTGGGGGCTCACATCAGCTGCCACCTGGTGGTTGTACTCCATGGTCCTGCCCAGCTCTTGGAGATCATAGGCCACCATACTGCCCAGCGGTATGCTCGATCCGTCATCCTGAAGGTTCCGCCGTACAGGTTCGGTCGCTACAAAGTAGTACTGGCCCAAGCGACTGTCCACCCCGGCACTGATCTCCCCGGTCAGCGGCAGGCCTGGTGCGTAGGAGTCGTCGTCAAAGAGCCATACCGGAAGGATCGCCTGGCCCAGCTCGATCTCCCCGGTGGCTGAGTTGATCACCTCTGGGTACTGGTCAGCGATGTCCTGCCGGATCTCCTGATAGGCCTCCAGCAAGTCCCAGTAATCAATGACGATGCGGTGGTCATACTCGCTGTGAGGCTGGTAATCGACGTAGTCGTCGATCGGCAGCAGCGCCACCGTCAGCTCCAGATGATCTGGCAGCAGCGCTATGTCTTCACGGTCGGCCGAGCGCTGCATCCGGTCTCGGATATAGCCCAGCGTGAGGGTCTCCGCGTTGCTGGGATGATCCTCGCCCAGGGGCGGGACTGCGTAGTCCGGGACCTGCGCGGGATCTCCGAAGATTCTCAGTTCAGCCAGCGGCTGGTCACCGGTGAGTGTCCGGCCGAATGCCGTGGTGCTCTGGTTCTGCGCGGCAACTGCCGCCCAGCCGGAGACCAGACCCACCAGAATGGGCACGAGAATGACCCCGGTGCCTACTCTTCCAGTGCTTCCAGCCTTGAACCAGGTGTTCCAGATCCTCTGGATACTGTAACGCCTGCCCTCACCGGCAGCGTCACCGGCCTTGGACCGGTCCAGCAGTTCCAGAACGCGCTCTGCATGAAACTCGGCCGAGCGTTTTCCTGCTCGGCGCAGACCCAGGAAAGATCGCAGCTCCTCCTGGGTGTCTGTCGTACCTGCAGTCGCTGCCTGGACTCGGGCCGCCACCCGGGCCTGCACCGCCTCCTCAAGTTCCTTGACATCATCGACATGGCCGTGGAGGGAATCTCCTAGCCTGCGCAGCGTTGCCACTAGTCCCTTTTCAGCTGCTCGCCATCGTTTCAGAAGGTCCGCCTGCTGAGCGACGCGCTCCGGGCCTGGTTCATCTCCGAGTGCCGGCACCCCTTCCTGCACCAGTGACAGAAGCAGGGTGCGGTGGCCCTCGAGGCGGTGGAGTGCCTGTTCGTCGAAATCCTCACGGTGGCGCAGAATCTCCTCCACCGCCTGCGTCAGCGGAAACGCCAAGCGCTCCAACACGGTGCCGGAACCAGCAAACCCCACCTGCACAGATGCGGCTGCCATCAGGGCCTCAGCCCTGCGCCTGAGCGTGTCGGCCCGCTGTTCGAATCTCTTTAGGCTGAGTGGTTCCAGCTTTGCCTTCTCCTCAGCGAGAACTGACGCGGATGGGTCGTTGAGTTCTCTGTGCAGCAGCTGCTCCTGCCGTGCCAAGGTGAGGCTGTCAGCCCTCAGCGCCTCCCACTCCTGCCGCAGCCGGTTCTTTGTTCTGCCAAGTTGAGACTCGGCGATCAGGAACTGCACCTCCTAGTGGCCCGTCTCTGATTTAGCTTGCCATTTCGGTGAGTTTCGCTCGTGCTCGGCGGGTTTTGGCCAGG
>NZ_WRPM01000102.1 GCF_009758175.1 Nesterenkonia alkaliphila
CCCATACCGCTATCGGTAGTGCCGTTCCCTCAGCCCGTGTTCACAACCTCACGGGGAACTACATCTAGGTCGGTAGCGTGCATGTCCACGCAGAACGCGCACTCATTGATCTGGGAAGCACGCAGTTTCACCAAATCGAGCAGCACTGGATCGAGACTCTTCCGCAGATAGGTCTCCAACCCGATAACTGCCTGGTAGCCCTCGGGGTGCGTGTCGGTTGATTTCAAGACGAGGCAAGACGAACCCCTTCCATGTCGGTGCTGCACCGCGGCCTACCCGCAGTGAAAGAGCCTCCTTGCGGACTCTTCACCCAGCTTGTCGATGCCACCCCCGTCGATGTGACACCTGCCCTGGGCTATTAGGAGCCGGGTCGGCACAGTACGAAGGCGATGAGAAGGCGCACTTGGGTGTGGACGGTAATCTCGAAGGGTCTAGCCCATCACCGGCAGGAGAAGTGGGAAGGGTCTGATAAGCCGCTGGTCGCGCGTTCGAGGCGGAATCAGTCCGTCAGGACAGTGATGACCTCGACTTCGAGATAATTGCCGGAAAAGTCCTCGACTACAACCTCGTAATCACCGGCTTCGAGTGGCAAGGTCAGCCGAGAGTTGAACCCGTCGCCCCCATCGTCGTCGAACCATTCTTGCCCATCAGGGGCGATGAGCGTCATCATCGGATCCTCGTTGTTGAGAGTGTCCACGCTGATTTCGTAGGTGCCGTCCTCCTCCAGCGTCAGCACTGTCGAGGCTTCACCGCCTTCAGGAACCTCCAGCTCGACCCGCGGCAGGACCTCATTACTGTCATCCTCGCCTCGATCACCGAAGTCGAGAAGCCCGCCCTCCTCAGTGCTGGCTTCGTCATCGGTGCCGGTCTGGTCATCCTCGGCTTCCGCCTCTTCGAGCTCGGTCTCGGAGGCCTCAACCTCGCCCGACTCATCATCCTGTTCATCGTCGGAAGACAGCAGCATAATCAGCAGAGTCACGATGACTCCCAGGAGAACAAGCAGCACAACGCTGATTGTGATGATGATCCCCACGTTCTGCTTGCCAGAAGAGGGGCCCGGCTGCCACTGGGAAGGCTGCTCATGCTGCCCAGAGGGGGAATAGCTGTGAGCCTCAGTGTTCGCGACGTTCTGGCTGCCGGTCGCCTGGTAACCAGACGATCCAACGGCCGGATTGCCCTGCTCAGCTGGGCTGTACCCGGAGGCGGCCGGCTGGGCGGCTCCCCACTGAGTACCATCCCACCATCTCATCGCGCCGGGGTGCTCAGGGTCTGGGTACCAGCCTTCAGGTGGGAGTTGATTCACGGCGAACCTTTCACTTTGCGAGTTCACAATCGACACTAAGCCTATTCGAACTCATCGCATCACGCCTCCGTGTGGTTATTCCGAACCAGCACAGGGCCCGGGTTCGGCTCGTAACGAGAACGTGCCTAGAGGACGCCAGCCAGACCAGATCCGGGGCCCTACCCTGCTGGAGCCTCTTGCCCAGCCGGTCTCCGGCTCCTGTATTTCTTGGGACTCATTCCGTAGTGGCGCTCGAACGCCGATGAGAAGCTGTGAGGACTGCTGTAACTGGTCCTGCGTGCGATTGAAGCAACGGTGGCATTACCCCGGCTGAGCAGGTCAGCGGCCCTAAGCCTGTTCCGACACCTTCTTCAGGCGGAGGATGGACGCCTCGAGATTCTCTGCAGTGGTGTTCCGCGCCCGTTCCAGGCGGGCGGGGTCACTCAACGCAGTCCAGTCATAAGTATGGGTCACCTCGGTACGAGCAGGATCCACTGCTCTGAGCTCCCAGCGCCACAGGTGGCCTGGCTGGCTCCCTCCGATGGGCGAGGGCTTCCATGCGATCAGCTGCCCTTCTGCGAACTCCACCACGTGGTTCTCACGCGTCTTGCCATTGGTCAGCGTCATGAGGAAGACGTCTCCCACAGCACGCACCCGCTGGTCAGGCTCAGCCGAGGTGAGATTGTTATTGCCGTCCCATTCCGGCTGCCTGGCCGGATCTGCGATGTACTCGAAAACTGTCTCTGCCGGTGCCTCGATCACACCGCTGGCGCTCACCACCCGCTGCTCAGTCATATGACTCAGCGTATCCTAAGGCCTCCGAGAACAACACGATTCAGGTTCTGGATCCGTAGAAAACCGGCGGCCAGCAGGACTGCCAGCGCGGCCGGGTCATCCGGCCTCTGCGGACCGTCAGCTGACCCTGGCCCTTAGCACGGCATGTGACGCGCTGACCTGGGGCTTGTACGGTGAATAGTTATGCGAGACGGACTGAGCCCTATACGACACTCTCCGATGACCCTCATTGCCGTATTGATGGTGATCTCTGCAGCGGTAGCCCTCATCCAGGGGCAGATGGAGGATCTGCTCGTTCCCCTGTTGGTCCTGCCGGCTGTGCTGCCGCCGTTCCTCATTGAGAAGTGGGCTCGGGTCCACATCCCGGGAAGCGTCCAAGCCCAATATGCGCTGCTGCTGCTGGCCGGACCCTATGTGGGGGAGCATCTGGGGCTCTACCACCTGTGGGACCCCTGGGATAAGTGGGTGCACCTCTACTCCGGGTTCTTCATCTCCTTCACCATCGTTTTTGCACTCGGAGTGGTGCTGCGCCGGTACGGCCTCAGCCTGCCTCCCTGGGTGGAGGCCGTCATCCTGATCTCCCTCAAGGCTTCAGTAGCGCTGTTCTGGGAGGTCGCGGAGTTCTTTTGGGATCTGGCTCTGGGCACCTCGGCGCAGGACCACAACTTCGACACGATGACTGACATGATGCTGGGCACCGCGCCCGGCTTCCTCATTGCAGGGCTCCTGATCCTGCATCGCACCAAGAGGCGCATCCGGTATCTCGAAAACCTGCTGAACGCTCCCCTGCCGAAGTCCAGCAGCTAGGCCACCAAGGACCAGTCCCGGCCCGGCCCCCCTCCAGTCCCGGGGCCGTAGGCTGAAGAGATGACAGAGGCCAGGTATACGGTGCTCAGGCCCGGAGTGCGGATCACAGCGCAGATCGAGCGGAAGAAGTCGCGGTTCCTCACAGTGCTGGAACGTGCCGAAACCACCGAGCAGGCACAGGAGTTGGTCGAGGAACTCCGCCGGGAGCATCACAGCGCTCGCCACCACTGCAGCGCCTGGGCCATCGGTCCAGACCGCCGGGTCCAGCGAGCAAACGACGACGGCGAGCCCTCAGGCACCGCAGGGGCGCCCATGCTGGAGGCACTCACCAAAGCCCAGATGCCCTCTGGTGAGCAGGATCTCTCTGATGCTGTGGGCGTCGTCGTGCGCTGGTTCGGCGGAACTCTGCTCGGTGCCGGCGGACTGGTCAGCGCCTACTCCGACTCGATGATCGCAGCCCTGCAGCAGGCCCAGGCCCAGGGCGCTTTCCTGAGCCGGCGGCGGATGCGGCTGTTCACCCTGGAAACCCCTTTCGCCAAGGCCGGCCGATGGGAGAACGAGCTGCGCGCCATCGGCGCCGAAGTACCCTGCACCGACTACGCCGCGGTTCCGGGGGCAGCGGTGATGCAGCTGGCGGTCCAGGACGAGGACGCCTCGGTGGACAGTCTCCACAGCAGGGTCGCTGCCCTGACCCAGGGCGGAGGGCAGCTGCACCCGGCTGGCACCACATGGGTGGACCTCTAGGATCGGCAATATGACGACGACGCCTCCCCCAGCCCATGACGAGGACATCGCCCGGTATGCGGAGGCCCTGGGCATCCCGGGACTGGCCGATATCCACGTGCATTTCTTGCCGCAGAGCGTCTTGGACAAAGTGTGGGCCTTCTTCGACCGGGCCGAGGCGCACTACGGCAGGCCCTGGCCGATCCGGTACCGCTACAGCACCGAGACCCGACTGAAGATCCTGCGCAGCTTCGGGCTGCAGGCCATCCCGGCACTGACCTACCCGCATAAGCCGGGCATGGCGGCCTGGCTCAACGACTGGAATGCCGAGTTCGCCGCCGCCCACCCGGATGTCATTCACTGCGCCACCCTCTACGCCGAGCCGGAGGCCGCCCAGTACGTCCCGGCTGCCCTGGCCGCCGGTGCCCGCCTGTTCAAGGTCCATGTCCAGGTAGGCGAGTTCGCCCCCGATGACCCGGTCCTTGATCCGGCCTGGGCGGCCCTTGAGGAGGCAACAGTCCCAGTGGTCATCCACGCCGGCTCCGATCCGCTGCCCGGGGCTCACACCGGACCGGGGGCGGTGGGCCGTCTATTGGGGCGCTTCCCTGAGCTGAGGCTGGTGATCGCCCATATGGGCATGCCTGAGTACCAGCAGTTCGCCGACCTCGCCCAGGAGTACTCCGGGGTGCACCTGGACACCACGATGTATGTCTCCGGGTTCTTCAACTCCGCCGCAGATGTGCCCGCCGGCTACCGCGAGCGCCTGAGAACCCTGCAGGACAAAGTGGTACTCGGCTCCGATTTCCCCAATATCCCCTACCCATATGCCGACCAGATCTCCGGGCTGGCAGAACTGGGACTGGGGGATGAGTGGATGCGCTCTGTGCTCTGGGAAAACGGGGCGCGGCTGATGGGCCTCTCAGGGCAACATACGACGACGCCGCCCCAAGCAGGTGCCTGAAGCCAGCCTCAGTCCCTGGTCAGGTCCGGTTCGGGGATCTCGACCTCCATCAGCTCGAAGACCTCCTCCGGCTCATTGCCACCGGTCTCGGCGGCCTGCCAGTGGCCCACATCGTCGTTGTAGATGAACATGTAAGTGGTGGTGCCGATCTCGTGCTCCCGGTTCACGTGGAAGACAGTGCCGTCCTCCGCGTAGGCGGTCCACTGGCCCTCCACCAGCTGACCGGAGACCATCCCTGCCTCAGGGTTGGGCAGTGATCCCTGCCAGACCCGCACCTCAGAGATCTCAGTTGGGGTGTCCAGGGCGATGGTCACATTCTCCTGTTCGATCAGCTCCAGCCGGCCTTCGAAGAGGGACTCGAGCTCGCCCCACTCGGGGTGCATCATCTGCTCAGCCGGCTCCATGTCTCCGGTGGCCCCGGAGTAGTCGAAGACCTCCAGCCAGTAGTCCATCGCCGCAAGGGCGCCCTCGGGGCTGTGCTCCTCCACCTCAGAAGGCATCTCGGGCTGCTCGGGGGACTCGCCGGCACCAGGCGGGGTCCCGCCGTCGTCGTCGCTGTCATTGCCCGGATCGGTGTCCACAAAGCCGGGTGCGATCCCAGCCACCCGCCAGTGTCCCTGGTGCTCATCGAAGACCAGCTCAAAGGTGTTGGTCTCCAAAATGCCCACACTTGTGGTGACCACGCCCTCGGGGTCCACCCGCTCATAGGGATCAGAGACCAGGTCCACCACCGCTTCGAAACCCTCACCCATCGGCATCGAGAAGTAGAGCTCGCCGAAGATCTCACCGCCCACCAGCCACTGGTTCTCAGCGGCCATATCCTCCACATCCGTCTCCCAGACGGCACAGTCCCGGCAGTCCTCCATATGCAGCTGCGCAAGGTACTCGTTGTCACGGGTCAGCTCGGCATGGTGCAGGAACTCGAACCAGTGGGACAGCGCGGCATAGGCCCCATCAGTGCTGGAATCGCAGATCAGTGCAGAGAATTCAGGGGCCTCTACCCCCTCGGCGGGGGACTGCTGCGTGGCAGGCTGGAACTCCTCAGAGGATGCCAGCTGCTCAAAATACGGCACCGGGACCTCTTCCGGGCCCTCGCCCGTAATTACGTTGACCCCATGCAGAATCCGGTCCTCATCCTCTGGCTGGACCTGGGGATCTCCGGCGCAGAATTCGGCCAGCGTGCCGGGCTGCGCCTGGTCGGTCTCCGGCGGCTCCTCCGTGCCCTCAGGCTGATCAGTGCCCTCCGGATCCCCGGGCACCTCCACCGGCGGCGCCGGCTGCGGCTGGCTTCCGCAGGCGGTGAGGCCCAAGGCTGCCACAGCTGCCAACGCGGCCCAGTTCTGTGACCCTGGTCTGAAAATAATCCGTCCCGAGACTGCCTGCTGTCCCACGTCCAACTCCCCTGATGGCTGTGCTGTTACTGACCCGTTGCTGAAGACTCCGCCGCCCTCCGTACGCTCAGTCAAACCAGTTTGTCTGGAATGTTCCTGAATACTTGCCTGACGCCCACTACGTATTTCACTCGTACAGCCTGCGCTCTGCCATGCCCAGCGGCAGATATTATGGCGACCCGATGAGCAATGCTCCGCGCTACCGCAGACCCCTGTACTCCGACCCAGCTGCGTTCGACCAGCGGGTGGGTGGCTCTGATCCTGCCCAGATCGCCCAAGCGGCCCATGACACCGCCCACGCCTTGATCAGCCAGGGGCGCGACGCCGCCGACCCTGAAATCACCGAAAGGTTCGTGCGGCTGGCCGAGACAGAGGGGATCGAGGCCATCGCTGAGCTTTGGGCCCACTCCCCCGCCCGCTCTCTGGCGGGTGCCCTGTGGCGGATCTACGTGCTGCGGGCCGCAGTCCAGAAGTCCCCGGAGCGGATCAGCGAGTACTACCGGCTGGGCCGCAGCCACTCCGCACCCTCAGCGATCGCCGGGGTTGCCGAACCACCCTCCGCCGAGGAGATGACCCGGCTGGCCGACCGCATCCTGGCCGGAATGTACGCCGGGGACATCGATGTCGCCTTCGACCGGGCCGGCGCCTTCTGCCGGGTGGTCGCCCGGGGCCAGGCACTCTGGGCTGACCAGCGCCGACTGGAACACTTCGAGGCCCGGGCACTGACCGAGAAGGCCAAACAGCTGCTGGGCACCGCCGAGGAGCTGGAGTCCGCGGCCCGGGCGCACCGGGCCGGGACACTGGACTGACCCGGGGTTGGGTCTTCGACGTTTGACCCGTACTATGTCCTCACACCGCACCTGTGCGCGGTTACGCACCTTTACTCACACCACAGGAGAACCCGATGAGGCCCTTCAACCCCAAAACACTGTTCAGCCTGGCTGCAGTGGGCGTGCTCGCCCTCTCTGCATGCGGCGAAGCCCCTGAGGAGGAGCCGGAGAACGAGAACACTGAAACCGCCGAGAACGGCGAGGCCGCAGAAGCCCCCGAAGACGTGGACTTCACCGCCTGTCTGGTCTCCGATGCCGGCGGCTGGGACGATCAGTCCTTCAACGAATCGGCGTATAACGGCCTGCAGAACGCCATTGAGGATTTCGACATCGACTCCAACACTGCCGAGTCCAGCTCCGAGGCTGACTTCGGCCCCAATGTGGACGCCATGGTCCAGCAGGGCTGCGACCTCACCTTCGGTGTGGGCTTCATGCTGGAGGACGCTGTTGACGAGGCAGCCCTGGCCAATGAGGATCTGAGCTTCGGCCTCATCGACTCCACCTTCCCCAGCGATCCGGAGAACGGCAAAGCTCTGGTCTTCAACACCGCTGAGGCCGCCTACCTGGCCGGCTATGTGGCTGCTGCCACCTCTGAGACTGGTGTAGTGGCTACCTTCGGCGGGATCCAGATTCCCTCAGTGACCGTATTCATGGACGGCTTCGCCGATGGGGTGGATCGCTACAACACAGATAACGGCGCAGAGGTTCAGCTGTTGGGCTGGGACAAGGAGTCCCAGAACGGCTCCTTCTCCGGGGACTTCGAGGACCAGAACGCCGGGCGCACCCTCACCGAGCAGTTCCTGGCCCAGGATGCCGATATCGTGATGCCGGTGGCCGGTCCGGTGGGCCTGGGTGCGGCAGCCGCCATCGAGGATCACGGCGATGCCCTGTTGATCTGGGTGGACACTGACGGCTATGAGTCCACCGACTACGGTGACATCATCCTCACCTCTGTGATGAAGCAGATTCCGCAGGCCGTCTACGACACTATCGAGGAGGCTGTGGCCGGAGAGTTCAGCTCCGAGCCCTATATCGGCGACCTGGAGAACGAGGGCGTGGGACTGGCTCCCTTCCACGACTACGAGGACGAGGTTGACGGCGAGGTCAAGGAGAAGATCGACGAGCTGATCGAGGAGATCATCAGCGGAGAGACCGTGGTCGAGTCCGAGAACGCCCCGCAGTAGTCCGCACCAGGGCCCAACAAGCCGAGGGGAGTACGCGGCATGAAGCTGCAGCTCAAAGGTGTCACCAAGCGATTCGGCACCTTCACCGCCAATGATCAGATCGATCTGACGGTGCAGCCCGGGGAGATTCACGCCCTGCTGGGCGAGAACGGCGCTGGCAAGTCCACGCTGATGAACACTATCTACGGGCTCTACTCCCCGGACGAGGGCGAGATCCTGCTGGACGATGAGCCGGTGCGCTTCAGCGGGCCCGGCGACGCCGTGGCGGCCGGGATCGGCATGGTGCACCAGCACTTCATGCTGATCCCGGTCTTCAGCGTCACCGAATCCGTGATGCTCGGCTATGAGCCCACCAAGGGTCCCGGGCTCATCGACTTCACCGAGGCCCGCCGCCGGGTGAAGGAGATCTCCGCAAGGTTCGGCTTCGAGGTGGACCCCGAGGCGATGATCGAGGACCTTCCGGTGGGCGCCCAGCAGCGGGTAGAGATCATCAAGGCGCTCTCCCGGGACGCTAAAGTGCTGATCCTGGATGAACCCACCGCAGTGCTCACTCCGCAGGAGACCGATGAGCTGATCAGCATTATGCGTCAGCTCAAGGCCTCCGGCACCTCCATCCTGTTCATCACCCATAAGCTGCGCGAGGTGAGGGCGATCGCCGATAAGATCACCGTGATCCGCCGCGGCAAAGTGGTGGGCGAGGCCACCCCGGAGTCCACCGAAACCGAGCTGGCCAGCCTGATGGTGGGCCGCGAGGTCAGCCTCACCACCCAGAAGGAACCCGCCCAGCCCGGCGAAACCGCCCTGAGCATCTCCGGGCTGAGCGTGGTCTCCGCCCAGGGCAAAACGCTGCTGGACGATGTCAGCCTGGAGATCGCCCGCGGCGAGATCCTCTGCATCGCCGGAGTGGACGGCAACGGGCAGACTGAACTCACCGAAGCGATCCTGGGCATCCGTGAGGCTGCCGCCGGAACCATCACCCTGGACGGCACCGACCTGGGGCCCAAAAGCGTCAAGCAGCGGCTAAACTCCGGGATCGGGTTCGTGCCCGAGGACCGCTCCACCGATGGGGTGATCGCAGGGTTCAGCATCACCGAGAACTTTGTGCTGGACCAGTACGACCAACCCCCGTACTCCAACGGCGTGGCGATGAAGCATGAGGTGATGCGCGCCGCCGCTGCGGAGCAGACCTCCCGCTTCGATGTGCGCCTGGGCACGGTGGACGACCCCATCTCCACCCTCTCCGGGGGCAACCAGCAGAAAGTGGTGCTGGCCCGTGAACTCAGCCGGGACAACCGGCTGCTGGTAGCCTCCCAGCCCACCCGCGGAGTGGATGTGGGATCCATCGAGTTCATCCACCGCACCCTGATCGAGGAGCGGGCCAAGGGCACCCCCTGCCTGATCGTCTCCACCGAGCTGGACGAGGTGCTCAACCTGGCCGACCGGATCGCAGTGATGTACCGGGGCCGGATCATCGGCACCGTGCCCGGGGACACCGACCGGGACGTGCTGGGGCTGATGATGGCCGGGGTCCCCGCTGAGGAGGCCAAGGCGCAGGCGGCTACCCACCATACGGTGCTCGGTGAGGCCGACGCCGAGGCAGAGGAACAGGCATGAGCGAAGCGGACCGGAAGAACGACGCCGCCCCCGAGAGCAGCAGCCCCGCCCCGGCACCCGGAGGTGCCCTCAAAGAAGCTGAGTCGAGGCTGCACTATGCGCTGCGGGATCTGGCCCAGTCCTCCTGGGTCATCACGGTGCTCTCCATTGTGGTGGCCTTAGGCGTGGGCGCAGTGCTCATCCTGGCCACCAATGCCCAGGTCCAGGACACGCTGGGCTATTTCTTCGCCCGGCCTGGGGATTTCTTCTCCGCCAGCTTCGAGGTGATCCGCGATGCCTACTCCGCCCTGTTCCGCGGAGCCGTCTACGACTGGCAGGCCGCCACACCCCAGCGTTCCATCCGACCCCTCACCGAGACCCTGGTCAACGCCGTTCCGCTGATCCTGGCCGGGTTGGGCATCGCCATCGGCTTCCGCTCCGGGATGCTGAACATCGGCGGGCAGGGCCAGATCATCCTAGGTGCCACCTGCGCAGCATTCATCGGCTACGCCTTCCAGCTCCCGCTGGGCCTGCATCTGCTGCTGGCCCTGATGGGCGGGGTGCTCGGCGGAGCCATCTGGGGCGGGATAGCCGGCGTGCTCAAGGCCAAGACCGGGGCGAACGAGGTGATCGTGACGATCATGCTCAACAACATCGCCCTGTACTTCCTGGCCTGGCTGCTGCGCCAGCAGTGGTTCGTCCAGACCGGCTCCAACCAGCCGATCGCCGCCCCGGTGGAGGATTCCGCCCGGCTCTTCGGCCTGCTGGGCAGCGGTTTCCGGCTGCATGCGGGAATCTTCATCGCCATCGCCGCCACAGTATTCGTATGGTGGCTGCTCGAACGCTCCACTCTGGGCTTTGAAATGCGCGCCATTGGGGAGAACCCAGAGGCCGCCCGCACCGCCGGGGTCAACGTGCCCAAGGCCACTGCCCTGGTGCTGATCATCGGCGGTGCACTCTGCGGGCTGGCCGGGGCCGCCCATCTGCTGGGCACAGAGTATCGGCTGGCCGCAGGTATCGCCGGAACCCTGGGATTCGATGCGATCACGGTGGCTCTGCTGGGCCGCTCCCGACCGCTGGGCACCTTCCTGGCCGGGCTGCTCTTCGGCGGCCTGCGGGCCGGCGGAGTGCTCATGCAGGCTCAGACGGGCACCCCCATCGACATCGTGCTGGTGCTCCAGTCGGTGATCGTGCTGCTGATCGCCGCCCCGCCCCTGGTCCGCGCCATCTTCTTCCTGCCCGGTACAGACACTAAGCCGAAGAAACCACGGCACCGCCGCAGAGCACTTCGGGACACAGCCAGCCGACGCGCCGAGGACCCGGCACTGGCCGGCAGCGCACAGGGCGAGGGGAGCCAACGATGAGCGAGCAGACCACCGCCCCAGAGACCACCGCTGTCCACGCCGAGCCGCTGGAGCAGGCCGAGGCACGCCTGCAGCCCATCCGGTGGAAGTTCCCGGTCACCTACATCCTGCTGGGACTGCTCTCGCTGCTGGTCTTCACCCTGCTGATCCCCTCCGGTGCCGTCACCCAGTTCCGGGTCTCCACCGCCAACGACTTCATCACCTTCGATGCGATCAACGTACCCAGCTTCGGCACCGCGCTGGTGTTGAGCATCCTGCAGCTGGCACTGGCTGCCTGGGCGGTCTACGCGGCCGTGCACCGGATCCGGCTCGGCGCCTGGCACCCGGTACTCTTCGGCATCCTGTTCGTGCTGGCGTTCCTGGTCTACGCCGGGGCCGGCCGCGGGGCTTTCATACCCATGGTCACCCTGCTCTCCGGAGCACTGATGCTCTCAGTGCCGCTGATCTTCGGGGCCATGTGCGGCCTGGTGGGTGAACGCTCAGGCATCATCAATATCGCTATTGAGGGGCAGCTGCTGGCCGGTGCGTTCCTAGCCGCGGTGGCGGCGTCGTTCTTCACCTCCGCCTATGTGGGGCTCCTGGCGGCACCTTTTGCCGGTGCTGCGGTGGGCGCACTGCTGGTCTGGTTCGCCGTGAAGTACCACGTCAACCAGATCATTGTGGGCGTGGTGCTCAATGTGCTGGTGATCGGGCTGACCAGCTTCTTCTACTCCACAGTGCTGACCCAGAACGCTGAGCTGTGGAACACCCGGCAACAGCTGCCGCGACTGCCGATCCCAGGGCTGAGCCAGATCCCGATCATCGGACCAGTGCTGTTCAACCACACCATCCTGGTCTACCTGATGTACGTGATCGTCTTTGCGCTGAGCATCCTGGTGTTCAAGTCACGCTGGGGGCTGCGGATGCGCGCAGTGGGCGAACACCCCAAGGCGGCCGATACCGTGGGCATCAACGTGGCCCGCACCCGAGTGATCAACACGATCCTGGCCGGTGCCATTGCCGGAATGGGCGGGGCGTACTTCACCGTGGGTCAGGGCTTGGCCTTCGGCCAGGAAATGTCGGCCGGGCAGGGCTTCATCGCCCTGGCAGCGATGATTCTGGGCCGGTGGAATCCCAAGGGAGCGCTGCTCGCGGCGCTGCTGTTCGGGTTCTCCACTTCATTGGGTCAGACCCTGTCCACTATCGGCACCCCGGTTCCCTCCGAGATGCTGCTGATGCTGCCCTATGTGATCACGATCTTCGCGGTGGCCGGGTTCGTCGGCAGGGTGCGGCCCCCCGCCGCGGAGGGCGTGCCCTACATCAAATAGGGCTCGCGGCTCCGCATGCGCGGTGAGGAGCGCAGCGAAGACTTCAGGACGTGAAGTTCCGCGCCAGCGGAACGCGAACCGCGAGGTCAGGGACCTGCGCAGCCATCCTGACGGCTGTACGGGCCACCTCAAGGCGAGGCGAGCGGGACAGGAACCGCGACCTCAAGGACCCGCGCAAACGCAGTAGCGTTTTGGGGGGGCCAGGTCGTGGCGTGGCCGCCGCCGGGACTAAGGGGTGCCGGGCTGGGAACGCCTCACGGCGCGTGGCCGCTCGTAGCGGCTGAAGGTTGGAGCCCGGGGGTTACCTGCAGCCCGGCACCTTCACACCAGTGTGGACCCGGCGCCGAGGGATGGTCAAACTGCTGAGTACCTGGAACGGTTAATGACGCCTCTGGGACCACCCTGCGGTAGCCTTGTCTGCGGCCATTCACCCAGTGGCTATACACTCACCACTTATAGGACACCTGCCGTTCACCTTGGCGGCAGGCCTCGCCGCACGTACCAGAGGCCCATATCGAATGATCGCTCGGAACCGCCAGCGCCAGCACCGGTCTGCCACGCTGCTCACCGATATCGCCCGGGAAGTTCGGGCCGGGGTGAGTCTGCTGTCCCAACTGCTGGGCACCCCGGCCGGGGAGCGAATGGCCCACCGTGAGGAGCTGCTGGGGCTCGAGGGGCGGGTCATGGACCTGCACTTCAACCTGATGACCCATATCCGCAGCGTGTTCCTGACCCAGCTGCCCCGCCAGGACATCTACGGCATCTCCCAGCAGCTCAACCGCACTATGGAGCATGTGGTGGCAGCCGGTGACCTCATCCTGCGCCGTCAATCCCTGCAGCTTCCTCCAGAGTCCGCAGCCCTGATTGAGGCACTGACCCGGCAGGCCGAGCTGAGCCATGCCGCGATGGCCAGACTGGACGATTTCGACTACCTGGAAGAATACTGGGCCCAGCTGCAGCGGCTGAGCAAACAGGCCAATCGCATCCACCGGGACTGGATCACCTCCACCGATTCTGCATTCCAGCCCAATATCGCCCAGCAGCAGGCGCAGCTGGCCGATCGGATCCTGGCCGCAGTGCATTCGCAGCGGAAGGTCGCAGTCATCTGCGGGTCTATCATCGTGCGGGAATCCTGACGTGGAGCTTGCACTGCTGGTGCTCGTGGTGGCTGTTATGGCACCGAACCTCTACGTGGCGGGCCTGCACGATGTGCCCAACTCCATCGCGATTCCGGTCCGCACCCGTGCGCTGACCCCACGCATCGCAGTCCGAGTAGCAGCAGCCTTCAATGCCCTCGGTGTGCTGCTGGCTGTGCCGATGGGCCTCTACCTCTACTCCTGGTTCGAGTTCCCGCATATGGAGCCGGGGCTCACATTGGCAGTGCTGCTCTCCGCACTGTTGACAGTGCTGGGCTGGAACCTGTTCACCTATTTCCAGGGGATGCCGACCTCCACCACACACGCCCTGTTGGCAGCGCTGCTGGGCGGGGCGCTGGCGGCGGTGCTGGTGGATGGGGCCCCCAGTGACGAGGTATGGGCACTGCCCTGGCTCACCCCGCTGTTGACTCTGCTGATCTCCCCGCTGGTGGCATTCGGCCTGGCGTATCTGCTGGTGTTCTTGGCGGTTCGGATCGCTCGGGGCGAGGACCCCCATACCGTCAACCGGGTCTCTCGCGGGCTGCAGTCGGTCTCAGTGGGAGTGACCTCAGTGGGCACCGGACTGCAGCAGGGCCAGCGGTTCTCCTTTGTGCTGCTGATGGCGCTTGCCGCCGGTGGGGTGAGCGATCCCGAGGACTGGATGGGGGTGGCCTATGTGGTCTTCGCCCTACTGATCGGGGCCGGGGCCTGGCACGGCGGTTGGCGGATCGGCCATGTGCTGGCCCACCGGCTGGTAGCGATCGACCCGCTGCGCGGGATGGTCGCCACCAGCGCTGCCTCAGGGCTGCTGTTTGCCGGCTCATTGGGCATTGCGCTGCCGCTGTCGACCTCCCTGACGGCAGCAAGTGCCATTATGGGTGCCGGTTCAAACCAGCGCTTCGCCACCGTGAACTGGAGGCAGTTCCGCCGGATTGCCCGCTACTGGGTTGCCACTCCGATACTCTCCGGACTGGTCGCGGCCACTCTCACCGTGGCTCTGAGCGCACTGGTGTGAGTATTGGGGTCCGGCCGGGTATGGTCGGCCCCCTGCTGGCCAGCCGATCACCCGAACTTGCCGGAGACGTAACGCTCTGTCTGCTCGTTGGAGGGATTGTTGAAAATGACCGAGGTCTCGTCGTACTCGATCATCTTGCCCGGCTTGCCGGTGCCGGCGATGTTGAAGAACGCGGTCTTCTCCGAGACTCGGGCGGCCTGCTGCATATTGTGAGTCACAATCACCACGGTGTACTTCTCCTTGAGCTCCGCGATAAGATCCTCGATGGCCAGGGTGGAGATCGGGTCCAGGGCCGAGCAGGGCTCGTCCATCAGAATCACATCAGGCTCCACGGCCACGGTGCGCGCGATGCACAGGCGCTGCTGCTGGCCGCCGGAGAGGCCTGAGCCGGGCTTGTCCAGGCGGTCCTTGACCTCGTTCCAGAGGTTTGCCCCGCGCAGTGCCTTCTCCGCGATGTCATCGGCCTGGCTGCGGGAGAGCCGCGCGCCGTTGAGCTTGTACCCGGCCAGCACATTGTCCCGGATGCTCATAGTGGGGAACGGGTTGGGCCGCTGGAAGACCATTCCGACCATGGCCCGTACTGTCACCGGGTCCACGCCAGCACCGTAGATATTGTCCTCGTCGAGCAGCAGCTCACCCTCCACGCGGGCACCGGGCAGCACCTCGTGCATCCGGTTCAGGGTGCGCAGGAAGGTGGTCTTGCCGCAGCCGGAGGGACCGATGAACGCGGTCACGGAGCGGGCCGCGATCTCGATGTTGACCCCTTCCACGGCCATGAAGTCGCCGTAGTAGACGTTGAGGTCCTTGGCAGTGATGGACTTTGACATAGTGGGAGCGGCTCCTTAGCGACCGGTCTTCTTGGGGGCGAAGACGTTGGCGATGATGCGGGCAATGAGGTTGAGGGTCATCACAATCATGATGAGGACCAGAGCGGCTCCCCAAGCACGCTGCTCGGAGAGGTAGGCAAGTTCTCCTGGTCCGCCGAAAGGGTAGCGGAAAGTCTGGTAGATGTAGACCGGCAGGGACATCATAGATCCGGCAAACATATCCCAGTTCACACGGGTCAGGGTCCCTGCGGTGAGCAGAATGGGCGCAGTCTCACCGATCACCCGGGCGATCGCCAGCGTCACGCCGGCGGCGATTCCGGAGATCGCAGTGGGGATGACCACCTTGAGGACGGTCCGCCATTTGCGCACTCCCAGGGCGTAGGAGGCCTCGCGCAGCTCATTGGGCACCACCCGCAGCATCTCCTCGGTGGTGCGCACCACCACCGGAATCATCAGCACGCATAAGGCAATCGCTGCGGTGATGCCCATTGAGTAGTTGCCCGCTGTGTAGCTCCAGAGGCCTAGCTGGTTGCCCATCACCAGGATGGTCTGCATAGCGGCGACGCCGAAGAGCCCGGCCACGATCGAAGGAATACCGGTCATCACATCCACGAAGAAGGTGATGCCGCGGCTCAACGGACCGCCCCGGGAATACTCCACCAGGTAGATAGAGGTGAGCAGACCGATCGGCACTGAGATGATGGTGGCGGTCAGGGTGATCAGCAGCGAGCCGATGATCGCGTGCAACACACCGCCGCCCATCGGTGCCTCACCCTCGTGGATGGCCTGCTCCCGGGTGCGGGCCGCGTTCTGACTCATATCCTGGGTCCAGAACGAGGAGTGGGTGATGCCTTGGAAACCATCCACAACAACTGACCAGATCACTGAGATCAGCGGGATCAGGGCAATGACAAAGGCCACATAGACCAGATTGCGCCACAACCCGTCGGTGGCTTTGCGCTTATTCAGCTGCTGACGGGTCACTAGGTAGCTGAGCAGCACGTAGATGATCGCCGCCAGCACAAACCAGAGGGCGTAGTTCACGCTTTGCCCGCCGATCAGGTAGCTGATCACAAAACCGACGACGACGCCCACTGCGGCAGTTGCCGGCAAGAACCACTTCGGCAGCACATTGCCGGTGAGGGATCGGGGGCGGATCAGCTCGGACGGATCCTGCTGGCCAGAGGGTCCGGCAGGTCCTGCGACTGAGGCGGGGGTGGGAGTCTGGGAGCTGTTCTCCCGGGTCTCGGTCTCGGACATCAGTTGGCTCCTGAGAATTCCTTGTGGCGGGACACGATCCAGCGGGCCACCATGTTGACCGCCAGGGTGATGACGAACAGCACCAGGCCCAGAGCGACCAGCTGGTGCCAGCGCTCGGTGCCATGGCCGGTCTCCCCGAAGTTCAGGGCAATCTCACGCGGGATGGTGGAGTTGCCGGGAGAGATGATCGAAAGCTGGAAGCCCAGTCCGGAGACGACCATGACCACAGCCATGGTCTCGCCGAGCGCCCGGCCCAGACCAAGCATCACACCGGAGATGATCCCGGGGCGGGCGAACGGGAAGACCGCCATCTTGATCATTTCCCAGCGGGTGGCGCCGAGGGCCAGGGCGGCCTCCTCGTGGAGCTTGGGGGTTTGGATGAAGATCTCTCGGCAAACAGATGAGATGATCGGCAGAATCATCACAGCCAGCACCACCGAGGCGGTGAAGATGTTCTGACCTAGGCCGGGGGATCCGGCGAAGAAGGGGATGCCCCAGCCGAGGTTCTCCTCCGGCCAGGTGTAGAGCCACTGGCTGAGCCAGTGGTATAGCGGGACCATCGCTGGGGCCAGCACGAACATGCCCCAGGCGCCGTAGACCACCGAGGGGATGGCTGCCAGCAGGTCGATGATGTAGCCGATGGTCTTGGAGGCCTTCGGCGGGGCGTAGTGGGAGATGTACAGGGCTACGGCGATGGCGATCGGGGCGCCCATAATCAGTGCCAGGATGGCCACCACTACGGTGCCCAGGGCGAAGGGCCAGGCATAGGAGAGGAAGCGGCCGATGATCAGGCCCTCCTCCTCCTGGTACAGGGCACCCACTGAGTTCCAGGACAGGAAGATGGCCACGAAGGCGAGGATGATCAGGATGAAGATACCGGCGGCTTTGGCCAGCCCGGCGAAGCCCCGGTCCAGGCCTGCACCGGCTCTGTCTGCGCTGACCAGCGCGTTCTCCGGTTTCTTAGGCGACTTGCGGCGCTGTGCCCGGGTGTCGGTGGAGTCAGTCGTCACCGTGCTGCCTCTCTTGCGGTGCCAGTTGGTGCGGTGGTGTGAGGAAATAGGGGGTGGCGCGGTCGCGGGCGCCGGGGCTCAGCGTATTGCTGGACCCCGGCGCCCGCTATCACTCGCACCATTTGAGAATCCCTGAAGGATCAGGGAGATTGTGGTGGGCCTGGGGGCCCGGGATCAGCCGGAGATCTGGCTGATCGCCTCGTGCGCCTGGCTGATCAGGTCATCGTTCAGCGGGGCGGCGCCGGCAACATCAGCAGCGATCTGCTGAGCCTCGGCGGAGGTGATGTAGTGGGCGAAGCCGGCAGCCAGCTCAGCCTCCTCAGCACTGTCGTACTCGTTGCACCAGATGGTGTAGGCCACCTGGACGATCGGGTAGGCGCCGGGCTCGTCAGTGGCACGGGCCAGCTCGAAGCCCATGTCATTCTCAGCCTGTCCGCCGCGGAGCTCGGAGCTGGCAACAGCCTGTGCAGCAGCCTCTGCGGAGGGAGCGCTGGTCTCGCCGCCGATCTCCAGCTCAACGAGGGTCAGCCCGCCGTCCTCAGCCTGCTGGGCGTCCACGTAGGTGATCGCACCGTCCACGGACTGAGCGGCGCTGATCACACCGGAGGAGCCGTCACCGGTCTCTGCGGAGACCTCGCCGGGCCACTCGGAGTCAGCCTCCCAGGTCCAGGTGTCAGTGGCCTGGTTCAGGTAGTCGGTGAAGTTCTCAGTGGTGCCGGAGGAGTCCTGGCGGTGCACCACGGTGATGGCGGTGTCAGGCAGGTCCACTCCGTCATTGAGGGAGGCGATGGCCTCGTCGTCCCAGCTGGTGATCTCACCGGCGAAGATCTGAGCGATGGTCTCACCGTCCAGAACCAGGCTGTCCACACCCTCCAGGTTCACACCGACGGCGATCGGCAGAATCGCGGTGGGCAGGTGGAAGGCACCGTTCTCACCGCAGCGCTCCTGGGACTGGGCGAACTCCTCGTCGCTCATCAGGGCGTCGGAGCCGGCAAAGGAGTCAGCGCCGTTGAGGAAGTTGGCGCGGCCGTCGCCGGAGCCGACAGCGTCGTAGTCCACATTCACACCGGCGGTGAGGTTCGGGAACTCGAGGGCCCACTCCTGGATGGCCAGCTGGAAGGAGGAGGCGCCGGAACCGGAGAGGTCGCCGGACAGTGAGGAGTAGTCCATGTCACCGGAGGCCTCACCGTTGTCCTCGTCGGTCTCCTCGGCGTCGGTGTCGTCGCCGTTGTCGGTGTCTACGGTGTCGTTCTCGTCGGTGCCGTTGTCGTCACCGTTTTCGGTGTCGTCGCCATTGCAGGCCACCAGGGCCAGCGATGCTACGGACAGGATGGCCGCTGCGCGGCCGAAGCTTGCTACCTTCACGTTTTCCCTCTCTGAGGTTTGAGCGTCGGCGCAGGCTGTGATCAGCGCCGAGTTCTTGGTGCTTGGAACTTCGTCGGTTCGCGCACCTGGGAGCAGGCACGCTTATCGAACCGGGTGCCACGCTAAGGACGTGAAGTGACCAGAAGTTGCTGTTCGGGTGAACTGGAGGTGAACAGCTGGGGGCTAAACGGTTTAGTAGCGATGAGAGCTGCCTCAGTGCCCGGAAGCGTCCAAGTCCAGGATCATCCGGGTATTGCCCAATGTGTTGGGCTTCACACGGGCCAGGTCCAGGAATTCGGCCACACCCTCGTCCGGGGAGCGCAGCAGCTCGGTGTAGACCTCCGGGTCCACCGGGGTCTGGTCTGCCATCACGTGGAAACCGTGACGGGTGAAGAACTCCACCTCGAAGGTCAGGCAGAACACCCGGGAGGTGCCCAGTGCCCGGGCCCGCTCCAGCAGCTGGTGCAGCAGGGCTCCGCCGACGCCGCGGCCCCGCCAGGAGTCCAGGGTCGCGAGGGTGCGCACCTCGGCAAGGTCCTCCCACATCACATGCAGGGCGCCGAAGCCGATCAGGTTTCCTTCCGTATCCTCAGCGATCAGGAACTCCTGGATGGATTCGTAGTAGGCCACCCGTTCCTTAGGCACCAGGACACGTTTGGCCACCAGGGGCTGGGCCATCTCCACGATGCGCGGCACATCAGAGGTCCGGGCGGGGCGGACCCTGAACTCCGCGGGCACAGCTTGGCCTCGGTGCACGCCTGAAGACTCGTTCACTGGCTGGCTCCGGTGACGCGGAAGCTGTGCGGTTCACTGCTGATACCGGAGACTGAGACGGTGAGCTCATAGTCTCCGGTGACCAGTTCGGCGGGTTCGGCGCAGTCCACTGCGGACTCGGAGCGGGGCCAGACCATATTGGCGCGCTCGGTCTGCCCGGGTTCGAACTCGATCTCCAAGGAATCACCGCGGATATCGCATTGGGCGGTGGTGAAGATCTCCCGGCCGCCCAGTGAGACGCTGAACTCCTGTTCGGCGGTGCCTACATCCAGGGTGCAGTCGCTGGAGCCGGTGTTCTCGATCTCCATGATCAGCATTGGTGCGGTGGCAGCATCGTAGGATTCGTGACTGGTGCTGGCCCGGACCTCAATATCGGCCGGGGCGCAGAACCCTTCGGCGGCGGGCTCCGGGGGCGTATCCGGCTCAGCATCAGTGCCTTCGGCGGCAGGCTCCCCAGTGGGGTCGGGGGCAGAGCCGGGTGCGCCGGCGGCGTCGTCGGCTGTCTGCTGCTCAGTCTGCTCGGGCGAGGGGTCCTCACCGAAGATGCGTTCGTAGAGGGCGCGGGCGCCCCAGACGGCCAGAGCCAGCAGCAGCACCGCCAGCAGCGCGGCCACGAGTCGGCGGCGCCGGTACACAGCGGGCGAAGGGCGGCGGCGAGTCACAAGTCCAGACTAGCCAGCGCCTGCAGCGGATTCACGACGCCGCGCGGAGCTAGAGTCAGAGCACCACCCAGCCCAGCAGGCCGGCGGCGATGACCACCGCCCAGGCGGGGACCTTCCAGTTGTTCAGCGCCACGAAGGCCGCCACGGTGAAGCAGATCGCTAACGTGGGGTTGGGAGTGTCCATGATCCCGTCGGTGAAGACCGGGCTGTAGAGGGCTGCGGCGAGGACTCCGACCACTCCGGCGTTGAAGCCCAGCAGCGCCTTGCGGGCGGTGCGGTTACCGCGCAGGCGCTCCCAGAACGTCACTGTGCCCACCACAAGCAGGCCGCCGGGCAGGAAGATCGCGATCACGGCGATGGCCGCACCGAGCAGCCCGCTGGGGTCCGTCTCCGCAGAGGCGCCCAGGAAGCCGGAGAAGGTGAACAGCGGGCCGGGTACTGCCTGGGCGGCACCGTAGCCTGCCAGGAAAGTGGAGGAGTCGATGAGCCCGGTGCCCACAGTTTCGGCTTCCAGCAGCGGCAGCACCACATGGCCGCCGCCGAATACCAAGGCCCCGGCCCGGTAGAAGATGTCGAAGAGCGCCAGCACCGAGTTGCCGGTGGCCGCGGCAGCCGCTGGCAGCCCGAACAGCAGTCCGAAAAACAGGACCAGACAGGTGATGGACACCGATTTGGGCAGCCGCAGCGGGAAAGCGTCCTGGCTGTCCATCTGCTCCTCGGGGGCACGCAGTGCGATCAACCCGATGAGTCCGGAGAGCGCGATCGCGCCGACCAGGATGAACGGACTGGGCACCAGCAGCACCACCACCATGGATCCCACGGCGATGGTCGCCCGGGGCGGGTCCGGGGTCAGCGAGCGCGCCATGCCGAGCACGGCATGTGCCACCACGGCCACGGCGGCGGCTTTGAGCCCGTTGATCCAGCCTGCCTCGCTGAGGTCACCGGCATTGGCCACCCCGTAGGCGAAGGCCACCAGCAGAATCACCGAGGGCATAGTGAACGCGAACCAAGCGGCAAAGAGTCCGCCGACTCCGGCGCGCTGCAGGCCCAGGGCCATGCCTACCTGGCTGGAGGCCGGTCCGGGCAGGAACTGACATAGCGCCATCAGATCGGCATAGGCCTTCTCGGTGAGCCATTTGCGGCGCACCACAAAGGCCTCGCGGAAGTAGGCCAGATGCGCCACCGGTCCGCCGAAGCTGGTGAGGCCCAGCCGCAGGAAGACCAGGAAGACTTCCAGTACACTGCCTGGGGGCTTCTGCTGCGGCTGCTGCTCTGACTCAGATACGCTCACCCGGGCAGTAGTAGCACATGGACATTAACCCCCGGTGAGCTGCTGGTGAAGCGGTGCAGCGCCGGTCAGACCACCTGTGTGCCGGTGCTGCGGAACTGGGCAGTGATCGGGCACTCCATGGGGTCGGCGTAACCCAGACCCACCCGGTTCAGGTAGCGGATGATGATCCGGTAGGAGGACAGAAGCCCGGTCTCGGTGTAGGTGATCCCGTGCTCGGCGCAGAACTCGCGGACCAGGGGGCGGACCTTGTGCAGCTTGGGGCTGGCCATCCGGGGGAAGAGGTGGTGCTCAATCTGGTAATTCAGCCCGCCCATCGCCCAGCCCATCGGCCGGCCGCCGGAGATGTTCCGGGAGGTCAGCACCTGCCGGCGCAGGAAGTCCACCTCGGCGTCTTTGGGGATCAGCGGCATGCCCTTGTGGTTGGGAGCGAAGCTGGCGCCCATGTACACGCCGAACACCGCCACCTGCACGGCGATGAACCCGAGCCCCAGCAGCGGGCCCAGCAGCCAGATGATCAGCAGCGGGTAGCCGATCAGCCGCAGGGCCAGGAAGCTGGCCTCCACCTTGCGGCGCTTGACCTTTTCTCCGCGCAGTACTGCCCGCACCGCCTGGCCGTGCAGCACAAAACCGAAGAACAGCAGGATCGGGAAGAAGAACCAGCCCTGCCGTTTGGCGAACCAGGCGGCGATACCGGTGCGGTCAGCCGCATCCCCGGGGACGAAGGCCAGTGTTCCGGCCTTGATGTCGCCATCCTTTCCGATGACATTGGGGTTGGCGTGGTGCTTTCCGTGCTTGCGCACCCACCAGCTGTAGGACATGCCCACCACCAGATTGCCCATCAGCAGAGAGAGCCATTCGTTCTTCCGCCCGTTGTTGAAGACCTGCTGGTGGGCGGCGTCATGGGAGAGGAAGGCTGCCTGAGTGAACAGGATGCCGAGGAGGACCGCCACCGCCAGCTGCCAGAGGCTCTGCCCCACCAGCCCCATCAGCGCCGCTGTTCCTAGGAAGCCGAGGGAGAGCACCACGGCGCGGCCGATATAGCTCTGGGCGTTGCGCTCCATCAGCCCGGCTTCTTTGACCCGCTTGGAGAGCTCGAAGAACTCGTTGGTCTGACGGTTGGGACGCGGCGGTGCGGGTTCCGCCGGCGCGTGCGCGCCGCGGCCGGCTGCGGGGGCGCCGTCCTTCGCGCCTTGTGTCCGGTAAATGACTGCGCTGGGAGCACCTTGAGTGATGGTCATGGGTTCACCGTAGGGAGCAGGCTCCACCCCCCGCGTCCCTCCCTGGAGCCAATCTGACCCCCTACTCCGGTAGGGGTGGCCTGAACGGGCTGGCACGGGCAGGGCTGAACCAGACAGAGCTGGCCGGGGTAGGACTGGCATGGGCAGGGGCGAGCCCGGCAGGCTGGATCGTTCAGGGTTGGATCGTACAGGGATGCAGCGGCTCAGAGGGGCAGTCTGGCTTGCACAGTGAAACCGCCGTCCTCAGTGGGCCCGGCCTCTGCCGAGCCGCCCACGGCAGTGGCCCGCTCACGGATGCCGCTGAGCCCCAGCCCGGCCCCGGGGGCAGGCTCCATCAGCTCCTCCGGGGAGGGGCCGTTGACCACACTGATGTTCAGCCTGCGGGCGGGGCCATCAGCCTCCGCGCGCAGCTGCACCTCGACCTCCGCGCCCGGGGCGTGGCGCAGGGCATTGCTCAGCGCCTCCTGCACAATCCGGTAGGCGGCAAGTGCAGTGGCCGGGGTGGCGGAGGCGAGCAGGGCGGCGTCGTCATCTGCGGTGAGGCCGCGATAGCGGATGGGGGTGCCGGAGGCCCGGGTGGTCTGGACCAGCTCCTCGATGTCTTCCAGGCCGGGTTCAGGAGCTGTGGGCACCTCATCCTCGGCCCGCAGGGTGCTCAGCAGCATCCGCATCTCGCTCAGGGCCTGCCGGGAGGAGCCGGCGATCTCCTCGAACTCACGGCGGGCGTCATCGTTGAGACCCGCGATCCGGTACTGCGCGGTGGAGGCCTGCACACTGATCACTGACATGGAGTGCGCCACCACATCGTGCAGCTCGCGGGCGATCCGGGTGCGCTCCTGCAGCTCCTTGCGGCGGCGGTCCTGTTCGGCGGAGGTGCGTTCGGCGGCCTCGAGGCGCCCGGCGTTGAGGATCCATAGCCGCAGCAGCACCCCCACGCCCACCACGCCGGCACTGATTGAGGTGAAGACGATGCTGTTGCCCAGGGAACCGGAGGGGAGGTCCTCCACCAGGGTGAACAGAGCGATCAGGGTCAGCACCGCCCCGCCGCACCAGGCGGATGCCGCGCAGTACCAGGGGCGGGCCAGTACGGCTACTGTCAGCACTGCGCACTGGGTGATCAAAACCGGCACCGGCCAGGGCCACAGTCCGGTGCCGGCCGGGGCGGTGGCGATCATCAGTCCGGCCGCGGCGGCCAGGGACAGCGCCAGGCCCGGCCAGACCCAACGCAGGGTCAGCACCACGGCCGCGCAGTGCGCTACCACCAGCACCATGGCCACCGCCACATTGACCGCGTACAGCACCGAGATCAGCGGCCAGCTCACTGCCAGCAGCACCACCGCGGCGAACCCGGCCCCGATCCAAGCCCAGGCGGTGCCGCTGAATGAGGCCGAATGCCTGCTACCGGCAGCGGCGTCCAGGGGGTCGGCGCGGTGGCCGAAGAGCTCACCGCGGCCGCCGTCGCCGAGCAGAGCAGTGGTCAGCATCGCATCAAGTCCGGCCAGTCCGCGCATCACCGTCGGCAGGGTGAGCAGCAGCACCGCGCCCAGCAGAAAATGCGCCCCGGCATCCAGCAGGTACTGGGCCGTTTCACGCTCAGGAACCAACGAGGAGCCCACCAGCTCCAGCAGCTGGATCACCGACCGTTCATCAGGCAGGAAGATGGACCAGAAGAAGTAGCTGATCCCGGCAAGGCCGCCCAGGGTCCAGACCACCGCCAGGATGAAGGTGATCAGCCGCAGCGGGAAGGCGATGAGCATTTCGAAGATCAGGTCCAGCCAGCGCCGCGGGTCCACGGCCAGGCGCAGCTTGCCGGTCATGCCCGGGCCTGCCGGCTGGTATCGGACAGGCGCCACTGCCGCACCCCAGAGCCGCAGCCGGTTGCGGTCCAGTTCGGCGAAGCCGGAGGCGACCACCAGGGTCAGCGGCAGCAGCAGCGCGCCGAGCCAGATCACCAAGGTGGCCGCAGAGGCAACTGTCATCGCCAGCAGCAGTCCGAAGCTGAACACGGCAATCGGCAGACCTGGCAGCACATAGGCGAAGTCCCGGGAGAGCCGGCGCAGAATGGTCTCGCCACCCCTGCTGCTGTGCGATGTGATGAGGTTCATACGGGTCACGCTAGGCACGTCCTTGAGGCACCGGCATCCCGCTGCAGAGTGATTCCGTGTTCATCGGGGCAGTACCTGCGGGGTAGTCCGGCAGCCGATGGGCGGCCCTGCCTCTGCCAGGACCGTGAACTGGGGTAGCGTGAGCCTGTGCCCGAGACCCGCAGTGCCCCAGCCTCTTCCGTCCGCGTGCTGATTGTGGATGACCAGCATATGATCCGCGCCGGCTTCGCCGCTCTGCTGGACGCCCAGGAGGGGATCGAGGTAGTGGGCACCGCTGAGGACGGCAAAGGGATCGCGGAGACCGTGCGGCGCACCCGGCCGGATGTGGTGCTGATGGACATCCGGATGCCCGGAGTCAACGGTCTGGAGGCCACACGCACAGTGCTCAGTATGCCTGGTGAGCCGCCGCGGATCCTGATGCTGACCACCTTTGACGCCGATGAGTACGTCTTCTCGGCCCTGCGCGCCGGAGCCAGCGGCTTCCTGCTCAAGGATGCCACCCCGGAGGAGCTGATCCATGCGGTGCGGGTGGTGGCTGAGGGTGAGGCGCTGCTCGCCCCCAAGATCACGCGCACCCTGATCGCCGACTATGCGGCCCGGCCGGCCGCCCCGGCACAGAACAGAGCTGTGCTGGCCGAGCTGACCGAGCGCGAGCTGGATGTGATGCGCCTGGTCGCCAAAGGTCTGCCGAATGCTGAGATCGCCACTGAACTGTTCCTGGCCGAGCAGACGGTCAAGACCCATGTCTCCCGGATCCTGAGCAAGCTGCAGCTGCGCGACCGCACCCAAATCGTGGTCACCGCCTACGAATCCGGCCTGGTCCGAGCCGGCGAATAACCTCTGGTTGAATGGGTGAGATGACGACGACGCCCGCTCCCCCAGTCCCGAAGAGAGTCCCCACCCAGCGCACCCACCACGGTGACACTTTTGTGGATCCGTATGAGTGGCTGCGGGACAAAGAGGACCCTGAGGTCATTGAGCATCGAAGGCGGAGAACGCCTATACCGAGGCGGTGGCCGCCGACCAGCAGCCGTTGCGCGAGGCGATCTTCTCCGAGATCAAGGCCCGCACTGTGGAGACCGATCTCTCGGTGCCTGCCCGGCGCGGGGACTGGTGGCACTTCGTGCGGACCATCGAGGGCGAGCAGCACCCTATCTACTGCCGCGCCCCGGTCACCGACCCTGACTCCTGGACCCCGCCGGAGGTTGAGCCCGGTGTGCCGCTTCCGGGTGAGCAGACCTACTTCGACACCAATGCGGAGGCGGCCAAGCACCCCTTCTACTCACTGGGCGGAATGGCCATCGACGAGGCCGGAACCCTGCTGGCCTATTCGGAGGACACCAGCGGGGACGAGCACTTCACGCTGCGTTTCAAGAACCTTGCCACCGGCGAGCTGTACCAGGAGTCTGTGCCGAACCTGCACTACGGGATCTACCTCTCCCCCGACGGGCAGCGCGCCTACTACTTCGCCGCCGACGAGTCCTGGCGCCCCAACCGGCTCTATGCGCACACGATCGGCACCGACGCCGCCGAGGACCGGCTGCTGCTGCAGATCGATGACATCACCCAGTGGTCAGGGGCCTGGTACTCCGCAGACCGTAAGCAGCTGGTGATCGAATCCGGCGGCTCGGAGTGGAACGCCACCCGGCTGCTGGACCTCACCGATCCGCAGGCCGAGCCGGTGGAGATCATCCCGGCCTCGCGCGGGCTGATCAACTATGTGGCGCCCTTCGACCTGGACGGGCAGCGGATGCTGCTGATCACTCATAACCAGGACGGGCCCAATAATGCGGTCTCACTGTGCACTGCGGAGGAGCTGCTCGCTCAGGCTGATGCCGCGACGCTGGATCTGGGGCGCACAGTGCTGAAGCATGAGGAGGACGTCAAGCTGGACTACTACCTCACCGTCACCGCCGCCCAGATCCTGGTGGAGGCCAGGATCAGCGCGAATCCCTCGGTGCGGCTGCTCTCACTGGACACGGTGCGGCAGGTGCGTGAGGGCGGCAGTGCTGTGGCGGCGTCGTCGTTGCCTGGCCCTGCCTTTGACGATGAGATGCATGCCGTGAATGTGGTGCAGGCCCGGTTCGAGGCCCCGGTGTTCCGGGTGGAGTACACCTCCTGGCTGGTGCCTGACCGGGTCTATGACATCCCGCACGCTACCGGTGAGCCCGTCCTGCGCCGGCAGACTCCGGTCAACGACTTCGACCCCTCGAAGTATGTGGCTGAGCGCCTCTGGGCGGAGGCTGAGGACGGCACCAAGGTGCCGGTGAGCATGCTGCGCCGGGCTGAGGTGAAGCCGGATGGGACCAACCCGCTGGTGATCTACGGCTACGGCTCCTATGAGCTGAGCATGGACCCGGCGCTGTCCGTGCCTTCGCTGTCCCTGTTGGACCGCGGCATCGTCTACGCCGTGGCGCATATCCGCGGCGGCGGCGAGCTGGGCCGGCTCTGGTACCAGGGCGGTAAGAAGCTGAACAAGAAGAACACCTTCACCGATTTCATTGCGGCCACCGACCACCTGGTGGCCTCCGGCTGGGCCGCGGCGGACCGGGTGGCGGCGATCGGCGGTTCGGCCGGCGGTCTGCTCATGGGCGCGGTGGCGAACCTGGCACCTGAGAAGTACCGCGCGATCGTGGCGCAGGTGCCCTTTGTGGACAGTCTGACCACCATCCTGGACCCGGAGCTGCCGCTCTCGGCCGGAGAGTGGGAGGAATGGGGGAATCCTCTGGAGGATCCGGAGGTCTACGCCTATATGAAGTCCTACTCCCCCTATGAGAATGTGCGCAGCGCCGCCTATCCGGCAATCGCCGCAGTCACCTCGCTCAACGACACCCGGGTCCTCTACGTGGAGCCCGCCAAATGGGTCCCGGTGCTGCGCGAGCACCAGCAGGGCGGTGCCCCGATCGTGCTGAAGACCGAGATGGACGGCGGGCACGGCGGAGCCTCCGGCCGCTACGAGAAGTGGAAGGACCGCGCCTGGGACTACGCCTGGGCGGCCAGCTGGATCGGGGCCACCGAGCTGCTGAGCTGAGCGGCTGGCACTCCGGGGCCCAGCATGGGGCTCCGATCCGGCCCAGAGTCGCCCCGCGAAGAGTCGAGTGGTGAGTTCTCCCCGTTATTCCGTGAACCTGACGGATTTTAGCGGGGTGATCTCACCACTCAATGACTCCGGTCAGCCCTTGAACCGCTCGATGCTGCGGGTGAGCTCGGCCTCGGCCTCTTCGCGGCCGGCCCAGCCTTCGACCTTGACCCATTTGCCGGGCTCGAGGTCCTTGTACCGGGTGAAGAAGTGCTCGATTTCCTTGACCAGGAACTCGCCGAGGTCGCTGATGTCCTGAATGTGGTCAAAGCGCTTGTCGTCGGGCACGCAGACCAGCTTGGCATCGCCGCCGCCGTCATCGGTCATGTTCAGCACCCCGACCGGACGGGCCTCGACCACCACACCGGGGAACAGGTCCACGTCCGGGATGTAGACCAGGGCGTCCAGCGGATCGCCGTCCTCGCCGAGAGTGTCGTCGAAGTACCCGTAATGGGTGGGGTACTGCATGGGGGTGAAGAGCACCCGATCCAGTCGCAGCCGGTGGGTCTCATGGTCGATCTCGTACTTCACGCGGGAGCCGGCGGGGATCTCGATGGTCACATCGCGGACAATTGCCACATTTCCTCCTTGGAGTTCAGGTCAGCGGTTCACCGCCCAGCGTATAACGGCGCCGAGGGTTGAGCCGAGCGGGGCCCGCGTTCTCGATGAGCACCTGCCCTCGCCCTGAGGAGCCTCCCCCGCATCTGCGCTCTTCGGCAGCGCCAGCGGGGAGGCCTGGCTCTGCACTGGAACATTTGATGAGAGGCTGATGACTATGACAGAACATCTGGGTACTGTGCTGCTGACCGAGCGGCTCCGGCTGCGCCCTCCGGAGCCGAGCGACCTCGACTTCACCCTGGATATGTACTCCCGGCCTGAGGTGGTGCGCTATATCGGCACCGGCCAGGTGCAGAGCACCCGGGACGAGGCGCTGCAGCGGCTGGCGCGCTACCGCTCCCAGTTCGGCCCGGTCACCGGGGTTTGGTTGATAGAGCGAAGGGACGACGCCGCCCCGCTCGGGTTTGCTCTGATGAAGCCGATTCCGTTCTCCGAGGGGGTCACGGCAGAGCAGTCAGACTTTGAGATCGGCTGGCACCTGCACCCGGGCGCCTGGGGTTCGGGCTTTGCCTCTGAGTCTGCTCAAGCTCTGGTGGATCACGCACGTGCGGGTGGGCTGCAGCGGTTGGTGGCGGTGACCAACCCTGCAAACGCCACATCTCAGGCAGTGGCCCGGCGGCTGGGTATGACCTACCAGGGAGCCACCGACCGCTACTACAACACCACCTGCGAGCTCTTCACCCTGGAGCTCTGAGCGCTCAGTCCCCCGGCAGGCGTAGCGAAACGCCCAATTGCCGGGCCAGGGTCGCCGCCGCGGCCTTGGCCCGTGCGATCACGCTGCGTGCAGGCACTCCGGGCTCAGCCCAGATCCGGTTGAGCACAAGTTCACCGTTGCTGCGCCAGAGGTCCACCCGGCCGATCAACTCGGTGCCAGAGAGCACACCCATCACATAATGGCCGTAGACCCGCTTGTCCCTGGGCACATACGCCTCAAAGGTGTAGTCGAAGCCGAAGATCCGCAGCGCCCGGCGCCGGTCCCGCAGCAGCGGGTCGAAGGGGCCGATCAGCCGGGCCTCCTTGACCGGTCCGATCCCGGCCGGATCAACATCGGCTTCCAGCAGTCCTGGCAGCACATAGGCGGTCTCCCGCCAATCCGGCACGGTGACCGGGAGGAGCCCTGCCAGCTGGATTCCGTGGGCGGCGTCGTGTTTGCTCAGGTGGTAATGGTGGGCGAAGTCGCTGACCGTCATCACGGCCAGTGTCCCGGCGGCTCGGCGGGCCAGCCCTGCGCGCAGCTCATCCGGGGGCAGCTGCTCGGCCTGGCGAACCTCGGGCGGCAGGGCGCGCTCGGGCAGATCGAAAAGCCGGATGACGCCCTCGCGGGCGGTGATCACCAGCTCACCGGTGCGGACCATGAGTTCGGCCGCCTGCTTGATCTCGGACCAGTTCCAACCGGTGGTCCGGGCGGAGTCCAGGGCAGTCTCGATAGTGCCGATCTGCACTCCGCGCGGTTGGGCGGCCACCACCTCCCGGATCTGTCCGCGCAGCTGTTCGGAGAGGGTGTCCCCGTACTTGTGGCGGACGCTCTGCCGGCGCAGTTCAAGCAGGGGCCAGTCCTGCAGGGGGAAGACACAGGCCACTTTGGTGAAGGATTCGAAGGAGGCAGGGGCCCCGGCGGGCCAGAGGGCGGCGTCCACCTGATCGGCCCGGTGTTTCCGCGGCAGCCGGGTCAGGCTGGTCAGTCGCTGGGCGGTGGAGACCCGGGTCAGCGGATCCAGCTGAATGAGTCCGATCCCGCGCAGCACCTCAGCGGCATCCCAGTACTCCCCGGGCAGCGCCGGGGCAGGGATCTTCTGGGCGCCGACCACCGCGCCGCGGATCCATTCCGGACTGACAGTGATCGGCTCAGCAGACATGGCTCAATCCTGCCACGCGGCTCCCCGGTGACGCCGGTCCCGTGGAGTCACCTTTGCTGCGAGTACTTAGCCAATCTGTGTTCGAGGCCTGCTCTCACCGCCGGCCACTCGGTGTTCAGAATGGAGAAGACCACCGTGTCGCGGAGGGTCCCGTTGGGCATGACCCGGTGATTGCGCAGCACCCCGTCCTGCTTCGCACCCAATCGGGCAATCGCCGCCCGGGACTGATGGTTGTGCCAGTGGGTGCGGAACTCCACGGCGATGCAGCCCAAAGTGTCGAAGGCCCGTTCCAGCATCAGCAGCTTCATGGCCGGATTGATCCCGGTGCCCTGAGCGGCACGCCCCAGCCAGGTGAAACCGATCTCCAGGCGCGGGGAAACCGGGTCGATTTCCATGAATGTGGTCATCCCCACGGCAGTGCCTGAGGCCGGATCAACAACCGCCCAGGGCGCCATACTGCCCTGCCGCTGCAGTGCCAGCCGCCGGTCAATCTCCTGGGCCATGCGCTGCGGGGAGGGGATCCCGGTGTACCAGGTCTTCCACAACTGGCCCACGCTGACAGCAGCGGCCAGCTCATCCTGCTGGGTGTAGCTCAGGGGCTCAAGCCGGACCAGCTCATTCTCCAACACCGGCGCAGCGGCGAAATCCTGGTGATCGTTCATGGCCCGAGCCTACTGGGCGGCGAGACGCCCCACCCCTGGAGACCCGAACGCCCCGCCCCTGGAGACCCGAACGCCCCGCCCCTCAAGACGCGAAACGCCCCACCGCTCGAGACGCGAGCGCCCCACCCCTGGAGACCCGAACGCCCCGCCCCTCAAGACGCGAAACGCCCCACCGCTGGAGAATCGCGTGCGCAAATGGTCGGAGTCCCGGCCTGCAGCGCCCTCATTCCGGCAACATGCGCACCCGCTGTGACCCTTAGGTTCACTCCTGGGACTGGTGCCGGGCGCTGAGCAGCATGAAGTCCTTCAGCCGCTCATTGCCGCGCACCGCGGCAGTCCAGCTGGGACGGATGAAGTCGCTCTTGGCCATCCGGTACTGGATCTCCCATTCCGGCTGTTTGCCGTGGGCATCGGGGACGCGTTTGGTGCCGCACTGAAAGTAGCCTAGGGACTCTGAGACCCGCTTGGAGGGCTGGTTCCAGTCATAGGCCCCGGACTGGGCGTACTCGGCACCGAAATGGTCAAAGGCCCACATCAGCGCGGCCGCCCGCTGTTCCTTGCCGTAGCCGTTGCCCTGCTGATCGGCGCGCAACCAGCTGGCGGACTCCACAGTACGCAGCACCCGGTAGTTCTCCGCCCAGACATCCTGCATCCCGATCAGCGGACCCTCGGAACCGTCCTGGTTCCTGAAGAAGACCGCCAGCATCAGGTACCAGGAGTCCGGGCCGATCGCCGGGCGCTTGGACCACAGCCAGGTCAGCGAGTTCTTGGCGATATCCTCCGGGGAGTTCTCATCCCAGGGGGAGGCGAAGGAGTTCCGCTTACCCTTCATAATCCCGGATGACGCCGCGGCCACATAGGCGGGGAAGTCGGTCTCGCGCACCTGGCGCAGCACCAGCCTCGGGGACTCGATGCGCAGCCCGAACGGCGGCCACACCTGCTCCAGCGAGAGGGTCGGGCAGTCCTTGGGCACCCGGAACTCAGTCATGGGCCAAGCCTACTTGCCGGTGCCGCCGCAGTTGCCAGATCCTGTAGCGAAACTTCGGGAACTCACCCTGTTTCGGCCTGAGTTTCCATAGTTTCGCTACCGGATTCTTAGGAGGGGCTCGGCCGGGCCGAGCTCACAGGCGACGGGCACCCGGAGCGGATACCGCGGAGGGCACTCAGCGAGGCGAGAGCTGGAACTCCAAGCTGAAGTTGTCCAGCAGTGCCGGCAGGTTCCCGGGCTCCAGCTCATGTGAGGTCAGCTCGATGCTGCGCTGCCTTACAATCTCTGCCATGAAGTTGGAGGTCAGCAGCAGCACCAGGTGCCGGCCGGGGCAGATCCCAGGCCCGCCGCTGAAGGGCACCAGCGGCCATTCCTCGCGGGTGCGCTGATGATCCCAGACCTCCGGGGCGAAGCGGTGGGCGAAGTCCAGGTTCTTCTCATCCCGGTGGAAGAACGGGGCGAAGATCAGCACTGTGGTCCCGGCGGGCATCACGCCGTGCTCGAACTCCACCTCCCGGGTGGTCTCACGCAGGATCATCGGGGTTGTGGCCCACAGCCGCAGCGACTCCAGCACCGTTGCCCGCAGCAGCGGCAGCATCGGCGCTTCAGCCTGCGCCTCCTCCGCGATCTGGTAGCGAGCCGCGTCGAGCCGGTCCTGGTGGGCGGCCAGCAGGGCAAGCCCCCGGTAGCTGGCCATCCCCGCCGGGTCAAAGGCAAAGAGCCACTGCGGGACCTGCTGAACATTCTCATCCCGTGAGGTCTCGGTATCCCCAGCGGCCTCAATCTGCTTCATGAAGGCAGCCAGGCTCCCCGGCTCAGCCTTATCCACTGCCTGGCTGATCCTCTCCAGAATCTCGGCCCTGTCTTCTGTGTTCACAGGGCGCAGGAAGGCGAAGTTCCCCCGCTTGCGCTGGGTCTCCATTAGCTCCACGAGCTCCATGTCATCGCGGTATGAGTCGCCCAGCACCACCCGGTTCACCAGACGGAACCAGGCATTGAAGTACGCATCGTAGTTGAGCTGGCCTGCGGCGTCGTCGTTGTCTGCGACTTCCTCCAGCAGCGCGGCGGCCTCTTCTCGCACAGCGGGCATGAACTGCTCAGCCATCCGGTGGATCGGGTGATTATGGTCCAGCAGCTTTTCGTTGGCGTCGCGGCGCCGGGCCCGCTCGGAGCCCTCGGAGATCAGCGAAACCTTCGGCTCGAAGTGCTTCAAGGCGTGCCGTTTGAGCGTCTCCGCAGTCGCGAACGGCTCCGGTGACTCCTCTAGAATGCGGTGCACATGGTCGGGGTCAAGCACAGTGGCCATCTTCTGGCCTGGCACCGCGAGCATCAGCGGACCTCGCCCGTATTTCTCGGCCATGGTCTGCATCCGGGTGACTGCCCGTGCCTCCAATCCCAGCCGCTCCACGGCGGCCACAACTTTGGGCCGGCGAACGATGGGACCCTTGGCGATAGTGGGGAATTCGACTTCGGCAAGGACTTGGGCCGTCTCCGCGGCTGTGGCCTTGGGCAGAGGGTTAGTCACAGCGGACTGACCGGTGGAGTAGACGGATCCCACCACACGGTGGCTGGCGGTGTTTGGGTGTGTCATGGGTACAACTCACAATCTCACTCGCTTTATGTACCTAGACCGCCCACACCATCACCTTCACCTGGACGTTCACTAGAAATAACGACGCCGCCACCGGTAATGATGTGGCACGCGTCACAAGGTGCCCATATACTGAAATGACGCAACGCAAAAGCATCGTCGGTCACATGCGCTCGTAGTATTTCCGGCGACACTCACACCCACGGATCACTCAGGAGCCACCCCATGGATGCACCAAACTCGCTGGTGCTGGCCGTCATCGGCATCGCGATGATGCTGGCCGGATACTTCCTCTACTCAAGATTCCTGTCCAAGAAGGTCTACAAACTCAACGCCGAGTTCAAGACCCCTGCACATCAGTTCGAAGACGGCGTGGATTTTGTTCCCACCAACCGGTACATCCTCTGGGGACACCACTTCACCTCTGTAGCCGGTGCCGCCCCGATTGTGGGGCCGGCCGTCGCCGTGATCTGGGGCTGGCTGCCTGCTTTCCTCTGGGTCACCTTGGGCACAGTGTTTATGGCCGGTATGCACGACTTTGGCACCCTGTGGGCCTCGGTGCGCAATAAGGGCAAGTCCATGGGCGCCCTCTCCGGCACCTACATCGGCAACCGGGGCCGCAATCTATTCCTGGTAGTCATCTTCCTGCTGATCCTTATGGTGCTGGCTGCCTTCGCCGTGGTGATCTCCAACCTGCTGGTGGCCCAGCCCGGGGCAGTCATCCCCACCTGGGGCGCCCTAGTGGTCGCCGTGCTGGTGGGCCAGGCCATCTACCGGTTCAAGTGGAACCTGATCGCGGTGACCGCCGTAGGTGTGGCTGCACTCTACGGGCTGATCCTGCTGGGCAACGCGTATCCGATTTCACTGCCCGAGGAGGGCATGCTGGGGCTGACCCCGAATGCCATCTGGATCATCCTGCTGTTCCTCTACAGCGGCATCGCCTCCCTGCTGCCGGTCTGGGTGCTGCTGCAGCCGCGTGACTTCATCAACGGCGTGCAGCTGTTCATCGGTCTGGGCATCATCTATGGTGCAGTGCTGCTGGCGACTCCCACAGTGGTCGCACCGGCGGTCAACGATGCTGTCCCGGCAGACACCCCCTCCATTGTGCCGCTGCTGTTTGTCACTATCGCCTGCGGTGCGATCTCCGGATTCCACGGGATCGTCTCCTCAGGCACCAGCTCCAAGCAGCTGAACAGGGAGACTGACGCCCGGTTTGTGGGCTACTTCGGCGCAGTGGGTGAGGGCCTGCTGGCTCTGGGTGCGATTATCGCCACCACAGCCGGGTTCCAGACGGTGGCCCAGTGGCGCGAGGTCTACGACTCCTTCTCCGCCGGCGGTGTGCCTGTCTTTGTGGAAGGCGGGGCAAACATCCTCAACGCCGGCCTGGGCATCCCGCAGGGGTTGGCCGCCACTATCCTCGCCACTATGGCGATCCTGTTCGCTGCCACCACTCTGGACACTGCCACCCGTTTGAAGCGGTTTGTGATTCAGGAGATCGGCCAGATCGCCGGGGTGAAGATCCCCACTCTGGCGGCCACTGTGATCGCGGTTGTGCTGGCCTTCGCCCTGACCTTCTCCCAGGGTGCCGACGCCTCCGGCGGTATGACGCTCTGGCCACTGTTCGGCACCACCAACCAGCTGCTGGCCGGCCTGTCGCTGACCATTCTGGCAGTGATGCTCATCCGCAAGGGACGCCCGTTCCTGCCGGTGCTGCTACCTGCGGTGTTCGTGCTGTTCATGACGATCTATGCAGCGCTGGTTCAGCTGGTGGACCTCTTCCAGGCCGGGGACTGGCTGCTGTTCACCATCGATGTGGTGATCGTGGTGGCCGCGACCTGGGTGCTGCTGGAGGCTGTGATCGCCATGCTGGCAGCATGGAAGGGCCCCAAGGAACCGGAGGACGAGGAATCACTCACCGAGGACCAGAAGCTCTCAGCCCCGTAGACTCGGCGGCATGAGCTGGTTCAAGAAGGCCGAGAGGGGGCTGCGTGATTTCTACGTGGCCCCCTATCGGCGTGTGTTCGCCCGGGCCAAGCGTGATGAGGAGGATCTGTTCATGATGCTGGTGCTCTCTGAGGCGCTGGGCGTACCGAACCCGGCCTCCGGCGCCACTCTGGAGCTGCTGCCGGAGATGCTGGACCGGATGCACGACTGGCATATCCGGCAAGGACTCGACCGTTCTCCGATGGACGGTATGCAGTGCTGTTAGATCTTGCTGCCGAGCGGAAGCTCCTGTTCATCGGCGGCAAGGGCGGGGTGGGCAAAACCTCGGTCTCCTCCGCAGTGGGCCTGCACCAGGCCCGAGCCGGGCGCCGGGTGCTGCTGGTCTCCACGGACCCCGCACATAATCTGGGTCACCTGTGGGACCGCCCGGTGGGTGATGATCCGGTGCTGCTGGCCGATGACGGCGGTTCCGGAGTCCTGGCCGGAGTGGAGATCGATCCTTCGGCCACCATCGAGCACCATCTGGCCCAGGTGGGCCAGACTCTGCGCGACTTCATGCCGGATCATCTGCATAAACAGGTGGGGGCTCATCTGGAGCTGGCCCGGAAATCCCCCGGGACCCATGAGTCCGCCATCCTGGAACGGATCGCGGAGGTGGTGGAGCTGGCCGAGCGGGACTATGACCTGATCATCTTCGACACTGCTCCCTCCGGCCACACCGCCCGGCTGTTGGCCCTGCCTGAGATTATGTCTGCCTGGACCGAGGGGCTGCTGAACCGGCGCACCAAGGCCGAGAAGTTCGGAGCAGCTGTCCGTGCGCTGGACAATGACGACCCGGAGAGTTCCGAGGGGGCCAACCGGGATCGGCGGATCCGCCAGGTACTCACCCAGCGGCGGGCTAAGTTCGAGAAGCTGCGCGGAATGATTACAGATCCAGCCCTCTGCAGCTTTGTCATTGTGGTCACCGCCGAACGGGTGCCCGTACTGGAGTCAGCTGAGCTGTTCCACCAGCTCGACGGGCTGGGAGTCCAGGTGGGCGGCGTCGTCGTCAACCGTCTCTCCCCCGCCGATCAGGGAGAGTTCCTGGCCGCCAAACGGGCCCAGGAAGAGGCTCAACTGGCCAAACTGGGCCAGCTGCTGCCCGGGGCGCAGATGCTGCAGCTGCCCATGCTGGCAGGAGACTTGGTGGGTGAGCCGGCAGTGGCACAGCTCGCCGAGCAGCTGCGGTAGCCCATAGGGTCGGTGCGCCGCTACGGCTGCGCCTCACCCGCAGCTGGTGAGTCTGCTGCTTCCAGGATGGAATAGAGGACATCGACCAGGCCGTCCTCATCCACTGTGCCGGTGACCTCATCGGCCACCTCCTTGACCTCCGGAGCTGCCTGCCCCATGGCAACTCCGCGGTGGGCCCACTGGAGCATCTCCATATCGTTGCGGCCGTCCCCGCAGGCCACTGTGACCTCTTTGGGTGCACCGAGCTTCTTCCGCAGCGTCTCCAGGGAGAAGGCTTTGGTCACCCCGTCGGCAGTGATGTCGATCCATGCCGACCAGCCCACTGAGTAGCTGACCCCTTGCAGGCCGATATCCCTGACCGCGCGGGCGAACTCATGGGCAGTGGCGTCATCGGAGTTCACCACCAGGCGGACGGCCTCAGCCCGCTTCATCTGCTTCATGCTCACCGGCTCCGGGACCAGGCCGAAGGTGAGGTCCTCGAACCGTTCGGTGGCGATGAAATGCCCGGCAGAGGTCTCAATGGCGAACCGGGCGGTGGAGAGCCGCTCGTTGAGAGCTTTCAGTGCCGGGGCCGGGTCGAAGACCTGCTGGTCAATGACCTCAAAGCCGTCCTCCAGACCGCCTTCCTCCGGAGGCCGGGCATCGATGCGCAGGGTGACCCCGCCGTTGGAGCACACCGCATAGCCGTGGGTGATGCCGAAGGTCTCGATGATCGGCAGGGTGGCCTGCAGTGAGCGTCCGGTGGCGATGACCACTGTGTGCCCGTCAGCCACCACGGCCCGGCCGGCCTGCTTGACGGCATCCGACATATGCCCGTCATGGTTCACGATAGTGCCGTCGACGTCCAGGCACACCATCAGGGTGCCGGGCTGGTGCACAAAGCTGCCGCCCGACCCCGCTGCGGGCCGGGAAAAGTCTGCCTGCCGCTTGCCGCGCCGAGTCTCCAGTAGTGAATCCATAGGGAGAACAGTGTACGACGCCACGCAACCCCCTAAGTGGGCAACTGACCAGGGTTTAGCTAGTGTTGACCCAGAGTTCACGTGAAGGAGACCACTATGACCGCCTCTGCGCCCAGCGTCACCATCTCAGCCGGCGGGTACGCCGCCACAGTCGCCACCCGCGGCGGCGCCCTTCTGAGCCTGACCAGCCAGGACCCCGCCACAGGTGCCCCGCAGAACCTCATTGTCCCTGCCCAGCGGGCGGAGGGCGGCTACCCCGGCGCCGTTCTGGCGCCCTGGCCCAACCGGGTGGTCAAGTCCCGGTACCGCTACCGAGAGGCCGAGTACTCCCTGCAGCCCAACGAGGAGGAGACCGGAGCAGCGATGCACGGGCTGCTTCACGGTGTGCAGCTCAGCATCCAGCACCAGCGGGAGTCGGAAGTCCATCTAACTGGGGTCATCGAGCCTACGGAGGGATATCCATTCCGGCTCGAGGTGGTGCTGGTGTACCGGGTGGCCGGGCATCTGGGGCTCACTGCCACGCTCAGCACCCGCTATATGCCGGAGACCGACGACGACGCCGAGTCGCCACAGCTGCCTACAGCTCCGTATGGCGCCGGCTTCCACCCCTATCTCACCGCGGCGGATGCCCCGCTGAAGTCCTGCCGGCTGCGACTGCCGGCCAGCACAGTGGCGAATACCAAGCCCACCGGCAAGGTAGTGGGCTCCAGCCCGGTCTCCGGGGACCTGGACCTCACCGACGGCCCGCTCTTGGCCGGGCTGCGCATTGATCACGCCTACACCGGGCTGCCGGAGGAGGGGTGGAGCGCTGAGCTGCTGCACGGCCCCAGCGGGTTCATGGTGCGGATGATCTCTGACACTGCTTGGGCGCAGGTCTACACCGGGGAACGGATTGACCGGGCCGGGGTGGCGGTGGAGCCGATGACCTGCCCGCCGAACGCCTTCAATTCGGGCAAGGATCTGATCGATCTTGAGCCCGGGGCCTGGCATCGCGTGGGCTACAGCCTGGAGGCCTTCCGGCTGTAGCAAGTCCCGCGGCGTGGGGAGCCCGCCCACCTCACTCCGACGGTGGGCACAAATAACCACAGTTCAGGACTTATCAGCCCAGATTTATGGGCATTTGCGCCCACCGAACGCTGAGCGCAGCGGCTGCAATAGCGAGCCGGGCAGCGCTGGCGGCGCGGCCGCTTTGCTCGCGCCTCATCCCCGCTAACTGGCGGGTACCCACATCTGCGGGGCATCAACTACGGCGCGCAGGGCTAGCATGGCTCCGCCCGTGACCGCAGGTGCGGGGCCGGTACCTGATTCACGGACCCGGAATGCCGCCCACTGGGAGGCCAGTACGCGGCGCTGCAGCTCCTCCTCGATCCGCGGTCGCAGCAGATCAGTCAACGGTGCGAACTCACCGCCTAGGACAATCTCGTGGACGTCCAGCACATTCATTGCCCCGGCGAGCGCCACCCCCAGCGCCCAGCCAGCCCGGCTGATCGCCGCGCGTGCGGTCTCAGCGGCGCTGTCATCGGAGCTGTCCTCCTCCCGGGCCAACTGCATGAGGTCAGCGGCTGCCACATTAGGCCCCAACCCTGCCGCGGTCAGAAGTGCGCGCTTGCCGGCGTAGACCTCCAGACATCCGGTGGCCCCGCATCTGCACTCGGGCCCGGCCGGCTCCACCGAGAGGTGCCCCAGCTCGCCGGCCCAGCCGTGCGGGCCCGGGTTGACCACTCCGTCGATCACCACGGCCGAGCCGATGCCCATCTGCGCCGAGACAAAGAGGAACGTCTGCTCCTCCCCATCGGCCTCGGTCAGCTCCTGGGCCACGGCCAGGGCCGCGAGCTTGGCCTCATTGGCCACACTGATGAACTGGCCAAAGGGTTCCTGGCCGGCTGCTGCAGTGAGCAGCTCCACAGTGTCGATATCCCGCCAACCCAGATTGGGGGCCAGCAGCAGGGAGCGCTCGTCCGAGCCCACCAGCCCCGGCATCGCCACCACTGTGCCCACTACCTGGGCTCCTGACTCCTGAGCTTGGGCGGAGACGCCGGCGGCGAGCTCCCCCGCCTCCCGCAGCACGGAGACCGGGTCCGAGCCGCGATAATCGCGCTCCACCAGCGCCTCGGCCAGCACGCTGCCGGTGAGATCAAGGGCCCGGACCGCCATGAAGTCCACGTTGACCTCCACACCGAGTCCGGCCAAGGTCTTCCGGGCCGGGGTCAGCGGCACTGCCGGGCGCCCCCGGGTGGGGCCCACCATGGGGGAACCCTCGCGGACGATGCCCGCGGCCAACAGATCATCCACCAGGCGGGAGACTGTGGAGCGGGTCATCCCCGTGCGGATGGACAGATCTGCCCGAGACAGCGGTTCGGCCGAGGCGAAGATCTCTTCGGTGATCAGAAGCAGATTAGCCTCGCGCAGGGTCTCCTGCCGAGCCCCTGGGCGCAGCGCCTCGCTGTGCGGGGGCCGGTCACGCCGCTGGGGGCGCAGAAAGTCGTGCCGGGCGGCGTCGTCCTCTGCTGTGCCGTTGTGCTCGCCGTGTATATGGCCGTTGCCGTTTCTGGCCACTCCGGTGAGCCCGCGGGTCAGCGACCGCCTGCCCAGGCGAGCCAATGAACCAGAACCGTTCCACATCACGGACTTGATCTTATCCCCCCAAACAATTAGGTTACATCTAGCAACAAAATGAGCGCCTCGTCACATTGTGCCCTCAAGCATGATACGGGTCCGCTCCGTCTTTTTGATCCCGTAATGGAGGAACCCTCATGGCATCGTCGCCTTCTGACTACAAGCTCTCCTTTGGTCTCTGGACTGTGGGCTGGACCGCCCGTGACCAGTTCGGTGAGGCCTCCCGGCCTGAGTTCGAGCCGTGGGAGTACCTGCCCAAGCTCAAGGAGGCAGGGGCATCAGGCGTCACTTTCCACGACGACGACGTGGCCCCCTTCGGCACCGACGAAGCCGCCCGGGAGAAGTACTTCACCAGGTTCAAGGAGGTCGCTGAGCAGGTGGGCCTGAAGATCGAGATGGTCACCACCAACACCTTCGCCCACCCGGTGTTCAAGGATGGCGGTCTGACCTCCAACGACCGCTCGGTACGGCGCTTCGGGCTGCGCAAGCTGCTGCGCAATGTGGACCGCGCTGCCGAGTTCGGCGCCGAGACCTTCGTGATGTGGGGCGGGCGCGAGGGATCCGAGTATGACAATGCCAAGGACCTCAACGCCGCCCATGAGCGCTATGCCGAGGGCATCGACACGGTGGCGGCCTACATCAAGGAGAAGGGCTACAGCCTGCGGATCGGCCTGGAGCCCAAGCCCAATGAGCCCCGCGGCGATATCTTCCTGCCTACCATCGGCCATGCGCTGGGCCTGATCGCCCAGCTGGAGCACGGCGATATTGTGGGCCTGAACCCGGAGACCGGCCACGAGCAGATGGCAGGCTTGAACTTTACTCACGGCATCGCCCAGGCGCTGTGGGCCGGCAAGCTCTTCCACATCGACCTCAACGGCCAGCGCTCCATCAAGTACGACCAGGACCTGGTCTACGGCCACGGCGACCTGACCTCCGCCTTCTTCACCATCGACCTGCTCGTCAACGGGTTCCCCAACGGCGGGCCGAGTTATGACGGCTGGCTGCACTTCGACTACAAGCCCTCCCGCACCGACTACATCGACGGGATCTGGGACTCCGCGAAGGCCAATGTGGAGATGGTGACTCTGCTGGCCGATAAGGCCAAGGCCTACCGGGCCGACCCCGAGGTCCAGGCCGCCTTCGAGGAGTCCGGAATCTTCGAGCTGGCCCAGCCCACCCTGGCCGAGGGCGAATCGATCAGCGACTTCCTGGCGGATAAGAGCGCCTATGAGGACTTCGACCCCGAGGCTGCCGCTCAGCGGAACTTCGGCTTCGTGAAGCTCAACCAGCTGGCCCTGAAGCACCTGATCAGCTGAGCCGAGACCCCTCTGCGCATCGACTGGTGAATTCTCCCCGCTACTCCGAGCCTCTGACGGCCGGTGAGCGGGGAGATTCCACCACTCCTTGCCGTTTAGACTGATCTGACTCGTTCATCCGAAGCCAAGGAGCTCACCCGTGGCAATTCTGGTAGCCGGCATCGATTCCTCCACCCAGTCCTGCAAGGTGGTGATCCGGGATTCGGAGACCGGGGCCCTGGTCCGGTCCGGCTCCGCCAAGCACCCGGAGGGCACCGAGGTGGACCCCGAGGCCTGGTGGGACGCCTTCCTGCAGGCTGTGGAGGCCGCAGGCGGGCTGGGCGACGTGGCCGCTGCCTCCGTGGGCGGGCAGCAGCACGGTCTGGTGGCCTTGGACTCCTCCGGCCGAGTGATCCGCAATGCCCTGCTGTGGAACGACACCCGCTCCGCCGAGGCGGCCGACCAGCTGATCCAGGAGCACGGCGGCACGGCTGAGGGCAAGGCCAACTGGGCGCGGATGACCGGCTCGGTGCCGGTGGCCTCTTTCACCGCCACAAAGCTGCGTTGGCTGGCCGAGGCCGAACCGGAGAACGCTGCCCGAGTGGCCGCGGTGGCGCTGCCGCATGATTGGCTGACGTGGAAGATCTCTGGGGCTGCTCGCTTGGAGGACCTGACCACCGACCGCTCCGACGCCTCCGGGACCTCCTATTACGACACCGCAGCGGGTCAGTATCGCTATGAGCTGCTTGCTCAGGCGCTGCATATCTCGGAGGAGGCGGCCAGAGAGATTGTGCTGCCCCGAGTGCTGGGCCCCAACGAGTCCGCCGGCACCGGCGATCCCGCTCGTGGCTGGGGCCACCTGGTGCTGGGGCCCGGGGCGGGCGACAATGCCGCAGCAGCCCTCGGTTTGGGCATGAGCACTGGGGATGTAGCAATCTCGATCGGCACATCTGGTGTTGTCTCTGCAGTTTCCCCTGAGCCCATCCAGGACCCCTCAGGCACGGTCAACGGCTTCGCCGATGCCTCCGGGGAGTTTCTGCCGCTGGCGGTGACCCTCAACGGCTCCCGCATTCTCGACGGGGTCTGCCGGATGCTGGGTGTGGATCATGACCAGCTGGCAGAGCTAGCCCTGGCAGCGGAACCTGGCGCAAATGGGCTGACACTCATCCCCTACCTAGAGGGTGAACGCACGCCGAACCTACCTTTCGCCACGGGGTCGTTCATCGGACTCTCCCTGGCCTCGATGAACCCGCAGGATGTGGCTCGATCGGCGGTGGAGGGCCTGCTGTGTCTGCTGGCCGACGGTCTCTCCGCGATGACTAGTCTGGGAGTGCCGGTCAACTCCATCCAGCTGATCGGCGGGGCAGCTCGGAACGCGGCAGTCCAGCAGCTGGCACCGGCGATCTTCGAGCGCGAGATCCTGGTACCCGAACCCGATGAGTACGTGGCCAACGGGGCGGCCCGCCAGGCGGCCTGGGTACTGTCCGGAGCTGAGGCACCCCCAGCCTGGGCGGCGTCGTCAACCACCAGGTTTAGCGCCGAACCTACCCGGTTCGTGCGCGATCGCTACGCCGAGCGCCAGATGCTCTTCGCGGAGCGGCCCTAAGCTCCTCGAGCCGGCGCCAGGTGCGGTTGGTGACAAAGATCGCGTCGAAAGCGAGCATCGCCAGTGAAAACCAGGGCAGCCCCATAAGCACTGCGATCCCACCGTGGAGCATGATCACCCCGAGAATGGCCAGTCTTCGGGTCACCGGGTGGAGCAGGCCCACCGCAAAGAAAAGCTGCACATAGACGGAGAAGTATGTGATCAGGGTCAGCACATAGGGATTCTCATAGATCAGTGCGTTCAGCCAGGGATAGACCGCGTATTCATGCAGCACCAGCGGGTAGTACAGCGCAGTGCCGGCCTGCCAGAGATCGCCTTGGACTTTGAACAGGGCCGAGGCGGTGTAGAGGATGAAGATCTGACAGGACAGTGCGATCAGTGCAGCGTTGTGCAGCAGCGTGGTGAACCAGCCTGGCAGCACCGGTAGGCCGAACCAGATTCTATGCCACCCCTTGAGCTCCTGCCGCTGCTCGCCGAGCCGACGCCGGCGGGCGTCCAGGGACCAGTGTGCATTAGTGGTCATGAAGACCATGAACGTCAGCCCGATCCGGGCGATATTGTCGCCCTGGTCACCTAGAGTGTCTGCCCGTTCCACTAAGGCGGCCATCCCCAAGGCCAGCAGTGCCGTGTTGAGCCGAGTCCGCCAACCAATGATGACTGCGGCTGCTATAGCCATCAGCAGCAGGTACTTCAGGGTGAACAGGGCCGGGCTTTCTCCGTCAAAGATGCTCAGCAGCGCACCAAATTCAGAGGACTCTCTGAAGGGTTCGGCCCATCCTGAGCCCGGCCCCCAGAGCACGTGCCGGGCGCGGAAGTTGCTGACCAGTAGGCCCAGTACAGCTATGCCCACCAAGATGCGGGCGGCTGAGAGCCCGTAAAGCGCGTGCTTCTGCAGGAGCAGCCAGGCCTGGGCGCGGGTGGACCACCGCCCCAGGGCGCGGCGCCAATCAGCAGTGCTACTGGTCACGAACTGGCCTCCAATCCTTGGAGGTAGTGCTCAAAGAGTTCCAGCTCGTTCTCCGCCAGATCGGCTGGGGATCGCCAACCGTAGTCCCGGTAGTTTCGGTTTTGGTCATCGAGATCGCGCTCTTCGCGCACTGCCCATCCTGGTGCTGGGCGTGTGGAGGTTCGGTACTGGACGTGAATGATCTGCTCCTGGTGGAGGTGCTCGGCGACAGCGGTCGCTATCCAGACCGCGGCGTGGTCGGCCTGCATGTACCGGTCCACGTGGTGCTCCCCGGTGCCTCCCTCCACGTCGAGGAGCCTGCTGCGGAGTGTCTCCACGGGGGTTTCCACGTAGTTGGCGTCCAGCCACTCCACTTGGTCATCGTTCAGGTTGGCCCGGGCCGAGTGCATTCGGTCAGCCAGGCGCCGGGTGATTTTAGAGGTCCGTGTGCCCAAGGGATTGCCGGCCACAATCTGGTCCTCAATCTCCACCAGGTCCACCCACTCGGTGGTCGATCGTTCGCCAGTCTCGTCCTCTACCAGCGCGCGCACCTCAAGGGTGACGGCGGTCCGGCGCGGGTTGGGGGCAAAGATGGACCAGTTCTGCTCGAACCACGGCATGACGTAAGAGCGGAGGTTCTGATTCCCAAGTTCTTCACGAATGGGGGTCATAGGTGCCACCCACAGCGCAATGAGCAAGGTATGGACGACGACGACCGATATCACAGGAAGAGCCAGAGCCCTGCCCCAGACGGGCAGCTGTCGCAGCTGACGGCGCTGCTCACTTAGTGGAGCAGCGCCGTCGCTGGTTATTGATGATGTGTCTGTCACGCGGTCAGGCTACATCGTGCTGCCTCTGCGCCGGCTGCTGGCGACCAGGGCTCCTGCGCCCAGCACCATGACCAGTCCGGCAAGCACTGCCAAGGCGGCAATACCAGCACCTGTGGCGGCCAGTCCATCATCGTCATCCCTCGGCGGTCCGTCAGCGGGTCCTGCACCGGTCGTAATGGTGAGAACCGCTGAGGCGGAGCTGTCGGGATCCTGATCATCGGTGGCGGTGATCGTCAGTGCACCTGGGTCGGTCCCCTCCGGGACCGTCCAGCCGGTGGAGAACTCACCGTTCTCATCAACTGCCACACCTTCGATGGTGTCGACTACGTCACCGTCCTCGTCGGTGATCTCGATGGTGACTGTGGTGTCAGGGTCGAATCCGTCACCTTCGATCGTCACCTCATCACCAGGCTGCGCCGAATCGGGGTCTACAGTGACGTTCGGGTCATCCCCTGCACCGTCAGGATCGCCGTCAGCGGCGCCATCCTCGACACCATCTTCAGTGCCGGTCTCGGCTCCGTCGTCAGTGCCATCCTCAACACCATCATCAGTGCCGTCTACGTCACCATCGTCGGCGCCATCCTCAACACCATCTTCAGTGCCGGTCTCGGCTCCATCTTCAGTGCCGGTCTCGGCTCCGTCGTCAGTGCCATCCTCAACACCGTCCTCAGTGCCGTCTACGTCACCATCG
>NZ_WRPM01000103.1 GCF_009758175.1 Nesterenkonia alkaliphila
CGATATCGGAGGTCTCCGCTCACATCACGGACTGTTCACAACGTGTCGAGGAACTACACCTAGCCTACTCTGATGGGTTGTGACCGATCCGGCTACGAGCGTGTCGCGTTAATGACTGCGGGGCGGATGGATGCAGTAGCTGCGCAGCTCGGCGATCCTGGCTGTCTTAGCGGTGCTGGCGAAGCGGAGGACATGGCTGAAGTCGATGCGCACTCCTGCTGTTTCCATGTAGCCGTCACAGGAGGCAAGGCGACCGTGGGTGATTACGGATACGACTTCCACGTGCTCAGGTGTGAATGTGGGTCTCACTTGTTCAGCGGCAGCTGGTCCGCTGTAGGAGCCTCCGCCAACGAGAGTCCACACCGAATCCTCGGTAAGCCACTCAGAAACAGACTGTGCATCTCCCTTGGCCCAATTTACGGCGAAGTCGCTTACTATGCCGATCCGGGGCGAATTTCCGCAGTCGGCCGGTAGCTTGATCTCCATCGGTGTTCTTTCCGCTCTTCGACTACCGTTGTGCCCGGGGCCTGGCAGTTGTCTACCATCGATCCGAACCTACCACCGCCCCAGTGAGGCATGCCAAGTGCTGCCGCGAGGTCCCAATGAGTTAGCGGGGGAGACGCGCCAGGCGGGACGGCCACCAGATTCTGCGGCCAATGTCTGCGCACAGAGCAGGTACTTGCAGGGTGCGGACTACGAAGGTGTCGATGGCCACCCCTAGAGCTACCAAGAAGGCGAGCTGGACCATGAACATCAGTGGCAGCACTGCCAGAGCAGCAAAGGTTGCGGCCAGGACGATGCCAGCTGAAGTGATCACCCCGCCGGTGACTACGAGAGAGCGCAGCGTTCCTTCTGCCGCCCCGTGAGCCGGGGTTTCCTCCCGCGCCCGGGTCATCAAGAAGATGTTGTAGTCGACTCCAAGCGCCACCAAAAACATGAAACCGTAGAGCGGCACAGTGGGGTCAGCTCCAGGGAAGCCGAAGATGTGGTTGAACACCAGGGCGGATATTCCTAAGGCGGCGAGGTAGGAGAGCACTGTGGTCGCCACCAGGATCAACGGAGTCACCACTGCCCGGAAGAGCAGCACCAGGATCAGGGTGACCGCGAAGAGGACACTGGGAACGATCACCATCAGGTCGCGCTGTGCGGTCTGGTTGGTGTCCAATTGGGTGGCGGTAGTCCCACCCACCAGTGACTCCTGCTCCAGCGCGGTCAGTTCATCCCGCAGCGCAATGGTGGTCTGCTCGGCCTCCTTGGAGTCCGCAGGGGCAGCCAGGGTCGCCGAGATCTCTACCCATCCCTCGACCACATGGGCCTCCTGCGGGCCCTCAGCCGGAGCCTGCCCTTCGCCCAGTAGTTGGGCAGACGCTACCCCGTCGATGCTTTCGATGATCTGGAGTGCATCCTCTGCCTCATCGCTGCTGACGAAGATGTTGGCCGGCGCCCCGGTGCCTGCCTCGAAGTGTTCCTCGAGCAGTTCCTGTCCGGCTTTGGTCTCGGTCTCGCCCAGCACCACCTCGGACTGGGGTACACCCTCGGCCCGCAGTTGGCCTACGGCCCCGGCGGCCAACACCAGAAGCAGAGTCACCGTCACCCACACGGCACGGGGGCGGCGCCGCACCACACCAGCGACGCGGCGCCAGAGCCGGTGCTGGATCCCAGAGCCGTCAGCGCGGACCTGCGGGGTTCTCGGCCAGAATGCCGGCCGGCCGACCAATGACAGCATCGCCGGGAGGAAGGTCAGGGTTGCCGCCATGGAGAAGACGATTCCGGCCGCTGCCACCGGACCCAGCGCCCGGTTTGAGTTCAGGTCCGAGAGCAGCAGGCACAGCAGCGCAGCGGCTACAGTGCCGCCTGAGGCCAGAATCGGCGGGGCAGATCTGCGCACTGCTTTGCTCAGCGCGGCATGCCGGTTCCGTTGTGCTCCGAGTTCTTCCCGGTACCTGGCCACCAGCAGTAGCGAGTAGTCCGTGGCGGCACCGATCACCAGGATCGAGAGGATGCCCTGGACCTGCCCGTTGAGCTGGATCCAGCCGGCATCAGCCATGAGGTAGATCACGGTGATCGAGGCACACAAAGCCCCCACTGAAGACACCAGAACCAACACCGGCAGCAGCACAGAGCGGTAAACGGTGACCAAAATGATGAACACGGCGACGACGGCGACCAGCAGCAGCAGCCCGTCGATCCCGGCAAAGGCCTCCGAGAGATCCGCTGACAGTGCGGCGGGACCGGTCACATAGGCCTCCCACTCGCCCTCGACCAGCTGCTCAGCGACGAGTGCCCGGAGGTTACTGAGAGTGTTCCCTTCAGCGGCTTCCTCATCCAGCAGGACGATCAGCTGGGCTGCGGCACCGTCCGCAGAGGGCTGGGCTGGTGCGGCCCGCAGCACTCCGTCCAGTTCCGCGGCGGCTTCACCGAGCTCACCGAGCTCGCCGAGGTGCTCTTCGGTGAGCTCGCCCGCCTGCGGTGCGGCAACCACTGTGGCGGGGACGGCGCCGTCATCACCGAACTGTTCCTGCACCTCAAGCGCCTGGGTGGACTCAGCTTCAGCTGGGAGAAAAGTGGCCTGGTCATTGGTGGTCACCGAGGAGATGGCACCAAATGTCTGCCCGCCCCAGGCGGTCCAGGCCAGCCACAGAACGGCCAGCACTGCGGGGATGAGGACACGTACAGAACGCTTTGGGTTGGTCATCTCAGGGCTCTAGGCCCGCAGCTGCCGGCTGGAAACCCAGCCGGACATTCTCGCAGCACCCGGGCCGGCAGACGTCGTACCACGGGCCCAACTCAGTGAGATGCTTACGCTGTTCAGGCACGGTGGCGTTGATACGCTCCTCCACCAGATCCGCCAAACCTTGGACGAATTTTGGATGAGCGCCCGGTGTGGCTGTGCGCACCGCCTGGAGCCCTGCCTCCTCGGCAGCCTCCATGGCTTCTTCATCCAGGTCCCACATCACTTCCATATGATCGCTGAGGAACCCCACCGGCACAATAGCTACCGCCTGTGTGCCCTCGGCGGGCAGTTCTGCGATCCGGTCGCAGACATCGGGCTCCAGCCAAGGCTGGCTCGGCGGGCCGGACCGGGACTGGTAGACCAGCTCCCATGCCGGGGCAAACCCGCAGGCTTCGGCTACCGAGGCCATGATCTTCTCTGCCACGGCCAGGTGCTGGGCAGGGTACGCCCCGCCTGCTTCGCCGAAGTTCTGATCCCTGGGGCCGGAGTGTTCCGCGTCCACGGTGGGAATGCTGTGCGTGCAGAACAGCACCCGGATTTCATCCGGGCGGTGCCCTGCTGCAGTGAAGCTCTTGAGCGCCTCGTGCAGGCTTTCAGTGAACGGGGTGACGAAACCCGGATGGTCGAAGAACTGGCGGATCTTGTCAATCTTTACCTTGCCGACAAGGTTGGTCTCCAGGAGCGCCCGGGCGAAATCCTCGCGGTACTGGCGGCAGCTGGAGTAGGAGCTGTAAGCACTGGTGGCGATACCTAGCAGCCGGTGGTGACCGGCCTTGTCCGCCTCCTTCACAGCATCCCCAAGATAAGGATCCCAGTTCCTGTTGCCCCAGTAGACAGGAAGCCCGAGGCCACGGCGGTCCAACTCCTGCTGCAGGGCTTGCCGCAGCGTCCGGTTCTGTTCGTTGATTGGGCTGACTCCGCCGAAATGCCGATAGTGGGTGGCTACCTCTTCCAAACGTTCATCAGGGATGCCTCTGCCACGCGTGACATTGCGCAGAAAAGGGATCACATCCTCCTGGCCCTCAGGCCCGCCGAAACCGGCTAATAGGACGGCATCATAGACTTGAGGCCGCTGCACATGGGGTGAGCCGGCAGCAGAAGCTGCGGTGGCGTGCGGTACCTGTGCATGATGCGCTGAGGTGGTCATGACTGGCTCCTTGGTGCGTCAGGTGGAATGGGGAGAACCGATAAAGTTAGCCTAGCTAGTAATAAGCGTAGCTTACTGATGGAGAATGTGCAGATGGGAACTTCCGAGAGCGACACAGGCCCGGAGGAGGTGCTGCTGGATCCGCGGGTCATGGACCCTACTGGTGCGCTGGTGAACCTCGAGAGCATGGACCAAGGCACAGTAGATGAAGCTCTTGAGGTGCTCAGAGCATTGCGGGCCTGGCATCAGGCCGAGCGCCGGATGAACCAGACTTCCCAGCGGTATATGAAACTGGGGGAGAACGATATGCGGGCACTGCGGTGGGTCATTGCGGGGCAACGCAGCGGTAAGCCCGTCACCCCGACGATGATCGCTCAATATCTGGGAATCTCCACGGCTTCAGTGACCAAGATGCTGGATCGGCTCGAGCGAGCGGGGCACATCCGCCGTCATCCCCATCCTGCGGACCGGCGCAGCAGCACCGTCGAGGTCACTGAAGCCACTCAGCAGGCAGCGCGGGACTCAGTAGGCCGCAGCCATGCCGAACGCTTCCGCATCGCCGCAGAAATGTCCCCTGAGGAGAGGGCGGCTGTCATCCGCTTCCTGGAGGCCCTCACTTCCACCGAAAGCAGCGCCGGGCCCTGACTGTCTCTGAGCTTCCGGCCCAGGCCTCATCAGAGCAGGCCAAGCTCCCGCAGCTTCGCCTCAACATCAGCATTGCTGGGCTCCACCTGGTGGGTGGCATCTGGGTAGACCACCACCGGGATATTGGTCCGTCCGGAGATCTCCCGCGCGATGTCAGCCGCGGCCGGTTCGGCCACCAGATCAACATAGCTGTAGGGGATTCCCAGCTCATCCAACTGAGCTTTGGTCCGGCGGCAGTCACGGCACCAATCGGCGCCGAACATCCTGATAGGTGGGTCTGCGGCAGCTGTCATATCCCCCACTTTAGGCCAGAATGCGCGGGATCATCCGAAGGAAGGATCCACTGCAGTGCACCGGTGGATAGTCTGGGCTCGTGTTCAAGGACTGGCAGCGGAAGCGCGCGGTGAAGAAGATTAAGCCTGGGGACGGCCGTGCGCTCAGACCATTTCACTGGTGGCAATGGATGTCCCGGGGGCTCTTCTACCTCACACTGAGATCCCCGGAGGGCGCGGCACACATCTATGCTGTGGATGTCAGCTACTGGGACTATTTACTGGGCGAGGCCAAAGCACACCTCTTTCTGGACGGAAAGCACCATGCTGTGTCTAAGCTGCCGGCAGCATTCCCGGTCCCTGGCGGGCACATCGACGTGCGAATGGCCGCCTATGGGCTCAAACGGTGCCACTTCGTCGCTGAGGACGGCAGCCAGCAGCAGCTGCGGGCTGATCCGCAATCCGCAGAGGGCCACCGTGCGCATCTGGACATCACGCATCCGGTCTTCAGCCGCTGGCTCGGCATAGCCTCAATGGTTGTTCTGGTCGCCGCACTTCTGTTGGGCATCCCGCAGCTGGTGGAGATGGTCACCAGCTGGGATGTAGTCGCCCAATACACCGGCACCTGGGTCTCCCCGGTGCAGTTGCCTGACTGGCTCAACGGTGCGCTGATCTTCGGTGCCCTGGCGGCCAGTATCGAACGAGCCCTCCGGCTGCGCTACAACTGGCTGCTCGACGGCGGCGACCTCGACATCGACTTCTGAGCAGAGATACCCGGGGGACACGCCCGGCGGCACTTTTCCACAGGAGTTATCCCCAATGTGGAAAAACTACACTGATGTAACTCCCCTGATCAGAGACTTTTCCACAGGCCGCTGTGGATTCTGTGGGAATCGTCCTCAGGTTGGCTGGGGAGAGCGGGATTGACTCCGCGCGGCTGGCTGGCTCCACCTACTGCATAGGAAGCAGCTGCACACCAAGGGCTGTCAGGCCCAGGAGCGCAGCAGCGATCCCAGTCAGGGCCAGCGCCTGCCAGAGACGTTGCCGCGGCCCTCGAAGATAGGCATAGACCGCCGCTACCACGGCACCGGTGACCAGTCCGCCCAGGTGGCCCTGCCAGGAGATATTAGGCACCATGAAGCTGATCACCATATTCACCCCCACCAGAGCCAGCACGCCGCCGGCTGAGGTTCCGGAGGAGCGCATCAGGATGAACAGCGCCCCGAACAGGCCGAACACTGCGCCGGAGGCACCCACTGTCGGCACAAAGGGTGAAGCCAGCCCTAACGCGGAGACCAGCAGGATCGCCACCGAACCGCCGAAGGCTGAGAGCAGCAGCAGCACAGCAAAGCGGAGCCTGCCGATCTGCGGCTCCATCACCCGGCCCACAAACCACAGGGCCAGCATGTTGAAGCCGATATGGGCCACATTGCTGGGATGGTGCAGCACCGCCGAGGTCAGCATCCGCCAGGGCTCGAACTCCCAGTACCAGGTGGAGGTGTACAGGGGCGCGTAGGCGAAGAGCCCGGTGATATCGGGGGCGTACAGAGCGAAGGCATCATGCAGCCGGGGTGCCACCTGCAGCAGGTACACCACCGCGCACAACGCGATGAACGCATAGGTCACCACCGGTCTGGCGGTGGGCGCAGCAACGAAGCTGCGGGTTGCCGCCTGACCAAAGCCGGCACCCAGGCGGGCAGCCGGCAGCGGCGCCTGGCCTCGGTGTCGTCGTCCCTCATTGAGACACTCCGGGCAGTGGAAGCCCACCGGTGCCTCAATCATGCAGGCAGAGCACAGAGGCCTATCGCAGCGCTGGCACTGCACATAGGCCTCTGAGTCAGGGTGGCGGAAGCAGGCGCTCAGAGCGCTGTGACCTCAATGGTCTCGATGACAACATCCTCTTTGGGACGGTCACGTGCATCAGTCTTCACGGCGTTGAGCTCATCGACGACTTTCTTAGAGTCCTCATCGCGGACCTCGCCGAAGATGGTGTGCTTGCCCTGCAGCCAAGTGGTGGGCACCGAGGTGATGAAGAACTGGGAGCCGTTGGTGCCCTTCCCCATCTGGATACCCGCATTGGCCATCGCCAGCTTGTATGGCTGGGTGAAGTCCAGCTCCGGGTGGATCTCGTCGTCGAACTGGTAGCCGGGGCCACCGACGCCGAGGCCCAGCGGATCCCCGCCCTGGATCATGAAGTCCTTGATGATCCGGTGGAAGACAGTGCCGTTGTAGAGCGGGGTGCCGGTCTTGTCTTCACCACTCTCCGGGTGCTTCCAGGGCTTCTCGCCGGTGGCCAGCCCCACAAAGTTCTCCACAGTCTTGGGTGCATGGTGGCCGAAGAGCTCCACCTCAATGGTGCCCGCGGTGGTGGTAATGGTTGCCTGATGTGTTGCAATAGCTGTCATAACCCCATTGTTTCACGCCCCAGTCTGGTAATTGCCCGAAACAAACCTGACGGTTTGCTCCCGAAGTGGGCTTGTCGTCGCATCCCGGGTCCAAGACGGCGTAGGCTAGTCAGAGCAACCGATCCTGATTCGGAGGACATGCATGTTCGGTAAGAAGAAGAAACGGAGCCACAGCTGGGGGCAGAAGCTGCTCGCCGGCATCGATACGGCTCAGGACTGGGCGGAGCCGAAGTTGAGCTCTGCCGCTGACTGGGCGGAAGACACCTACCGCAAAGGCGCTCCGATGGTTCAGGACGCCTCAGCCAGAGCGCTGCACGCGGTCGGTGACGGTGCCTCGGTGGCCGGCACCAAGATCAAGCAGTACACGTCCATGGCCGGGGACGGTCTCGCAGCCCAGTATGACAAGCTGCCGCCCAAGGCCAAGAAAGAGATCAAGAAGGTCATGGACAAGTACGACGGCGCTAAGACCGAGTTCACCAAGAACACCATCCCTGCCGCCGGGTACAAGCTGGGCGGCTATGCAGATAAGACCGCCAAGCTGATCCACAAGGCTGAGGTGGACCCGCGGGTGGAGAAGGCGCTGATCAAGGCCACTGGTGACAAGAAGATCGTCAAGAAGCTGCGGAAGAACTCTGAGAAGTTTGCAAAGCAGGCTTCCAAGGAGCTGAAGAAGCAGCAGAAGGCGAAGTCCCGCAAGAAGGGCCTGCTGGTCTTCGGCCTGGTGGCCGCCGGTGTCACAGCCGGTGTGGCGGCCTGGCGGGCCTCCAAGCCGGTGGAGGACCCCTGGAAGAAGCCTGAGCCGGTCTCCTCGCACACTCCGGCCAATTCGCCCAAGCCGGCTGCTCAGGCGGAGACCAACACCGACGCTAAGCCGACACAGGCTGAGGTTCCGGCCCCCAAGCCTGCCGCTTAAGCAGCACCTGCTTCAACGAGAAGGACCCAGTCATTGTGACTGGGTCCTTTCTCTATGCCGGCAGACCGTGAGGCCCGTTGCTTTTGGGTGATCAGGCAGTGATGGGGCTGTTTAGGCCGAAAACGGCGGTGCTCAGCAGATTAATGTCTCACTTTGGGCTCCGGAAGCGCCGGAGCGGCGGCTGCCGGGCTCTGCTGCAGCCGGGTCAGCGCCTCCTCGATCGCTCGGTCCAGCTGCGGGTCCTCCGCCCGGAAGAGCTGGCCCGGATCGTGGATGACCTCAATATCCGGATCCACCCCGTAGTTCTCCACACCCCAGTCCTTGCCGTGGATCCAGAAGGAGTACTTCGGCTGGGTCACCGCGGTGCCGTCGATCAGGTCGAAGCGGCCGTCAATGCCGACCACCCCGCCCCAGGTGCGGACTCCGACTACTGGGCCCAGCTCAATGGCCTGGGCCACAGCGTTGACGATATCGCCGTCGGAGCCGGAGTACTCATTGGCCAGCAACACCACCGGTCCCCGGGGAGCCGACTCCGGGTAGGGCATAGCGGTTTTGGTATGGCGGACCACATTCCAGGCCACCACCTGCTGGGCCAGCTTGGCGATCACCAGCTGTGAGGTGTGCCCGCCGCCGTTATAGCGCATATCGGCCAGCACGCCCTCACCCCGGGCGGCATGATGCAGATCCCGGTGCAGCTGAGCCCAACCTGCTACCTGCATATCCGGAACATGTAGGTAGCCCAGACGGCCCGCTGTCTTATCGGCCACATACTCCCGGCGGGAACGGACCCAGTCCTGGTAGCGCAGCGGTGCTTCACTGGCCAGGGGTACGACCACGACGCCGCGGGACTCTCCGGCGCGCTGCAGGGTCAGCTGCACCGGTTTGCCGGCAGCCCCCACCAGGTGCTTGGCTGGGCCGAAGACCGGGTCCACCGGCTGACCGTCCACTGCAGTGATCAGATCACCAGGCTGAGCGTCGACTCCTGCCGCAAGCAGGGGGGAGCAGGCCTCAGGGTCAGAGGAGTCCCCGGGCAGAATCCGGTCAATCCGCCAGCCCGCCTCAGCTGCGGAGAGATCCGCGCCGAGCAGGCCCAGCTGCCTCTCCTCCCCGGGGGAAGCACCCTGCGGGATCACGTAAGCATGAGAGGTGTTGAGCTCACCGACCATCTCCCAGAGCAGATCAGTGAGGTCATCATGGCTGCGGACCTTGTCCACCACCGGGCGCCAGGTCTTCCCGACCGCAGACCAGTCCACGCCGTCCATATCCTCGCGCCAGAACTGCTGGCCCATCAGCCGGTGCGTCTCCGAGAACATCTGGCGCCATTCCTCCGCCTGGTCAACGGTAAAGCGCAGCCGGCTGAGGTCTACGCTCACCCGCTCCGGGTCGTCATCCTCCACCTGCTTGGCCGAGGGTTGGACCGTCACGGCGTCCTGATGGCGCACCACAAGCCTGCTCCCGTCCCCGGAGACCGCATAGTCATCCAGCTTTTCCACAACCGTGGAGGTCTTCCGCTGGGAAAAGTCCCACCGGATCAGCTGATCGGCCGGCTGCTCCCCGGGGGCGCCATGGCGGCGGCTGCCCAACTCACCGGACTCTGTTGCCTCTTTGATCCATACCAGCCCGCCCTTGACCGCGCGCAGATCGGTATAGGCGCCTGAGGGGACAGGGAAGGGGACGATGCGCTCCTCGGCACCCTCGGCGGTGAAGTCCGGGCTGGCGGGGGCGGCGTCGTCGTTGTCTTTGCTCTCCTTATCCTCCGAGAGGCGCCAGCCCTCAGCGCTGGGCCCGAACGGCGGGGGCTGGGAGGCGGCCAGCGGGATCAGCCAGGGCCGTACCGTACCGGTGAAGAACAGGTCGAAGGAATGATCGTCGTAGGAGGGGTCAAAGGTGCGTGAGGAGAGGAAAGCCAGGTGCTTGCCGTCCGCGGTGAAGGCCGGTGAGAAATCGTGGAAGCGCCCTGAGGTCACCGGCACCGGCCCGGAGGTCCCGGCGGTGTCCAGCAGCATGATCCGGTACATGGTCTTCTGGCCCCACATGGTGGGATGCGCCCACACCAGGTAGCGGCCGTCGGGGGAGAAGGAGAGCTCCTGCGGCTCGCCCTCCGTTGAGCGGGTGACCTCAGTGACTGTTGCCTCCAGGGTTGCCTTGCGGCCCGTCCAGGTCAGGGAGACCAGCCGGATCCAGCCGTCGTGGGAGACCACCGCCAGGCGAGTCCCGGCTGGGTCTGAGACCAAGTGAAGGACGCGCCCCAGCTCCCCGGTGAGTACGCGCTGCGGGGCCGCGCTGCCGTCCAGGGTGTAGATCTCCAGGCTGTCCTCACCCTGGGCATCGCTTGCTGCAGCCGCTTTATCGGTGCCCCCCAGCAGGACCGGTTCCCGGGTGCGGACACCTGATTCAGCAGCCAGGGCGCGGGCCGGACCCTCGCGGTGGGTCAGCCAGAAGGTTTTGCCCCGCCAGGAGACCAGGCTGGCATCACCGGTGTGGTCCGGAACCAGGGCCTCGAGGTTCTCGGTGGGCTTCAGGCTCAGCGGAGCCGGCGCAGTGCCCGGCAGGGTGACCTCCAGGCGGCGCGGTGCGGCCTGCAGGCTGTCTTTGATCCAGATCTCCCCGCGGCTGTGCCAGGTGATGCGCTCGCCGTCGGTGGTGGCGTCGCGGACATAGCCGGTGGCCTCATCCTGGAAGGTCAGCTGCTTAGGCGGTTTGGGCTTCTTGGCCCCGGGCTTCTCCAGGATCCAGAGGTTTGCCTGCTCCTGGGCCTTCTTGGGGAAGCTGGCGGCGCGGTCGGAGACGAACAGCAGCGCCGAGCCGATCCACATCGGGTCCACTATGCCCGCGGTGTCCTCCGGCAGCAGCTGTTCCCAGGAGCCCTTGCCCTTGGGGTCCAGCCAGAGTTTGGGGGCGGTGCCGCCGCGGTAGCGCTTCCAGTGGGCGTTGGGGCGGATGTAGGGGGTGGTCAGGGCGATGCTGCCGTCTGCGGAGTAGGCGACCCCGGAGGCTGAGCCCAGCTGAAGGCGCTCCCAGCGTCCCTGCAGAGTGAGCGCGCGGATCACTTGGTGCCGGTGCGCCTCCCCCGCGTTGGTGGCCACCAGCAGCCGGCCGTCCGGGGCGAAGCCCAGCAGGTGCGTGCGGTCGTTTCCCCAGTAGGTCAGCCGCCGGACCTCTCCGGAGTCGATGCTGACGGCGTAGACCTCGCTGTGCCCGTCCTTGGTGGAGACAAAGGCGACTTGGGCGCCGTCGGGGGTGATCCGCGGCTGCCTCACCGGGGCGGCGTCGCGGGTCAGCCGCCAGGCCCGGCCGCCGGCTGCCGGGGCAAGCCAGACATCGTCGGCGGCGGTGAAGGTGATGAGATCTTCATGCAGATGGGGATAGCGCAGATACGGTGCTGAGCTCATCTCTTCACCCTACACAGCTGCGGCGCGCCGTGTAGGGGGATCTCCCGGCGCAAAGTCAGTCAGTTTTCGGATTATCGGTACTTCATGAGCAGCCGATCTTCCGACAACCCCCTGATAACTGCTCGCGCGGCTCAGCGAATGGGGTTCAGATCAGCCGCCTTGGCCGCCGCACCCTCCAGGCCCAGGGATTCCAGCCAGTTGCCGAGCATCCGGTAGCCGCCCTCGGTGAGCACTGACTCCGGGTGGTACTGCATCCCCCACAGCGGCGCACTGCGGTGGGCCAGGCCCATAATCACCCCGTCTGAGGTGGTGGCGGTGACCTCCAGAACCTCCGGCACGGTCTCCGGCTGCACCGCCAGGGAGTGATACCGGGTGGCCTTAAAGGTCTCTGGCAGGCCCGCGAAGGAGGCGTGCCCGGTGTGGGTGACCGGTGAGGTCTTACCATGCATCAGCTGCTCGGCGTGAGTGACCACGGCGCCAAAGGCCTCACCCAGTCCCTGGTGCCCCAGGCAGACCCCCAGCATGGGGGCGCGGGCGGACTCGCACCAGCGGATCAGCTCCACTGAGACTCCGGCCTCGGCCGGTGTGCCGGGGCCGGGGGAGATCAGCACCCCGTCATGCTCAGCGGCCACCGCCTTGGCCTCCTCCAGGGAGAGGTCATCATTGCGGATCACCGTGGCCTCAGCACCGAGCTCCCGCAAGTATCCCACCAGGGTGTAGACAAAGCTGTCGTAGTTGTCGATGACCAGAATGCGCGTCATAACCCTCAATTATCCGTCTTCTATCGTCACATCGCCCAATGGGCTGTGCTCGCTCAGCCAGGGGAAGACGAACTCCATGAGCCCGTACACCACAGCTGCCAGCAGAATCAGGGACAGAATGATCCGCAGCCACAGCGGACCGGGCAGCACACGGTTGAAGAACCAGGCGTACATCAGGCCTCCTCCTCCGGCACCCAGAACATGTCGGCGATCCGGTCATGGTGAGCCAGATCCGCCGGAGCCTCACCGCCCAACGGGATGAAGTCCACGATCTCGGCATGATGAATCAGCCGTTCCCGGTTGGAGTACATCGGGTGACAGGTGGTGAAGGTCAGCACCCCCACCTCTGGCTCGACTCCGGACTGGCTGGGCACCGGGTTGAGCACCTCGGTCTGGTGGGGCAGCACCACGTGGCGCTCGCGGACCTGGTAGACGTACATGCCGTCATTGGAGACCACATAGATGGGATCGCCGATCTGAAGGGCGTCCTGATTGCCGAGCATGGAGGCATTGGTGTTGCGGTGCCCGGCCAGGGCAAAGTTGCCCGGCTCATCCGGCCACTGGGTGGCGGTGTAGTGGCCCACTCCGCCGCGGTCGATCTGCTCAGCGGCCACCCCGTGGCGGATCGGTGCTGCCCAGCTCTCCCCCAGTCGCGGGGCGTAGGTGATGCCCATGATGTCCTCGGGGCCGGTGGCGGCGCGCATATGCTCTGCGCAACCGATCTCGGTGCCGTCTGGCAGGGTGTAGCAGACCTCGAAGTCCTGGGGATTGGGGCCGTCCTCGGTACCGCCCTCGGTGCTCTGCTCGGTCACAGGGAGCTCGGGGGCGCTGGAGTAGAACTCCTCCAGTGACTCCTGGCGGTCGGATTCGGCCTCGATGCCGGTCCACCACAGTTCCCAGACCACAAACAGCAGGCCCAGCACCCCCAGGGTGATGAGGATTTCGCCAAAGCCGCCCATGATTTTGGCGCCCACAGAACGACGACGCCGCCTGGGCTTGGGTGCCTGGGCAGCACGCTGTGCCGGGACAGCGTGTCGGGGAGGTGCTAGGGACATCGTGTTCAGGAGCTCGCTTTGCGTAGAATGGCGCTTCAAGACCTCAGATGTCCACAGGATACCTAATACTTCAGGAGTTCCACGTGCCAGAGTCCAAGCGCCGCAAGAAGCGCAACACCACTGCCCAGCAGGGCGGCGAGTCAAGCTCGGCGCTCTCGGGCGCCGAGCAGTTCGGCTTCGAAGATCTGGAGGCTGAGGAGCAGTCGCTTCCCGGCTGGTACAAGGTCACCATGTTCGGGCTGATGATCCTCGGGCTGCTGTGGCTGATCACCTGGTACGTGACTTCTGGTGCGCTGCCGATCAGCGCTGCCGGGGGCTGGAACATCATCATCGGGTTCTCCATCGCCATGGTCGGCTTCTTCATGACGATGAAGTGGAAATAGCCCACCTGAATCACCGGGCTCTGCCTGGAGCTGTGACTATGCGACCGGCCGTCGGGACGTTCTGCCGGACCTTCGCGGTCAGCGAGGGCGGGAGCTCGCGGTCTGCCGGGCCCGCTCGGTCAGCGCCTGCAGGGGCAGCGGGCTGGAGGCCGGGGACGCCAGTTCCCCGAGCTGCTCCCCAAACTTCTGCTGCACTGCAGTAGAGATCAGGAAATCAGCGATCGCCGGGTTCTTGGGCAGCAGGGAGCCGTGCAGGTAACTGCCGAGCACATTGTGCTGCCGGGCCCCTTCATGGGCGTCCCGCTGGTTGTTGCCCTCCCCTGTGGTGACCGCGGCCAGTGGGGCGGCGTCGTCCCCCAAATAGGTCTGCCCGGAGTGGTTCTCGTAGCCGATGACGGTGCCGAACTCGTCCGATTCCGCCACGACATTGCCGATCAGCCGCTTATCGGTGCCGTAGGTCTCCACATCCAGGATCCCGATGCCTTGGATCCTGCGGCCTGCGCGGGTTTCGAAGAAGTGCCCGAAGAGCTGGTAGAGCCCACAGATCATCAGCATCGGCACCTGCTGCTCGGCCAGGGCGTGCAGGCGCTCGCCGATGCCCAGCAGGTCAGCCTGGATCCGGTCCTGTCCGGAGTCCTGGCCGCCGCCGCCGATGAGAATGTCGGGATCGGTGGGGAACTCCTCCCCGGGGTTATAGCTGAGCATCACCGGCTCGTAGCCGTACCACTGAAGCCGGCGCTGGAGCACCAGGGTGTTGCCGTAGTCCCCGTAGATGTTCATATCCCGCGGGTAGAGCTGCAGAACGCGAATCTGCTTCATCAGTTGAACGCCTCCACCTCTGTGTAGGACCCCAGATGCTTGCGCAGGGCGAGCATAGCGGTATAGGTGCAGAAGATCCGGCGCGGGGTCCGCGGGTGGCGGCTGAGGAACTCGTCCAGGGCCACGACCAGTTCAGGCTCGACTCCGCGGACCGGGACCCCGTCATAGTGCAGTCGCAGCGCCATGTCATAGGCGCGCACCCCGGAGACCATCTCCACGCCCTGGGCGGCCAGGGACTCGAAGCTGACATCCCACAGCCAGCTCATATCCCGGCCGTCGGCGTAGTTGTCGTTGATCGCGATCATGGTGGCCACACCCTCGGCGGAGAAGCTGCTCAGACCCAATCGGAACCCGGCCGGGTTCTTCACCAGCACCAGGTCCAGCGGCGCTCCGCCCACGGTCAGGGACTCGCCTCGGCCGAATGCCGGGGCCGCCTCCTTCAGCGAGCGCAGCAGGGCTTGGTGGTCAATGGCCCCGCCCAGCACCTGGCGCACCAGGGCCAGGGCCGCGGCAGCGTTATAGGTGTTGTAGGCACCGTTGACGGTCAGCTCGGTGCTGATCTCCTCAGCGTTCTCGCCGGTGCCCAGCCGGAAGGTCCCCTGTTGGGTGCCCAGCGCGGTCAGGGTGACCTCTGCCTCCGGCAGTTCTGCCGGTGCAAGAGTGGCGTTGCTGGCATGAAGGTCATCGTCACTGGGGAAGTGCTTACGCAGCTCGGGAGCCAGCCCGAAGTACCGGATCTCCTGGTCCTGCAGGGATTCGGCAATCCGCGCCACCCGGGCATCTTCCCGGTTGAGCACCACACCGTGGGTGGTGTGCTCAGCGATGGTGCGCAGCATCCCGGCGGTGGTGTCGATCTCGCCGAAGCGGTCCAGCTGATCGCGCATCACGTTCAGCAGCAGGCTGTAGCGCGGGGCCACGGCACGGACAAAGTGCACTGCGTGGGCCTCGTCCAGCTCCAGCACCGCGATATCGGCCTCAAGCCTGCCGCGGGGGGTGATCTCGCCCAGCACAGAGGCCACCACTCCACGGGTGAAGTTGGACCCGGAACGGTTGGTGAAGACCTTCAGTCCCTGACCGCGCAGCAGTTCCACCACCATTTTGGTGGTGGTGGTCTTCCCGTTGGTTCCAGAGACTACGACGACGCCGCGGGGCAGTTGGGAGAGCACACTGGCCAGAAAACCGGGGTCGAGGCGTTCCACCACCAGGCCGGGGAAGGCGGATCCGGAGCCGCCGCGCAGTTTGGTCACCGCCCGGGCGGCTTTGCCGACCAGGATCGAGGCCGGGCGCGGGAGTCGGGGACGGATTACTGCCAAGGGCTAGTCCTCATCCTCATTGTTCCCGTTGCCGTTGCCGTTGCCATTCCCGTTCCCGGGACCGTCTTCTTCGTCCTCGTCACCGTTCTCGGAGTCCTCGTCCTCATCCTCGGCGTCTTCTTCATCCGCTTCGTCCTCTTCCTCATCCTCCTCGGGCCAGGACTGCTGACTGACGGCATGGAGGTAGATGACGGCGTCGTTGGGGACGGTTCCGCCGTCCTGCACTGACGCGCCGCTGGGAGAGTCCACGGTGATCTCTACGACCTCACCGGCAAAGCTGATTCCTGCGCCCTGAGGATTGTCCACAGTAACCCAGTGAACCTCCCAGCCGAAGCCCTCAGCAGCAAGTGCCTGCCCGGCCTCCTGCTGCCAGATGCCGGTCAGCCCGGAGGGCAGGCTGCGTTCGCCGGTGGAGATGACCAGATCCACCGCGGTCCCGCTCTCCACACTGGTGCCGGACTCGGGGCTGATGCTGATCACCTCCCCTTCGGCGTACTCCACATGGTCCTGGGCGGTAACCTCTCCGACCTCCAGGCCGGCGTCCTGAAGGATGCTGCGCACAGTCTCCTCGGGCTGACCGATCAGCCCGTCGGGGATCTCCACCTCTGAGGGCCCCTCGGAGATGTAGAGGATCACCTCGGAGCCGGACTGCAGCTCTTCCCCGGCTTCCGGGTCGGTGCGGGTGGCGTGGTTGGCCTCGATTTCGTTGTCCGGCTCAGTCTCCACCTGCACGGCGAAGCCGGCGTTGGTCAGCTCTGCATGCGCTTCAGGCTGTGACCAGCCCACTACATCAGGGATGGCAACTAGCTCATCCTCAGCCACCTGGCCATCATCCGGGCCGCCGCCGAGCAACTGAGCCAGCAGGAAGGTCAGCCCGCCCACCAGCAGCAGGGCGATCACCACCAGCAGCACGTAGAGCCAGGCCCGGTTCTGGCGGCGGGGCTGCTGACCGTACTCCTGGTAGTCGTCATAGTCGGGGTCCTCCGGGGTGCGGGCGGACATCGCCGGATGTGCGTGGACCAGATTGTCGAATCCGGCGCCGGCTGCGCCCATGGCCCCCACAGCGGCCAGTTGGGTGGTGGCGCCCTCATCCACCGGGATGCCGCGCAGGGCATTGGCCAGGGCCTCGTCGAACTCATCGGCGGACTGGAAGCGCAGGGCGGGGTCCTTGGTCAGCGCCTTGGCCACCACTGACTCCATGGCAGGCGATACCTGGTTGTTGTAGTCAGAGACCGCGGGAGGCTGCTCACGCACGTGCTGGTAGGCCACGGAGACCGGGGAGTCCCCGGTGAACGGCGGCCGGTTGGTGAGCAGCTCGAAGAGCACGCAGCCGGCGGAGTAGAGATCGGAGCGGTGATCCACCACCTCGCCGCGGGCCTGCTCCGGGGAGAGGTACTGGGCGGTGCCCACCACGGCCGAGGTCTGGGTCATGGTCTGTGCGGAGTCGGCCAGGGCCCGGGCAATCCCGAAGTCCATCACCTTCACATCCCCGGCATTGGAGACCATCACATTGGAGGGCTTGATGTCCCGGTGAACGATCCCGCGGGAGTGCGAGTAGCTCAATGCCCCCAGCACCCCGGACATGTACCCGGCGGCCTCCTGCTCGGTGAGCGGGCGGCCCAGGGCAGAGTCGATCTTCTCCTGCAGCGGCTCGGTGACCCGGGGGACCACCTGGGTATCGTCAGGATCTGTCACCCCCAGCACATCAGAGTCAGTGCTGCGGGATGCGCCGCCGGTGGTCTCGGCAGTCTCCGGCGGGGGTGGCGGGGCATCATCGTCCTGGCCCCTGGGGGTGCCGTGCAGGATATGCCGCAGGGTGACCCCGTTTACGTACTCCATCACGATGAACGGGGTCTTGACCTCCGTGCCGTTGCCGGCCACCTCGGCGGAACCGGTGTCGTAGACGCCCACAATATTGGGGTGGTTCAGGCTGGCTGAGGACTGGGCCTCACGCTTGAACCGGGTCTGGAACATCGGGTCGCGTGCCAGGTCCGGGCGCAGCATCTTCACTGCAACCTCACGCTCCAGGGAGAGGTCCCGGCCATGGTAGACATCGGCCATACCGCCGCGTCCGATCAGCGCCTCAATCTGGTAACGCCCGTTGAGCACTCGCTCGGTCATCGGTCACCTCCTGAGACGACAAGATCGAAGTACGGTGCCTGGGCGCTGTGGATATGGATACTCACCTTAGCCGCCCTCTCCGTTTTCACCGTTGCCCGGGCCCGGGCTGCCGGTCTCAGTCTCTCCGCCCCCTGGGGGTTCAGTCTCGTCCTCGCCGTTGCCTGGATCTGGCTCTTCGGTAGGTTCCGGATCGGTGGGAGTGGGCGTGGGTGTGGGGGTCGGGGTGGGCGTGGGTGTGCTCGGCGGCGGCAGTGGTGCCTGGGTAGTGGGTGGCGGCGGCGGCGGAGCTTCAGTGGTGGCCGGCGGCGGTGGCGGCCCGGCCGAGTAGAACAGGGTCACTGTAGTTCCGGGCAGCAGGCTGCCGGCAGGGGTGACTCCGGTGATGGTGCCGGCCGGCTGATTGGACACCACCTGTTCGCTGTGCACGTCCAGGCCCTCGTCCTCCAGCCGGGCGATGGCCTCATCCAGGGGAAGGCCCAGCAGCTCCTCCTCATCCACCTCCACCAGCTCAGGCTCCGCGGTGGCGGTTTCTGTGGCGTATTCAGTGATGTACTGGGTGGGGACCACCGTGGAGACCTCCTCCGGCTCCTCATCAGCGGCCAGCATCGGCAGCACCCAGGCGCCGAAGAGCGCCAGCAGCACCAGAATGATCAGTGTGATGGCCGGCCAGCGCCACCGTGAGCCGATGGTCGACTCCTTCGGCGCGGGGGAGTCCCGGTCACTGCTGTGGTGCCGTGTGCCGGCGGCGGGCTGGGCGGCCGCTTGAGCCGTGGCGGGCAGCGAGGGGCCTTCGCCGGGCTCCTCGGGGGTGCCGGCGGAGCCCGCCCTGGCGGCACCGTCCTGGACGGAGGGAGCGCGGGGGAGCAGCTGGGTGGCGTCCTGGTCCTCAGTTCCTGCCAGGTGGTTGTTCAGTGCCGGCACGGCGGCCACGGCGGCCTCGATGTCCCCGCGCAGCATCGCCTCGGCGGCGTCTGCCATCTTGGTGGCATTGGCAGGCCGCTGGTCGGTCTCCTTGGCCAGCATGGCCATGATGAGGGCACGCACCTGTACCGGCACCGTCTCGGGCAGCGGCGGCGGCGGGTCATTGACCTGTTTGAGGGCGATGGCGATCTGCGACTCACCGGTGAAGGGCCGGTGGCCCACCAAGGCCTCATAGCCGATCACGCCCAGCGCGTAGATATCGGAAGAGCCGGTGGCGTGCTGGCCCGTGGCCTGCTCGGGGGAGAGGTACTGGACGGTGCCCATCACCTGGCCGGTGGCAGTCAGCGGCACCTGATCAGCCAACCGTGCGATGCCGAAGTCGGTGATCTTCACCCGGCGGGTGGGGGTGATCAGCAGGTTGCCGGGCTTGACATCGCGGTGCACCAGGCCCTGGTCATGCGCCACCTGCAGGGCCCGGCCGGTCTGGGCCAGGATGGAGAGCACCTTCTCCCAGGGGAGGGTCTTCTCCTTCTCCAGGATCACACTGAGCGGACGGCCCGGGACCAGTTCCATCACCAGGTAGCCGGAGCCGGCCTGTTCGCCGTAGTCGTAAATATCGGCGATCCCGGGGTGGTTCAGCAGAGCGGTGTGCCGCGCCTCGGCCCGGAAGCGGCGCAGGAACGCCTCATCACCGGTGTACTCCTCTTTGAGGATTTTGATCGCGACAGTGCGGCCGAGGACCTCGTCATCGGCCTTCCACACCTCGCCCATGCCGCCGATGGCGATGCGCTCGGTGAGCTTATAGCGGTCACCCATGGTGATACCGACTGCGGGTCTCATTCCTCAATCACCGCTTCCAGCATAGTGAGCATCTGGGAGCCGGTGAGCTCATTGCCGCGGCTCATCTCGATGCCCTCATAGACCACGGTGACTGCGTACTGCGGGTCATCAGCGGGTGCGAAGCCGGTGATCCAGGAGTTGACGGTGTTATCTCCGTCTCCGCGCTGGGCGGTGCCGGTTTTGGCGGCCACCTGGAAGCGGCCGGAGTCGGCCCGCCAGCCGGTGCCCTCCTCCACTGTGGCCACCATCATCTCGGTGAGCGCATCGGCAGTGGAGCGATCCATCACCTCATTCAACACCTGCGGCTCCGGGTTGCTCAGCAGCTGGAGGTCTGAACCGCGGATCGTGTCCACCATCTGGGGCTGCATCAGGGTTCCGCCGTTGCCTATGGCCGAGGCCACCATGTTCATCTGCAGTGGGGTGGCGGTGACGCTGCCCTGCCCGATGGCTGACCGGGCCAGCTCGGCGTCGTCGGCCACCTCCGGAAAGCGGGAGGGCTGTACGTAGATGGGGATGCGCAGTGCCTCATTCCAGCCGTAGGCCTCCGCGGCCTCCAGGATGGCATCCTCGCCCAGGTCCATTGCCGCTGCGGCGAAGGGGGTGTTGCAGGACTGGGCGAAGATCCAGTTCAGCTCAGCTTCCTGGCGCTGGTGGCAGCCGCCGTCGGCGAAGTTCGGCAAGGTGGACTCGGTCAGCGGCAGCTCCAGCTCGCTGGGGTTCTCCAGTTCGGTGTCCGGCTCGTAGTCACCGGATTCCAGCATCGCCAGGCCGGTGACCAGCTTGAACACCGATCCGGGGAAGATCGGGTTATTGGTGGCCACGTTGTAGTTCAGGTGCAGACCCTCGACCTCCTCCAGCCGCTCCAGGGTCTCGTGGAACTGGGAGGTGGAGTGCACGGCCAGCTCATTGGTGTCATAGCTGGGCTTGGACATCATGACCTTGATCTCGCCGGTGCGCAGATCAGTGAGGATGATGGTCCCGCGCTCATCGTTGGGGATGAGGTCATAGGCCAGTCGCTGCAGCTCCGGATCCAGGGTCAGCTCCACCTGGGCGCCCATCAGGGTGTCCCCGGTGAACAGGGCGGAGATCCGGTCGAAGAACTGGGCGTCTGACTGTCCGGAGAGGTATTCGTTGAGCGCGTATTCGATGCCGGACTGATTGGGCCCGGGGGTCACCACGGAGAAGTAGCCGGTGATATGGCTGTAGAGCTCGGGTTCGTGGTAGATCCGCTGATAGTCGTACTGGGTGGTGTCGCTGGGCACTGACTCGGCGATCACGGTGCCGTCTACGGTGATGGGTCCGCGCGGAGCCCCGGCGTCAGCGATCAGCTGCCGGGAATTGCGGGGGTCGGAGTTCAGCGAGTCGGTGAATACCACCTGGGTCAGGCTCAGGGCCACGAAGAGGGATAGGAACATCGCGACCGAGACCACCCAGGTATGGCGGATGGCGTTGTTCACCGCTGCTCACCTCCTGGAGGTGATTCCACGGCGGCGTGTTCTGCAGTGTTCTCGTCGCGAACCGCCAGCTGTTCGGCGGTGTCGCGGCCGCGCAGCGGATCCTCAGTTCCGGAGGCCCCGGCGCCGGTGGTGTTGAGCATGGGTCCCACCACGATCGGACGGCGGGCAGCATGGCTGATCAGCAGCACGATGGCCACAATCAGCCAGTTGGCCAGCAGGGCCGAACCACCGGCGGCCAGGAACGGGCTGACCAGGCCGGACATGGGGATCACTCGGGTGATGCCGCCGACCACCACGAACACCTGCAGCACCAGCACCACGGCCAGGCCCACAGCCAGCAGTTTGCCGAAGTGGTCGCGGGTGCCCAGACCTGCGCGCATGTACCGGGAGAACAGAATCAGGTAGAGCACCAGCATGGCGGAGAGCCCGATGAAGCCCAGTTCCTCGCCGAAGGCCACGATGATCATGTCCGAGTTGGCTAGGGCCACGATCTGTGGGGAACCGGACCCGAGCCCGGTGCCGGTCAGCCCGCCGTGGGCCAGGCCGAAGAGCCCCTGCACCAGCTGGTGGGAGCCGTAGAGCTGCTCGTAGATCTCCTGGTCGAAGGCGTTGAGCCAGATGTCGAACCGGTTCCGGGCGTGCCAGACGAATTGGTAGGCCAGCAGACCCCCTGCGGCCACTAAGACTCCGCCGATCATGATCCAGGAGATGCGGGAGGTGGCCACGTAGATCACGGCGACGAACAGGCCGAAGAACATCAGCGCATTGCCCAGATCGTTCTGCACGATCAGCACGCCCATGGCGATCAGCCAGGCCAGGAACAGCGGGCCAAGGTCCTGCAGCCGGGGGAAGGTCATCGGGCCGATCCTCTTACCGGCCAGCAGGATCAGGTCACGGTTATTGGCCAGGAACCCGGCAAAGAAGATGGCCAGGGTGATCTTGGCCAGCTCGCCGGGCTGGAAGCTCATCCCCCCGATGCTGATCCAGACTTGGGCGCCTTGGATGTCTTGGCCCACGCCGGGGACGATCGGCAGGAACAGCAGCACCACCGAGGCGGCCAGGCTGATATAGGTCAGCTGGCGCAGCTTGCGGTGGTCCTTCAGCAGCACCAGAAGCAGCATGGCTGCGGCCATCGAGAGCCCGGTCCACAGCAGCTGCCGGTCGGCCACGCCCTCGTACTGGGAGGTGAAGTCCAGCCGGTGGATCATCGCGATGCCCAGTCCGTTGAGGGTCACCACGATCGGCAGGATGAACGGGTCGGCGTATTTGGCCCGCAGCCGCAGCACCACGTGGAAGGCCAGCGCCAGGGCCGCCTGGGCCCCGCCCTCGATGTAGTAGCGCTCATCGATGGTGTCCTCGAGGTTCAGGCCCACCAGGACCTGGGCGCCGATCCCGATTGTCAGCGCCAATACCAGCAGCAGCAGCTCCACATTGCGCCGCGGCCTGGGGTGAGCCTCCTTCTGTGCCGGGGCCATCAGTTCCCACCTCCGGCAATCTGTTCGAGGTTCTCCACGATCTGCTCTGCGTGGGCCCGGTTCTCGGCGAAGATTCCGGACTCCACCCGGTTGCGGTCATAGCGCGGCAGGTCCTCCAGGGGGATCCCGGTGTGCTCGTCCACCTCGGAGAGTGTGATCGGGCCCAGCGACTGGGAGACCCCGGTGAAGATCGCCACCTCGCCGTTGTCCTCGCCCACGTAGTACTGGGTCTGGGTCCACACATAGCCGAGGAAGGTCACCACAGCGACCAGCACCACCAGCAGGGACACAAAAGTGGGCAGGAACCAGGCACGACGACGCCGGGTGGCTTGGACGGCGTCAAGATCGTCCTCATCGAGCGGGTACTCGGAGCTGTTGTCCTCCTCTGGCGGCTCGGGCGAGGTCTCGACCGTCTCCGGCGCTGGGGGCTGGTGGGTCCTGGGGGTCTCGCCATGCTCGCCGAGCATCTCGGAGTAGGTGTGCCGTACGGGTTTCAGCGGCTGACCGGTCAGCAGCGCGGCCATCGGGTGTTCGTCCACATTGCGAGGCACTACGGGTATGGTGCCGGTCTCAGCGGCGGCCACTGCGGCGCCGACCAGCTTATGCGGGCGGACTCCTAGGGTGCGTTCCACCATGGCGGCCGAGAGCGGGGAGAGCTCGCCCTCCTCCGGGGAAAGCCCCTCCAGGGCGCTTCGGTTGACCACCGGGATCACATCCAGCTCCATAGTGCGCTGGTTGCCTTCGGGATTGGTGAAATCGCCAGTGGAGGCCGCAGCCACGGCCTCCTCGCTCAGCGGAACCTCATCCGAGGTGATTAGGTGCTCCTCCTCGGCGGTGACCACATCCAGGGCAATCACGGTCACATTGTCCGGGGCCCCGCCCTCCAGGGTGAGGTCCACCAGATCGTCCACGATCTTCTCCAGCGGATCCCCGCTGCGTAGCTTCTGCTCGATCAGCCGGTCAGAGACCACGGCGTTGAGCCCGTCTGAGCAGAGCAGCCAGCGTTCCCCGGCTTCCAGCGGGAAGCTGGTGATGTCCAGCTCGGGGGAGGCATCCACATCGCCGAGAACGCGCATCAGCACGTTCTTATGCGGATGGTACTCCGCGGCTTCGGGATCCAGGCGGCCCTCATCGACCAGGCGCTGCACAAAGGTGTGGTCGTGGCTGACCTGCCGGAACCGGCCCTTCTTCAGCCGGTAGGCGCGGGAGTCTCCGATATGGGCGAACTGCAGTTTGTCCCCGGTGATCAGGATGGCGGTGATGGTGGTGCCCATACCGGCCAGCTTGGGGTTGGTCTTGACCAGCTTGTTCAGGAACGCGTTGGCGGTCTGGATCTCATCGGGGAGCACAGTGTCCGGCTCAGCGAAGCCTCGGGTGTCCAGGTGAGCCAGGTCCAGCACTGTGGAGGCGGAGGCCACATCGCCGCCGGCGTGGCCGCCCATCCCGTCGGCGACTACGGCGAAGTAGCGCCCGGCGTAGCCGGAGTCGTCGTTCTTGGAACGGACAACCCCGTCGTCCGAGCGTGCAGCGAAGCGGAAGACCAGGCTCATATCGGGTTCAGGTCCTCAGTTCCAGGACAGTCTTGCCGATCCGGATCCGGTCCCCGGGCTCCACTGTGGAGGCGCGGGTCAGCTGCTCATCGCCCAACCAGGTGCCGTTGGTGGAGCCCAGATCCTCCAAGAACCAGCGGGAGCCCTGCGGAAAGAGCCGGGCGTGCTTGCCGGAGGCGTAATCATCCTCCAGCACCACAGTGCACTCCTGGGCACGGCCCATCATGATCGGCGCTGAACCCAGCTCCACCTCAGTGCCCACCAGGGGCCCTTCGGAGATCACCAGGCGTTTGGGCCGGGGCCGTGGAGTCTGCCCTGAGTGGTGGACGGTGGCGGGGGTGCCACCCTGCTCAGGCGCCGGGGCCGGCGGCTGGCTGCTGCGGTTGGCCCGGGTGCGGGCGCGCTTGGAGACCATCATGTCGCGGCCCTGGGCGGCGATGATCGAGAGGATCAGGATCCACAGCAGCAGCAGCAGCCCGAACTGCAGGACGGTGATGGCGAGTTCGCTCATGGTCTCCGGTGTGCCCTCAGCCGATCCTGAATCGCATCCGCGCATTGCCCAGCGCGATCACTGCGCCGTCGAAGAGGTCGGCCTCAGCGCTGCGCAGCTCAGTGCCGTCCACATAGGAGCCGTTGGTGGAGCCCAGATCCCGGGCCACCCAGCGGGAACCGGTTCGAAGCACTTCCAGGTGCTTACGGGAGACCCCGGTGTCCGAGATGGTGATGTCCGCGGTGGAGGAGCGGCCGATCACCGTGGCGGTGCCGTTGAGCATGTAGGAACGCCCGTCATGCTCCAGGCTGGCGGTGGTGGCCCGCGCGGCAGTGCTGGAGCGGCTCATCCGGCCCGGCAGGGCGGCGGTGGCTGCGGGTCCGGCGGTCGGTCCGGCGGCCGGAGCGTGGGAGGGCCGCGGCACGGTGGCGGCGGGGCTTACATCGCGGTCGGTCTGGGTCTCGATGCTCATCTGGCCCCGGCGCAGCTCTGTGTTCTTCACAAAGGTGGCCTTCACCGGCCCCAGCAGAGTGTAGCCCTGGGAGTCGGCGTGGCGGAGGATCTCCTCGCAGAGCTCCTCGGCCAGGGCGGTGCCGTATTTCTTGGCCTCGGCGAAGTCGTCCTCCGAGAGTCGGATCTTGTACAGGTTGGGCACCAGGGCGGCACCATTGGCTGCCGTGGACGACTCGCGGTCCATATGGCGGCGCACTGCAGTGGCGATCTCCACGGGTCCGACGCTCCCTCCGCGTCCGGAGAAGGCGCCCCGGACCGCTTTCTCAATTCCTCGTTCCAGGGTATCCAGCAGTCCCACAGGCACCTCCTTCAGGTCACTGGTTCGGGTGCGTCCGCCGGGGTGGGCACATGGGCCTGCGGCGGGCACACTGTGGGCATTCTTGCGCAGAGTCTACTGTCTCACCCTCTTTAGGGTCCGCTCAAACTCTCAAGCACTAGGTGATTTCCCGGTGGGGGAACGGCGGCAGGTCAGTGATGCTTGCCACATTCGTAGGGAAAGTGTTACGGTCCTCACATCGTGAGAGCGCTCTCACAGCATCGACCCTGACTCACTGTCCGATGAGCGCAGTCTCTCGTGGTGCAGCAGCACCGCTGCACAGAACGCTCGCATTTTGAGACCCGAGGAGGAACTGTGAGCACAACAGATTTCAACAAAGCACGACGCCGCCACCCCACCCCGCGGCACCGGCTCGCCCAGATCGGCGCCCTGAGCATCACCGCAGTCCTGACACTGGCCGCCTGCGGCGGAGACGCCGAAGCCGACGGTGAGGCCAATGGCAACGGCAGTGAGACCAATGCCAGCAGCGGTGAGGCCCCGGACTCCCTGAGCGTGACCACCTTCAATGAGTTCGGCTATGAGGAGCTCTTCGAGGAGTATGAGGAGCTCACCGGCATCCAGATCGAACACAACAAAGTCGATACCGCAGAGAACGCTCGTGACGCACTGCGCAACAGCCTGGGCGCCGGCTCCGGGGCCAGCGACATCGAGGCCGTGGAGCTGGACTGGCTGGTGGAGTTCATGCAGTACTCCGACCGGTTCGAGGACCTCTCAGAGGACGCACCTGCCGACCGCTGGCTGGATTGGAAGTACGAGGATGCCGTCGATGAGGAGGGCCGGGTGATCGGCTTCGGCACCGACATCGGTCCGCAGGCCCTGTGCTACCGGGCAGACCTTTTTGAGGAGGCCGGGCTGCCCAGCGACCGCGAGGAAGTCGCCGCCGCCCTGGACGGGGATTGGGAGACCTACTTCGACCTGGGCCGTGAATTCGTAGCTGCCTCCGACTCCGCCTGGTACTCCGGATCGGACAATATCTGGCAGGGCATGATCAACCAGGTCGAGGTGCCCTTCGAGACTGAGGACGGCGAGATCATCGCCGACACCAACTCCGAGGTCAAGGACCTCTATGACCAGCTGCTGGCCGCCAGTGTGGACGATGAGCTCTCCGCCGGTCTCTCGCAGTGGTCCGGGGACTGGTCGGATGCCTTCCAGCGCGACGGATTCGCCACTATGCTCTGCCCCGGCTGGATGCTCGGAGTCATCGAGGGCAACGCCGACGGTGTCGAGGGCTGGGACGTCGCTGACGCCTTCCCCGGCGGCGGCGGCAACTGGGGCGGATCCTACCTGACCGTTCCGACCCAGGGTGAGAACATCGAGGCGGCCAAGGAGCTGGCTGCCTGGCTGACCGAGCCCGAGCAGCAGATCAAGGCCTTTGAGGCCATCGGCGCCTTCCCCTCTACGGTGGAGGCCCTGGAGTCGGAGGAGATCCAGTCGGCCACCGATGAGTTCTTCAACGACGCCCCGGTGGGGGAGATCCTGGCCAACCGGGCTGAAGCCATCGAGGTCCAGCCCTTCAAGGGCCCCAACTACCTGCTGATCAACGTGGCCATCCAGGACGCACTGAACCGGGTGGATGTGGACGGGGTGGACGACCCCGAGTCCTCCTGGGAGAAGTTCCTGGACGAGGTTGAGGCACTGAAGTAGTCAATGTCCTCAGCTGCCCGCATGGGCTTCCGGTCCCGGGCCTCGGCCTGGGACCGGAAGTACTCCCCGTATCTCTACATCAGCCCGTTCTTCATCCTCTTCGCCATTGTGGGGCTCTTCCCCCTGCTCTACACCGCCTGGGTGGCCGCCCATGACTGGGACCTCATCATGGGCCAGGGCGAGTTCGTGGGATTCGAGAACTTCACGCACATCCTGGGCGAGCGCGCCTTCTGGATCTCCCTGCGCAATACGCTGAGCATCTTCATCCTCTCCACCGGTCCTCAGGTGCTCATCGCGATCGTCATCGCCTATATGTTGGACTCCCACCTGCGTGCCAAGACCTTCTGGCGGATGGGCGTGCTGCTGCCCTATGTAGTCACCCCGGTGGCAGTGGCACTGATCTTCGGCAATCTGTTCGCAGAGCGCTTCGGCCTGGTCAACTCCGCGCTGGAGATCATCGGGCTGAACCCGGTGGGCTGGCAGTCCGATTCGCTGGCCAGCCACCTGGCGATCGCTACGATGGTCAATTTCCGGTGGACCGGCTACAACGCGCTGATCTTCCTGGCTGCCATGCAGGCCATTCCCCGGGACCTCTATGAGCAGGCAGAGATCGACGGCGCCGGCAGAGTCCGCCAGTTCCTCTCGGTCACCGTGCCGATGCTGCGCCCCACCATCATCTTTGTGGTGATCACCTCCACCATCGGCGGGCTGCAGATCTTCGACGAGCCCCGCATGTACGATCACTCTGGCCGCGGCGGCTCCGACGGCCAGTGGCGCACTATGACCCTCTACCTCTACGAGCTGGGTTGGACCCGCTCGGACTTCGGCCGGGCCAGTGCAGTGGCCGTGCTGCTGTTCCTGCTGATCGTGGCCATCGGCATCATCAACTTCACCATCACCCGGCGCATCGCCACTGCCGATGGCGGCAAGGGGCGCCAGCCCAGCCGGGCACGGCTCCGCGCTCAGAAGAGGGCACAGCGCCGTGAGCATAAGAAGGAGGCAGCCCGATGAGTGCAGCAGCACCGATAGCTCCGGTGGATGAGCAGGCAGATTCCGGGCGCACCCTGGGGCGTAGGGGGCGGCGTCGTTCTGCCCCCGGTGGGAACCTGCGCCGGCCCGGCTTCATCATCTACGGCTGTCTGGCCGCAGTGGTACTGGGTGGGCTGTTCCCGCTGTGGTGGTCGGTGCTGATCGGCTCCCACCACGCCACCATCCTGTCGCAGACATCTTTCCCCTTGTGGCCGGGCGGGAACTTCTTCACCAATGCCGCCACCGTGATGGACACTGTTCCGTTCTGGCGGGCCACCGTGAATTCGATCATCGTCTCCACCAGCACCGCACTGTCGGTGGTGTTCTTCTCCACACTGGCCGGCTACGCCTTCGCCAAGCTGCGTTTCAGAGGCTCGGGGCCGCTGCTGGTGTTTGTCATCGCCACTATGGCAGTGCCCACCCAGCTCGGCGTCGTGCCGCTCTACCAGGTGATGGCCAAGCTGGGCTGGACCGGTGAGCTGACCGCGGTGATCGTCCCCGCCCTGGTCACCGCCTTCGGCGTGTTCTGGATGACCCAGTACCTGCGCCAGGCGATCCCAGATGAGCTGATCGAGGCCGCCACAGTGGACGGATGCAATATGATCCGCACCTTCTACCATGTGTGCCTGCCGGCAGCGCGGCCGGCGGCGGCCATGCTGTTCCTGTTCACCTTCGTGATGAACTGGACCAACTTCTTCTGGCCCTTCATTGTGCTGGGGCCGCAGAACCCCACCCTCCCGGTGGCCCTTCAGCAGCTGCAGGCCGCCCATTTTGTGGACTACTCGCTGGTGCTCACCGGCGCCACCCTGGCCACTGTGCCGCTGCTGATCCTCTTCGTCTTCACCGGCCGTCAGCTGGTGTCCGGAATTATGCAAGGAGCTGTCAAAGCATGACTATCGCCACCCCCTCCGAGGCCGTTGCCTCCCCCACTGCAGTGAGCTTCCCGCAGGACTTCCTGTGGGGCACGGCCACCGCCGCCTATCAGGTGGAGGGAGCGCATGAGGCCGCAGGCCGGGGCCCGAGCATCTGGGACACCTTCGCCAGAACCCCGGGCAAAGTGCATGCCGGGCACACCGGGGATGTGGCCTGCGACCACTATCACCGCTACCGCGAGGATATCGCCCTGATGAAGCGGCTGAACCTGAAGGTCTACCGATTCTCGGTGTCCTGGTCCCGGGTGATGCCCGATGGGCGCAGCGTGAATCCGGAGGGGCTGGCCTTCTACTCGGAGTTGGTCGATGAGCTGCTGGCCGCCGGGATCATCCCCTGGCTCACCCAGTACCACTGGGACCTGCCGCAGGCCCTGGAGGACGCCGGCGGCTGGGCCAACCGGGATACCGCCTACGCGTTCCAGGCCTACGCTGAGGTGCTCCACGAGGCCCTGGGCGAGAAGGTCCGGCACTGGACCACGCTGAACGAGCCCTGGTGCTCAGCTTTCCTGGGCTACGCCAACGGCCACCACGCCCCGGGCCGCACGGAGCCCTCGGCTGCCCTGGCCGCGGCCCACCACCTGTTGCTGGGCCACGGTCTGGCCGTGAGCAGCCTGCGCGCCAGGGACCCCGAGCTTGAATTGGGCCTGACACTGAACTTCACTGACTACCGGCCCGCGGACCCGAGCTCGGCCGGGGACCAGGATGCAGCGCGCAGGTTGGACGGGGCTTTCAACCGGTTCTTCATCGAACCGGTCCTGCGCGGCAGCTACCCGGCTGATGTGCTGGCCGATCAGCAAGGGCTCTGGCCGACGGATCTGGTGCAGCCGGGAGACCTTGAGGTCATCTCAGCGCCCATCGATGTGCTGGGAGTCAACTTCTACACCGGGGAGCTGCTCACCGGCGCTGAGCCGGATCAGGCGCCGGCTGCTGCGGCTGCAGCCCGAGCCCAGGGGCAGCCCAACCCCAATGTGGGGTCCGAGCATGTGGGCTCCACCCGCCGGGGACTGCCGCAGACCGCCATGGGCTGGGAGGTCTACCCGCAGGCGCTGCGTGATCTGCTGGTCAGGCTGCACACCGAGTACACCGCCGAGGCGGGGGTGGCACTCTACGTGACCGAGAACGGGGCAGCCTATGAGGACGTCGTCGAACCTGATGGGAGTGTGTATGACCCGCAGCGGCTGGACTACATCCGCAGGCACCTGCATGCGGTGCACGAGGCCATCGAGCAGGGGGCCGATGTGCGAGGCTACTTTGTCTGGTCGCTGCTGGACAATTTTGAATGGGCCTTCGGCTACAGCAAGCGCTTCGGGATTATCCATGTGGACTACGACACCCAGGTGCGCACCCCCAAAGCCAGTGCCCACTGGTATGCCGAAGTAGCCCGCTCCGGTGTGGTGAACTAAGACCCTGAGGTGTGAAGGCCGGTGCCAGCCGGCCACGAGGCGAGCGGGGTCTGCCCGCAGCCGGGAAGGATACTGTGCCTGCCAAGAGACTGCCCACGCTGGAGGATGTCGCCGCGCGCGCCGGAGTCTCCCGCGCCACTGCCTCCCGGGTGGTCAATGCCGATCCGCGGGTAGGGAACCTGGCGCGGACGGCAGTGCAGGAGGCCATCGAGCAGCTGGGCTACCGGCCTAACCGCAATGCCCGCTCCCTGGTGCGCCCGGAGGCGGACTCGATCGCCGTAGTGGTTCCGGAGGCCGAGCAGACGGTGTTCTCAGACCCGTTCTTCGCCGCTCTGCTGGCGGCCATAACCCAGTCCTTGGCCGATTCCCCAGTGCAGGTCCTGCTGGCGATGGGTCAGCCCGGAAACTCGCAGAAGATTGAACGGTATCTGCGGGGTGGCTATACCGATGGGGCGATTGTGGTCTCCCACCACAAGGACGATCACATCTGGCAGGTGCTCCACGCCACCAAGCTGCCGGCGGTCTATGTGGGCCGGCCCTATGCCGGGGACGTAGGGATCCCCTATGTGGATGTGGACAACCGTGCCGGCGGGACGCTCGCCGCCGAACATCTGATCAGCACGGGCCGGCGCCGCATCGGCACGATCACCGGGCCGTTGGACATGGCCGCCAGTGAGGACCGGATGCTGGGCTGGCAACAGGCTCTGCAGCAGGCCGGGCTGGCCGCTGACCTGATGGAGCACGGGGACTTCACCGCCAGCTCTGGGGCGCTGGCCATGCAGCGGCTGCTGAACCGGGTGCCTGAGCTGGACGGGCTGTTCGTAGCCAGTGACCTGATGGCGGTCTCAGCCATCCATGAGCTGCAGGCGGCAGGCAGGAGGGTGCCTGAGGAGGTAGCGGTGGTGGGCTTTGACAATACTCAGGCCGCCCAGCTGACCCGGCCGCCGCTGACCACTGTGGTCAACCCGGTGGGAGCGCTGGCGAGCACCGCAGTAGAGATGCTGCTGAAGCTGCTTGGGGGGTCCCAGGTTGAGGAGCGGGTCATTCTGGGCACGGAGCTGATCCAGAGAGCCTCTGCGTGACATCTGGGTGAACTTCACGTGAAGTCATACAAATTTGAAATAAATCCAGTGTTCGGTAAGTTGCAGATGAGCGAGCCGCAAGACCGCGGCGGCATACTGGCGCTGAACAGCAGCCCAAGCTCTCAAGAAGGAGATCATCAATCATGGCAGTTTCCCTGACCCCCGGCACTTGGACCTTGGACGGATCACACTCCGAGATCGGCCTGAGCGTGCGTCACGCCGGCATCTCCCGCGTGCGCGCCATCTTCGAGGAAGCCACCGGCACCTTGGAGGCCAAGGAGGACGGCTCCGCAGACGTCAAGGCTGTGGTCCGCGCCGAGTCCTTCAACTCCAAGAATGACGACCGCGATGCCCACGTACGTGGCGAGGACTTCCTCAACGCTGAGCAGTACCCGGAGCTGACCTTCGAGGCCAACGGCATCAGCCCCTCCGGCGAGGTCTTCGATCTCACTGGTGAGCTGACCATTCGTGGTGTGTCCAAGACTGTGACCTTCGAGGTCGAGTTCGGCGGCCAGGCTGTGGATCCCTTCGGGCTGACCCGCGCCGGCTTCTCCGCCTCCACCACCATCTCCCGCAAGGAGTTCGGCCTGACCTGGAACGCTGCCCTGGAGGCTGGCGGCGTGCTGGTCTCCGACAACGTCAAGATCGAGCTCGACGTGGCCTTCGTCCTGAACCAGGACAGCTGATCCCGCGCTGCCGCAGGCAGCACATAACTACATAGATCACGACGCCGCCCCCGCGCCCTTTAGAGGTGACGGGGGCGGCGTCGTACTTTCTCACGTTTTGCCTTGATTGACTCGGGCGTGAGAGAAAACGTCCCACTTTTCTCTCACGTTTCTCTCAAACACCACAAACCTTGAGAGAAAACAGGTAATCTTTCTCTCAAGGAGTCGGCACAGGCTTATATCTGGGGGAGAGAAGGAGGACCGGGATGGCGACCTTCGGACCACAGCGTCGGCGTGAGCTGCAGAAGGTGGTGCAGGATCTCGTTGGAGCTGAGCTGGACGGGCATCTTCCTCCTTTGAAGGAGCGAGAGGACCTCGACTTCAAGGAGGAGGCTGGGCGGAGAGTCCGTGGACAGCTTGAACCAGGGCAGTCCCAAAACCAGGAAGCTGCAACAAAGCTCGCGGATGAAGTCGCATGCCTCGCAAACACCCGTGGCGGGGGTGTGCTGATTCTCGGTGTCGAAGATGGCACAGGACGCATTCTGGGTACAGCTCTGGACCGGGAGTGGCTGCGGCAGGCGATTCACCGGGCAGTCGACGTCGCACCCTACATCGAGGCGCATAGAGTGGCGGGGCAGCGAATCCTGGCCATATATGTCGCGGAGTCTCCCACAGTCGTAGAGGACACCAGCGACCGAATCCGGTGGCGGGTTGGTGACCGTTGTGTCCCGGTTGACCGCTCAGAGTGGTGGATTCACCGACAGGAGGCGTTGAACGTCGATGTGATGGCAGCGGAGTCGTCTGCGTCCCCCGCAGCGATCACCCCGGGCGCCTGGAAGCTCCTCACTGCGCAGCTCAGCCCCGAGGGAGAGCCCCTGGACGAACGCCAGACCCTTCAGCGGATCGGGGTGCTGCGAGGAGAGCATCTATCGATCGCCGGTGAGCTGCTTCTCACGCCTGCCGGCCGGGTACTAGTGGAACTGACTCTCTTGGATATTCAGGGAGGCCAGGTCACTAACCGGATGCAGCCCGCCGCAGATGAGAGCCTGCTCGAGCAGCTAGAGCGGGTTCAGGCTGCACTGGACATCGCTAATGATCATGTGACGCTGGAGCGGGGGTTCACTCACCGCAGTGTTCGCAGAGTACCTCGCAGCGCAGCCCGGGAGGCCATTCTCAACGGACTGATACACCGAGATTGGGGCAGCCCGGAACCCACGCAGGTGCGTTGGTTCGATGTGGACAGCATCTTGGAGGTGCGCAGCCCGGGGGCGTTCACCGGCGGAGTCACCTCGGAGAACATCCTGGCAGAGCGGCATGCACGATATCCGGCCCTGGCGGATGCATTTCGAGCATTAGGGATGGTGGAGAAGGAGGGCCTGGGCGTCGACCGGATGTTTCAGGCGATGATCGTGCTGGGACACCGGGTGCCCAGCATCGTCGAAACAGCCGGCCCTCACGTGGAGGCGACCCTGGTCGGAGGAGAGCCGGTTCGGGGAGTGGTGGAGTTCGTTGACGCCGTCCGTCCTGTGGAGCGGCAGCGGGATCCGCGCTTGGCGCTGATCCTGGATCACCTGTTCCATCATGCGTTCATCGACGTCCCCACAGCAGCGCGAATACTGCATCGGGACCGACAAGGTGCTGAGGTGGCGCTGCGGATTGCCACACAGACCAGTGTCAAGGGGGAGGCATTGGTGGTGCCGTATGAGGACGTGTGGGTGCTCAGCCCGGCGGCCCGGGGGCTCATTGCCCATCTTGAGGCGGCAGATCCGCTGCGGCAGTTCTTCCGTTACGGCTCGACTGACCCACAGGACCTGCACAGAATCGTTGACGAGTGGTTCACCACGCATTCGACGATGCGTACTCGCGATCTGGCTCAACTGGGCGGGGTCTCCCGAAACACTGCGCAGAAGGCATTGAACGAACTTGAGGGGCTGACGGTGGAGAAGTTCGGTTCCGGCCGTGCCACAGCCTACCGACGGATGCCAGCGGATCAGGCGGCATAGCGAGCAGATCCAGGTGGTTGGCGCTGTCATAGTTCGTTAGGGCGCGGTGAGCAGTGGCCGACCAGCCGACTCGTCGGCCCCGCCATGGGAGCGACCTTCCTGCTCTTCACCCTCGTCTCCGCCGGCCGGTTCCGCTTTACCTACGGCTCTCCGCTCTGAGCCGGAGAGCATTATCCTGGTCAGGTGCTCAAACAGCTGGAACAGATGGTCATCAGGGAGCCCGGGGTAGAAGACGCCGAAAGGGTTGCACTGGCACACTCCATCGCAGCCGCCGAGGCCTATGCGCACTACTTTCCGCCGGAATGGATGGCCGCACGGAACACGGTGGAAGAGCGGGTCCGGCAGTGGAGCGAGCAACTGAGCGTCTATGCCCGGGGGGACTCCGGGTGGCAGATCCGCATCGCTGAGCACGGGGAGCAGGTGCTGGGGTTCGGGATCTTCGGCAGACCCCGGGATGAAGACGCTCCGGTTCCCGCTGAGCTGCACCGTCTCTACGTCCTCTCAGAGGCCTACGGAACCGGGCTGGCAACCAGGCTCCTGGCGGAGCTGAACCCGGAGCAGGCGGCGTCGTACCTGTGGGTGATGGAGAACAACCCCCGGGCCATCGCCTTCTACCGCAAGCACGGCTATGCACCGGACGGCACAGTGAAGATTCTGGAGAATATCGGCGGGCACCCCATCCTGCGCATGCTCCGGAAGGGAAGCCCCCGGTGAGCGGCGAGTACACCATCCGGCACCCCCGGATGGATGAGGCCCCGCAGATCGCCGCCGTGCACGTGCAGTCCTGGAAAGAGGCCTACTCAGGAATCCTCCCTGACCAGTTCTGGAACGAAGAGGCGCTGCAGCGGCGCACCGAGTCCTGGCGTCAGATGCTGGCCGACCCCGCCCACCGGGCACGTACCCGGGTCACAGAGGTGGACGGGGAGATCGTCGGACTGGCGCAGATGGGACCTCCCCGCGAGGAGGAGGTGGAGGCCGAGCACGAGCTCTACGCCATCTACCTGCTGGCCGGCCACCACGGCACCGGTGCGGCCGATGACATGCTCAACGAGCTGCTTAACGACAAATCCGCCTCGCTGTGGGTGCTCAAGGACAACCCCCGCGCCCAGGCTTTCTACCGCAGACACGGGTTCGCCCCGGACGGTGCGGAGAAGGACCTCCGCGAGGACCGCGGGGCCGAGGCGCTCAAGGGTGTGGTGGAGATCCGCATGGTCCGCGGAGAACAGTGAGCAAAATGCGAGGAGTCAGCGGATATGCCTGAGCTGCCGGAGGTCGAGGTGGTGCGCCGCGGCGTGGAACAGTGGGCCGCCGGCCGGCGGGTCGAGCAGGTGCAGGTCCACGATGCCCGCAGCCTGCGCCGGTTCGCTGAAGGGCCGGAAGCGTTCACCCGCCAGCTGACCGGGGCCGTGCTCGGGGAACCGCAGCGCCGCGGCAAGTTCCTGTGGATACCGCTGAGAAATGACCACGACGCCGCCCACCCCGCCCTGGTCATCCACCTGGGCATGAGCGGGCAGGTACTCATCGAGCACAGCGAGGCTCCTGCCGAGAAGCACCTGAAGATCACCCTGGATCTGGGAGAGCGGATCGGCGCGGGACCCCAGCACCAGCTGCCGAGCCAGTTGAGATTCATTGACCAGCGGATCTTCGGCGGGATGCAGCTCTCCCCACTGGGGCCGGATACCGCAGCACCGGGTTCTGGACGTCTGATCCCGGAAGTGGCTGCCCATATCGCTCCTGACCCGCTGGAAGAGACAGTCACTACGGAATGGCTCTTCCAGGTGATGAGGCGGCGTCGTACCGGGTTGAAGCGGGCTCTGTTGGACCAGACGGTGATCTCAGGAGTGGGCAACATCTACGCCGATGAGGCGCTCTGGCTTGCCCGGATGCACTACGCACGCCGCACTGAAACCCTGACCCGCGCCCAGGCGGGGCTGCTGCTGGAGTCCCTGCGCGAGGTGATGCAGGCTGCGCTCGCCGCCGGAGGGACCAGCTTCGATGCGCTCTACGTCAACGTCAACGGCGCCTCAGGCTACTTCGAGCGTTCCCTGGAGGTCTACGGGCGTCCCGGTCGGGAATGCTCGCGATGCGGGGGCACCGTCCGGCGGGAGAAGTTCATGAACCGCTCCTCCTACTTCTGCCCGATCTGCCAGCCGAGGCCCCGCGCCGACCGCTGGTGAGGAACTCGAGAACCTATGGCGGCTGTAGCAGGATAGGGGCATGTCGAGTCATGAACTCCACCCGGAAGAAATCGAAAAGCTACATTCTGGAGACTTCCTGCAACACCTGCAGGATGTGTTGATGGGTATGGCTGGTCAGTACCCGTACTGGAAACGGCCGGAACCACAGCTTCGCCCGGTGCCGGACGTGACGCGCGGTTTTCGCGTGAGGCTCGATCTTCTCGACACCAAGCCGCCTGTCTGGCGTCGGTTGGACCTGCCAGGCGGCATCACGCTGCCTCGACTTCACGTGGTGATTCAGGAGGCGATGGGCTGGACGGACAGCCACCTGCACAAGTTCCGCACCGGAACAGGCCCCGACGCCGGCGAGTTCCTCACCCAGTTCGATCTGGACGAGGGGGATGAGGGCATAGTGGAAGACGATGTCCGGCTCGATCAGGTCTTGGCCGCTGTGGGGGACCGGCTCTGGTATGACTATGACTTCGGCGACGGCTGGCGGCACCGGCTGCGCGTAGAAGCAGTGCTGGATGAGCCGCCAACAGCGCCCGTGTGCATCAAAGGCAAGCTGGCCTGCCCGCCTGAAGACTGCGGGGGAGTCTGGGGCTACACCGAACTGGCGGAATGGGTCCGCAGTGACTACGACGACGCCAGACTCCCTCACGTCTTCCCATCGAAAGGCGATGCATTGAGCTGGCTGCCGGAAGCATGGCATCCCGACGAATTTGACCTCGCAGAGATCAACGAGAGGATCTCCTGGGTCACTGCTGATCCAGTGGCCGTGACCGAGGAGCTTGCCTCGTTGCTCGATCTGTCAGCAAACCGCGGAGCCCGCCAGCTGCGCGACACGCTGGCGCATCCGGCCAGCTACGGGACCACCCGATTGGACGGTGAAGAAGCTGCCCGGATCACCGAGCCTTTCCGAGCACTGCTGGACGTCATTGGAGAGGGACAACCACTTACCGCATCCGGATACCTCAAGCCGACCCTGGTGAAACAGCTGGCGCAAGCAACCGGGCTCACTGAGTGGTGGATCGGCAAAGTCAATCGAGAGGATCTCACCTGGCCCATCTGGCAGCTTCGAGACCTCGCTCGTCAGCTGGGCCTAGTGGCTGTGCGGAGTGGCCGGATCACCCCGACCAGAGTCGCGCGAGGCGCTGGCGCTGATCCCCAAGCGATGGTTGAGCACATCAGCAAGAGGTTGCCACTCGGAAGGAAGCCTGCCGAGCGGCATGCTGGGTGGACCGCATTGGCCACTGTGGGTGCGGAGAGCCCAGCAGAACACTGGAAGGATCAGATCAGCGAGATGATGTATGGCCTCGGGTGGCGGGATGGTCGCCATATGTTCGCGCCGCCGCAGCCGCACAGTGCGACCCTGGAGACTCTGGAGATTATGGCCGGCTCGATGCGCGGCCCCACGCGCATCCGGGGCGTTCATCTTGGGGTCGCTGCGCTGGCAAGGGGCGCGATTAGGGCAGAGGTGTAAGAGGCGATTTCAGCAGGATCGGGAGCATCTCCGGGGGTGGTTCTAGTGTGAAAGGAGTCACGCATCCAGAACAGAGATTGAAGGAGATGATGACGATGACTGTGACTGTTGAGGGCGGTAGCACCGCTGGTAGTACCATGGAGGCTATGGGTGTAGTGAAGAAGTCTGTGTCTCTGCCCGCGGACCTGGCTGCGCAGATAGAGAAGCATGCAGAGGCTGAAGGCAAGACGTTTTCGTCCTGGTTGGCCGAACATGCTGAGCACCGAGTCCGCATATTGGAGGGACTGGCTGCCGTTGAGGAATATGAGGCGACCTATGGGCCGATTCCCCAGTGGGCACAAGATCAGGCTGAGGAGATCCTCAGGGGTGAACGGGACCAGTTTGAGGACCCTGGGCAGGCCGGTGATGTGCAGAAGGAGGCCGCGTGATGAATCTCGGCCTGACCTATGACACTGGTGCGCTCATCGGTGCTGAACGGGATTCACCTTTGGTGTGGGCGCTGCACAAGAGGGCGTTGCAGCAGGACGAGAGGCCAACGGTCCCCGCGGGCGTTCTTGCCGAAGCATGGCGCGGCGGACCGCAGCCGAAACTCTCGCTGCTGCTCAAGAGCTGCCGAATCGAGGACTTGACTCAATCGCAGGCTCGCGAAGTTGGCAGGTTGTCGGCTGCATCCGGGGTCAGCGACCCAGTAGATGTCAGTGTGGTCGAAGGGGGGCTGCGTCGTAGTGATCACGTGGTGACATCCAACCGGACACAGATCGAGCAGGTGACGCAGGCGGCGGGAAAGCAGCTGCGAATAGTTGATGTCTGAACGGGCCGGTCGGGGGGCCAGAGTGCCCCTGAGCCGGGCTAGGCTGGGCGGATGACAGTAGTTCGGACGGCGCTGGGGGCGCGGAAGCTCATCAGCGACAATCCCGCCCTCGCTCTGCTGCGGCAGCAGAATGCGCCGGTGGCCGTGGCGATCCTCGGCGAGCATCTGGCCGGAGAGCGCCGTGAACTGCCGGCCTCCGACCTGTTCGAAGCAGTTGAGGCGGACCTCACCGAGCTGCGCGATATGGGTCAGTTCGACCTGCCGCAGACGGCTGTTCAATACGTGCGGACCTGGCTCAGTGCGCGATTCCTGATTCGCCGCACCGGCGTTGCACGGGAGGAGCTCTACGCCCTCTCCGAGGGTGCGCTCTCGGCCATCCGGTTCGTCCAAGATCTGGCATCGCCGCGCACCACAGTCACCGAATCCAGGCTGAGTACCATCGTGGAGCGAGTCCACCGGCTCACCGTAGACACTGACCCCGACACCACCCGCAGGATTGAGGCCCTGCGTGCGGAGCGGGAGAAGATCGACGCTCAGATTGCGCGCCTTCAGGCCGGCGAGGACGATACGATCCCCGAAGATAAGGCCGCAGAGCAGGCCGCCGATGCGCTGTCCCTGGCCGCAGAGCTTCCAGAGGACTTCGCCCGGCTGCGTACCGAGCTGGAGGAGATCAACCGGCGGCTGCGCGCCCAGCTGATCGAGGACCCAGAATCCCGCGGCACTGTGCTGGACGACATCTTCGCCGGGGTCGACGTGCTGGCTCAGTCCGAGGCCGGAAAATCGTTCAGCGCCTTCTACTCCCTGGTGCTGGACCCCGAGCGCACCGCCGCACTGGAGAACGACGTCGACCAGCTGCTCTCCAGACCTTTCGCGCGCCGCCTGACCCCTGGGCAGCGCTACAGCCTGCGCCGGCTGTTGCCAGCCATGCAGGACTCCTCCGCAGAGATTCACCAGGTGATGACCTCCCTCTCCCGCAGCCTGCGCCGGTTCGTCCAGTCCGAGGAGCTGGCCGAGGACCGCAGAGTCAACGACCTCATCCGCCAGGCCCTCACCGATGCGAACGCGGTCTTCGCCGCCGGGACACCACCCTTCCGGAAGATGAAGACTCAGCTGAACCTCACCTCCGTGCCGGTGACGAACTTCACCGGCATGAGGCTGCACAATCCGGCCGACTCCGCCTCCGCAGAGGAGGTTCAGACCGTCGAGGCGCCCGAGGCCGACCTCGCCGCACTGCAGCAGCAGGTTCGTGAAGCCGAAATCGACCGTGAAGAACTGGTCGCCAACGTCAACGCTGTCCTGGGAGAGTACGGCGCCTCCACCATCGGCGAAGTCCTGCGGCACTACCCTGCCACCCAAGGCGCTGCCTCCGTGGTCGGGCTGCTGGTCCTGGCCGAGGAGCAGGCCACCCGCACCGAGGCCGGGCGCACCGAAACTGTCACCTGGGAGCCGGTAAACCTGACAGACAACGACGACGCGGCAGCTTTAGGCGCGGAGGCTGGTGCCACTGCAACCAGCCGAGAGGCGAGCGGGGTTTCCCCGCCGCCGGGACCAACACTGCTTCGCGCCGGCACCATCCCCCTCTACCTGTTCGAGAGGACCGTTGTATGACTGAAGCCACCGCTGAGACCTCAGAGGGCGGCGTCGTGCCCGAAACCGACAACCCAGAGAGCACGGCCGCCAAGCTGTGGGACCGTGACGCCGGGACCCTGCGCGAACCCTCCCGCCGGGCCCTGGGCGCGCTGATCAAAGGGCCCTATGTCTCCGCGGAGAAGCAGCCGCAGAACTGGCGGGCACTGCTGGGCGATGCCGCCGAGATCCGCTCCCGGCTGGCCGATATGTTCTTGGACCTGGTGATCGACGACGAGCGCGGGGTGGCGTTCGTGCGCAATGCGGAGACGTACTCAGGCGATGCCCCACAAGTGGTGCGCACCGCCCCGCTGACCCTGATGGACACCGCCATGCTGCTGCACCTGCGTCGCGAACTGGTCTCCGGGTCCGGGGCCGGGCGGGTGATCGTGGGCAAGGAGGAGGTCTACGAACACCTTCAGGCCTACCGCGGCCAGTACTCCACCGACGACGCCGGCTTCGCCAAGCGCATCGACGCCTCCTGGACCAAGATGGACAAGTACGGGATCCTGCTGCGCACCGCGACCTCTGCTGCTGATGGGCGTTTCGAGATCTCCCCGGTGCTGCGGCTGATCTTCGGCCCGGAGGAGATCGAAGCGGTGCGGGCGGAGTACGCCGTCATGCGTGGTCAGGCACCGGAAGGTCAGGATCTCGGGGGCCCGGGTGAGAATGAAGACAACGACGACGACCGATTGAGCCGAGTGGAGTACGGCGCTCGTGCCGAGGCTCCTGAGGCGATTGAAGGTCGTGAGCAAAGCGACGCCGCGGCGGCCGGCAGTGAGCATGATGAAGAGTTTCAGGAGGTGAGCCAGGATGAGTGACGGGCAGCTGCTGGCCGGCCAGTGGAGGCTGGACCGGATCGAGCTGGTCAACTGGGGCACCTTCCACGGCCACCACGTCATCGAGGTGCCGCGCAAGGGGTTCCTGCTCACCGGGCACTCCGGGTCGGGGAAGTCCTCGGTGGTCGACGCGATCACCGCCGTGCTGACCCCGCGGATGCGGGCCTCCTTCAACGCCGCGGCCGCCGACGGTAGCAGTGGCGGAGCGGACCGCACCGTGCTGACCTATGTGCGCGGAGCCTACAGCCGCGGTTCCGACGCTGACTCCGGGGAAATCACCACCCAGTACCTGAGACCCCCGCGGGATGCTGCGGGGAAGGAGAAGGGCGGCACCTGGTCGGGCATCCTGCTGCGCTACGGCAACGGGGCCGGGAAGCAGACGCATCTGGTCAAGCTCTTTCACGCCAAGCGCGGCGCCTCCGTGCCGGCTGACGTCTCGGAGCTGCACATCATCGCCGAAGCCCCGGTCACCCTGATGGATCTGCAGCCCTATGCCCGTGACGGGCTGAAGGAGCGCGAGCTGAAGAAGGACTACCCAGCTGCGTACGTACACAAGCAGCACAAGCGCTTCACCGCCCGGTTCACCCGTGATTTGGGCATCGTGGGTGAACGCGCCACCCTGCTGCTGCACCGCACCCAGGCGGCGAAGAACCTCGGCTCCCTGGACGACCTGTTCCGCGACTTCATGCTGGACGAGCCGGAGACCTTTACGCTGGCCGACCGGGCGGTCGAACAGTTCAGCGAGCTGTCTGAGGCGCACGAGGCAGTGGTGCGCGCCCGGCGGCAGATCGAACACCTGGAGCCCTTGGAGCAGGTCAGCACCACCTACGACGAAGCCATGGCGGCAGAGCGGCGGGCAGTGGCCTTGGCAGAAGCACTGGAGGACTTCACCCGAGGGTGGAAGCTGCAGCTGCTGCAGGATGCGCAGGCCAAGACTGTTCTGGCAGTGGATGATGCCCAGGCGCAGGTGGAGGCGGCTGCCGCCGAACAGAAGGCTGCTGATTCACAGCAGCGGCAGGCCCTGGCTGCTGTGGAGCAGCGCGGCGGAGTCCGGCTGGAGTCCTTGGAGGAGACCATCCGCACCCGCGGCGAGGCGGTTGAGGCTGCCCAGTCGCAGTTGGCGCTGCTGAAGGAACGGCTGTCCGCCGCGGAGATGCCGGTGCCCGCATCCGCCGCCGAGCTGGCTGAGTTGAAACGTACTGCTGAGCGGGAGCTGGCTGTCACCGGCGAGGCCGAGTCCTCACAGCGGGAGGCCGCGCAGGAGGTGATGGGCCGCAAAGCCGAGGCGCAGAAGACTCTGGCCGAGATCGACCGCGAACTGGAGGCGATGAAGCGCTCGCGGTCCAATGTGGGCGAACGTCTCATGGCGGCCCGCACCCTGATTGCCCAGGCGGCAGGTGTGCCGGAGAAGTCGCTGCCCTTCGCCGCGGAACTGCTGAAGGTCCGTGATGAGTATGCTGAGTGGACCGGCGCAATTGAACGTGTCCTGCGGCCGCTGGCCACTGTCATGCTGGTGCCGGCCGCCCATGAGTTCGCAGTCAGTGCCGCTGTAGAGGCCCACCACCTGGGCGCCCGGCTGCGGTTCGAGACGATTCCTGCGGAGTCGCCGGCTCCGGTGAAGCCTGAGTCGGCAGAGTCCCTGGTGTACCGGGTCGAGGTGGGGGAGGCGCCGTCCTCGGTTCAGAGCTGGCTGCGGTATGAGCTCGCCCGGCGCTTCGACTACCGGTGCGTGGAGAACCCGCAGCAGCTGGCGGAGACCGACCGCGGTGTCACCCGGGCCGGGCAGGTCAAACGCGGGCCCCGCTCCTTCGAGAAGGACGACACCTCTCGGGTGGACGACCGGCGGACCTGGGTCCTCGGGTTCACTAACGACGCCAAGGTGGAGCACTACCTCCAGCTGCGCCGAGCCGCTGAGGCCGAGATCGCCCAGCTGGACGAGGAGCTCGGCACCCTGGTCCGCGCCGATCAGGCCCAGCGCCGACGGCTCACCGCACTGGAAGAGGTGCTGCGAGTCGAATGGTCAGCAGTGGATGTCACCACCCGGAAGAAGGCACTCTCTGCTGCGGAGTCCGACCGGGCGACCCTCCTGGCCGGTGACGGTGACCTCCGGAAGGCTCAGGCGCAGGCGGCTGAGGCGGAACAGGCGCTGCAGAAGGCCCAGGAGCACTGGCAGCAGGCTTCCCAGACGCTGGCCGCCGCCACCAGCGAGCTTCAGCGGCTGCAGGCAGCCGTTGCTGAGCTGGACGGTGAGCAGATCGGGCAGGTGCCGGAGGGAACAGCCGAGGCGCTGCGGGCGGAGTTCGCCGAGCACCGCACCCAGCGCACCGTGACGCACCACAGCATCGAGACCGATGCCCGGCGGGTCGCCAACGCTCTGAACGCACGGATCCGCGCAGCCGCAGAGGAACAGAGCGCCGCCGCTCAGCGGATCACCGAGATCACGGTGAACTTCCGCAATGACTGGCCCGCGGCGGCAGGGGACCTGGGGGAGGGGGTTGAAGCCCGGGGCGGATACCTCGAGCTGCTGGGCACTCTGCGCGCTGACCGGCTGCCTGACTTTGAGGCCCGGTTCCTGCAGATGCTGAAGGAACAGTCCCAGCAGAACATCGGCCTGCTGGCTGAACGCATCCGCAGCGCCCCGCGGGAGATCCGCCGCCGCGTGGACCCGATCAACGAGTCGCTGCTGCGCAGCCAGTTCGCCCCCGGCCGCTACCTGCAGATCCAGGTGCAGGAGGCCCGCCCTGCCATGGTGAAGCAGTTCCTGGCGGACCTGAACACGATCACCAGCGGTGCGCTGGCCATGGAAGAGTCTGCCGACGAGGCAGAGCAGCGGTTCGAGGTGCTGCGGAAGGTCATGCATGCGCTGGGCTCTTCCGAGGCCGCTGACCGCACCTGGCGATCCCACTGCCTGGACACCCGGCGCCACGTAAAGTTTTTGGGCCTGGAGCAGGACAGTCACGGCGAGGTGCTGGACTACTACGACTCCGGTCGCGGGCGCTCCGGAGGCCAGAAGCAGAAGCTGGTGGTGTTCTGCCTGGCCGCGGCGCTGCGCTACCAGCTGACCCGCGAGACTGAAGACCTCCCCAGCTACGGTTCGATCGTGATGGATGAAGCCTTCGACAAGGCTGACGCGCGGTTCACCCGGATGGCCCTGGACATCTTCGCCGAGTTCGGATTCCACATGATCCTGGCCACCCCGCTGAAGATGCTGCAGGTGCTGGAGAACTACGTCGGCGGCATCGCCCTGGTCACCAGCCCGGACGGCCAGCACTCCTACGCCTCTCCGGTGGCCTTCGACGATCAGCGGCTGGCTGCCGGCAGAGCAGAGAATGACGACGCGGGCTCTTCAGATGCCGGGGAGCCTGGAAGCAACGGAGCCGGCACGGCGGAGAGGACAGCGGACGATACCCTCTTTGGGGCGGAGCCGTGATCACTCCGGCAGAAGCCCGGGAACGCGTGGCCCGGCTGTACGAGCGAAAGATGCCCGAATGGACGGTCCTGGGGGCAGCGGAGCCGGTGGTGGATATTCCGCTGCACCCGCCCACTCAGGAGAAGGTGCTCGCGGATCCGGGGTCGGTTGCGGACTGGATCAAAGACTGGCGAGTCGCCGAGCGCGGACTCGGTGACGGCGGGCGCCTGGTCTGGGAGTCCCGGCAATGGGCCAATGCCGGCACCCAGCGCATGCCTACCCGGCTGGTGCTCACCGAACCCTACGACGCGGCCGCCTTCGTCTCCCGGAAAGGCCACTGGCAGGCCGCAGAGTCCCGGGCGGCAGAGCTCCGTATTCTCCTTAACTCGCACCAGGACACTGATGCGGCGCCGGTGGAGCAGATCACCGATGCGCTGCGGAGGCGGGCGAAGAAGATCGCCGACCTGGACCAGGCCAACTACGTCAGAGTCCGGGACGCGTTGGAGTGGCTGCTGAAGAACCCTCAGCCCGGCATCTACCCCCGCCAGATGCCCATCCGCGGGGTGGACTCCAAGTGGTTGGAGAAGCACTCCACACTGGTCGATCCGCTCTACGCCGCAGCCGCGGGCACTTCATCATTGGGGCTGCTGGAGCCGCCAGGCCTGATCCGGCTGCGGTTCCTGGACCCGGAACTCGCCCCGGGCAATCTGCGCGACCTGGCTGCCCCGGCAGCTGAGCTGAGCCGGATGAGTGTGGTGCCGGGCAGCGTCGTGGTGGTGGAGAACCTGCAGACTCTGCTGGCCCTGCCTGAGATTCCTGGTGCGGTGGCCGTCCACAGCGCAGGCTATGCCGGCCGAAGGCTGGGAGACATTGCATGGCTGGGCGATGCCCCGCTGCTGTACTGGGGAGACCTGGACGTGGACGGATACCGGATCCTGTCTGCGGTGCGTGGCCAGCTGCCCCACACCCATTCGGTGATGATGGACCGCACCACGCTCGCTGCCCACCGTGATCTGGCCGGGCCGGACCGTAAAGACGCCCCGCGTACCCTGCCCGATCACCTCACAGGTACGGAGCGGGACGGTTTCGCTGCACTGGAGCAGCTGGGCGGGCTTCGTCTGGAGCAGGAGCGCATCCCCTGGGAGTATGCATTGGAGCAGCTGCACCGCGGACTGAGCCGGCTCCCCAAACCCGATATGTGGTGAGGCGCCCCCGCTAATATCAGCTCTCGAAAACTGCCTCTATCTAGAGCACGAGGGCATCCTCGCCGCGCTGGAGTAAACATGGAGGTCGGGCTTCCGGCAGCCACCTGTCACAAAAGTTGAGCCTGCTGGCTCACCGATTCTTGGCGATTTTCACCCCGCCGATCGCCAAGCCCAGAAAGCGGTCATAGCTGGACTCATTAGCGAGGAAAAGTTCCGTTGCAGTCGTGACGCTGGCATGGGCTGTGTCCACGAGCGCCAAAGCGCTGGCCTTTGAGACTTCGAAGTAGTCATCGTAGTCGGCGCCGTGCCTGGCAGTCTGGAGATCGATAAAGTCCTGAGCCACATCTGCAAGGCGAGGATCTGCTCCTGTGAGGACAAATCGCAGAGCCTGATTTCCTCGACCGTTCACTGCGTCGGACAGAGCCGCCAGATCAGTATGGGCGATCCAGCGGGCGGTAGCAGCATGAACCTCAGTCCAATCCGTTCCTCCGATAAGCCGCATTGCCGCGTGTTGGATCCGTTTGTGAAAAAGCGCATAATAGGCGGTGCTGATGGCACGTCTGAGTTCGATTGTGCGTGGTTTACCAGGACCTGCTTCACGCCCAGCGAGTTTATCGGCAAGGGACAGCAGATCACTGGACTCAATCGCTCGGATCGCCATCGGACTTCCCCATCAGAACGACTTATCACCAGCGGAATAGTGCGCGGGCTGATCCTCGCCATCTTCGGGCTCGTATAAGAGCCTCACGGAGACCTCTGAACCGAGCTCCTCGAGCGCAATGGTTCGGGCATCACGGCGGAGCGCACGGAAATCATCGGCGTTCCACTCCGGAGACGTTGCCGAGTTACGGAGCTGCACAGCAACACGCACGCTCGGCCCTTCTGGCCCTTCATCCTCCTGGATGCTCACCTCGACCGGTCGCAGGGATGGGCGCTCCAGTTTCAGGATGCGGTCGCGCACAGTGGCTGACTGCCGGTCCATGAGTAGTGCCATAGTTCTCAGCATGCCAGAAATTTGCTTGCGAGTGAACGGTTGGCGGTCAATCAGGCGAAGGCGCGGGCGACGCGGCGCTGCAGGTTCTGCCACTGGGTAGCCGGGTCCAGCTCAGGGGCCAGGGTGTGCAGCTCCACATGGGTCGGCTGTACGGTATACCCGCCGCCCTGGACCATGGAGGTCGCTCCTGTGTGGTCAGTGGTGCGCTGGATCATCGAGCCGGGCATCAGGTTCATCATGATCATCGCCAGCTGCCGGGCATGCCCCTCCTCCAGCTGAATCTGCGCAGTGACCACCGTCGGCTCGATCCGCACCGGACGGCGCAGCGACCGGGCCGCCACATCCAATCCGCCGAGCACCGACTGCCACACGAACCACAGGAACAGAGCGGCCGCGTACCAGACCCGGGCCGGCCAGCGGCTGATCCGCACCGCAGAGGCCGGCGGGGCCAGCCACAGGCTCAGCCCGGTGCAGGCCGCCACGGAGACCGCCCCGTAGATCAGATAGTCCCCGTTCAGCCCGGCGAAAAACACCCACAGCAGACCCAGCGCCGCAGCACGCAGCAGCCCGGCGACGACCCAGGGCAGCGTTTTGTTCACCACACACCTCCACTCCACATCACAACCAGCACCGTCACAGCAGTGAGCACCAGCACGACGACGCCTGAACCCTCCCAGCTGCCCAGCGAGTCCTCCGCAGAGGCCACACCCCGACGAGCGCGCTCCGCGAGATTCCTGGCACCCCGGGCGCCAGCGGTGCGCAGCGAGCCGGCAGCCTGGTGCCCGGCCTCCAGCGCCCGGGATGTGTGCCGCCAGCCGCGCACCGCCGCAGACTCCTCCGCCACAATCAGATCCCCTGGTTCAACGGCCTCACCGCTGGCCAGCCGTGCCGGAATCCGTCCCGCCGCAGCCAGCCGCCAGGCACCCGCACCCAGGGCCAGTCCCAGCACGATCGGCCAGGTGGCCGCCCACAGCGCAGCGGCCGTCCAGCTGAACTCCCCCGCCCCGGGCAGCCAGGCGGCCCCGACCAGCCACGGCACCACCACCCCGGCAGCACAGACCGCCAGCCAGCTGCCCAGTTCACCATCGAAGCTGCGCCGGGCCTGACGCTCAGATGCCCACATCACGAAGGCGAACCGGATCAGCAGTAGAGTGGAGCCGGTGGCCACCAGCGGAAGCAGCTGATCCAGCCCCAGGCCGAGCACCGTGACATCCTCCACAGCCTCCTTGGCCACATACTTCCCGTAGGCCCCCGAGGTCAGCGGCGCCCCGGCCACCGCCAGCCCGGCCCCGGCCATCCCGATGAGCACCACCACCCCCGAGGCGCCGCGCCCGTAGTGCTTGACCACCGGCACGCCCAGGAACAGCGCACCCTTGGCCAGTCCGTGGTGCACCGCATAGAGCACCGCGGCCGTCAGAGCCGGGCCCGCCGCCTCAGGCACCAGCAGCGCCACCGCCACCAGGCAGGCGATGAACCCCATCTGGCTGATGGTCGAATAGGCCAGCACCACCTTCGGGTCAGACTGCAGCACCCCCACTGCCACCGCGGCGAAGGCCCCCAGCAGGGCAAGCACCAGCAGGGTGTGCCCGGCAGCGCTCAGCCCGTCGGGGCCCAGTCCGCTACCGGCCTCCCCGGCGGGCAGGAACCGCAGCCAGCCCACCAGCCCGGCCTTGACCATCGCCCCGGAGAGCACCGCCGAGGCAGCAGGCGGGGCCGCCGGATGCGCCAGCGGCAGCCACACATGCAGCGGCACTGTACCGGCCTTGACCCCGAAGCCGATCAGCAGCAGGGCCACGATCAGCCCGGCGTGCTCCGAGCCGGCCACAGCGGCCGGGGCCTCGGCGACCAGATAGCCGCCGGCGCTTGCGGTCAGCACCAGAGCGGCCAGCACCGCGGTCTCCGAGAGCACCGACATCACCAGGTAGATCCGAGTGGCCCGCCGCGCAGCCCCGGTGCGGTAGTGCACCACCAGCCCGGCCGCAGAGAAGCTCATCACCGAGAACGCCAGATAGAAGCTGACCACATCAGCGGCCAGATAGGTGCCGATGTTCCCGGCGAAGCACACCAGCAGGAAGCCGCTCAGCGCCCCGGAGCCGCGCTCCGCGTGGCGAAGCTTCACCCAGGTCACCGCCGTCAGGGCCGCCCCGTAGAGCAGCGCGGCGATCAGCACCAGCGCCCGGGCCGCAGCATCCATGCGGAACACTGTGCCGAAGAGCAGCCAGTCCAGCTCAAGCTCGGCCCCGGGGGCTGCCACCGTCAGCGCAGCTGCGGGCAGCACCGTCACCGGCGAGAGCATCGCCGTGCGGCGCCGCAGCCGGTGCGCCCGGGCCGCCGGCAGCGTTCCGGCGAACACGATGAGCGCCGCTGCGGTCAGCGGCAGCAGCAGGCTCAGGGCGAGCAGGCCGGCGCCGAGCATCAGCTGAACACCCCCTCAGCGATGAACTGGGCGATCTGCAGCGGGGAGAACGTCACCGAGGCCGCCAGCCCCACCCCCAGGGTGAACCCGGCGGTGCACAGCGCCGGCACCAGAAGCATCCCCGGCTCCCTGAGCCGCAGAGCAGAAGAGGCGCCGGTGGCTGTTCGGCCCAGCCGGGCGTCGTCGTCCGGTTCCCGGCCCTGTTCCGGCTCGTGGAACCACATGCTGTAGACCACGGGCAGGAAATACGCGGCGTTCAGCAGCGCGGAGACCACCAGCACCACCAGCACCCAGGGGTGCGGGGAGTCCAAGGCGCCCAGCCCCAGCTGCCACTTGGAGACGAACCCGGCAGTCGGCGGCAGCCCGATCATCCCGAAGGCCCCCACCGTGAAGGCCGCCGAGGTCCACGGCATCCGCCGGCCCGCCCCACGCAGCTGGGAGAGGCTGTGCGCCCCGATGGACTCGGCGAACAGCCCTGCACAGAAGAACAGGGTGATCTTCATGATCCCCTGGTGCACCAGATGCACCACACCCCCGGCGGTCCCGGCCATGGAGAACATCGTGACCCCCAGCACCACGTAGCTGACCTGGGAGACCGTGGAATAGGCCAGCCGAGACTTGATCTCGGTCTGCCGCAGCGCCTGATACGAGCCGTAGAGCACCGTCACGCAGGCCAGCACCAGCAGCGGGGTCAGCACCCCGAGCTCCCAGGCCACCTGGATGCCGTAGACGTCGTCGACCACCCGCACGATCCCGAACACCCCGGCCTTGACCACCGCAACCGCATGCAGCAGCGCCGAAACCGGTGCCGGAGCCACCATGGCAGCCGGCAGCCAGGAGTGCAGCGGCACCAGCGCCGACTTCACCCCCAGCCCGCCCACCAGCAGGATGAAGATCACCACGACGACGCCGGGAGAGCGCTCCGCCAGCTCGGCCACATCGGCGGCCCCGCCCTCGGCGAAGTCCACCGCGGCGGCCTCCATGGTCAGCCAGACGGTGCCCAGCAGCACCGCCACCCCGCCGCCGAGCGCATAGCGCATATACAGCTTCGCCGCCCGCAGCGACTTCTCGTCCCCCCAGTGGGCCACCAGCGGGTAGGTGACCAGGGTCAGCAGCTCATAGAACACCAGAAAGGTGATCAGGTTCCCGGAGAAGCTGATCCCCACAGTGGCGGCCACGCACAGGCTGAAGAACCCGAAGAACCGGCTGCGGTTGGGCTTGCCCTCCAGATAGCCGATCGCGTAGACGGTGGTCAGCAGCCACAGCACCGCCGAGAGCCCGGCGAAGAACAGCGCCAGCGGGTCCACCCGCAGCACCAGGCTGATCGTCTCCCCACCCCCGGTGGGCAGGAACGGCACCGAGAACTCCGGGCGCACCCCCTCGGCAACCACTGGGGGGACCAGCAGTACGATCAGCAGCAGCTTGGCCACCGCCCCGCCCAGGTTCACCGCGCTGCGCAGCCGCACCGCACGCTCCGGCAGCGGGAAGATCATCGCGGCCACCGCCACCGAGAGCAGCACCAGCAGCAGCGGGATCAGGTCGTTGGTCACCACCAGGCGCCCACCCCCAGCAGATCCCCCAGCCAGGCGCCCAGCAGACCGGTGCCGATCGTGGCCAGACCCAGCAGCATCACCGCGGACTCGCCCAGCCGCTCGCGGACAGAAACCGGTTTCGCCGCAGCAGGCTCATCCTCCGACTGCAGCAGCAGCGGGGCGATGCCGCGCAGCAGGTACCCGGCGGCCAGCAGAGTCCCGGCGGCGAGGACGACGATCAGCCACCACTGCCCGGCACCGATGGCTGCGGTGGCCAGCTGCCACTTGCCGGTGAAGCCCAGGCTCACCGGCAGTCCGATCAGGCCGACCGCGCACAGCCCCATCGCCAGGATCAGCGCCGGGTGGTGCGCACCCGCCCCGCGCAGCGCAGCGATCTCATCAGTGCCGTAACGGTCCTTCAGCAGCCCGGCCGCGGCGAACAGCCCGGCCTTGGCGATCGCGTGCCCGGCCGCCAGGGCAATCACCGCCCCATAGGCACCTGCGGCCAGGGCGTCGTCGTGCTCTGCGGAGACCAGCAGCGGAAAGGCCAGGAACCAGTAGCCGATCTGAGCCACGGTGGAATAGGCCACCAGCGGTTTGAGCCTGGTCTGGCGCAGCGCGAGCACCGAGCCGCCCAGCACCGCAGCCGCACCCAGGGCGCCGAGCAGCCAGGCCAGCCACTGTACAGCAGCATGTGACTGGGCGCCCCCGCTCAGCGGCACCGCCCACAGCCAGGCGCGCAGCAGCACCACCAGAGCCGCCTTGATCACCAGGCCCGAAAGGATCGGGGAGACCCCGCTGGGGGCCGATGAGTGGGCGGGCACCAGCCACCGGTGCATCGGCAGCAGGGCGGCCTTCATCCCCAGGCCTAGGGTCATCAGCACCAGGGCCAGCAGCGGCGCCTCCGGATCCGCCACCTCGGCCAGCGCCTCCCGGGTCTGGGCGATGTCCAGGGTCCCGGTCACCGAGACCAACAGCCCCACCCCGGCCAGGAAGAGCAGGGAGCCCAGCACCGCGACGAACAGGTACCGCAGGGCAGCCTCCCAAGAGCCGCGCCCGCCCAGAGCCACCAGGGCCACCGCGGTCAGCCCGACCAGCTCCAGGCCCACGTAGAGGTTGAACAGGTCCCCGGAGACGACCACCGCGTTCAGCCCCGACCAGCAGCCCAGCCACAGCGGCCAGAACCCCGGATGCCCCTGCTGCCAGCCCTTAGGACCGGCACAGCGGCCCTCGGCCGCCGGCAGCACGGCGGCATACCCCGTGAGCACCAGTCCCACCAGAGCGGTCACCGCCAGGAACACCGCACCCAGGCCATCGGCGCGCAGATGGATCCCGACAGGTGCCTCGAACCCGCCGAGCACCAGTTCGGGCACCTCCCCGGCGGAGACGCTGACCACCAGCGGCACCACCAGCCCGGCCACCAGCAGCCCCACCGCCGCGCCGAGCACACGCCGGGCGGGAAGCGGGACCAGCATGCTCACCGCGGCGGCCAGCAGCGGGGCCAGCACCACCGCCCCGAGACTGAACTCCGCCAGGGCCGACCACACCGGGATCACTGCGGATCACCCCCTTGGTCATGCGGGGACAGCCCGTGGTCCTGCTCAGAGTCCGCCCCCGGGGTCTGCTCGTCGGGGGCACGGTCGGGCACTGCGGCGTCGTCGTCATCCCGGGCGCCTTCGATCCGGCGGATCAGCACCGCCCCCAGCCCGGTGAACGCCACTGCGATCACCAGCCCGGTGATCACCAGGGCCTGCAGCACTGCGTCGGGGGCCTGGCTGCGGGCCGCCAGCGCCACCAGGGTCAGCAGCACCCCGATCCCGGTCACATCCAGGGCGATCAGCCGGGCCAGCAGGTCGCGCACCAGCAGCAGCCGCACCATGCCGAAGACGGTCACCGCCGCGGCGATCATCAGGTACCAGGTGATGGTGTCCAGACCTGTCAGCATCAGCGCACCCCCTCCGGGTTCTCCAGGGTCAGGAAGAGGGTGTAGAGGCCGGCGGCGATCCCCGCGGTGAGCAGCACCTCAACCCCCAGCACCGCCGCGAAGGCCCACTCCGGCTGCCAGGACAGCCAGGGCAGCCCCAGCACCGGGCCTGCCAGCCCGGCCAGGATGAACACGACGACGCCGCCCACCAGCACCGGGCGCAGCCAGTGAGCCGTGGCGGCCCCCAGGCTCACATGGGAGGTCCGAAGCAGGATGAAGGCGGCGGCCAGCACCGCACCGGACTGGAAGGCCCCGCCGGATTCGGCCGAGCCGGCGAAGAGCAGCCACAGGCCCAGCAGCATCAGAGCCGGGGCCAGCAGCCGGGCCGCCCAGGGCAGGGCGGAGGGCACCGGGGGCATCGGCGCCGAGGTCTGGTGGACGCCCAGCCGGTGGGTGCCCGGGTCGGAGAGCCCGCCGCCGCGGCACAGGGCCAGCACCGCAGCGGCGGTGAGCATCAGGATCGCCGACTCCAGCAGCGTGTCATAGGCGCGGAAGGCCAGCAGCACCCCGGTGATCGGGTGCTCGACCCCGGTGTCCGGCATCTGGTCCTCCACGCCCGCCTGCCAGGCCGGCAGCTGCTGGTCCACCCGGAACCAGACCGCGGCGGCCACCACCGCCAGGGTGCCTCCGCAGGCGAGGCCGATCAGCGGCCGCAGCCAGGGCAGCCGGGGACTGGGCTGCATCCCCCCGGCACCGGGAGGCTCCGGGCTGCGCACCGCCAGCCACACCATCAGCGCGGACAGCAGGCCGGTGCCGATGGCCGCCTCCGCCAGGGCCACATCCAGCGAGTCCAACCGCAGCCACACCATGGTCACCACGATGCCCAGTGCCAGGAAGCCCATAGTGATCACCAGTCGGGAGCGCGGAATCAGGCACAGGCCGGTCACCGCCAGCACAGCCAGGCCCAGGGTGATGTCGAGCGAGGAGATCACCGGTCATCACCTGCTTCAGGTGAGCCGGCGGCGTCGTTGTGGTGCATCGGCTCCCGCTCAGCGGCATGATCGGCCTCCAGCCCGCCGATTACATGGGCAGAGACTGAGGCCCCAGCCAGGGCGAATAGCCAGCACAGCAGCATCAGCCCGGCGATCGCCCAGTCGGCCAGCCAGAGCGCGGCGCCCGCCAGCACCAGTCCCAGCCCCAGGTTGTCCGCCTTGGTCAGCGCGTGCAGCCGGGAGCGCACATCGGTGAACCGGATCAGCCCCAGGGTGCCTACGGTGAAGAAGAAGGCGCCGCCGATGATCAGCGCCGCAGCCAGAATCTCCAGCACAAAGCTCATGGGCGCTCACTCCGCTGCGCCGTGCTGCCGGTGGTGTCATGGCCTTCAGCGGCATCCTCGCGGGTCCGTGCCCCGGCTGCGGCACGAACTGCTGCGGTCAGCGCGGCAGTGCCGGTGAGGATCAGGGCCACGTCCAGCAGTCGGAAGGGCGGGCTGAGATTCTCGCCCAGGAGGGACTCCAACACGATCAGCAGCGCGACCATGCCGGCCCCGGTGGTGCCGGTCAGCAGCACCACCAGCAGCCAGTTCTCACTGAAGCCGCGGCGGGCGAAGGCGAACAGGGCGGTCCCGAAGTTCAGCAGCAGGATGATCAGCACGGCCGCCAGGACGGTCGCCATCACCTGGTCCACAACATCCCTCCTGGTCAGCGCCTGGGTAGCCACGTCCTACCGTCCCTATGGACAACCTCGCAGTATTGCCTGGACATTCCCTCGGCGTGCCGCTGCGGAGCTCGGTACTATGGACTGGATCGTGCCAGTAGTGATGTGAAACACAGGACTGGTTCACGTGCAGTTCAACTGAACGACACCTGCCCGTCGACTAAGGGGCGGAGCATGGCCCAGAGGCTGCTGCTCCGCCGGAGAACCTGAGGGGGACCGTTTGACGACTACTGCATCGCCGCCCGCGTTGGGCAGGCGAGACTCCGCCGAGCCCTCTGGCGCGCCGGACGAGCACCAGCTGGAGATCGAGCGCAGACGGGCCCGCCGCCGGCAGAGGTCCAAGAACTGGTCGCTCTTCCTGCTCTTCGCAGGCCCCAATATCCTGCTGATCCTGGCGTTCATCTACTACCCGCTGGCCATGAACGTCTGGTACTCCACTCTGGACTGGCGCCTCGGAGCCCCCAGTGCCGATCCGGTGGGACTGGCCAACTACCAGCGCTTCTTCACCTCGCCCTCAGGTCTTGAGGTGTGGCGGGTCACTGGAATCTTCACCTTCGGGGCGGTCGCCGGCTCCATGGTGCTGGGCCTGCTCATCGCCCTGGTGCTGAACAAGAAGATTCCGGGCCGCACCTTCGCCCGCACCGCGGTCTTCAGCCCCTATGTGCTCTCCGGGGTGGGCGTGGCCCTGGTGTGGATGTTCATCTTCGATCCCCAGCGCGGGGCCCTGATGCATATTCTGAACCGCTTCGGCATCGACTCCCCCCAGTGGTTCCTGGACCCGGACGCAAATCTGTGGATGGTGATAATCGTCTACGTCTGGAAGAACCTCGGCTACTGTGCGGTGGTCTTCCTGGCGGGCCTGCAGTCCATTCCCCGGGACCTCCTTGAGGCGGCGACTATCGACCGGGCCGGCCCGGTGCGCCGGTTCTTCTCGGTGGTGCTGCCGCTGCTGACGCCCACTGTGTTCTTCCTGCTGGTCACCAACATCATCTTCTCCATGACCAATGCCTTTGACATCCTTCGGGTGATGACTCCCACCGGCAACGGCACCAACACCATCATCTTCGAGATCTACCTGCAGTCCTTCGGCCAGTTCAACCGAGCCGGCTACTCTGCGGCCATCGCCGTGGTGCTGTTCCTGACTCTGCTCATCATCACCGCCGTCCAACTACGGTTCGTGGAGAGGAAGGTGCACTACCAGTGAGCACGACGACGCCCCAGGCACCTCACGCAGCAACCGCCCGCCGCCGGAGTGCCCCAGACTGGACCAAGGCGTTCAGCCCCCGCAATCTGGCCGACACGCTGCTGGCGGGATATCTGCCCATCGTGGTTGCCCTGCTGATCATCGTGCTGCCCCTGGTGTGGATGATCTCCTCGAGCTTCAAGCCGGTCAACGAGATCGTGACCCTGGCGCCGGACTTCCTCCCCCAGAACCCCACCCTGGAGAACTACGAGACGGTTGACCGGCGCATCCCGTTGCTGACGGTGCTGCAGAACAGCATCATCGTCACCTCGGTGGGCTCGGCGATCAAGGTGCTGCTGGCCATCACCACTGCCTACGCCCTGGTGTTCATCCGAGTGCCCGGGGCGAATCTGATCTTCTTAGGCATCCTGGTGGCGCTGATGGTGCCCCCGGAGGTCTCCATGCTGCCCAACTTCATGACCATTGAGGCACTCGGCGGGCGGAACACGCTGTGGGGGATCATCCTGCCCGGGCTGGGCACCGCCTTCGGCACCTTCCTGCTGCGCCAGCACTTCAAAGCCCTGCCCAAGGAGCTGTTCGAGGCCGCCGACCTGGATGGGGCCGGCCACTTCCGCAAGCTGTTCCAGATCGCGGTGCCGGTCTCCCTGCCGGCAATCTCCACCGTTGCACTGGTGACCATCGTCAACGAGTGGAACAGCTTCCTCTGGCCGCTGATCATCACCGACAGCCGGGACAAGATGACACTGCCGGTGGCCCTGAACCAGCTGCGCAGCGTGGAGGACACCGTGGCCAGCTACGGCATCCTGATGGCCGGTGCCGTACTGGTGATTGTGCCCATGCTGATCATCTTCGCCATGCTGCAGCGCTACATCGTGGCCGGCCTGACCCAGGGCGCAGTGAAGTAGCCCAGTGAAGTAGACCTCCGAGCCATGCCTATTATCCCGATGAATAATCAAAGGAGCACCACTATGAAGCATCCGAGCATCACCCGCACCTGGAAGGGGATCGCCGTGTTCAGCGCGGCGGCCCTTGCGGTCACCGCCTGCGGCCCCGACACCGGCGGGGGCGACGCCGCCGAGGAGGGCGAGGAGACCGACTGGTCCGAGGTGGAGCCGGCAGACTCCATCGTCTTCGCCACCAACCACCCCGGCGGCTCAGAGGACCTGGAGGACGAGCTGATCGAGCAGTTCACCGAGGAGACCGGCATTGAGGTTGAGGTGATCACCTCCGGAGCCAACTACGAGGAGACCTCCCAGTGGTTCCAGACCGGCGGCGGCTCCAACGCCGATGTCATCGTCCTCTCCGACGCCACCTGGTTCCCCAACTACCTCAATGGCGCCCTGGCACCGGTGGACGAACTGCTGGAGGCCGCCGATGTGGACGTCAGCGGGTATGTGGAGGCGCTCTACGAGGACTACCTCTACGAGGACAACCACTACGGGGTCCCCTACGCCCGGTCCACCCCGCTGTTCTACTACAACGTGGAGCACTTCGAAGAGGCCGGTGTGGACGCCCCGCCGCAGACCTGGGACGAAGTGGCCGAGATCGCCCAGACCATCGTGGATGAGGGTGTGGCCTCCTACGGCTACGCCTTCCCGCCCTCCAATGAGTACCCGGCCTGGGGCATGGCAAACCTGGTATGGGGCTACGGCGGCGGATGGTCCGATGAGTGGGACTTCTCCGCAGTCTCCTCCGATGAGACCGTGGAGGCCATCGAGTTCGCTCAGAACGGCGTGCAGGAGGGCTGGGCGAATGTGGCCGCCACCTCGCAGACCGATGACTTCGCCTCTGGCGTGGCCTCAATGACCATCCAGTCCACCGGCTCACTGGGAGGCATCCTGGAGGCTGCAGACTTCGAGGTGGGCACCGCCTTCCTGCCTGACGGGCCTGCCGCCGAGGGCGAGACCCCCACTGGGGGCGCCGGTCTGATGATCGCCTCCGCCTCCTCCCCCGAGGAGCAGCTGGCCGCCGCGATGTTCGCCGCCCACATGACCTCAGCGGAGTCGCAGGCGATCTTCTCCGCAGGCACCGGCTACGTCCCCTCCCACCAGGACGCCGATATGTCCGAGGTCTACCAGGAGCGTCCGCAGTTCGAGACGGCAGTGGACCAGCTGGAGCGTGCCCGGGTGCAGGACTACGCCCGCGTCTTCCTGCCCGGTGCTGACCTGGAGCTGGCAGAGACTCTGCAGAGCCTGCTGACCAGTGACGCCGATGTGCGCGAAGAGCTGGAGCGGGTGCAGGCGGAGTTCGAGGATCTCTACGAGTCTGACCTGGCGGACGAGCTCGAATAATCCTCACTTCACCACGTCGGCCCTCCTCGGTAGTCTGAGGAGGGCCGACGTGTATACCAAGGAGGACTGCATGGCTGAGAAGACCCCGCACCAGAACATCACCTTCCCGCTGCCCGAGGCCGATGTCACCGACACCGGTCACGGTTATCTGGCCACCCCGCCCTCAGGCTCCGGACCGGCCGTGATCGTCATCCAGGAGTGGTGGGGCCTGACTGACCACATCAAGGAGGTGACCGACCGCCTGGCTGCTGCAGGGTTTGTGGCCCTGGCCCCGGACCTCTACGGCGGTTGGATCACCCACGACGGAGACGAGGCCGGCGAGATGATGTCCAAGCTCCCGGCCGAGGAGGGCGCACGGCAGCTGGCCGGGGCGGCAGACTTCCTGCTCGCCCACGAGGATGTCACCTCCTCCACAGTGGGTGCCATCGGCTTCTGCATGGGCGGGGGGTTCGTCCTGGCCCTGGCCGCCCAGCAGGGGGAGAAGATCTCCGCAGCTGTGCCCTTCTACGGGGTGGGCCAGGCGGTGCCGGAGACCTACACCGGGGTCAGAGCAGCCGTGCAGGGCCACTACGCCACCCAGGACCAGATGTACCCGGAGGACCAGGCCCGGGCGCAGGAGGCCCAGATCCGTGAGGAGTCCGGGGCCGAGGTCGAGTTCTTCTACTACGAGGCCGGCCACGCCTTCCACAACGATGAGAACCTCATCGGCACCTACGACCCCGAGAAGGCCGCCCTGGCTTGGGAACGCAGCCTCGACTTTCTGCGCAAGAAGGTGGTGTGAGCTTCCCGGGGCAGCTCACCCTCGGTGCGATCCCCGGGGCTGCACCGGATAAGTGGGTGCGGCGTTGGCGTGAGCGGTTTCCGGCGATCTCGCTCCGGGTGGTCTATTACGACGACGCCGGGGCACCTGAGCGCCTCATCGCGGGCACCGTAGACATCAGCTACCACCGCAGCAGGGAGGGCCTGCAGCTGCCTGAGGAGGGACTCTTCCACCGGGTCCGGCTCTATACCGAGCAGGCCGTGGTCTGCGCGGCGCGGGATCACTGTGTGGCCGCCGCGGAGGACTCGGTGGACGTCGCCGAGCTCTTCGATGAGCCGTTCTTGGACCCTCGCGGGATGGTCAGCGAGCCCGCGGACCCGCACCGACCGCTTGCCGGGGAGGAGCTGGCACGTGCTGAGCGCATCGCCCTGGAGGTGGTGGCATCCGGGGCGGGCCTGCTGGTGATGCCGCATTCGGTGGCCAGGTCGCTGAGTCGCAAGGACGTCGTCACGCGGGTCCTGGACCAGGCGCCCGGCTATGACGTCTCGCTTCTCTGGCTGCGGGAACGGGACTCCGAGCAGATCCAGGAGTTTATCGGCGTCGCCCGGGGGCGCCGCGCCCAGTCTCCGAGGTCGGCGGTGTCCAGTGCAGATATTCAGCACAGCGCAGATGTACAGCACAGCGCAGACGCGCGGCGGAAGGAGCCTGCACGCCGGCCCCAGGCCAGAGGCGGTGCGCGAGGCGGCCAGCGGCAGGGCGGAGCTACTCGGAGGCGTCCTCGGGGTGGCGGGCGAGGTGGATCAGGGCGGCGATGAGCCCGCCCCAGACGGTCACCAGCGCAACGATCATCATCACCACGGCAGCTGCGTCCATCAGACTGTCTCCTTTCCGGCTTCGTCACGGTCCGGGTCTTCCATATGCATCGCGGAGCTCTCTGACCAGGGCATGAGGCTCAGCCCCACCGAGACCACGATCATCAGCGCCAGGGAGCCCCAGCCGAAGGTGGCCAGCACCCACGTGTCGAATCCGCCGTAGCCCTCGAGGATCTTGTCGCGGATGTCCAGCACCAGCAGCACCCCGAGCACCAGTGGGAGAACCACCCCGATCAGGGTCTTCCACACCGGGCCCAAGGTGAGGGAGCCGTAGGCGTTGAGCGCGGCCCGCAGCACGTCCAGCTTCCGGTAGACCCAGGTGGCCAGCACTACCGAGGCGAAGGCGCCGAGCACGATGCCGACATTATTGGAGAATGCGTCGACCACATCCAGGATGGTCACTCCAGAGACTCCGCCGATGAGCACCACGGAGATCAGCGCTGCGGGCAGGCCGGCGGCGGCTACCGAGACCGGGCGGGACCAACCCGTCTTGTCCTTCACCGCGGAGACGACCACCTCCAGGATGGAGATCAGCGAGGTGATCCCGGCCAGGGTCAGCGAGCCGAAGAAGAGCACTCCGAGCAGCGCGGAGGCCGGCGCCTCGGAAATGATGGTGGGGAAGGCGACGAAGGCTAGGCCCAGCCCGGAGCTGGCCACCTCGTCCACGGCGGTGCCGGCCGCCACGGCCAGGAACCCCAGGGCGGAGAAGACTCCGATGGCCGCCAGCACCTCGAAGGAGGAGTTGGCGAAGCCGACCACCAGGCCGGAGCCGGTGGCATTGGACTTCCTGCGCAGGTACGAGGCATAGGTGATCATGATGCCGAAGCCCACTGAGAGGCTGAAGAAGATCTGCCCGTAGGCCTGGATCCATACGGTGGCATCGGTCAAAGCTCCCCAGTCCGGGGTGAAGAGCGCGTTGAGGCCGGTGGTGGCTCCCTCAAGGGTTAGCGAGTATCCGACCAGGACGGCGAACATGAGGAAGAGCACAGGCATCCCGATCAGCGAGATCGCGGTCAGGCCCTTGCGCACCCCGGTGGCCAGGGCAGCCAGGAGCAGCACCCACACCACGATCAGCGGCCAGCCCACTTGTGCGACGAAGTCCACGGAGATTCCCGCGCCCTCGGCACCGCCGCCGTCGTACTGCAGGAACTCGGCGAAGAAGAAGCCCTCCGCGTCCTCACCCCAGGCCTGGGTCAGCGAGAACCAGGTGTACATCGCCGCCCAGGCGACGATCGCGGCATAGTAGATGGCGATCAGGAAGCAGATGCCCACCTGGAACCAGCCCACCGCCTCAGCGCTGGGGTGCATGCGTTTGAAGGCCAGCGGCGGGGAGCCGCGGAACTTATAGCCCATTGCGTAGTCGAAGAGCAGGATAGGCAGACCAGCGGTCAGCAGTGCAATCAGGTACGGGATCAGGAAGGCGCCGCCGCCGTTCTCGTAGGTGACGTACGGGAAGCGCCAGATATTGCCCAGCCCTACGGCAGAGCCGATGGCCACAAGGATGAATGCTGTGCGGCCGGAGAAGCTTTCACGGATGCGGAAACCGGAGCGGTTTCCTGCGGTGTCAGTCATCGGGACCCCTCTGCGTTAAGACGAGGCGGCGGGAGGGCCCACCGCATTCCATATGACGGAAATATACCGTCTCAGGGGCGCTCTGGTCAGCAGTTTTGCTGATCTGCCTAGTCCGGCAGCAGCTGGCGCAGGCGGCTTGCCGCCTCCCGGACATCCGCTGCCTGGGTGACGGCCCGCACCACCACGGCCCGCTGCGCTCCGGCCCCGGCGACCTCGGCAATGTTCTCTGGGTTGATCCCGCCGATGGCGAAGAACGGCTTGGCCGAGTCGAGTCCCGAGGCCTGGGCCACCAGCTCGGTGCCCACCGCCGCCCGGCCCGGCTTGGTGGGGGTCTCCCACACCGGACCGGTGCAGTAGTAGTCGATCCCGGCGTCCGCGGCGGCCTCACGCACCTGCTCAAAGGTTCGGCAGGAGCGGCCGATCACCACGTCATCGCCCAGGATGGCCCGGGCCTGAGCAGTGGAGAGGTCCTCCTGACCCACGTGGAACACATCCACCCCGGTGATCCGGGCAAGGTCGGCCCGGTCGTTGGCGGCAGAGAGCCCGCCGTACTCATCGGCCACCTCCTTGAGCAGGGTCAGCGCGGCGATCTCGGTCTGCGCTGAGACGTTCTTATCGCGCACCTGAATGATGTCTGCACCGCCGGCGTAGGCCTCAGCGTAGAACGTTCGCAGCGCCTCGAAGCCCAGCTCCTCCACCGGGCCGGCCTCGGGGTAGGCGATGAACCGCTGCAGGTCAGTGCAGACGTAGAGCCGGGAGGCCAGCAGCCGTTCGCGTCGAAGCTGGCCGAGGTGGGTGGGGTCCGGTGTGGCAACAGTCATGACTCCACTGTACGGAAGGATCAGGGCCGGCAGTAGAGCACCTCGGAGCTGAGCTCCTCCACCGAGGAGCATCCGAGGTGCCCCAGAGTCGTCCAGAGCTCATCCCGCAGCAGCTCGACGGTGCGGACCACACCCTCCTCTCCGGCTGCGGCCAGTCCGAGTGCGATCAGCCGGCCGGCGGCCACCGCATCGGCTCCCAGGGCCAGCGCAGCTGCGATGTCGCTGCCGCGCCGGATCCCGGAGTCCAGCACGATGGGCACCTCGGGTCCCGCCGCGGCGCGCACTTCAGGCAGCACCTCAATGCTGGCCGGAGTGCGGTCCACAGTGCGCCCACCGTAGTTGGAGACGTAGAGGGAGTCTGCTCCGGCCGCCAGAGCGGCCTCAGCATCGCGAGGACTCTGGACCCCTTTGACCATGACGGGCAGATCGCACTCCCGGATGAAGGACTGCACCTGCTGCCAGCTCCAGCGTGGGGCGGTGAAGCTCACCAGTTCCTCGAGGGTGGCCCGCTGTGCGGCTGTACCGCCTTCGCTGAAGTTCCTCTGCATCGAGACCCTTGGGACGAAGGCATCCTCCATCAGCCGTTCCCGCCACTGCCGGAGGGGGGAGTAGGTGGCCACAATCCGCTCATATCCGGCTTGACGGGCCCGGTCTGCCAGCTCCACACAGGCGCTGACCTCCCCGACCAGCGTCATCTGGAAGAGCTTGGGGCACTGGGAGGAGGCAGCCACCTCCTCCAATGTGAAGGAGGAGGCCACCGGCACCATCTGCATGATGCCCGTACGCTGCGCAGCCCGCCCCGCCGCCAGGTGCCCCTCCGGGTGGAACTCGGCGTCCCCTCCGAAGGGTGCCACCAGCAGGGGCAGGCTCAGCTCGTGTCCGAACAGACGGCTTCCGGTGTTCGGGCTGCTGACCCCGGCGAAGAGGGGGGTGTTCCAGAGAATCTCGTCAAAGGCACGCGTATTTCGGGCCAATGTGGTCTCGTCGCCGGTGCCGGAGTGCAAGAAGTTCCACTGCTCGGCGCTCAGGCGGCACTGAGCCTCCTGCCGGATCCCCCGGAGTGTGCGGAACCGCTCGGCAGAGCCGAAACGCTCATCAATGATTGAAGAGGTGTTGGCCGTCATATCGGACTTCCGGCTCAGGCGGAGGCGCTGAGCGCCTCGAAGACCTCAGCCATCGGCCGGACCCGCCCCAGGTACGGGAAGACCTCATTGACGGAGTACTCGTGGTTGGCGGCTTTGGCGGTGGCCATGATCCCCTCGACGAAGACCACGTTGTACCCCAAGTCGTAGGCCGAGCGGCCGGTGCCCTCGACTCCAAGGTTGGTGGAGATTCCTGCCAGGAGAATGGTGTCGATGCCGTGCGAGCGCAGCTGATGGTCAAGGTCGGAGCCGTGGAAGGCGTTGAAGGTGCGTTTGACGACCACCGGTTCGTTCTGTGTTCTGGCCATGGTCTCCACCAGCTGGTCCCACCGTTCGGGACGAGGCTTCTTGGGCTTCTGGAAGTCCCGCAGCGGGTTGGGGGCGTCCTGCTCGTTCGGCAGGAAACTGGTGCGCACAAAGATGTTCAGCGCTCCGGCCTCCCGGACGCTTTGGGCCAGCTCGGCGGCCCGGGAGAAGACGGTGGGGGCGTCCACCGGCTCCGCAGGATGACTGAGGACTGCCTCCTGCATATCGATGAAGACTGCAGCGGTGGTCCGGGGGTCAATAGAGAGGGTCAAAACGGTCCTTTCGGCCCAGATGAGGGCATGGTGTACTACGGAAAAATCAACGTCAGATCAGGTCAGGCGGCCGGCTGCGGCTTGAGGTGTTCCAGCTCAGCGGGGGTGTCCCCGTGAATATCGCGGGCGAGGAGCTCACCGAGCAGGGGAGCCATGGTGAGACCGGCGGCTCCGTATCCTGTGGCGACCCAGACGGCGTCGTGACCCGGCAGGCGCCCCACCAGCGGGAGCAGGCCCTCGGGCAGCGGGCGCAGCCCCACGCGGGTCTCCAGGAGGGTCGCTTCGGCCAGGCCCGGCACAATGCCGAGGGCATCCTGGAGCACCTGGAGCTGACCGGCGGCTGTCACGCGCGGGTCAAAGCCGCTTCCGGTCTCACGGGTTGCCCCGACTGCCACGCGGCCATCGTCGAAGGCGACCACATAGTGGTGGGAGAGCGGGTGCAGGGTGGGCCAGGAGGAGGTATCGGCTCCTTCCAGCCGCAAGTGGGTGATCTGACCGCGCTGAGGCGCCACGGGCAGTGTGATCCCCGCACCAGTGAGGATCTCATTGGTCCAGGCTCCGGTGGCCAGAACGACGCCGTCGGCGGGCTGTGCCACACCGTCGACCAGTACTGTGCTGCCCTGGAGCTCAGCCCTTCCGGTGAGCCGGCGGGCACCGTGCCGCTGCGCACCGGTCAAGAGCGCATCGCGTAAGGTTCTGCCGTCAACCCGTCCGCCGCCGGTCAGGAGCACTGCGCCCAGGTCCGGGGCCAGGGCGGGGAACAGCTCCCGAGCTTCAGTAGGGCTGAGTCGCTGGACCTCCCCGGCGGCCGGGCCGGCTGAGGCAGCCCGGGTGCGCAGCCGCTCCTCCGCCTCGTCGAGTGCTGAGGCATCGCGGTTGACGGTCAGTGATCCGGTGCGGCGGTAGTCGGTGCGGGTGATGCCGGCCTCGGTCAGCTGCTCCAGCAGAATGGGGTAGTAGTTTCCCCCGGCTGCGTAGATCTCGTAGAAGGGTCCGGTGACCTGGGAGCCCCAGGGGGCGATGATGCCGGCACTGGCGGCGGTGGCCTGTCCGGTTCGGTGCTCGTCCACCACGGTGACGGCGGTGCCGCGCCGGGCCAGAGCGAAGGCGGTGGCGGCTCCGGCAATGCCCGAGCCGACCACGATGAGGTGTTCAGCCATGAAAGTTCCTTGCGTCTGTTCAGTAGGAGGAGGTGTATTCGTAGAGTTCGTCGGTGAGCTGTTCGGCCTTCTGCCTCAGGTGAGGCAGGTAGCCGGCGATGGTCGCATCAGACATCCGCGCGGTCGGTGCTGAGAGGGAGAAGCCCAGTGGCTTGGCAGCGTAGGGAAGCCGGATCGCAATGCAGCGCATACCCTCCTCCTGCTCCCCTTCGTTGAGTGCATAGCCGCGCTCGCGCGTCGCGCCCAGAACGTCCAGGAAGTGCTGCTCATCGGTGATCGTCTGGTCGGTATAGCGCGGCATACCTGTCCGGCGCAGCAGCGCTTGGACCTCCGCATCCTCCCGGTCCGCCAACAGGGCTTTTCCGATGGCCGTGCAGTGGGGGTGAATCCGCTCGCCGAGCGAGGTGAACATCCGGATGGTGCGCCGGCCGGCTGCTTGGGCCAGGTACATGATGGCGTCGTCCTGAAGCGTGCCCAGAGCCACCGTCTCCCCGAACAGAGCAGCCAGCTCGTCGAGATGCGGCCGGGCGAGTGCGGCCACATAGTCTGTGCTGGCCTTGGTCAGCACCAGCACCCGGCCGCCGATGGTGTACTTGCTCCTGCCGTCCTTGCGGAGGTATCCCAGCTCGGTCAGGGTGCGGGCCATGCGGTAGACAGTGCCGGTGGGCACCCCGGATGCCTCAGAAATCTCGGTGACTCCCACGGGATGCTCGGCCCGCGCCACCGTCTCAAGGACGGTGAACGCCCGTGCGATCGACTGTACTTGTCCCGGCGGCACTGACGTGCTGCTTTTCTCGGCGGCGGTGGTGGCCATATCAGACATCTGAGAGCTTTCTGGATGGGGAGTCAGGAGGAAACCGGCGTACCGGACCTGGGACAGAGCCTAGCGAAGCCCTGTCCCAGATCCGGAGGGGCTCACTCGTTGGGGATGACGTCGTCGAAGATGACGTTGTCGTCCAAGCGGGGTGCCCAGCTCACCGTGTCTGAGACACCGAAGGCGCCGGGCTGGACGTAGAGGGGGATATGCGGACGGTCCTCGGCGACAAGTGCCTGCGCCTCGGCATAGAGCTCGGCCCGGCGCTCATCGTCAAAGGTGCGGTTGCCCTCTGCGATCAGTTCCTCCACCGTCTCGTTGGAATAGTCGGTCTGGCCGGCCGCGCGCTGCTCGGTGTAGTGCACCAGTGAGTAGGAGGCGTCGAGCAGGCCGTCAGCAAGACCGATCATGTACAGCTCATCGTTGGTGTATTCGCTGAAGACATCGGAGAAGGACCCGCCCTCAAGGATCTCCAGGTTGACTTCGAAGCCTACCTCCTCAAGCATCTGGGTGAGCATCTCCGCCACCTCGGCGTCCAGGGGATAGGTGCCGCGGGAGGCGGTCAGGGTCACCGAGGGGGTCTCGCCGTAGTTCTCCACGATCTCAGCGGCCTGTTCGGGGTCGTAGACGTAGTCGTCATAGAGGTCCTCGTTGGCTCCGAAGACGCCGAGCGGGGCCCGGGTGCGGGTGGGGATGGCATGTCCGCCGAAGAGGGACTCGGTGATGGCGCCCTGGTCGATCGCGTAGTCGATGGCGTCACGGATCTCTTGATCCGCTGTCACGTAGCCCTCGGTCATTCGGACGATCAGCAGCACGGTGCGGGTGGTGTCCTCGAACTGCATGCTGATGTCCTCTTCGGCATCCACCCGGTCCCAGTCGTTGGGCGGGACGTCAGCGATGATGTCCACCCCGCCGGTGAGCAGCTCGGAAACCCGGGTGGAGTTCTCCGGAATGGTGCGCACCTCCACCTCGTTCCACACCGGCTCCTCGCCCCAGTAGTCCTCATTCTTGGTGAGGGTGATCCGGTCATCACGCTGCCAGCTCTCGAACTGGTAGGGGCCGGAGCCGATGAGGCTGTCGATGAAGGCATCCATGCCGTTCTCCTCGATGTATCCCGAGGGCAGGATGTCTGAGCCGCTCTTGGACAGCAGCGTGAGCAGCGTGGGCATGGGACCTTCGGTGACGATTTCGACCTCATAGTCGCCGGTGGCCTCCACGCTGGCGATCTGGTTGAAGAACTGATACTCCAGCAGGGTCTCGTCGTTGATCACTCGATCAATGGAGAATTCCACGTCGGCCGCGGTCAGGGGGTCACCGTTGTGGAAGGTGACGTCCTCCCGGATGGTGAAGCGCCAGGTCTCGTCATCGATCTGCTCGTAGTCCGTAACCAGCTCGGGCACCACCTCCATGTTCTCGTCCCGCATGAACAGCCGTGAGTACATATTGCGGTTGATGCGCTCGGCTGAGGTCTGCAGAGCGTCCTGCGGGTCCATGGAGCGGGGGTCCACGCTGTGCGCCCACACCAGGGTCTGGGGCTCGTTGTCAGCCCCAGTTTCGGCGTCCTCGGAGGTTGTGCCGGGGACCCCGCCGCAGCCGGCGAGGGCGAAGACCAGCAGACCGGTGGACAGAAGAGTCAGACGGTTGTTCTTCATCGGATGGTGCCTTTCATGGTGAGTGATGGGTGGTGAGTGAGGTGTACTGAGTCAGCGCCGAGCCTGCTCGGCGTCGTCGGCGAACCTGCCTATCTCCTCGGGCTTCCAGTGGAACCTCTCAGGGCGCATGGCGCTCAGCTCGGGGACACTCTCCCCGTGGAGAAGCTCCCGGGCGGCGAACCAGGCCCACATCGGGGCCCAGCCGATACCCCCGTGGGAGACGGCGAAGTAGAAGTTGGGGGCCCAGGGCAGGGCGCCGACGATCGGGCCGCCCGGCGGGACCGGGCGAATGCCGATCCGTGTTTCTGCGATGGGCACCTCGGCCAGGGCTGGCACGTACCGGGCGATGTCGGCAATCAGCGGGGCGGTGTCACTGAGATTGGTGTTTTCCCCGGCTCCCTGCAGGCCGCGCCCGTTGAGCACCAGGGAGCCCCCCGGATGGGGGCGGACGCTGGTCAGTGGAGCGTTGACGATAGTGGTGGGCCGGGACTCGGCCGGCAGCGGCTCAGTGGTGAGGATCCGCCCCGGGCGGAGGTCCAGAGGCATGGTCAGACCAGCCATTGCGGCCACGTGGGTGCCCCAGGAGCCGGCGCAGTTGACCACTGCGTCCGCTTCCAGCAGCTCCCCTGTGGAGGTGTGCACCGCAGTGACCCCGGTGCCGTCACGTTCGATGGCTGTGACCGAGGTCTGTGTCAGCAGGCGGGCGCCGAGCTGCTGTGCCCGGGTGAGCAGACGGTTGATCAGGGCGGCAACATCTACCCATCCCGACTCCTGCTGATAGAAGGCGGTATCGCCTGGGCCCAGCCGGACCAGCGGTTCTACCTCCGCGGCCCCGGCGGCATCCAGTTCAATGACACCGGCCCCTTTGCTGCGTGCGATCTGGGCCCGGTGTTTGAGCTCCTGGGCCTCATTCCCGTGGGCGATGTTCAGCGTTCCGCACCAGTCCACGACCTTCAGGTCCAGTTCAGACTCGATGTCATAGAAGTATTGGTGGACCTTGGTGCGCAGGGCCGCGCGGCCGGGTTCCTCCTCCCACCCCAGTTGGGGGAAGGTCGAGAGCCAGGCCATCGTGGCGCTGGAGGTGCCTCGGCCGGGCTCCCCGGCTTCCAGCACAGTCACTTGAGCGCCCTGCTGGGCGAGTCGATAGGCCGTATGGCTGCCGATCGAGCCGGCGCCGATGACAACAATATGCATTCTGTGGTCTCCTCTGTGGGTCAGCGGTGGTGGCAGGCGGCCAGCCGGGTGCTCTCCCGTGGGGTGAGCTCAGGGCGCTTTTCCGCGCAGATGTCAGTGGCGAGTGGGCAGCGCGTACGGAACACGCAGCCCGAGGGCGGGTTCAGCGGGCTGGGGATCTCGCCCTGCAGCTCCACGGTGCCGCCGTCTCGGAACGGCACCGCCTCACTGGAGGTGATCAGAGCCTGGGTGTAGGGGTGAACCGGCCTGCCAAGCACCTGGTGCGCCGGTCCCTGTTCGACGATGCGGCCCAGGTACATCACTGCCAACTGATCACTCATGAACCCGACGCTCTCGAGTCCATGACCGATGAACAGGTAGGTCAGGCCCAGTTCCTTCTGCAGGTCTTTCAGCAGGTTGAGGATCTGGGACTGCACGGAGACATCCAGGGCGGAGACCGGCTCGTCGCAGACCAGCAGCCGGGGCCTGCGCGCCAGTGCGCGGGCGATCACGATGCGCTGGCGCTGTCCCCCTGAGAACTCGTGGGGGAACTTGTCCATGGCGCTCTCCGGGAGGCCTACCTGATCGAGCAGCTCCTTGACCCGTTGCTCTCGCTCAGCCCGTGGTACCCGTGGCGCCACCTGGAGCGGCTCGGCGAGGAGCCTGCGCACCGGCATCCGTGGGTTCAGGGAGGAATACGGATCCTGGAAGACGATCTGAGCGCCCTGATCCCCCCGGAGAGAGACCCGCCCTCGGCCGTCGTGGACCCGGTTGCCCTCGATCAGCACCTGGCCCTGGGTGGGGGCCAGAAGCCCGGAGACCATATTGGCCAGGGTCGACTTACCAGACCCTGATTCCCCCACCAGCCCCAAGGTGGAGCCGGCCGGAATGCTGAGGTTGACGCTGTCCACGGCGACCAGCTCGCGCCGTGCCCCCAGCAGGGAGCTGCGCACGGTGAAGGTTTTGCGGAGATTCTCGATCTGCAGCAGCGGTGACTCAGTTTGCGCCGGTTGCACCGGCGGCTGCACGGAGGTGCTCACAGCGGGGTCGCCTCCTTCTGTTCGGCCAGCAGCTGGTCCACATGCCAGCAGGCTGAGCTCCTGTCTGCCACGACGTCCACCGGGGGAGTCTCTGCGCAGCGTTCGGTGGCCAGGGGGCATCTGCTGCGGAACCGGCATCCGGCATCCCACTGATCAGGGGTGGGGACGATGCCGGGGATGGACTCGAGCCGTTCCCTGGTGTCGCCTAGCCGCGGCGCGGAGCTGAGCAGAGCCCGGGTGTAGGGGTGGCGCGGCTGGGACAGCACGCTGTCGGTGGGCCCCGATTCCACGACCTGGCCGGCATACATCACATGGATGGTGTCGGAGAGCTTCCTGACCACTGAGAGGTCGTGGGAGACGATCAGCACGGCTGTGCCCATCTCGTAGGAGAGGTCATACATGAGTTTGAGCACCTGGGACTGGATAGTGACGTCCAATGCGGTGGTGGGCTCATCGGCCAGCAGAAGTTTGGGCTGGCCGATCAGGGCCATGGCGATCATCACGCGTTGGCGCATGCCGCCGGAGAGCTCATGCGGGCGCTGCCCCATGATGCGCCGTGGATCGGCGAAGCCCACCCGGTCCAGCATCTCCAGGATCTCCCTGCGGCCGACCTTTGAGCGGCGTGCGGCCTCCTTGAGCTGGTAGCCGATGGTCATCAGCGGGTTCAGGGAGGTCAGGGGCTCCTGGTAGATCATGGCGATCTCCGGTCCGCGCAGCCGGCGGATCTCCTCCCGCTTTGCCGTGGCTAGGTCGTTGCCTCGCCACCGGATGCTGCCGCCGGAGACTCTGAGGTTCTGCGCCAGCAAGCCCATCACCGAGAAGCAGGTGACAGATTTTCCCGAACCGGATTCGCCGACCAGCGCAGCCCGTTCACCTGGGGCGATGGAGAAGGAGGCGCCGTCGACCACGTGGAGGTCCTGGCTTTCCCTGCGAGTGGCTGAGACGCGGAGGTCTTTGACGGTCAGCAGCTCCTGCGCTGCAGTTTCAGCGGTCATGATCGTCCTCCCAGCCGCGGGTCGAGGGCGTCCCGGAGCCAGTCTCCGAGGAGCAGAATGCCCAGTACGGTGAAGGTGATGGCCAGTCCGGGCAGGGTGCTGATCCACCAGGCGGTGGCCAGATAGTCGCGCCCGGTGGTGAGCATCAGGCCCCAGGAGATGTCCGGCGGCTGTACGCCCAGGCCCAGGAAGCTGAGGGCGGATTCGGTGACGATCACGGTGGCCACGCTGAGTGTGGAGAGCACAATGAAGCTGGGCAGCACATTGGGCATGATGTGCCGGATCAGGATGATCGGACCGGGGACCCCGAAGTTCTGAGCTGCCCGGACGAACTGCCGTTCCCGGAGCTCGAGCACCTCAGCGCGGATCTGCCGGGCGTAGATCACCCAGTTGGTGATTCCCAGGACGAAGATCAGGGTCCACATCCCGGGGTTCAGCACACCCAGGATCACCAGGACCAGCAGAACGGAGGGGATGGCCAGCAGGGCGTCGACGACGCGCATCAGCACTGCATCCAGCCATTTTCCGTAGTAGCCGGCGACCAGGCCGACGGTCAGCCCGATCGAGCCGGCTAGGACCACCGCGATGACCCCGATCATCAGGGAAACCCTGGCCCCCTCGATGAGCCGAGAGAGGATGTCCCTGCCCAGGTTGTCGGTGCCCAGTAGGTAGGCGGGGTCGGAGCCCTCCATTCCCACGGGGGGCAGCAGAGCCTGGCTGGGGTCGATGGAGGCCGGCGGATGCGGGGTGATCCATGGAGCCAGCAGGGCTACCACGGCGGGGATGCCCACACACACGAGCCCGATCCATCCGCTCAGTGGGATAGAGCGCAGGCGTGCTTTCCAGGACCGTCGCTTAGAGCTTCCGGGCGGGCGGGGTGGAGCCGACTCAGTTCCAGCGGAGTCCAGCGTCACTGACTCAGCCAAGGTTGATCCTCCTGTCGACGGCTTTGAAGAGCAGGTCAGAGATGAGGCTCAGGGCCAGGACCATCACGGCGATCACGAAGACCGAGGCCTGCACCAGGGCCATGTCCCGTTGGCTCACGGCGTTGACCAGCAGCTGTCCGAGCCCGGGCCAGGAGAAGACGACCTCGGTCACCAGGGCTCCGCCGATCAGGGTCGAGAACTGCAGGATCGTGATGCTGGTGACGGGGACGAAAGCGTTCAGCAGAGCATGCCTGTAGACCACCGCACGGCGCCGCAGGCCCTTCCCGTAGGCGGTGCGGATGTAGTCCTGGGAGAGGATCTCGATCATTGAAGAGCGCACCAGGCGGGTGATCTCTGCTGCGGTTCCTGTGCCCAGGGCGATGACCGGGAGCACCAGATGCGCCCAGGATCCCGCTCCCGAGACCGGAAGCCACCGCAGGGTGACCGCAAAGAGGAGGATGAGCATGATCCCGAGCCAGAAGTTCGGCATAGCCTTGGCCAGGACCGAGATGGAGGAGACCACGCTGTCGATCACTCCGCCTCGGTGGGTGGCTGACCAGACTCCCAGTGGGATTGCGATGACCAGCGCGAGCAGAATGGCACCGATGGCCAGGGTGAGGGTGGCGGGCAGGCGTTCCAGGACAATAGGCAGTGCGGCCTGACCGTACTGGTAGGACTCGCCGAAGTCACCAGTGAGCACTGAGCCGATGTAGTTGAGGTACTGCATGAAGACCGGTTGGTTTAGGCCCATCGCCTCGCGCATCGCCGCGACCTGTTCCGGCGTAGCATTGTCCCCCAGCATCAGTCCGACCGGGTCTCCCACCACGTACACCAGGAAGAAGACGATGGTCACGATGAGCAGCAGCGTCGGGATCATCTGGGCAAGGCGCCCAGCTATATAGGTACCCACAGACAGCACCCCCATCAGGTCTCAGGCGCAAAAGGATCAGATTCCCAGATTTCTCACTCTGCGAGATATCCTCTTTGCGGTGCGAAATATTGAGCGCAACTCTGCCAGCGGAATGTTACGGCTATGTTTCCTGAGTGTTCCTGTGACGTTTAATAGGGTGAACAGCGGATTTCGGAGGGTGAGAACTACCTGATGAAACGCAGCGGATCCCATGCCTTGTGCCCCGAGTGACGGCGGCCGGAGGCGAGTTCCACCAGAAGCCTGCCGATGACTGGGGCCATCTTGAATCCGCGGCCGGAGAAGCCGCTGCCCACGATGATGCGTTGCTGAGCGTCCACCGGCCCCAGAACAGGTTGGCCGTCAGGAGTGTACGCGTCATAAAAGTTGGAGGTACGGATGGGGGTAGGGTCCACCTCGTCACCGAAGCACTGCTCCACCAGCCTGCTGATCTCGGCGATCTCAGAGGCCGGCTCGTGAAGCCAGTCGAATTCGGCGGGGGTGCGCAGTCTCTGCCGGGGACCTGCGAATCCGATCCGTACCGTGCCGTCCCAGTGGCTGGGAAAGCCGTAGATTCGGTGACCCTCGACTTCACGGAGAAAGGGTGGAAAGGTCTCTTCGGTAAAGTCTGCGCGGCCTCGGACGGGGAACCAGGTGACCAGCAGACGCCCGAGGTAGCTGTCTGGAACAAGATTCGGCAGCAGCTCCCAGCTCCATGCCCCGGCAGTGATGATCACCTTCTCGACGTACCAGGTCTGATCTGCAGTGCTTACCGCGACCCTGTTCCCGGCCGCTTCAACGGTGGTCACCGCGGAGTAGGGAACTATCTGCGCTCCGCTGCTTCTGGCTGCCGAGAGAGCCGCTACTACGGCATGTTCGGGTCGCACCATCCCGGCCTCTTCGTTCCAGATGGCCACCTCCTGCCCGCGTAGCCGGTGCTTCGGGAACCGCCGTGCGGTTTCGCTCGAGGAGAGTAGGCGCGGTGGGTGGCCGGCTTGGCCCATCCTGGTGCTGAGGGTGCGGATGGTCTCGGAGCTGGGCTGGCCGATGGTGAGCCCTCCGGTGATCCGCAGCAGGGAGGTTCCGCTCTCCTCTTCGAGTTCACGGTAGGCGCCCACCGCGTGGGGCATCACCGGGTCCACCTCTGGCTCCAGATACGTGGCCCGAAACTGGCGGGCCTCCCCGGAGAATGCTCCCTTGTTGTGGCCTGGGCGGAACTGCTCCCACCCGATGGCCTCGATCCCCTCCCTGGCCAGGTGCCACAGCGCCATGCTGCCCATGGTTCCAAGACCTATGACCCCGACCTGGGCGTCTGTGGGAGCTGAACAGGAAGAGGAGTAGGGGGAATGGTGCATCCCCCTACTTTACGATTAGCTCTGTGCGGAGCTGTGCTGGGAGACCAGGGTGAGGAAAGCGTGGTTGAACTCCTCCAGGTCATCCGGAGTCCGTGAGGTGACCAGCCCGTTGGAGACTACCGCCGCCTCATCGACCCACTCGGCCCCAGCGTTGGTCAAGTCTGTCTTCAGCGAAGGATAGCTGGTGACGGTGCGCCCGGAGGCTGCGCCCACCTCGGTGAGGATCCACGGTCCGTGGCAGATGGCGGCAACCGGCTTGCCGGCGTCGAAGAACGCTTTGACGAACTGCTGGGCGTCCTCATCGATGCGCAGGGTGTCCGCGTTGAGCGTGCCGCCGGGCAGCACCAGCCCGGCGTAGTCGTTGGGATCGGCGCTGGGCAGGTGCACATCCACGTCGAAATGATCGGCGTGCTCCCAATCGCCTTTCATGGCTTGGATCTGACCCTCCTCGGGCGAGACCACCACCGGGGTGCCGTCAGCCTCCTGGATGGCGGCCAGCGGCTCGGTCAGCTCAGGCTGTTCCACGCCGTTGGTGGTGAGAATTGCGATCTTGAGTCCTGGAATCTTGGTGTCAGCCATATGGCCAATTTAAGCACCGCGTCTGCATCTGTACAGCATGTCAGCTCAACATTTGCTAGGAATTCTTGAAGGGGCAGCCGGGGAAGTCATCCTGGAGAGGGATGTGGGACGGCGTCGTACTTCCTAGAGTTGAGACATGACTGAGCAGAAAGACACTGGATACCGCTTTCTCACCGACCCCTGGGGCCAGGCTGCCGCAGTGGGTGTACTGACCTTGTTCCCGGTGCGGAAGTACCCCGGCTGGTTGAAGTTCACCCTCGGTTGGGGCGGCGTTGCGGCTACTACCGCCGTGGTAGCTACCCCCGGGGCCGCCACCACAGTGCTGCGGAAGCTCTCTGAATGGACCGGCGACGCCGAGGACCTCGAAGAGGTGAGTATCGAGCTCAAACCCGCCACCCGAGCCGGTCTCGCAGTGGCCACCGGTGCCGCCTGGTACGGCGGCTGGCGGCTCTCGGTATGGTCCGACACCGCCGTGGAGAACCTGGTCCGGAAGCTCCGCATCCCGGCCCCCCGCCTCGCCCTGGGTGCTGCCGCAGGCTGGGCCACCTGGTGGCAGGTCAAGCAGGCCAATGAGCGGATCGCCGCTAAGCGGGCGGAGCGTAAGCGCACCAGCGCGTAGACCAGCAGGGCCGAGGCGGTCAGGCAGGGCCAGATCACCAGGGTGGGCAGGATCCCGAGTGTCGAGCCGCAGACTCCGCCCAGAACCCCGGCCACAGGCACCACACCCATGGTCAGGGTGCGCCGAGCAGTGGTGATCCGCCCGAAATGCGACTCCGGGATGATCGAGGCTGCCCAGCCCATATTGGCCACCGAGGCGGCAACCACTGCGAAGCTCCACAGCATGGTGTGGCCGAATACCAGGGCCACTGCCACGGGCATGCTCGCGAAGGCGGCGAACACATAGAACGACGCCGCCAGCACCTGTCCCAGCGTGCCCACCACCACGATCCTGGGGGCGGTGTAGCGGCACAGGAGCCTGGGCCCGGCGACTCTGGCGTCGATGCGCCCAAGGCGCGTGAGATAGGCGATCCGCTCTTCGAAATGCGCCAGCTGCTGCTCCCGTCCAGGGATAGAGCGGGCTACTTGGCCTGGGGCGTAAGGGCTGGCTGGGCCATAGTCACCTCCTCAGACACTTTTCGATACTTGACCCTATGTATCGGAAAGTATCGGGAGCCGGGCAGAGAGCCCGTTTAGGTGGCTACGGGTGTGGCGGCGTCGCCGTCCTCGGTCTGGTCCTTGGGCCGGCGGGCACCCCAGAAGGAGGCGAGCAGCCCGCCGGAGATGTTGTGCCACACCGAGAAGATTGCCCCCGGCAGGGCGGCCTCAGCCGAGAAGTGCGTCCCGCCGAGGCCGGCTGCCAGCCCGGAGTTCTGCATCCCGACTTCCACCGAGATCGCCCGGCGGGTGGGCACCGGTGCCCGGGTGAGCATGGCGGCACCGTAGCCGACCCCGTAGCCGAGCAGATTGTGCAGCACCACTCCGAGCAGCAGCAGTGCCCCGGCTGAGGCCAGCACCTCGTGGGAGCCGGAGACCACCGCCACCACCACGTAGGTGATGCCCAGCACTGAGATCCACGGCAGCGCAGGCTGGACTGCCTGGACCAGCTTCGGCAGGAGCAGGCGCAGCACCAGCCCGCCGATCACCGGAATGAGCACGATCCGCACAATGTCCCAGGCCATGTCCCCGGCTGGGACCGGAAGGTACTGGCCGGCCAGCCAGAGCGCCAACAGCGGGGTCAGCAGCGGAGAGAGCAGAGTGGAGATGCTGGTCATCGTCACCGAGAGGGCGACGTCGCCCCGGGCCAGGTAGGTCACCACATTGGAGCTGGTGCCCCCGGGAACCGAGCCGACCAGAATGAGCCCGGCGGCCAGGGCTGGCGGCAGCTGCAGCGCCCAGGCGATGCCGAAGGCCAGCAGCGGCATGAAACCGAACTGGAAGGCCACCCCGGCCAGGATGGGCAGCGGACGTTTGATGACCAGCAGAAAGTCGGGCAGGGTTAGGGTCAGGCCCATGCCGAACATGATGACCATCAGCGCATAGGTGACCCCCGCCCCCAGCGGGGTGAACGTAGCCGGGGCCAGCAGCGCAATGGCCGCTCCGGAGATGATCAGCAGCGGAAACACGGTCACAGCCAGCTTGGCGCTGCGTGGCGACTGGTCAGCGGGAGACGAGTAGGCGGGGGAGCTGCCCCGGGGCGAGTCAGGCGAGGGATTCATGGCTGACAGGCTCCTCTCGGGGGCGGATGAGGTCAACACCCGATGACTCGGTTTCCACCATGTGGACCCTTCAGGGCGGGGCTGACCTATCCTGGGACCATGGCAGGGCACAAGATCTACAGCATGGCAGTCTCGGCGGTCTACCCGCACTATGTCACCAAGGCCGAACGCAAGGGACGCACTCAGGATGAGGTGGACACCATCATCCGGTGGCTCACCGGCTACAGCCAGCAGCAGCTGCAGGCTGCGCTGGACGCGGAGAAGGATTTTGAGACCTTCTTCGCCGAGGCGCCGGCGCTCAACGAGTCCCGCCGGCAGATCACCGGGGTGATCTGTGGGATGCGGGTTGAGGAGATCGAGGAGCCGCTGATGCAGGAGATCCGGTATATGGATAAGCTCATCGACGAGCTGGCCCGCGGCAAAGCCATGGAGAAGATCCTGCGAGACTGAGCGGTTCCCGGGCGCCTCCGGGGCCGCGTCTACTCTGGAGGCGTGGCACAGAGAAGCTGGCTGGAGGACGAGCGCCCCGTGCGCGGAGTCCGCGTCTATGACGATGCGCAGATTGATGACGCCGCCTGGCCGGCAACTGTGCCCGCTGTTGCCAGCTTCTTGGAGCAGGCCCGGAAGCGGCCCGACGGCTTCGAGTTCCAGGAGGGGGTGACCTTCCTGGTCGGGGAGAACGGCTCGGGGAAGTCCACCCTGGTCGAAGGGATCGCTGAGGCCTTCGGGCTGCCCTCGGAGGGCGGGACCACCAACGGCGGGGCGCGTACCCGCCGGACGGACTCGCCGCTGGGGGAGTGGCTGCGGGTCATCCGCGGCCCCGGCGCCCCGAAGTTCGGGTTCTTCCTGCGGGCTGAGACCATGCACGGCTACTACACCTGGCGCGAGCAGATCGGCGGGCCCTCCGCCGATCTGCACCGGATGAGCCACGGGGAGTCCTTCAACAGCCTGCTGGAGTCCCACCTGGACCACGGACAGTTCGTCCAGGGCCTGGTCTGCCTGGACGAGCCGGAGGCAGCGCTGTCCTTCAACTCGCTGCTGGGCTGGGTGGCAGCCCTGGACCGGATGGCCTCCCGCGGCACCCAGGTCATCTGCGCCACCCACTCCCCGGTGCTGGCCTCCCTGCCCGGGGCGACCATCCTGGAACTGGGGGAGTGGGGCATCCGGGAGACCAGCTGGGAGGATCTCGAACTGGTCCAGTCCCACCGCCGGTACCTCGAAGCCCCCGAGCGTTACCTCCGCCACCTGCTGGCATGAGGGCGATCCGGGCGGTGTACACTATTCATCACGCCGTCACGGTGGGATCACTCGCACTCATGGCGGCGGCCAAGCGGGCGTAGCTTAATGGCAAAGCTTCTGCTTCCCAAGCAGACGACGCGGGTTCGATTCCCGTCGCCCGCTCCATTTTTTCCGTTCGGTGGGCACAAATGCCCTCAGTCTTCCCCTAGATTCCGGGGAGTTATGGGCATTTGCGCCCACCGTCTGACCGGAGTCTCCCCTCAGGACTCCCCGTCCAGGCCGCGGATCTGGTCAAAGTCCAGACCGTCGACCTCGATGGACTCATAGATCGAGGTGAACGTCTCCTCATCCAGCTCTGCGGCGAACATTGCCACCGCCAGCGCCGGCTCACGCCCCACGCCGACCACCGCCGCCTCGCACACCTCCGCCATCGGACAGTCATGCAGCAGGAACGCCAGCTTGTGGTGGTTCGTGAAGTCGGGATCCTCAGGCAGCAGCAGCCACTCCGGCCGCTCCTCGGGGGAATAGAGCTGATTCGGCTCAGTGGTGGTCTCCGCGCCCAGGAAGTTCTGCAGATCCCCGGTGACTGACCGTGCGCTGGTCGGATGCTCGTAGACCGCCACCTGCCAGGTGGCCTCCGCCGGGTCCGCGGCGTCGCCGTAGGCATCGGACACCTCATGCAGGTCCCCGCCGTACATCTGCCGGAACACGTCGGCAGACCACTCCCGCGGGGTCGGCAGCCAGCTGATATCAGTCTCGTCCCACTCCGCGGGGATCTGCACCGACCAGAAGTCGCCTTCCAGGGTCTGGGTGCCCTCCGCTGAGCTGTCGCCGCCGCACCCGGCAAGCGCCAACGACGACGCCGTCACCGCCGCAGCTGCCATGACTCTCTTCATTCCGTTCATCCCCCTGAGCTTCTCCTGTGAGCTGACCTCACAGAAGTCTAACGAGCGGCGTAGAGTCATCACCATGGGGCAGAACGTTCAGCTCAGCACAGCAGTCATCGGCGCCGGGGTGGTCGGTCTGCTCACCGCCTGGCAGCTGCGGCTGAGCGGCCACGCAGTGACCATCCTGGACCCGGCGCCCGGCGCGCAGGCCTCCTACGCTGCGGCCGGCATGCTCGCCCCGATCAGCGAGGTCCAGTACGGCCAGCAGCAGCTCTGGGAGCTGATGACCGCAGCCCAGGCCGAATACCCGGCGCTGATCCGGACCCTCCAGCAGGCCAGCGCCCTGCCCACCGGCTACCGGGAGAACGGCACCCTGCTGGTGGCCGCCGACCCCGGCGACAGGCAGGCCACAGCCGAGCTGGTCGCCGTACAGCAGGCCGCAGGCATGGAGGTCACTCCGCTGAGCTCCCGGCAGCTGCGCAGCGCAGAACCAGCGCTCGCCCCAGGACTGGCCAAGGTGTGGTCAGTGCCGGGGGACCACCAGGTCAACCCCCGGCAGCTGGTCCGCTGCGTCACCGAGGCGCTGGACGCCCAGCTGGATCCCGGTGTCTTCCCGACTGCCGGCCCGCCCGCGCAGTGGATTGCCGCCCGGGTGACCCGGGTGGAGCAGACCGAGCAGGGCATACGGGTTGAGTACGACGGCGCCGCAGCCGTCTTTGACCGGGCCGCCCTGGTGCCCGGGCTGGGATACACAGACATCGCCGGCCTGCCCCAGCAGCAGCCGCTGGACCTGCGCCCGGTGCACGGAGACGTCATCCGGCTGCGGGTCCGGCCCGAGCAGCTCAGCCCCGGCGAGCAGCACCTCATCAGCTCCACGCTCCGGGCCAAGGTCCGCGGCCGCTCGGTCTACCTGGTGCCCCGGGCCCCGGAGGACCCGCTGGAGCCGCTGGGTCTGGTGGTCGGCGCCTCCTCCCGGGAGGACGGCCTGCCCGGCACCCACACCGGCAGCGTGGCCGAGCTTCTTGAGGACGCCGCCGCAGTGCTGCCTGCGGTGCGCGACGCCGAGCTGGTGGAGATCACCACCCGGGCCCGGCCGGGCACCCCGGATGACCGTCCCTACCTGGGGGCAGTGAGCCCAGGGGGCGGCGTCGTCATCTCCACCGGCTACCACCGGCACGGGATCCTGCTGGCGCCCCTGGCCGCCCGGCTGACTGTCGCACTGCTCAGCGGTGAACCTCTGAGCGAGGCAGACCGGGACTACCTTGAGACCATGCGCCCGGACCGCTGAGCCTGCCGCCCGGTTCCATAGAGCAGCAGCTTCAGCACCTCGGTGACCACGAAGACGGCAAGTCCGGCCAGGCTGATGATCAGCAGGTAGCGCGGCCCCAGAGCGGAGGAGTCAAAGAGCTGCTGCAGCGGCGGGGCGTAGATGAACAGCAGCTGCAGCGCGGTCAGCCCGATCAGGCACAGCCAGGCCACGCTGTTGTTGGACAGCGCTTCGAAGCGGAGGCTGGTCGACTCCAGCGCCTTGACGTTGAACAGGTAGAAGCCCTGGCAGACCACCAGCACGGTGGTGGCCAGGGTGCGTGCGGTGTCCAGGTCATCCCCGGCCTCAATCCGCCAGCGGAAGATTCCGGTGGTGACTCCGGCGATCAGCAGGGACACCACCGCGATCTGCACAATATGGCGGAGCTCCACGATCCCCCGGCCAGGATCCCGCGGCGGCCGCTGCATCAGTCCCTTCTCGGCGGGTTCGAAGGCGAAGGCGAAGGCCAGGGTCACCGCGGTGACCATATTCGCCCACAGCACCTGCAGCGGAGTCAGCGGCAGCGTCCAGCCCAGGGCTACCGCGAAGAGCACCACCACCGACTGCGCGCCATTGGTGGGCAGCAGGAAGACAATGGCTTTGCGCAGGTTGTCATAGATCCGCCGGCCTTCCTCCACTGCGACCTCAATCGTGGTGAAGTTGTCATCGGCCAGCACAATTTCAGCGGACTCCTTGGTCACCTCCGTGCCTTTGACTCCCATCGCCACGCCAACATCGGCCCGCCGCAGCGCAGGGGCGTCATTGACGCCGTCCCCGGTCATCGCCACCACCTCGCCCTCGGCCTGCAAGGCAGTGACCAAGCGCAGCTTATGCTCCGGGCTGGTGCGGGCAAAGACGTTGTGCTCAGCGGCCAGCCGGCGCAGCTCGGCGTCGTCGGCCGCTTCCAGCTCAGCCCCGCTGACAGCCCCAGCTCCGTCGTCGATACCCATCTGGCGGGCGATGGCAGTGGCCGTGCCCACATGATCTCCGGTGATCATCTTCACCGTGATCCCCGCCTGGTGGCAGACATCGATGGCGGTCACGGCCGCCTCCCGCGGCGGGTCCACAATACCGACGACGCCGAGGAAGGTCAGTTGGTCACCGAGGGCTTCCACACCCAGCTGCTGGGTATCACGGTCTGTTGCGCTGCGCTCGGCGGCCCCCAACACCCGCAGTCCCTGGCTGGAGAGCAGCTCGATCTGTTCCTCCCAGTAGTTTCGGTCCAGGGGTGCAGTGCCGCCTTCTGGGGTCAGCTGCACGGCTGCCCGGTCCAAGAGGCGGTCAGGAGCGCCTTTGACCAGTACGCGCAGGTCTTCCTCCGTCTGAGCCACGGTTGCCATCAGCTTGTTCTCCGAGCTGAACGGCAAGGTGGTCAGCCGGGACACGGCGGCCGGATCGAAGCCCAGCTTGCCGGCCATTGACTGCAGCGCTCCCTCCGTGGGTTCGCCGTTGATGCTCCAGCGGCCGTTCTCGGCCTGCACCAGCCGGGTGTCATTGGCCACACTGAGCGCCTGGGTGATCCGGCGCAGTCCCGTGTGGTCCAGACTCACGGCGGCCCCGTCTTCAGCGATCACCTCTCCCTCAGGGGCGTAGCCGGTGCCGGTGACCATAAGCGTCTCCCCGGTGAGAATCACCCTTTCCACCGTCATCTCGTTCTTGGTCAGGGTGCCGGTCTTGTCCGAGCAGATGGTGGTCACACTGCCCAGGGTCTGGACGGCCGGAAGCCGGCGGGTGATCGCATTGCGCCCAGCCATGGACTGGACTCCCAGGGCCAGGGTGATGGTGATCAGTGCGGGCAGACCCTCAGGAATGGCGGCCACTGCGAAGCTCGCGGCTGCCTGCAGAAGTTCTGCCATCCCGGTGCCGTGGATCAGCGAGCCCAGCAGCACCAGGATCAGGGTCATCAGCACCACGGCGAGGGCCAACCAGCGCCCGAAAGCTGCGATCTGCCGGGTCAGCGGGGTCTGGAGGGACTCCACCTCACTCATCATGATGTTGATCCGGCCCAGCTCGGTCTGCGAACCGGTGGCCACCACTACTCCGCTGCCTGAGCCGGAGGTGATCATCGTTCCGGAGAACGCCAAGCAGTGGCGATCACCTAACGGGGCGTTGGCCTCCACCGTGGCGCTGTGCTTGGCGGTGGGCACAGACTCGCCGGTCAGTGCCGATTCCTCCACGGTCAGTTCATGAGCCTCTGCAAGCCGCAGGTCGGCGGGGACTTTGTCACCGGCCCGGAGCCGGACCACGTCACCGGGAACCAGGTTATCCGCGGGGATGGTCCGCCAGGTCCCTTCGCGCAGTACAGAGGCTGAGGGGGAGAGCATGTCCCGGATCCCCTCGAGGGCGCGTTCAGCCTTGCCCTCCTGGAGGAAGCCGACTGTGGCGTTGATCACCACCACAAAGAGAATGACTATAGTGTCCACCCAATGCTGCAGCACTGCGGTGAGCACAGCGGCTCCCAGCAGCACATAGATGAGCACATCGTGGAGGTGGCGCAGGAACCGCCTGACCGGGCTGTCCTTCTCCGCGGCGGGAAGTTCATTGGGGCCGAGCTGTTTGAGGCGCCGGCCCGACTCCGCGCCGCTCAGTCCTGAGGCGAGGTCGGTGTTCAGGGTCTCGGCGACCTCGCCGGCGGTCAGCGTATGAGGTTCGGTCAGGCTTTTGAGCACACGTTTCTCCTCGTCAAGGGTGTCCTCCGTAGCCGTTCCTGCAGTTAAACCTTATACCGCAGCGGGGAGTTCTTCTACCTCACGTAGAAGATGCCTGGAGGGTGTCAGCATCCCGTATCCTGGCAGTATCTTGCCAGATCACGAGGTCAGGAGCTGTGTGTCAGCGCTGAGCAGCAGAACAGTCTCCGCGGCAGAAGCCGCAGCGCATATCAGCCCCGGGGACCGGGTGGGGATGAGCGGGTTCACCGGTGCCGGCTACCCCAAAGCGGTCCCTGAGGCCTTGGCGGACAGGGTCGAGCAGGCACATCAGCGCGGCGAGGAGTTCCGGATTGAGCTGTGGACCGGAGCCTCCACGGCCCCCGAGGTAGACGGTCTGCTCACCGAGGCAGGCGCGGTGAGCAAAAGGCTGCCCTTCCAGTCCGATCCGACTGCACGCCAGGCGATCAATGCTGGAGAGATCGAGTACATCGACACCCACCTGAGCCACTCTGCCCAGCAGGCCTGGTTCGGCTTCTACGGGAAGCTGGACGTGGCGGTGGTGGAGGTCGCCGGGATCCTGCCCAATGGGCTGCTGGTGCCCGGCAGCTCGGTGGGGAACTCGAAGACCTGGCTGGACTTGGCCGAGAAGGTGATTCTGGAAGTCAACTCCTGGCACCCGCGGGCGTATGAGGGCTTCCATGACATCTACTACGGAACCCGGCTGCCCCCGCAGCGCATGCCGCTGCAGCTGCTTGACCCCATGCAGCGCATCGGGGACCCCTACCTGCGAGTGGATCCGGCGAAGGTGGTGGCTGTAGTTCAGACCGAGGCCCCGGACCGCAACCTGCCATTCAAGCCAGTGGATCCGGACTCTCAGGCGATGGCCGATCATGTGGTGGACTTCCTGCACCATGAGGTGGCCCGGGACCGGCTGCCCAAGGGCCTCTTCCCCCTGCAGTCGGGAGTGGGGAACATCGCCAATGCGGTGATGACCAACCTGGCACACAGTCAGTTCGAGGATCTCACCGCCTACACCGAGGTGATCCAGGACGGCATGCTGGAGCTGTTGGACAGCGGAAAGCTCGCCGCAGCCTCGGCCACCAGCCTGTGCCTGTCGGCACAGAAGGCGGAGCACTTCAACGAGAACATTGAGAGCTACAAGGGCCGGATCCTGCTGCGGCCCCAGGAAATCTCCAACCACCCCGAGGTGATCCGCAGGCTGGGACTGATCGCGATCAACGGCATGATCGAAGCGGACATCTACGGCAACGTGAACTCCACGCACGTGATGGCCAGTTCCATCATCAACGGCATCGGCGGCTCAGGGGACTTCGCCCGCAATGCCTATCTGAACTTCTTCGTCTCCCCCTCCACCGCCAAGGATGGGATGATCTCGGCGATTGTGCCCTTCGCCAGCCATATCGACCACACTGAGCACGACACTCAGATTCTGGTCACCGAGCAGGGACTGGCAGATCTGCGGGGTCTGTCACCGATGGCACGAGCTCGCAGCATCATCAGGAACTGCGCACATCCCCATTACCGGGACCGTCTGCAGGACTATCTGGACCGGGCGTGTGCGGCGAACCCAGGCGGACGCCACACCCCGCATCTGCTTGGCGAGGCGCTCTCCTGGCACCAAGCGTTCCAGCACACCGGCCGGATGTGACCCTGATCCCCGCTGTGCCAAGTGCAGTCAGGAACAGTCGAGGCCCTGCTGGTGTTGAATAGGACCTATGCCAACCGTTGAGATCAACGAAGAGACCGTGCCCCTGGACGAGGGCGCCACTGTGGTCACCGCCGTGGCCCGGACCACCGGCCGTGAGCTCACTGAATCCGGGACCCCCGCAGACGGCGGACGCCTGGGGGTGGCCGTAGCACTGGGGGGAGAGGTGGTGCCGCGCAGCCGCTGGGCGGCCACCGAACTCTCCGAGGGTGATGAGCTGGAGATCGTCACCGCGGTCCAGGGCGGATGAGGAAGAAGACAATGACGACGCCGCCCACCGCCCAGCAGCTCCCACGCACCGTGGCACCGCTGCAGATCGGCGATTACACCCTGGAGTCCCGGCTGATCATGGGCACCGGAGGGATCACCGATCTGGCCGCCCTGGAGAAGGCCCTGGTGCAGTCCGGGACCACCCTGACCACGGTGGCGATGCGCCGCTACAGCCCCGAGACCAAAACCTCCGTGTTCTCCATGCTGGAGCGGCTCGGAATCGACGTGCTGCCCAACACTGCTGGCTGCTACACGGTCAAGGACACTGTGCTTACCGCCGAGCTGGCGCGCGAAGCTCTAGAGACCAACCTGATCAAGGTGGAGGTCATCGCCGATGAGCACACGCTGCTGCCCGATGTGATCGAGACCCTGGAAGCCACCGAACAGCTGGCCGACCGTGGATTCACCCCGCTGGTCTACACCAGTGACGATCCGGCCGCGGCCCTGCGCCTGGAACAGGCCGGAGCTGCCGCGGTGATGCCGCTGGGCGCCCCCATCGGCACCGGGCTGGGAATCCTGAACCCGCACAATATCCAACTGATCACCTCCCGGGCTCAGGTCCCGGTGGTACTCGATGCCGGGATCGGCACGGCCAGCGAGGCGGCCCTTGCACTGGAGCTGGGGTGCTCAGCAGTGCTGGTGGCTTCCGCAGTGACTCGCGCACAGGACCCCACTGCCATGGCCGAAGCCATGCGCCTTGCCGTGGAGGCCGGCTTCCACTGCGCTGCCGCGGGCCGGATTCCCCGGCGGGAGCACGCCCTGGCCTCCAGTCCTGCCGAGGGGATCATCAGCCCTCTAGAAGACCTCACCTGATGGGTTATCAGGCACTTTTCGGAGTATCAGCAGCCCATGAGATGCCGATAATCCAACAACCCCCTGATTCTTTGGAGTGTGCACCATGAGTGACCTCAGCAAGTTCTCCCGGACCCAGGCCGAACGCTTCCAGCGCCACTTCGCCCTGGCCGGATTCGGCATCGAGGCCCAGGCTAGACTGCTGGACTCCCGTGCCGTGGTGGTCGGAGCCGGCGGACTCGGCGCTCCCATCCTCACCTACCTGGCTGCTGCCGGGGTCGGAGCCATCGAGATCATCGACCACGATGTGGTGGACCGGTCCAATCTGCACCGTCAGGTCATCCACTCCGAGTCCACCTTGGGGCAGCCCAAAACTTCCTCTGCCGCCGAGCGGATGCGCGGCCTGCACCCGGAGGTGGGGATCACCGAGCACCGCGAGCCGATCAGCGCCGCCAACGCCCTGGAGCTCATCGAGCCTGCCGATATTGTGATCGACGGCAGCGACAACTTCAGCACCCGCTATGTGGTCTCCGATGCCTGCGAGATCCTCGGCAAACCGCTGGTCTCCGGCTCTATTCTCCGCTTCTCCGGACAGGTCAGCCTGTTCTGGTCCCGACTGCCCGATGGCAGCCGCGGGCCCACCTACCGGGATCTCTACCCGGAGGCTCCAGACCCCGGCGAGGTGCCCAGCTGCGCCGAGGCCGGGGTGCTGGGTGTGCTCCCCGGGGTCATCGGCTCCATCATGGCCACTGAGGCGATCAAGTTCCTGGCCGGAATCGGTGAGCCGCTGACCGGCCGGGTGGTCACCTACGATGCGCTGACCTCCCACTTCGGCCAGTTTCGGCTCAATCCCGACCCCGACCGCGAGCCGGTCACCAGCATCGGCACAGGTGCCGAAGACATCGGCGGCGCTCCTGAGGCTGCAGCCTGTCCAGTTGAAGTCGGCGACGCCGCCCCAGCCGCCTCCTCGGCGCCAGGCCAGACAGTGCCGGCCGCCAGCCCCTCCGCTCTGGCACAGGGGCCTGAGGAGCCTGATCCAGGCACAGCGGATATTGATTTCAACCCCTTCACCGGCGAGCCCAAGCAGGCAGATGACCTCAGCCCGGCTGAGTTCCGGCGCGCGGCGGCCGACGGGCGCCTGGGTCTGGTGCTGGACGTGCGCGAACCCCATGAACACCAGGCGGGGGCCCTCAGCGGCGCGGTGAATATCCCGCTGATGGACCTATGGCAGGCCGAACAGCCTCCCGAGGGGCTCCAGGAGGTCACTGAGGAGAACCCGGCGGTGGTCTACTGTGAGCACGGGGTCCGTTCCCGCCAGGCGCTCGCCGTGCTCAAACACCGCTATCCCGAGGTGCCCATCAAGAACTTATTGGGCGGCTACGCCCTCTACCAGCAGAGTTGAGCTGCCGATGAGCCGCAAACGGCCGCGGTCTGGGTCTTCTCGAGGACAAGTGCGGTAGTTTGGAGGATGTGAAGTCCCACCTGGCAGTCATAGGCGAGTGCTTGGTAGACGTTGTCGAATCCGAGACGTCTGCCCCCAAGGCGCATGTGGGCGGCAGTCCGCTGAACGTGGCAGTGGGACTGGCCCGGCTCAACCACCAGGTGGTGTTCGCTGGCCGGCACGGCGGTGACGACTATGGTCGGATGATCGCACGGGCCCTGCGCGCCCAGGGGATCAGCGCTGTGCTGGAGGCCGATGACCTGCCTACCTCCGTTGCCACCGCCACCCTAGATCCCACCGGTCAGGCCAGCTACGAGTTCGCACTGGACTGGGTCCTCCCTCAAGCCCAGGACCTTATCGAGAAGCTGCAGCAGGCCGCCGGGACCATTGAGCATGTCCACTCCGGATCTTTGGCCACCCTGATCGAACCGGGTGCCGGGGTGGTCAAGAGCGTGCTGCAGGAGCTGCGCCAGACTGCCACCATCTCCTACGACCCCAATTACCGGCCCACCCTGGTGCCCAATCGCGAGGAGGCTCGCAACCGGGTGGAGGAACTGGTGAGGCTGGCCGACGTCGTCCAGGCCTCCACCGACGATTTTGAGCTGCTCTACCCCGAACGGCCCGTCCAAGAGACCATGGAGTTCTGGCTGCAGCTGGGCCCGGCGTTGGTGACGGTGACCCGCGGGGCATCCGGAGCCATGGCGTTGGCCCGCTCCGGCTTCGCCGAGCAACAGGCCTTTCCCACCGATGTGGCCGATACTGTGGGAGCGGGGGACTCTTTCATGTCCGCCACTCTCTCCACGCTTCGCCAGCAGGGGCTCCTGGGCGCTGAGCAGCGGACGCCGCTGCAGCAGATTTCAAAGCACGACGTCGCCCAGGTGCTGCACACTGCCGCACAGGCCGCCGCCATCACGTCCTCCCGATACGGCGCCCAGCCCCCGATGGCTGAGGAGCTCTCGGCTGCCCTGAGCCACAATCCGCGGCCTCCTATGGCGTAGCCCGATCAGCCGGGCCGGTTCTCCCGCCGGTGGCGCAGGCTCTGGGCGATGAAGTAGATGATCGCCCCGAGAATCGGCACCAAGGCGATGATCAGCACCCAGATCACCTTGGCCGGCCCCTGGTGGTCCGTCTGGGCGTAGATCATGAAGGCCGCCACCAGCAGCGCCCCGTAGACCAGCACGGCGAAGCTCAGCCACCAGGGAGCCGCCACGGAACCCGGCGGGGTCTGGGCGGTGAACTCAGTCAGAGCTTCGTTAACCATGCGGCCAGACTAGGCGACGGGCCTGGCCGAAACCTTGCCCTGACGTGGGAGAACGATGAGCTGGGGCTCACACGGTCTGGGGCCAGACCGAGCGCTCACGCATCACCGCGGCCAAAGCCTCTGCGTCATCGGTCATGATCCCGTCCACACCCAGATCCAGCAGCCGGTGCATCTCTTGGGGGTCATCCACCACCCAGACGTGGACCTGCAGCCCGGCGGCGTGGCAGCGCTCCACGAACTTCGGCCTCACCACCGGTATCCGGGACTGGCGGATCGGAACCTGGACGCAGTCGATCCGAGCCAGCCGCTGGGAGAGCCGGCCGAGCCCGCCGAACGGGCCCAGCAGCACCATCAGCCCGATGGACACCCACCCGCCGGAGGTGGCGACATGACGGGAGACCAGTCTGCGCAGGCGGTGCCGGCGGGCATCATTGAAGCTGGCCGCCAGCACCCTGTCGTGGGCACCGAGCCGTTCCACGATCTCCGCGAAGTGATCCACTGCTGCAGCGTCCTTGAGGTCCACATTGAAATGGGCATCGGGGAAGGCCCGCAGCGCATCTTCGAACCGCACCAGGGGCTGGCCGCCGACCCGCAGCCGGCTCAGCTGGGCCCAGCTGTGTTCGGAGACTCGGCCGGTGCCGTCGGTGGTCCGGTCCAGCGTCTCATCGTGGAAGATCACCAACTCTCCGTCCGCAGAAGTGCGCACATCGATCTCCAGGTACCGGAACCCCAGATCCACTGCCCGTTGGAAGGCAGCCATAGTGTTCTCCCGTTCAGGGTCGGCCCCGCGGTGGGCAAAGGCCAAGGGCGTGTGATGCAGGGGGCCGGGGACAGAGTTCACCAGATAGGGCACTTGGCGGTAGGGATGCTGCCGGTACGGCTTCCGGCCGGTCTTGGCCCGGCTCACCTCAGCTGCCCCTCAAGGAGCTTCTCCAGGACCAGGGCCACACCGTCATCATCGCATGACTCGGTGACTCGGTCGGCCGCCGAACGGGCCATATGGTGAGCCGAGCCCACGGCCCAGGAGGTCCCTGCCCATTGCAGCATCTCCACATCATTGGGCATATCGCCGAAGGCGATGGACTCCTGTGCGCCGATGCCCAAGGATTCGGCATACCGGTGCAGTGCCTGGGCCTTATTGACCCCCTTGGCGGAGATCTCCAGCAGACTCACCCCCGGGGCGGAATGAGTGACCGTGACCAGGTGGCCGATCCGCTCCTGGGTCTCTGCGATGAACGCGTCAGGATCCATGGCATGGGTCTTGGCCAGCAGCTTCAGCGCGGGCGCCTCATCGGGCAGTGCCCCTGTGGAGCGCTCCAGGGTGTGGTCCAACGGTCCGAGTCGGATCTCATCCTCGCGGACTCCGGCTGCTCTGCGGTGCTTCTCGTCGAACCACAGGCTGCCGCGGGCGAAGGACTCCTCCATATGCAGGGCCGCCATGGTCTCGGCAGCGAAGCTCACAGTGGGCTCCAGGCTCCTGATCAGGTCTTTGGCCTCGAACAGGGTGTCTGCGGTCAGCGCCTGGGCTTCGATGGGAGTATCGGCGGCCAGGTCATAGGTGACTGCTCCGTTGGAGGCGATCACTGGGCCCAACAGCTCCAGAGCAGTGCTGATCCGGCGCAGCGCCCGCACCGGCCGCCCGGTGACCAGAACCACCACCACACCAGCCTCGCGCACGGAGCGGAACGCCTCCAGGGTGCGCGGGGACAGCTCCCCGGTCATGGTCTGGGCGTAGGAGAGGATGGTGCCGTCCACATCAGTGGCTACCAATCGGACCGGCTGATCGCCCATCACAAGCGGCTCGGCGGCGACGGGGAGGGAGGGCTGAGAGGTCATGCCATAAACCTATCCAACAGAGCTGGTTAACTGTGCCTTAACAGCAGTGGACGGGATCACTCCCCCACCACCCCGGACTCGTAGGCAAAGACAACCGCCTGCACCCGGTCCCGGCAGCCCAATTTGTGCAGCACATTGCCCACATGGGTCTTCACGGTGGCCTCGGAGAGATAGAGCCTGGCGGCGATCTCCGTATTGGACTCTCCGGTGGCCAGCTCGGCGAGGATCTCACGCTCCCGATTGGTCAGGCACTCCAGTTTCTGCTGCTGCTCAGTGCTCGGCGATCGCCGCGCTCCCTGGCCCAGGATGGCGGTGTCCAGCAGCCGCCGGGTGGTGGAAGGGGCTACGACGGCGCCCCCGGTCACCACGGTGCGGATGGAGTCCAACAGCACCTCCGGCTGCACATCCTTGAGCAGGAATCCGGCAGCTCCGGCGCGCAGCGCGGCCAATGCGTACTCATCGGTGTCGAAGGTGGTCAGCACAATCACCCGGGTCGCGTCCAGAGCGGAGTCCTCGGTGATCGCAGCTGTGGCCTCGATGCCGTCCATCTCCGGCATCCTGATGTCCATCAGCACCACGTCTGGGGCGCGGCCAGCCGATGCCAGCGCCCGGATCCGCCCCAGCGCCGCAGCCCCAGTCCCGGCTTGTCCTGCCACTGCCATATCCGGCTGGGAGTCGATGACCATGGCGAAGCCGGCGCGCAGCAGAGCCTGGTCATCAGCCAGCAGCACGGAGATTCCGGGGGGTTGGGCCCCCGGTCCCGGCTGAGCGATCTGCGTCATGGTTTCTCCTCCTGTTGCTCATGATACGGACGGGTCGTCTGGGCTGGTGCCGTGCGCCGGCCGGGCCGCACCCGCTCCAGGGGGAACCGGGCCTCCACGGTGAAGCCGCTCTCCAGGGATTCCTCCCCCTTGGGCCGGGCCACCAGGGTGCCGCCGTAGAGCTTGGCCCGCTCAGCCATGCCCAGCAGCCCAGAGCCGGCGCCGTCGTCAATCGCCGATGCGCCCCGGCCGGTATCGCGGATCTCCAAGGCAAGCTCGCCGGCCCGGTGATCGGTGCCCAGCCACACTTAGGCTCGCGCGCCCTCCCCGCCGTGCTTGAGCGTATTAGTCAGTGCCTCCTGGGCGATCCGGTAGATCGCCAGCTCGACTCCCTCGTTCATCGGCGGCAGGCTGGCATGGGCTATATGCAGTTCCACCGGCAGCCCGGAAGCCTGCACATCGGCCACCAGCTGGGGGATGCTCTCGATACCGGGAGCAGGGCGAAGCTTCTGCTCGCCCTCCTCGCGCAGCACCCCGAGCATGCGGCGCAGCTCGGTGAGCGCCTCCCGGCCGGTCTCGCCGATGGTTTCGAACGCCTGCCCAGCCCGCGCCGGATCAGCCTGCAGCACATAGCGGCCCCCGTCGGCCTGGGCAATCATCACGCTCATGGAATGACTGACCACATCATGCATCTCCCGAGCGATCCGCATCCGCTCGGCATCGGCGGCCAGCTGGGCCTCCTGGTCGCGTTCGCGCTCCAGCAGGCGGTTCCGCTCCTGGATGGCCTCCCGCTCACGACGCCGCCGGCCCGCCAGATCACCGAAGAGCCAGGCCGAGACCACCACCGCAGCGCAGAAGCCGGTGATAAGTGCCGCGATGAACAGCATCACCCCCCCAGTCCGGGTGGTAGGTACCGGGCAGCTGCTGCCCCAGCACGCCGGCGGCAGCCACGACATGGACCCCCATCAGCAGGGCTCCCAGCACCGCCAGCCCCAGGTAGCCCAGACTGACGCGGCGGGAGCCGTATTTGGCGCAGGCGTAGACCACCAGCGGCACCGAGAACGCCGAGGCTCCGGGTCCATACATGGCGAGGATCTGACACAGGCAGGCGAAGCTGATCAACCCGGCGGCCAGGCCGGGCCGGATTCGGCAGAACGCCAGAGGTAGGATCGCCAGCAGCTCGAAGCCGATCATCACCGGAAGATGCACGCTGACCCCGAACATCCCGGTGCCGAGAAGTCCAGCGGTCACCCCGCCGCCGATGAGCCAGAAGAGGCTGCTGAGCCCCAGCAGCGGGAGCACTTTGAAGAGGGTGTCACCCAGCCAGGGCCGCGCCTCAAAGAACCGCACAGCACGCACATGTGCAGGCGGGTTCGGCAGCAAGGTCTCAGGCATGTCACCCAAGTCTATGGACCCGGGCCCCTGCCTGCCTCATACCCCAGGATGAGGCGAGGTTCGGTCTCTGAGCTGAGGCGGCGGCGTCGTTGCCTTCCGTACTGTGAATCAGTGAACGAGCCGGGCCCGGCTCAGCACCCTGTGATGAGACCTGAAGCGAGACACCTATGCAGAGAACGACTACGCGGGCAGCAGTACGTGCCCAGCACCTGACCAAGACATACGGCTCAGGGGAGGCCACAGTGCACCCGCTGCGCCGGCTGAGCATCGAGATTCCGGCCGGTGAGTTCACCGCGATCATGGGTCCCTCCGGATCTGGCAAGTCCACTCTGCTGCATGTGCTGGCCGGTCTGGACAGCGCTGATGAGGGCAGCGTGGTGCTCTCCGCCCAGGGCCGTGACGTTGAGCTGATCGGCCTCAGTGAGCGTGAGCTGACCCTGATGCGCCGGCGCTACATCGGGTTCATCTTTCAGGCTTACAACCTGGTCCCGGCGATGACCGCGCAGGAGAATATCCTGCTTCCGTCCTCCCTGGGTGGACCTGAGCCCGACCGGCACTACTACGAGATGGTCATCGACCGTCTCGGGCTCGCTGACCGGCTGGACCACAGGCCCTTCGAACTCTCAGGTGGCCAGCAGCAGCGGGTGGCCGTGGCCCGCGCTCTGGTCTCCAAGCCGGCAGTGATCTTCGCCGATGAGCCCACGGGCAATCTCGATTCTCGCAGCAGCGCCGAGGTGCTCGGGCTGCTGCGTGCTGCGGTGGACGAGTTCGGTCAGACCGTGGTGATGGTCAGTCATGACGCCAATGCCGCCGCGCAGGCCGATCGCACGGTGATCCTCTCCGACGGCCGGGTGCTGGAGACGGTGGCCGAGCCCACCGCCGAACTGCTGGCCGCCAAGATGATCGGGGCCGCGCAGTGACGGACCAGCGCGCCGCGACGGGCACTAGGTTCACGGTGCTGCGCGCCAATCTGCGCTCCTCGGGCAAGCGGCTCTGAGCCGCCGGGGCGGCCATCGCCATTTCAGTGGCCTTCATTGTGGCCGGCACTATGCTGGTGGACTCGCTGAACCGGGCCGTGGAGGAAGAGGCCAAGGGAGAAGCGGCCGGCGCTGATCTGATCATTGACTCCAGAGCGCTCGGTTGGGCGAGCAACTCCTATACGGAGTACGAGGACGGCGGCTGGTCAGCGGAGACACTGATGCCTGCGGAGTATGGAGACATTCCCCTGGCCGAGGCGATTGAGCAGCTGGACTCGGTGGTCTCAGCAGAGGTGATCCGCCGCAGCTGACTGGACGGCCCCCTGGAGCTGGACGAACAGTTTGGCGGGTACAGCAGCTCAGGGCTTGGGGTGAGCACCCTGACCGGCAGCCGCGAGTATCCGCTGGTTGAGGGCCGGCTGCCGCAGGCTGCTGATGAGCTTCTGGTCAGCGAATCCGCCGCCCAATGGCAGGATCTGGCAGTGGGCGACACCTACCAGGCTGAGGCTGTGCGCTGGGAGATGGATGACTCCTACACCGTGGTGGATCAGGCGCAGTACACCGTGGTGGGAATCGCCGAGACCAGTGTGTGGAGCCCGGAGGCGTATCTCACCGCTGAAGGCATGGACCGTGTACCTGTCGATCCGGAGGCAGACTATGGCTTCGTGGAGCCGGCTGAGATTCGGGTGGTCCTGCCGGAGTCCGTCCATGGTGACCGGGCCGCCCAAGAAGCCGTTCAGCAGCAGATTGCTGAGCTGGTGGGGCAGCTGATTGCCTCCGGGGAGCTGGACATGCTCGCCCCGGCATCGGCCACCCCGGAGGCCGGGGCGGCCCAAGAAGACCCGTTCGGCATTGTCTCAGTGTCGCAGCTGCAGATTGCCACCAGTGAGCAGATCGTGGACCTCTGGGTGGCGGAGCGCACCGGAGATGCCCAGCTGCTTCGCTGGGTGGCACTGGGCTTCGGCAGCATCGCCGTGTTCGTCTCGGCTTTGGTGATCGCCAATACCTTCCAGGTGATCGTCGCCTCGCGGCAACGCACGATGGCGCTGATCCGCGCCGTGGGAGGCACTGCAGCCCAGCTGCGCTGGGCTACTCTAGCCGAGGGGGCCGTGCTCGGCCTTCTGGGCGGAGCAGCCGGTGTGCTCCTCGGCTGGGGGATCGCACAAGGGTTCGTGGTCGCCATGAATTTCTTGGGCGGCGGCGGAGAGGGCATTCCGGCAGCCTTGCCGAATCTCATCGCGATGGGGGTGGGCCTCGGCCTGGGCCTGGTCATGGCAGTAGGCTCAGCCCTCTACCCGGCGTTCAGTGCGGGGCGCATTTCGCCCATGATCGCCCTGCGGCCTGCAGATGTGGCTCCGCCGGAGAACCGCGGCTCCACGGTACGACTGGTGCTCGGTGCACTGCTTACCGCCGTGGGTCTGGCTGCTGTGCTCTACGCCGCACTGGGTTGGCCAGCCAGCGAACCGAATCCTGAGCTGGACTACTACGGGATGTTCAACGCTGATCCCGTGGCGGGGCTGCCGTTCCCGGTGATCGGCCTGGGCGGCGGGATCCTGGGCTTCCTCGGTGTGCTGGTGCTGGCCAAGACCATAGTGCCGCCGCTCGCGGAGTGGCTGGGCACGGCGCTGGCAGCCCTGCGCCCGCTGAAGGTGCCCGCACGCCTGGCCGGGCAGAATGCCCGCCAGGTACCCGGACGTACTGCCGCCACCTCCTCAGCACTGCTGGTGGGAGTGACCCTGGTGGCGACCATGATCACTGGTGCGGCGACTGCCCAGAAGCTGTTGTACACCGAGTTGGCCGAGTCCTATCCCGTGGACGGCGCTGTGGCGGAGCTCGAGGAGGACCAGTGGCAGGTGCTGCAGGACAGCCCCGTGGTCACTGAGGTCATGATGCTGCCGGGTCTGCAGGCTCAGCACACAGAGGATATCCATTGGCAGGTACTTGTGCTGGAGGATGCCGAGTTTAGCGAAATCTCGCGTCTTCCGCTGGATCAGTTGCAGGAGGATGGGCCGATCATCTATGCCGGGTGGAACGCCTTTGCCCAGGCAGACTACTCCTCGGTGTCGGAAACCCTCATGTTGGAGCTGCCCACTGGTCAGCCCGCCAAGGAATTTCCGGTGCAATTGGCCTCTTGGCTGCCCCATGACGTGGTGGCGGTTCCGCAGGCGCTTCTGCCGCCTGGGGACCGGGATGCCACCCCCGGAGCAGGGGCTGTGTTCCGCGTGGCTGATGATGCGCAGTATCAGGAGATCTGGCAGCTTCACGAGGCGCTCGGTGGGTATTCGGCCCAAGCCTCTGTGGAAGGCGCGGCGTACCGCGCAGAGACCCTGCGGCTCATCGATGCGATTCTGTTGGGGGTTCTCGCCCTGCTGGGGGCCAGTGTGCTGGTAGCGGTGCTGGGGGTCTCAAACACGCTTTCCCTCTCCGTGTTTGAGCGTCAGCGAGAGGCTGCTTTGCTGCGGGCCAATGGGATGACCCGCCGCGCACTGGGGGCAACCATAGGTATCGAGGCCCTGCTGCTGGCGGCAGTCGCCCTGCTGCTGGGAACCGGGATGGGAGCACTCTTCGGCTGGGCCGGAGTCAGCGCATTGGTGGCGCGCGAGGACTGGACGGTGGCGCCGGAGATTCCTTGGCTGCGGATGGCTGCGGTTTGGGCAGCGACCCTGTTGGCCTCCCTGGCCGCGGCCTGGCTTCCGGCCCGCCGGCTCTCCCGAGTCCAGCCGGCCGCCGGTCTCTCCCGGGCCGCCTGAGCACAGAAGAGAGCCCGGATGAGCACTGCGCTCCTCCGGGCTCTCCGTCGTGAAGGGCTGATCCTCAGAGCAACCACATCAGGATGATGACGATCGCGATAATTGTCAGAATACCGCCACCGATGTAAATTCCACCGCCGCGCATATGAATCACTCCTTCATTAGTTGGGTGCGACATGGTCAGAACTGTGCAGTCCGTTATCTGTTTGCCCGCGTCAGTGCTCGCAGCACGAACACGGCAAGGATCACGATGATGATCGAGATGATCACACTGCCGATGATGCTGATCAGCTCGGTGAGCAACCACCAGGCCAACCAGATGAGCACAATGCTCAGCAGAATCGTCAGGACAATGGACAGCGCGTTTCTAGCCATGGCTCCACACTAAGATCGTCAGTCTGGACATGTGCTGGACAAAGCCAGCAAATGCAGTGTGAATTAACGAGAAGAGCGGCGGGAAATAGTGGGTCGCACCACTTCCCGCCGCTCAAATCAGTATCTTCGGCTAACTAGCTCCTGATTCAGTCTTCCTGGTCAGCCAGGGCCTCGACATCGTCCAGGGTCGCCTCGGGGGTGCCCTCGGGGATCGCCCCGTTGAGCCGCAGACCGGTCTGAACGTCGAACAGGTGCACGTGGTCCGCATTCGGCTTGATGTGCACAGTCTCGCCCTTCTGAGGAGGACGGCGGCCGTCGACCCGGACGATCAGCGGCTGGAAGGTGTGGATGCCCTCCGGGGTGCCGTAGATGTAGGCATCGGCGCCGAGCTCCTCGACGACGTCGACGATCATCGGCAGGCCGGTGCCGTCGGTTGAGATGCTCATGTCCTCAGGCCGCACCCCCAGGATGACCTCCTGCTTGCCGGTGAGGTCCACTTCAGGAACGGTGAGTCGGTCGTTGCCGACCACCAGCTGGCCGGACTCCACTCTGACTTTGAACAGGCTCATTGCGGGGGAGCCGATGAAGCCGGCCACAAACACATTGGCGGGGGTGTCGTAGAGGTTGCGCGGGGAGTCCACCTGCTGCAGCACGCCGTCCTTGAGCACGCAGACCCGATCCCCCATGGTCATCGCCTCAACCTGATCGTGTGTGACGTAGACGGTGGTGGTCTTCAGCTCGCGGGTCAGTGCGGCGATCTGGGTGCGTGTCTGTACGCGCAGCTTGGCGTCCAGGTTGGACAGCGGCTCATCCATCAGGAAGACCTTGGGGGAGCGGACGATGGCGCGGCCCATGGCAACGCGCTGGCGCTGACCGCCGGAGAGCGCCTTGGGCTTGCGGTCCAGGTAGTCCTGAAGGTCCAGGATCTTGGCGGCCTCCTGTACGCGCCGTGCGCGCTCCTCCTTGGAGACCCCGGCGATCTTCAGCGCGAATCCCATGTTCTCGGCCACTGACATATGCGGATAGAGCGCGTAGTTCTGGAAGACCATGGCGATATCGCGGTCCTTGGGCGAGACGTGGCTGACGTCCTCACCGCCGATCAGAATGCGGCCCTCATTGACCTCCTCGAGGCCGGCTAGCATACGCAGTGCGGTTGACTTGCCGCAGCCGGAGGGGCCCACAAGAACCAGGAACTCGCCGTCGGCGACCTCAAGGTGGAGCTGATTGATAGCAGGGCGAGCGCCCGGAGTGTAGATGCGGCTTGCGTAGTCATAGGTGACAGAGGCCATGATGGTTCCCTTTCACGGGCAGGTACGTGCCCGACGATCCGTAGTGAAGGTTGGCTGTCCACGCCAGGGGTGAGTGTGGTGCCCCTCTCATGAACTCAAGCATCACATCACAGGCCTCTCATTAAGTCCACCTGCGACACAAAGTGCCACACCGCGGGCAGGCTAATCGAGCGTAGCTGTTTGTCCGGGTATAGCGCTGATTCCGGGGCCATAAGCGGATTAACCGCTACGCTCACCGGAGTTCAGGTTGGCCGCCGCCGGGACAATCTCAGTGGCTGTCGTCGTTCTCGTCGTAGTGGGCGGCACCGCTGCCCCAGGTGTCTGGGCCGTGTTCGAGATGCTCCGCCATGGACTCGTCGAAGCCGTCCGGCAGCAGGTCGCGGTACTCAGCGATGGTGCCGTCCACCACGGTGGCGTTGAAGCTCTCCTGGGCGCCGTTGACGCTGACGGTGACCTCCTGGATGGAACCGGGGCCGGCCTCGATCGCCGAGACGATCAGCTCCTCATCGTGCTGCAGATTGATGGAACTGCCCGGCTCAACCGTGAACTCAAAGCTGTCGCCGGCCACCTCGATGCTGACCTCGGCGGGCTCCTCGGCGGAGGTGTCCAGATGGGAGACCAACCCGGTCATCCGGGCCGGACCGCCCTCTTCTCCGGCCACGAACATGATGTGGCGCAGCGCGATGTTCTCGGAGTCGAACATTGTGCCGTCGGAGGCGGAGTACACATGCGTAGTGGCCTGGTAGTTGATGGCAGAGCAGCCGGTGAGGGCCAGACCGCCGATCAAGGCAGCAGCTGCAGCTGCGCGAGGTACCGAGGGGGTGAACTTCACCGCGGAGACTCCTTAGAACGATGGGTACGCATGGCGTTGCTACCAGACTACTCGATCCGGTGTGACTTCTACGCAATGTAGAAAGATTATTGCGCGGCGAACCTTAGTACTGCCCCTGCAATCTACCGTCACGACACGCCGTAAGGCGCCCCTCCGTGATAAACTTGAAGTCAGGAAAGGGGAATAACTACATGAATTTCGAAGTCGGCGAGACAGTCGTTTACCCGCACCACGGTGCAGCCACCATTGAAGAGGTGGAGATGAGGACTTTCAAGGGTGAGGAGAAGACCTACCTCACTCTGCGAGTCTCAGAAGGGGACCTGACTATCAAGGTTCCGGCTGAGAACGTCGATCTGGTCGGCGTCCGTGATGTAGTGGACGAGGAAGGCCTGGAGAAGGTGTTCGGCCTGCTGCGTGAAGAGCACACCGAGGAGCCCACCAACTGGTCCCGCCGCTATAAGGCCAATGTGGAGAAGCTCGCCTCCGGTTCCATCCATAAGCTCGCCGAGGTGGTTCGCGATCTCTGGCGCCGCGAGAACAACCGCGGCCTCTCAGCTGGCGAGAAGCGTATGCTCTCCCAGGCCCGCCGCATCCTGGTCTCCGAGCTCCGGCTGGCCAAGGAGCTGGAGGAGGAGAAGGCCGAGGAGCTTCTCGATGAGGTCCTCGCCGAGGGCCATGCCACGGCTGAGGCCGATAAGGTCCCTGCCTGAGCAGACTCACCGCTCAGCATAGAATTCAATACATGACTGCACGCCCGGATGATACTGCGCCCTTCAGCGCGGTACACCGGGCGTTAGTCATCGTTGCGGCGGGTTCAGGCACTAGGCTCGGCCACGGGATCCCCAAGGCCGCGGTGACCCTTGGCGTGGGCAGCATCCTGGAGCATGCATGTCAGGCAGTCACCCCTGAACTCGGCTTTGAGCTGATCGTCCTGGTCCTGCCCGAGCAGTCCTCCCATCACGAGGTTCTCTCGGCACCGGCCACGGCTCTGGCCCACCGGACCGGGAGCCAGGTTGTGATCACCTCCGGCGGCGCAGCCCGCACCGATTCAGTGAGGGCGGGCAGCCAGGCGGTCCAGAAGCACGCTGAGCTGCAGGGCTGGGACGGACCCGTGCACGTTTTGGTGCACGACGCCGCCCGGGCGCTCACTCCCCCCGAGGTGTTCAGTCGGGTCCTGCAAGCCCTGGCAGACGGGGCCGAGGCGGTGACCCCGGCAGTGCCGGTCACCGACACCATCAAGCAGGTGCAGTCTGAGGGCTCTGCGGAACGGGTTGAGCGCACCCTGCCGCGTTCCGCTCTACGCGCCGTGCAGACCCCGCAGGGCTTCACCCTGCAGTTCCTGGAGCGGGCGTTCGCTCACATTGAGCAGCTCCCTACGGAGCGTGCGTCCCAGCTCACCGATGAGGCGATGATCGCCGAGGACCTCAACACCGAGGTGCGAGTGGTGCCCGGGCATCCGCATGCGCTGAAGATCACCACTGAGACCGACCTCATCACCGCCCGCGCCCTCTTGGCGGAACAGGCGCGAGAGCCGCTGAGCAGCGAGCGATCCGAGACTGGGACTTCAGGCGCAGAGGCCGCGGCAACGCCGCCGGGACCACCGCGAGTAGGCATCGGCCAGGACATCCATGCCTTTGCGCTGGCGGATGAGCCTACAGAGCTGTGGCTTGCTGGTCTGTACTGGCCCGGCCAGCAAGGACTTGCCGGGCACTCCGATGCGGACCCCGTGGCCCATGCAGCCTGCGCCGCCCTGTTCTCCGCCGCCGGGATGGGAGACCTGGGCACCCATTTTGGGGCCGATACCCTGGGAACCCACCGGGCAGAGATGGCCGGTGCCCGCGGCGTCGTTCTCCTCTCCCAGGCTGCCAGGATCGTGCGCGATGCTGGTTTCCGGATCGGCAGCATCGCAGTCCAACTGGTGGGAAACCGGCCCAAATTCGCCCCGCGGCGCGAGGAGGCTCAGCGGGTGCTCAGTGAGGCGGCGGGCGCACCGGTCTCCGTGGCTGCCACCACCTCAGACGGGCTCGGCTTCACCGGACGCGGGGAGGGCATTGCTGCCACAGCCACCGCCGTCCTGTACTGACCTGTCCAAATCTGTCTGTCTTTGGGCGGCCGTACCGGTAAGGTATGGCCCGTGGCCCTGAGACTCTATGACACCAAGACCGCGCAGCTGCGCGAGTTCCAGCCGTTGGAACCCGGCAAGGTGTCCCTCTACTACTGTGGTGCCACTGTGCAGGGCCGCCCGCATGTGGGCCATGTGCGCTCGGCAGTGGCCTTCGACATCCTCGCCCGGTGGCTGCAGCACTCCGGGTACCGGGTCACCACGGTGCGCAATGTCACCGATATCGATGACAAGATCCTGGCGAAGTCTGCCGCCTCCTACGCCGAGGACTTCGAACCCACGCCGGACTACCCGGCTGCCGAGCCCTGGTTTGCCCTGGCCTACCGGTTCGAGCAGGTGTTCAACGCAGCCTACAGCGCAGTTGGGGTGGCCCGTCCCAGCTACGAACCCCGCGCCACCGGCCATATCACCGAGATGCATGCCCTCATCGCCCGGCTGATCGAGGCTGGGCACGCTTATCCCGCACTGGATGACTCCGGCGACGTCTACTTCGATGTGCGCTCCTGGCCTCACTACGGGGAGCTGACCCGGCAGTCAGTGGAGGATATGCAGGATGCCCCCGATGCCGACCCGCGCGGTAAGCGCGATCCCCGGGACTTCGCGCTCTGGAAGGGGCATAAGCCCGGTGAGCCGCAGACCGCTGCCTGGGACTCTCCCTGGGGCCGGGGCCGGCCCGGCTGGCACCTGGAGTGCTCGGCGATGGCCAGCAAATACCTGGGCAGCAGCTTTGACATCCACGGCGGTGGGCGGGACCTGCGGTTCCCTCACCATGAGAACGAGCTCGCCCAGTCAGCAGCCGCAGGGGACGGATTCGCCCGCTACTGGCTGCACAACGGTATGGTCACCTATGCCGGGGAAAAGATGTCCAAGTCGGTGGGGAACACTGTCTCGCCCGATCAGATGTTGGCCGAAGTCCGTCCCAAAGCAGTCCGCTACTGGCTGGCCAGCGCCCACTACCGCTCCGAACTCGACTACAAGCCGGGATCACTGCAGGAAGCGGCCTCGGCCCTGGAGCGGGTCGAGAACTTCCTTGCCCGGGCCCGCCCCGGAGGGCATCCAGGAGAGTCCCCCAGCGGGCTCCCTGAAGGCTTCGCCGCCGCGATGGATGATGACCTCAACGTGCCCGCCGCCCTGGCAGTGCTTCACGAAACCGTCCGTGCCGGTAACACGGCCCTGGCTAGGGACGACGACGCCGCCACCGCAGTCTGTGCCGGCCAGGTGCTGAAGATGCTGGAGGTACTGGGCATCACGGATGTGCCCGAGCCCGCCGAGGGCGCCTCCGGGCCGGCAGCTGAGGCGCTGAGCCACCTGGTGGAGGCCCAGCTCGCGCAGCGGGCCGAGGCCAAGCGCGCTAAGGATTTTGCCCGGGCCGACGCCATTCGCGATCTGCTCACAACCATCGGCATTGAGGTGGAGGACACCCCCTCAGGCGCCGTGTGGACCCTGAAAGGCGGTGCCTAGCCGATGGCCAAGGACTCCCGACCCAAATCCGCTGCGATCCGCAGGGAGCGTAAGGGACCCACGAAGGGGTCCGGCGGCCAGGGCAAGCGCAAGCTTCAGGGCAAAGGCCCCACTCCCAAAGCCGAAGACCGGGTCTACCACAAGGCGCACCGGCAGAAGCAGCTGGCTGAGCGCTCGGCCGCCCGCCGGCAGCCTGGCCGAACCCGCGGCGGCTCAGGCTACGGTGCCGATGATGTGGTCGCCGGGCGTAACCCGGTGCTGGAGGCCCTGGCTGAGCAGGTCCCTGCCGCCGAGCTGCTCATTGCCCGCGATATCGAGACTGACGGGCGGGTTCGGGAGTCCCTGCAGCACTGTGCCGAGCAGGGCATCCGAGTCCGCGAGGTCTCCCGCCGCCAGCTGGACACCGCCACTGGGGAGGCAGTTCACCAGGGGATTGCCCTGGTGCTGCACCCCTATGAGTACGCAGACCCGGCTGAGTTGACCGCTGAGTTGGCCGAGGCCGCCGCCAAGGGCTATACGGAGCATCCCCCGCTGTTGGTGGCCTGCGACTCCATCACCGATCCTCGCAACCTGGGGGCGATCCTGCGGGCTGCGGCAGCCTTTGGTGCCGATGGCGTCGTCGTTCCTGAGCGGCGCAGCGCCGGGGTGACTGCCACTGTGTGGAAAACCTCAGCTGGGGCGGCGGCCCGGATTCCGGTGGCGCGGGCCAAGAACCTCACCCAGGCGCTGAAGGAGGCACAGGCCAATGGCTACTTTGTGGCCGGTCTCGATGGGGGTGGGGACACTGAGCTGCCCAATCTGAACCTCTTTGATCAGCCACTGGTGGTGGTGGTCGGCTCGGAGGGCAAAGGCCTGTCCCGGCTGGTCCGCGAGACCTGTGACTCCATCGTCTCCATCCCGATTGCCGCGAGCACCGAATCGCTCAATGCCTCTATGGCGGTGGGCATCAGCCTCTACGAGATTGCCGCACTGCGCCGGGGGGTGCGCCAGCAATGAGCCCCACCGGCCGCATCCGTGGCGAGGAGCAGCCCGGCTTCCTGGACATCCTCAGCAACTGGCTGCCGCACCAGCACTGGTTTCCCGCCCCCCGCAGCCGCCGCAGCCTGACGAGAGTGGGCGGACTGCGGCTGCCCACCCCGGAAGGGGACCCTGATCCGGGACTGTTTCTTGAGCTGCACATCTTCGAGGTGGAGCTTGCCGAGGGCGCTGAGGAGTCGGTCGCGCGGATCTCGGTACCGGTGGCCCTGCGCACCAGGCCTTCGGTCCTGGCGGGAAAGTCTGCCTTCATCGGCAAGCTGAGCCTGCAGGATGGGGCGGAGCTTTGGGTGTACGACGGCGCCCGCGACCGAGCCTTCCTGGCTGCCATCCTGGAGATGTCCCGGCGCCAGCAGGGCACCCGCAATGGCCGCTCTCGCGGTGAGGCCCTGGCAGACTTCAACCAATGGGAGCCGTTCACCCTTCAGCTGCGTCGGCAGGCGGTGGATTCCATGCTGCCGAATACCACCAGAACTCTGGTGCAGCCTGCTGCTGTGGATGACAGCGACTGGGGCCGGCAGGTTGCCGTGGACTTCATCCGCCGACCCCAGGTCGACCCGCAGGAGTTGGCTGAGGCAGTGCTCCGGCTGACAACTGCGCACTCCACGACGATTCCCCGGGTGCTCGGAACTGTCAACGGGGCCTGGGAGGAACGCCTACCCGGTGCTGACTGGGTCAGCGCCGAATGGGAGACGGGGCAGCTGGTCATCATCCGGGAAGCAGGGGCGGAGGCGCCCAATTCGCTGAACCTGGCCCGGACGGCGCTGCAGGGCGGCAGAAGCTTCAAGTCAAGCGCACGGCAACTCGGGCAGACCCTCGGTAACTTCCATGCCGACCTGGCCGGGGCCTTCGGGGCGCACCCGCAGAGCGCTGAGCAGCTCAAGGCCATGGCTGCCCGAGCGCAGCAGCAGCTGCTGGACCAGTGGCGGAGAATCCGCGAGGAGTTCGACGAGGATGAGGCTGCTGACCTCAACGAGGTCATCGACCTGATGGCCATGCAGCTTCGAGACGCTGATGAACCACTGATGCTGCAGCGGATCCACGGCCGGCTCACGGCCGACCGCATGCACCTGCTGGCCCCGGAACGCTGGGTGGTCAGCGAGGCCGGCGGATTCGAAGAACATGCCTTGGGCCTTCAAGATGTGATCTCTGTACTGATGTCCATGGCCAATATGGTCATGGAAGTCGCCAGTGAGACGCCGGAGATCGTGCAGGACCCAGAACGCTCCGATGAAGCCGATCAGGAGGCCGACGACTCGGCAGAGAGTACCCCGGTGCCTGACCCTGTGAACTTCGGCCAGTGGTACGAGGAGCTCAGCTCACAGTTTTTGGAGGGCTACCGCAGTTCCGATGCAGACAGCGGGGGAGTGGACTCAGTCTTCTTCCGCGCCGCGATGCTCGCAGAGGCGCTTGACCTGTTTTCCCGCTGGCAGGGGCAGTGGGTCTTCCGTCCGTCCATGCTTCTGCAGGCCGAGAACTGAGCCTGCATCCGGGGCTGTTCACGGGGAGTTTACATTCGCCGCTGACTAGTGCTAGAGTTTCTATCCGCGCCAGTTGGTGATGGGAACTCTCCCAGAGCCGGGGTGCGGACTGAAGAACTGAAAAGTTCATTCTCCTATCCACACGGAACTGAGAACGTCGAGTTGACACTCACGAGGAAGTTCTGGTAAGATAGAAAAGTTGCTCCGGAGCGATCCGGGAGAATTTCTCCCGGTGGTGCCGGCAGCG
>NZ_WRPM01000011.1 GCF_009758175.1 Nesterenkonia alkaliphila
AAGGTCCGCAAAGCCCGGCTGCTGATCTCAAAGGTGGATCCATGGTCCGTGCTGAAGATGAGCTTCCTGCTCTCTGTGGCCCTGGGCATCATGCTGGTGGTCTGCGCGGTGACCCTGTGGTCCATGATGGATCTGACCGGCATCTTCGACCGCGTCAACGATCTGGCCCAGCAGGTGCTGGGGGCCGATGGTCCCGGCGGTTCCTTCCGGCTCGAGGAGATGGTCACTGTGGGGCAGATCGCCTCCTTCGCCACCATCATCGCCGTGGTCAATGTGGTGCTGCTAACCGTGCTGTCCATGCTCGCCGCAGTGCTCTACAACCTCTCGGCATCCCTGGTCGGCGGCATCGGCCTGACCCTGACCGACGACTGATTTGTTGGGCGCGGGAGTGCTGGTGTAATGTGTAGTGGTCGCTGTCCGGGGCGATTCTACGAAGAGGTTTCGGGCGTATAGCTCAGGCGGTTAGAGCGTCACACTGATAATGTGAAGGTCCGTGGTTCAAGTCCACGTACGCCCACAGCACGTAGTGAGAGTGGTCAAAGCGAAGGCTCGCTTTCGGCTTTGACCACTCGAGCGGAGTGCCGGGCGTGAGCGGCAGTGAGATGCCGCGAACGCCTCCGATTACCTCTCACGGGAGAAACCATGAAGCGACTGATCCTCGCAGCAGCCGCGGTGGCCGGATTCGTGGTGTACCGCGAGTGGAAGAAGTCTGAGGAGACGCGGCAGGTCTGGAACCAGGCCACCGACTCAGTACAGAATTGAATACCCATTACGGGGGCTTAGCTCAGTTGGTAGAGCGCCAGCTTTGCAAGCTGGATGTCAGGGGTTCGAGTCCCCTAGCCTCCACCGTAGTCGTCTTACTCGAACACCCGACAAGCGAAGAGCTTGCCGGGGCGAGTGAGGCGAATGGCTTGGCGAGTTTTGCATGGGGTTCCTCGTCCTCGCCGATGTAGATGCGTTCGAAGAACGTCTGGTTCGCCAGGCGTCGGGCCTGGTCGTCGGAGCGCTCGTACATGCTGGCGCAGTAGGTCAGTGCTTTGAGAGCGCTGCCGAGGTGCTGGCGTTGGCCGGCCTGTTCTTCGTGGTCGTTCTCAAGTTTCCTGTCGATGTCGGCCAGTCCGGCGCGGATGCGATCTTGGTGTCGTTTGAGGGTCTCGAGGTCGATGGCGTCGGCGAAGTGGGCGTTGATGAGCTTCTCGCGTTCGGCCTCGAGCCGCTTCCGGTTGCTCACCAGCTCGGCGAGTTCCTGCGAGCGTGAGGCCAGGCGCTCATCGAAGGCGGTGTCGACTTGTTGCGCGAGGGCGTTGTAGGTGGCTTCGTCGATCCCGATGCGTTTGTAGCAGGCAGCGACGAGTTCCTCGGCGATCCCAACCGGCACGGCTTTGCGGGTGCAGTTCGTTCGCTTGCTGGTCTTGCCTGAGCACACGTAGTACGCATACCGATTGCCCTGCTTGTTGCGGGCCAGGGTCAACTGCAGCCTGGACTTGCAGGTCGCACAGTAGAGCAGACCTTTGAGGTGGTGCTCGTGCTTTCGGAACCGCACCTCGTCTCTCGCGCGTGAGTCCAGGAGCCGTTGGACCCGCTGCCAGGTCTCGACATCGACGATCGCTTCGTGGCTGCCTTCGTGCACGGCGCCGTTGTACCGGATCTGGCCGATGTAGTAGGGGTTGCGCAGTAGCTTGAAGAATCCTGACGTGGTGACTGGCTTCGATGGCCGCTGCGGAGTGGGGACCGTGGTCAGTCCGCGAGCGGTGACGTCAGCGACGACCCGCTCGACGGAGGTGTCGCCGGCGGCATAGGCGCCGAAAGCCCACCGGATCAGTGGTGCGCGTTCGGGGTCGACCTCGACTGTGCGGTATTCGCGGCCCTGCTCGTCTTGCTTGCGTACGTTGAGGTAACCGATGGGTGCCCTACCGGGGGTGCCGCCTGAGGCGATTTTCTGGGTCATTCCCTTGGTGACTTCGGCGGCGAGGTTCTTTGAGTAGAACTCGGCGATGGAGGACATGACGCCGTGAACGAGGGTGCCCGAGGGAGTCTCATCGATGCTCTCTGTGACTGAGACCAGCGCGACTCCGGCTTCGATCAACGCGCTGTGGATCTGGAGATCCACCAGGCGGTCGCGGGCGAGCCGGTCGACCTTGTGGACGATGCAGTAGGTGACCTGATGGGTCTTGATATAGCGGAGCATGCGCTGCAGGTCGGGCCGGTTCATCGTTCGGGCGGAGTAGCCGGGGTCGCTGAACTCGGCGACGATTTCCGCGCCGAGGTCGGCGGCTTTGCGTTGGTTGGCCGTGCGCTGGGCGGGTATGGAGAAGCCTTCTCGTTGCCCACCCTTGGCGGCCTGTTCACGGGTGGAGACTCGCTGGTAAGTGACCGCGGTGACCAGCTTGCCGCCTGGGAGAGCCCGTGGGGTGAGTGCGGTGATCGTCATTGTTCTCATTCCTCCCACCCCCGCAGGATTGAACGATCCGCGTGAGGATCGCAGCGGGGTTACTCTAGTGTTCCTTGGGTTCGGCGCCGCCGGCGAGTCCTTCTGCGGTGTCGTTCTCGACCGGCGTACTTGGCGCCTCGGTTGCTGTCTCGGGTCGTGCACGACAGGCATTGCGGTGCTCGGTCTCGGCGAGGTGGAGCACCAGGTCCATCAGCCGCTCCATGTCCGGGGTGGGGCGCAGTGCCGGCTCCGCGTAGAGGCGCCGTCCAGAACTGCTGGCGCTCTGGCGTCGTGCGGGCATCACTCCTCCCGCTCGTCCTCGAGGATCTCTTGCATCGCGGCGTCCTGTTCAGCCTGGCGGGCACGCACGGACTCGGTGACGAACGCGACGAAGTCCTCGTTCCTATCTGTGACCGGCCGTTCTGTTGTGTCGGGGGCGCTGAAGTCCTCGGCCTCACCGCCAGGCCATTCGGTGATGCGTGTTGCTCGATCCCGGTCGAGGCGAGTCCCGGAGATGGAGACCCAGTCGCGCAGGCGTTCCCGGGCGAGGGCGAACTCGCCGTGCCAGACCACACCCATGTTGCCCTTGGCCTGCTGGTCGTAGCAGGTCAACCAGTGCTGGCGTAGCGCGGAAAGCTCCCATCGGAGCTCTGCGTGGCGGTGCCACATGGGTGGGATGACCTGGGCGGGCAAGCCGTATTCGTGGCGGAGCCAGTCGACCCAGGCGTTGAGTTCGAGGAGTTCGTGCTCGAGATCTTCCGGCGTGAGGGTGCGCCAGTTGATCGCTCTGGGGACGGCGCCAAGCTGTTTACGCAGATCCTTGGCGTATTCGGCCTGCACTATCCGTCGCACTTGCTGCAGGACTTCCGGGGGCAGGCTGTCGAGGTTGACCGCCTTCTCGGGATCGTTCGAGGACGTCATGACGGGCTCCTATCTCGATGCGTCAGAAGAAGAAGCGCGGCGGTCAGCGCAAGGAGGGCGGGGGCGCTGACCGCCACACGGTCTCGGGTGCGGTTACCTGCTGACCGACTCGCGGGCCGGCTGAGCCGGACCCGGCATGGCTTCGGGCTCGGCGGCGACCTGTGCTTCGCGCTGGGCGAGCACCTCGGCGACTTGTGCCTGGACGCCGGTCGGCTCACGAGCATCGCCGGGGGCACCTGCCGCAGGGGGTTCGGCTGTGACATTGCCGGTGGCTGGCACCGGTGCGGCTGCTGCTGTTGCGGTGGGCGCGGACGTTGCCCGTGTGGCCTCCGCGCCGTCGACCTGAGCCCCGACGGCGTCACGGGCGGCGGTGTCACGTTCGACCTGCTGTTCGGGAGCCCGCCGCTCGACGCTGTAGGTGGTGATGTTGTTGTCGTGGCCGATACGGGAGGCCACGAACTGCTGTTCCTCGATCTGCTGCCCGTCGACCTGGCGTGTCCAGGTGTCGGCTTTGCCCTCGGCGATGAAGTTGTCACCCTTGCGGAACTGCTCGTGCGCCCGCTCGGCGGAGGCGCCGAACATCACCAGGGGCACATCGACCGGCTCAAGCTCGCGATAGGTGCCGTCGCCGAGGTACTCCGAGCGCGGCACACCGGTCCAGGCGAAGAAACGGGGGTTGCCGTTGTTGGTGCGGGTCAGCCGCGGGGTGCTCTTGATGAACCCCGAGAGTGAGGGCTTCGTGGGGATGTCCATGGTGGGCCGTCCTTTCCGATCCGTCCCGGACTGTTCACCGGGCTACTGGGCAGGTACGGGCCGCATCCCGGCCGCTGCGCTCAGGCGTGCCCGGCGTGTAAGAGCTCCTCGACCTTGCTCCGGTCGGTTTTCAACGCGCTAGCGTCGGCGCGGGATGTCCATGGCCGCAGCGTCGTGATGATGGGCCGGGCGGTGCGCAGCATGACCACTCCGGTGCCGAATGGCATCGTGCGCAACAGCTCCGGCGGCATGATCGGAACCCGGCGCACGCTGCGCTGATTGGAGTGTGTCCCGTAGGCGTCCGTGGTCACCGAGTCAGTGGTCTCATCGCGTTCTCCGATGAGCGAGGAGAGGTCCTGGAGGTCTTTGGAGTTGCTGCCGCCGCCGAGGAGGATCTTCACGATCGAGGCGTCCCAGAGTGCGTTGGCGTTGTTCTCACCCCACTTCTCCCGTGCTTGGGCCAGAGACTGGAGCACCGGCAGACAGGTGATGCCTGTGCCGCCGCCTTCGGCCATCAGCACCGGGAGTGCGGGAAGCGGGGCGAGGTTCCCGATCTCATCCAACGCCAACAGCAGTGCGGGGTCCATGCGCGCCCCGGGCGAGCGTGCGGCGATCTTCCGAGCTGTCTCGACGAGGTCTTCGATGAATGCCGAGACGAGCGAGGCCGACGCGCCCGCTCCAGCGCCGGTGGCCAGAAGGTACAAGGTGCCGTTGTCGCGGAGGAACTGTTCGGGATCGAAGACCTCGTCGGGACCGGGCGAGACCGCGTCGAGGACCCGCGGGTCAGCCAGGGCCCCGAAGGCCAGGCTCACCCCCTGCCAGATCGAATCCCGGGTGCGCGGATCGGACTGGAGCATCGCCTCCAGTGATTCCGCCCAGCCCTCAGCGGCATCGGGATGCGTGGACAGGATCTGCACCGCGTCGGCGGCCGCTGCCGGGCTCAGCGACCACTGGTAGACCGACTTCGAGTCCCGCCCATCCAAAGCGGCGGCGTGGAGCATCGTCTGGATCGCGGCGGTGGTCTTGCCTTCCCAGAAGCCGGCATCGCTGACACCACCGAACCCGGTTGCGGTCGCCAGGCCCTTGGAACGGATCATCGCGGTCAGCGGGTCGGCGCAGCCACGCACGATCGACCAACGCATGCCGGCGGGCAGGCCTTTGGCCAGCGACTGCGGGTCGAAGACCGCCACCGGCCCTTTGCGTTCCCTCGCCCGCAACGTCACGGTCAGGTTGTCAGGCCGGGTGCTGGTGGTCACGACCGGACCGGGAGCATCAAGGATCGCGTTGATGACGACATTGAGTCCCTTCCCTGATCTCGGCGGGCCTACGAGCAGCATGGAGTCCTCGACCGTCGCCCAGACCTCCTTGCCCTTCGCGGTGCCCAGCAGGTAGCCAACCTCACGCGGGTCAGGCTTCCGCCCGGCGACGGAAGGACGCAGAGTGCTCGCCCGAGACAGCAGCGCCTTCCGGGAAGCGACCTGGGCCACCTCACTCGCTGTCGCCGTGCCCATGAGGTTCTGGAACCTGGCATTGTCCTTCCCTCTCTGGACGAGCTGCCAGATGAAGAAGACACCGATTCCCAGGCCGGCGAGGATCAGGATGATGATCAGCCAGTAGACGACCGGGTTGAGCCCGGCCGCACCGATCGCCGCTCCGGGGTCCATGGGATCGGCGAGCACGCCGAGCCCGGAGGCGGCAGTGGCCGATGGAGCTGGGTGGCCGGTGAGGAATGCGGCGAGGTTGCCTGCATACCGCAGCAGCAACGCCAGGGCCGCGAGCCCTGCAAGCCCGACGAGGACGAGGCTGACGAACTGGTCGTTGGGTGGACGGTTCTGCACGATGACCCTTCCTGCGCCGCGGCCCGGTGCCGCAGCGTGAAGGTCAGGTGAGTGGCCGCACCGCCACCGCGTCCGAGATGCGACCGATCATCACGACTTCTGCGCCGCCGGCACCGGGCACCAGCGCTGGGTCGACGAGTGTGCGTGCCACCCCTTCGCTGTCGGCCGAGATGTGCCGCAGGATCACCGCAACGGCGACAGCCTCACCGGGTCTGAACCCATCGCCGCTGACATCCACAAGCCCCGCGATCTCAGCGGCTTCACCCTCGGTCAGCGCGTCCGCCTTCGTGTGCTCGGGTTCGGGTTCGTGCGGTGGATCGAGGATGTCGACCAGGACCCGGCCGTCGGCTTCGTGGACCTCGACCCGGGTTGGGACACCCAGCTCGCTGACGATCCTGGCCAGGGCCGCGCCGACCTCGCCTCGTGGCACAGTCTGGATGTCGTCCTTGTCATCGCCGACGGTGAGCACGAGATCTTCACCGCGCGCTTCAGCGACGACCACCGGTAATACAGGTGGCACCGGCGCGACGTCACGGGTCTGCTGCTTGGCACGTCGACCTCTGTTACGGTCGGTGGTCTCGACCGGCGGGGTCTGGTCTGATCTGCGGAAGCTCTCACGTCGTTTCACATCCACCCAGGTACGCGCCCCCGCCCGCGTCCCAACCGTGATGACGACGCACCGGCCACGACATCAGCCGCACCCTGGCCGCTCCTGCTCCGTCGGCGGGCCGACGACCATGCGCGTGGCATGCCCGGCACCGTCGTAGATATCGACGCTCAGCGCTATGCCGAGAATGCGGGTAAGTTCTCGTGCCGCCAGGTCGATCTCCGTCTCCCGTACTGGAGCTGATGCCAGTCGCACCCCTTCGACGGTCGCGACCATCCAGCCGGGCACGACCGGGTCAAAACGGACTCGCGCCTCTGCGTTCTCTTCATGCGTGGTCATGCCCACCAGGTACGCACCCCATCGCCCCTGAATACGCGGCAACACCTGATGACATCACGGCACGGTGACTTGGGTGAGCCTCGCGTGCCCCTTTGACTGACCCGACCGGGGAAACGCCGAGAGCCCTTGCGCGGAGTTTGGGCCTCAGCGTGGACGCCGCTGTCGATGGGCTCTCTGCGCCTGTTGTCCAGGCCCTGGCTCTGGCTGCAGCTGTGGGACTATTCTGGGTCGTGTGCGCCAGCTACGGTCTTGGAGGAGGCCCCTACCCCGATGAGGGTGAGGAGCCAGCATTCGACCTGCCGCCACTGGACGAGCAGGTGCCCGCCCAGCGCTTGACCGAGTGGATGCGCGTACAGAACCACACTGCAAAAATCACCGGTCGGCACGAGCGCAATCTCAACCCGCTCATCGTCGACTACGGCGACCATCGAGTTCTCGAGTTCGCCTGGTGGTGGCTCCACCTCGGGAACCAGCCGGCGAAGTTCGCGGCGTTCAACTCTCGTGCTGAGGCTCTCACCTCCACGTGGCGCCCAGGGCTGGCTCAGCGTGGACTGGCGCCGGCGACCTGGTACGTGGAGAAAGGCCATTCCTTCGGGCTCGGCGGTCAAGCCTTCGCTCTGGCGGCGATCACCACCACTGCGAGGCAACCGGACGGATCCGATCTGCTCACCTATTCGATCGTGACCCGCGAGGCTATCGGTGTCGCCGCCCGCACTCACCCGCGGATGCCGTTGATCGTGCCCCGCGAGCTCCAGGGCCACTGGCTCCACCCGGGAGTCCCGGGCGACTCGCAGTTGATCGCGGACGTCCTCGCCGCGTCCGACGAGCTCAGCGCTCAGGTCGAACGGATCGACTCACCCAAAGACGCCGCTTCCTCCTTCCCGGCCCTGTTCTAGAGAGTGCATATTAAGCACGGTCACCCGTGCCGACCTGACCGCAGAAGGATCGGAACCCCGTACCCAGAAATGTCGCCCTCGAGTTCCTAGCGGTCCACTAGGGTGAAGACAGGTAATGGCCTCTGACCTGGGTATTTGAATCTCCATGCATTGAAGTTCCGCTCTCCGTCTCGGCCCGGATTGAGCCGCGTTCCCTTGCTGTTGCAGGTTCTGCGCGCGTCCGACTCGCGATGACGAAGCGTCACTGTGGGTGACGGTTCGTCGGTATGATTGACGCATGGTCGGCCAGGATGAACGTGCGAGCTCATGAAGCTCGTTGCGTTGCGTGGTGGCTCGGGTGACGATGAGGTGCTGCGGACGGCTCAGGATGTCGAGGACTTCGAGCAGGAGATCGTCGACGAGTACGCGATCGCGATGGCTGCCGCTGGGCTGAGCGATGGGCATATCCGATCCACGAGAGCGACGATCATCGAGTTTGCCCGGACGTTGACCGGGCCGCTGTGGGAGGCGTCGTTCGCTGACGCGGACAGGTTCTTGGCCGAGCAGCGGCGCATGGGCCATGCTGTGAGCACTCGGGCGGGCAAGGCGGGCGCGCTGGCCCTGTTCTACGAGTTCATCGTTGCTCGCTATCAGGGCCAGATTCACCGGATGACCGGCGTCGTGGTCGACCAGCCGATTGACGAGTTCAACCGGCAGTCGGGTGCGTCGCTGGGCAAGGTGCGGGTGCCGCCGTCTGACGCCGAGGTCGACGGACTGTTCGCCTCGTGGCGGGGTTCGATCCCCGAGGCGCGGAAGTACCTGCCCGCCGCGCGAGACTACTTCGCCGCGTCGCTGTGGCGCAGGCTCGGGCTGCGGATCACCGAGACGGTGATGCTCGACATCCGCGACTGGCGCCCTGACCTGGGTGGGTTCGGGAAGCTGCATGTGCGGTTCGGGAAGGGCTCGCGCGGGCGCGGCTTCAAGGCCCGCCTGGTCCTGGCGATCAACGGTGCCGATCAGCTCATCGACTGGTGGCTGGCCGAGGTGCGTCACCAGTTCGGCGAGGACTGGGACAACCCGGACGCGCCGATGCTCCCGTCCGAACGGTTCGATGAAGACCTGGGCCGGTGCGGGCGCGTGAGCGACTTTTCGTTGCGGCGGGGATTGTCGGTCCAGACCGATCGGTTCCTGCCGGCGTGGTCGGGCCGGCTGACGCCTCATGTGCTGCGGCATTACTGTGCCTCCTCGTTGTATGGGTCGGGGATGGACTTGAAAGCGATCCAGGAGTTGCTGGGTCATCAGTGGCTGTCGACGACGTCGGGCTATATCCATGTGCGCAGCGAGCACGTCGAGCTGGCTTGGCGCAGCGCCAATCAGCGGGTCGAGGCCCGTTTCGCGGAAGAAGGGTGATGAGACCGTGCAGTGGAATCTGAGGATGAGAGCCGCCGAGCGCGGCATCTGGAAGTCCGCCGAGATGCGCCGCCGCCTCGCCGCAGAAGGCTTGGAGATCAGCGCCGGGAAGATGTCGTCGTGGTGGGCCGGAACCCCGCCAACGATCCGGCTGGAAGAACTCGACGTGATCTGCGTGGTGCTGGAGTGCAGCCCATCTGATCTGATGGTGCCCGAGCCGGAGAAGGTCGCCGCCCGGAGGCCGCAGAACGTCGAGACGATCAACGGGCAGAACGACACCCCGCCCAGGGTCGCGCCCCGGTTCGGGAAACCTCGTTCCGAGCCTCCGGTATGAGCCCGGCGGCAGGCGATGACGCGCCGCTGCGGGTGCCGCCGCTGTGCAACAGTTGCCAGCGCAACAGGGTCGCGTGGAGCAAGCCCCGCGTGGACTTCTGTTACGACTGCCTGCCCGGAGGCCCGTTCACTCCGCCGCCGTGCTCTCGGTGCGGAACGACGACGGACTACTTCAGCCAGGGCCTGTGCGAGCGGTGCCATCCGCGCAGTCCCGAGCGGATCGGCCCTTGCAAAGACTGCCTCGCATGGGGCGTGTTCCCGCAACACAACTTCCTGTGCTGGACGTGCCGTTGGTGGCGGCAGCACTACCCGCAAGGCGTGTGCGACTACTGCGGCCGTCAGACCACGGTCGGCGACCAGGGTGCCTGTCGCCTTTGCCTCGAACAAGCACGGATGCTGCAAGAGCCCGGCCGTGCACTCGACCTCGACGGGGCGAACAGGTATGGTCAGCAGCTCTTCTTCGCCAACATGCACTTCCAGCGCCGCAAGACTCGTCGTCTCAAGCCCGCGAACGGCTGGAAGACACCCGGCGGATGGGGTCGCCCCGGCCCGCCGCCGAAGAAGCTGGCCCTGGCCGAGTGGGTTCAGCCCGTCCTCGTCGACGTGCCACCCGACCCCGAGATGGTGCGCCAGAAGGCCCTCATCGAGAACAGCGAGTTGACCCGATACTGCGCCGCGATCGTGGGCGAGCACGCCGAACGGTTCGGATGGTCCAAACGGCAACGCAACGACGTGATCCGCTCGCTGCGCCTGCTCCAGACCCTCCGCGATTCCCCGACCGCGAAGATCCGCGCCTCCGACGTGCTCCAGCTGCCCCGCTATGACGGCAACATCGTCTCGACCATCGACGTGCTCGAAGCTGCGGGTCTGCTCATCGAAGACCGGCCCCGCCCCATCGAGGCTTACTTCACCAAGAAGGCCGCGGGCTTGCCGCCGACGATGCGCGAGCAACTCGAGGTCTGGATGACGATCCTGCTCGACGGAGCTACGATCGCGCCGAGGCAACGCGCCCGCGACCCGCTGACGATCCGCATCCGTATCCGATCCGTCGTGCCCGCCGTCACCGCATGGGCCGAGGCCGGGCACCAGTCCCTGGCCGAGATCACCGCTGCGCAAGTGCGCGCCGCGCTTCCCGAGAACGGCTCCCAGCGCGTCCTCGCCGAGCAAGGCCTGCGGTCGCTGTTCAAGACCCTCAAAGCCCGCAAGCTCATCTTCGCCAACCCGACGCGCGGCATGAAAGGCACCCGGCAGAACTCGAACGTGCCGATGCCATTGGACACCGCGCTGGTGCGCGAGAAACTGAACTCGCCGCAGCCCGTGATCGCGCTGGCCGTCGCGCTCGTCGCCTTCCACGCGCTCACCGCGAAACAGGTCTCCGAGTTGCTGCTCACCGACATCGCCGACGGACGCCTCACCCTCGACGGGCGCAGCATCCCCCTCGCCGACCCGGTGCGCGAGCGCCTGGCTCGATGGCTCGACTACCGGCAGACGAAATGGCCGAACACGCAGAACCCGCACCTGATCATCAACCAGCGCTCCGCGCCCCGGCTCATGGCCGCCAACCGGACCTATCCCTGGCAGCAGGGCGGTATCCGCCCGCAGAAGCTCCGCGAAGACCGCATCCTCGCCGAGGTCCACGCCACCGGCGGCGACGCCCGCCGCATCAGCGACCTGTTCGGACTGGGCATCGAGAGCACGAATCGCTATCTCGACACGCTCGAACACCCCGACCTCGCCAGGGTGCGAGATGATGTTCCCGGAACATCCACCCCGACGTAGCCTGTAGGCGTCATGAACCTTGAAGTTCCCGCCAAAACCGTCAATATTCACGCGAACTTCTAGACGTTTTACATGAGGCGGCTGCGGGTGTCGAACATCTCCAGCTCGTCCGGGTGCAGCTGGTGCTGGACCAGGTAGGCATGGTCCTTGATGCGCCACAGCCCTTGTCCGATGCCCAGGCCCGGGAGCAGGCTCTGCTCGGTGCCGGTCAGGCCGAGAGCTGTCGCTGCGCTGGAGAGCTGGTCGGAGGCTTGCCGGTAGATCACGCGGATCTCGGCGTTGGCCAGCAGGGAGTTCGCCAATGCTCGCATAGCGGTGCCTTGGTCGCCAACGGTCTCCAAGTCGCTGATCTTGTGGAAGATCAACACGTTGCTGATGCCCAGGTGCCGGGACATGCGCCATTGGCTGTCCATGCGACGCAGCAGCGCAGGTTCGCTGATCACACGCCAGGCCTCGTCATAGACGACGAGGCGCTTGCCGGCGGACGGATCGAGCAGAGAGGCTTCCATCCACGCGCTGGCGCAGGTCATCAATACCGAGACCAGGGAAGCGTTCTCGACGACCTGGGACATGTCCAGGCTCATCATCGGCAGCGACGGATCGAACCGCACTGTGGAGGGACCGTCGAACAAGCCCGACAGATCTCCGGAGACGAGGCGGCGCAGGGCATGGCCGACTTCCCGCCCGTCCTCGGCGGTGATGTCCCCGTCCCGATCGGGACGCGGGTCGAGGATCCGGTCGACGACCATCGGCAGGATCGGCACATCGGCATCACGGACGGTCTCTTGGAGGGCGAGATCGATCGCGGTGTGTTCCAGGGCGGTCAGGTGCCGTTCGAGGACGACGGCGGCAAGCGCGCCGAGCAGGTCACGGCGGCGGGCCGAGAGCATCTGCCTCCAGGTCTCATCGGGCGTGCCCGCGGGCCGGTGGCCTTCGTCGAGTGGATTGAGGCGGGCGCCTGAGCCATGGGCGAGTTGAATCGCTTTGCCTCCGATGGCTTCGGCGATGGCGCTGTGCTCGCCCTTGGGGTCACAGGGCAGGTAGACCTTGCGTCCGAACGCGACGGAACGGGTGTAGAGCGACTTGATCAGTGCGCTCTTGCCAGCCCCGACGATGCCTGCAATGGTCATGTTGGGTGCGGTGATCACGCCTTGCCGGTAGAGCTCGAAGGCATCGAAGACAAAACTTCCCCCGGAGTACATGTCCTGTCCGATGAGGACTCCGTTGGTGCCGATCCCGCCTTCGGCCAAGAAGGGGTACGCCCCGCGCAGGGCCGCGGAGGTGTCTTGATGGGGCCGGGCACGGAATCGCATCGGGGTGCGTAGCGCGGCCGGGCCGGGTTCGCCGGATCGGGGTAGGTAGTGGGTGTTGCGGGCTTCTTCGCGTTCGAGGCGGGCTTGTGCGTCACGGGCGGCCTTGCGTTCGGCGGCGTCGTTCTTGCGGCGTTGTGCGGCGGCTTTCGCCCGTGCTTTGCGTGCCTTACGAGGGGTCTTCCCTGTCCCGGGCAGGACGCTGGTGTGGAGTCGGCGGGGTTCTTCCGGTGCCATCCTGGATCTCCTTTCGGCGTGTGATGGTGTCGGTCACAGGCCCCGGCACAGCGGCAGGGCGGCGGCAGCGAAGGCACTGGCTTGCTGTCCAACCAGGCGGCGGGTCTCGCATGATGCCTGTACCGCGGCTTGTTCGATCGTCGAGACAGCGGTGTCGAGCTCATCGGAGGTGGGTGCGGTAATCGCGATCAGGCCCGTGTAGCGCAGCGCCCCGTGTCCGGAGACGAGGTCGGCCTCCTGCTGGAGGACGTCGGCGAGCTCTGCAGACTGGGTGGCGTCTTCGATCTGCCCGATGCGCTGGCGTTGGGTGCGGTCGGAGATGTGCTCGGTCTTGCGCTTGCGTACGTCGCGGGCTGCCTGGTCGGCGCGCATCGGGTCGCACAGCAGTGTGAAGGCGCGCCGGACTCCGCCGGCGAGGAGGACTGGTGAGAGGAAGCCGGGGAAGGTGAGGCTGCGGGGCCACTCGGAGATCCAGAGCACGGCATGCCAGCCGGAGTCGGTGCGCAGCCGGTCCCAGAATTCTTCGACGGCCACCGGGCCGGCGGTCGCGAGGTCCTGTCCGAGCCCGCCGGCCCGCTCTAGCGCGACAGAGACTTCCGGGTCGTAGGCGCTGCGCAGCATGATCGACAGCTGGCCGGGCCCGTACCAGTCGGAGGGTTCGAGGTCCGCGGCACGCAGCGCGGTCACCAGGGTGCGCATCTCTTGCCGCAGCACCTCGGCGGCACCTTTCAGGCCCCGGCCGGCTGCACGGATCTGCCGGGCAGCGGCCTTCATGTCCAGGCTGACCGAGATGGTGGAGATGTGGCGTTCACCGGCGGGGCCTGCCCGGTCGATGAGCTGCTTGTAGGTCTCGGAGACCCAGGAGCCGTCGTCGTTGCCCTGTTCGGCCCACCACTTGGCTAGCCCGGATCCGGAGTCGGGGATAGCGCGTTCGAGGATCTGGAGACGGGCGATGCGTCCGGAACGGCACCCGGTCGCCAGTGCCCGCCCCCAGACCTGGACGCGGCGTTCCTGCTCACCGGGGTCAAGGAGCACGAACGAGGAGTGGTGGACTTCCAGCAGCGCGGTCAGGGTCTGGGCGTGGGGGTCGTGCACCATGACCGCTTTAGTTACCGGGTCGGCGTACTGGCGCAGCGCGGCGGCATCACCGGGCAGCGCGAGGGTGCCTGCCGGTCTGGGCCGGGTGATGCGTGCCCGGTAGCGGGTCTGTCCGAGCATTGTCCGCCACGTCCAGTGCAGTGCTACCGGCAGCCATTCCACGATCGGGCGTCCACCGAGGGGCACGAACCCGATGAGCACTGCTGGTGCCCAGAGGGCTGCGGAGTAGAGCATCCACGTGCCCCCGCTCATCATCCCGGCAATGAAAGAAGCCACGCCGATGGCCAGAGCGATCAGCTGCGCTACAGAGAGGCCAAGCAGGACACCGCGCTTGGACAGTCGGGAGAGCTTGACCGGGGACAGGCCCGTGTCGGATTCGTTAGCGGCAGGCATCAGGAGTTCCTTTTCGACGAGACAGCGGGGACGAGGCCGTCTGTGGCGCTCGGCTGTCAGGTAGGGCCGCTGACCGGAAAGAGACAGGCGGCGGAACCGTCCGGCCTGGTGGCGGGTCGCCATTCCCACCAGTGGCCGGCTGGGTTCCGCCGCCTGCACGCGCGGGGGTCACCTCCCTTCTGCGAGTCGGCTGAGGTCTTCGGGGGCCGGCTCAGCGGCTCGGTGGCGGCTGAGGTGGGTTCTGCTTCGGAGCCGGTGGCTGCTGCACATCCGGTGATTGGGAGGTCCGCGGCGGCGGCGCGTCCGGAGTCTGCGGCTTCGCCGAAGGCGGGGCGGCAGCCCCGCTGCCAGCACGGTCGGAGACCTGAGAGCCGTGCTCCTCGGCGGCCTGGCCGACGCCCTCACCGGTGTCCTTGCCGGCCTTCGCCGTCGCGGCAACCACAACCGCGCCACCGATGACCGCACCGCCTGCCGCCCCTGCTGCCGCACCGCCACCGCCAGCAGCCGAACCTCCGCCGCTGGCAGCAGAATCGCCGCCACCTGCACTCGCGGTGCCGGCCGGTGCACCCTCCGAGCCGGTCGGTTTCGGGGGTCCACCGGTGGGCTTTTCGCCACCCGGTGTCTTCTGGCCCTTGTCGCCACCACCGCCGCCGTCGCCGCCGTCGAGGACCTTCTGCGGGCCCTGGCCCTTCGGGGCGTGCGGGACGGGTACGGGCCGGTTGACCGCCTGCTTGGCTTCCTGCTCGGTGCTGGAGAGGTGGTACATGTCCGCACCGGCGAAGGCGAGCAGCTTGTAGGCCAGATACGGTGCGAACCCGGCGACCAGCATCAACACGATCCCGGCGATCGGGTCAGAGATGGAGGCGAGGTCCATTTCGATCGGTGCCGCCACCTGCGTGATCGCAACCAGGAACACCAGGGCCACGATCAGCTTCGACACGATCAGTGCGATCACGAAGCTCGCCCATTTCGCGAACCATCCACGGGTGACCTCCCACCCCGCACCGGCCAGCGCGATCGGGCCGAGCACGATGAGGATCAGCAGCAGGGCCTTGCGGATGAGGAGGCTGAACCACACGATCAGTGCCCCGCAGATCGCGAGGAACCCGAGAAAGATCGTCACCAGGATCCCCACCCCAGGAGAAGCGATGCTCGCCACGCTCAGCCCGGTGACCAGCGCGGCGAGCCGTCCACCCATCTCGTCGAGGGTGTTGCCGGAGGCGTTGATCAGGCCCAGGGTGAGCTGGTCGGTGATCTCCAGCAGGGTCGCGGTGATCGTGACGAGGATGAACGCGCCCAGGATGGATTTCGCCATCCCGGTCGCAGCTCTGCCCAGTGCTCCGGGTTCGCGGCGGATGAGTCCGCCGATGAGCTGGAGGCAGAAGAACGCGAAGGTGATCAGCACCGCGATGCCGAAGACGATGTTGTAGATCGACAGGTACTCCGGGCTGGTGATGTCGACCAGGGTGGTGGTGGAGAACAGCTCCCAGATGCCTTCGAAGAGCCATTGCGCGGTCGAGCCCATTGCATCGGCCATCCACTCGAATGGTGCGATGACGACCGCGGCGACGGCGTCGCCGGCGCTGTCGCAGACGTTGCTGATGATCGGGATGTCGCAGACGCCAGCCATGACCAACCTCCTTCCTCTTGTCGGGGTGGCCGGTGGTCAGGAGACGGTCTGGCCGACGTTCCAGAAGAAGTTGATCAGCGTGACCGCCGCGCCGGTGATCACGGCGGCGGCACAGGACACGAGGACGCCCACCTTTCCCCTTGAGGCGAGGTGCGGGTTGGAGCTATTGGAGCCGAAGCCCCATACGATCGCACTGATCAGCAGGGCCAGGACGGAGAGGATGAGCGCGATGGTCATCACCGCGCCGACGATGTTGCGCAGTGCGGCGATGCCGGGCAGGCCGTCGTCGTTGGGGGTGACGTCGACGTTCATCGGCACCAGGACGGTAGACAGGGTGGGTGCGAGTTCGAGCAGCACGGACATGCTGGTGGCCTCCTCATCGGTTGCGTGCCCGCGCATCTCGCGGGCTCGACCGTTCAGGTGGGGTGGCCAACCCGGCTGCTAGATGGTGCCGCCGACGTCGATGAGGAAGTTCATCCACACGACCGCCCCGCCCGACAGGGCGGCGCCGCCGAGGGCGACCAGGACGCCAGTGCGGCCACGGGTGGCGACCTGAGCATTGCCACTGGAGGCGCCGAGTGCCCAGGCGATGATGCTGATCAGCAGCATCAGCAGTGAGAACACCAGCACCACCGTCAGCAATGCACCGAGGACCTCGAGGATCAGATCGCTGCCGCCGACGGCGTCGAAGTCCGGGAACACCGACGCGCCCACCCCCGTCAGCAACCGCATCGAAGAGGTGGGCGAGAGCATGGGCGCCAGTGGCGGTGTGGTCATGAGCGGGGCCTCCAATGCACGGGTTCGGCGGTGTCGCGATGTGCATCAGGTGCGAGGCCTCCACCAGGTGTTAGGCGCACATGCCCCCGGGCCCAGGGTCGGTCGGTGCTTCACCGTCTTCGAGATCGTGGGAGGCCAGCCAGGGCTCCGGATCGATCGGGGCGCCGTCGGCGCCCCCGGGCCGGACCTCCAGGTGCAGGTGGGGGCCGGTCGATTGCCCGCTGGAGCCGACATCGCCGATGTGGTCTCCAGCCTCGACCCGGTCCCCGGTGGCGACGTGGATCCCGTGTTCCCACATGTGGATGTAGCGGGTGGCGATGCGTTCCCCGTCGATGGTGTGCTCGATGGTGATCTCTCCGGAAGACCCGCCGACCATGCCCGCGGAGACGACGACGCCATCGGCGATCGCGAACAGCGGCGTCCCGTCGGGCGCGGCGTAGTCGACGCCCGCGTGAATGCGCCGCTCACCGGTGACCGGGTGGATGCGCCATCCGAATCCAGAGGTACGCACGTACGTGCCCTCAGGAAGCGGGAATACCAGCCGGGAGGTCTCGGGGACATCGGGGTCCGGCGGTGGACCATCGCCACCAGGTTCCTCGGTGACCAGCGTGTCGATGATGTCGAGGGCGACCGGCTCCCAGTTCGCATACCGGTCAGGGTGGGCCGAGACTTCCACCGCCTGGGCGACCTCGCCGCGCTCCATGTCTTCCCAGCCGGGAATATCCAGCAGCCCCCGCGGTGAGGGGTAGTTCGGGCCGGTGGGGCCGCCGAAGAACGCCTCGACCTGGTAGCTCACGTCCATGAGTTCTTCGACCGTGCCCCACCCGGATTGCGGTCGCATCTGAAACAGACCAAGGCTGTCGTGGTCGGAGCCGTTACCGTCGTTGTCGTAGTCCTGCGACTCGGGGTAGGCACCGGTGTTGGCCAGTTGCCGCAGGGTCGACTCGGTCAGTGCGGCCATCAGAGCGATGATGATCGCCTCCCGGTTGATGCCCTCGATGCGGCTACCGCCGGTGATGATCGACCCCGCATGTTCCAGCTGGGTCCGACCCAGGCGGACGGGCTCCCCGTTCGCGGTCTCGGAGACCAGCTCGTCAGGGATCGGTCCCACGTTCAGGTCCACAGGCGTGCACATGCCCTGCTGGCTGGAGGCAGGGTTGGCGACCACGCCGACCCCAACAACGAGCAGCATGGGCGCGAAGAGGGCCAGGACGAGGACAGCGGTGAGGATCTTCTTCATGACCGGCCTCCGCTCCGCTCACTGCAGCGGCTGATCGAGAAGGGACAGCCGCAGCAGGTGACAATCCTCCCCGTCGGGCGGGCAGGTCAAGAACATGGTGAAAGCGACCTGGTGGGCGGAGGTCTCGGGCTCTCCGTACCAGACGCCTTCGCGGTGACGGGTGCCGGTGACCGTGTAGGCGACCGTGCCCTCCTCCAGCGCATCACCGCCCACCGCGACGGCTTCATCCCAAGCCTCGGGGACGTAGACCTCGTCGATCTCGAGCCACTGCCGCGTCTTGAACTCCTGCAGCGCGATCCAGGTCTCCTGGTCGGGCAGATAGTTCTCCAAGTCGGCAACCAGCCCGTTGGTTTCCTCCCCGGTGGGGTCTGCGACCTCGAGCAGCGCCTGCCGGTAGTCGCCCGGCATCAGGGTGGTGTGGGTGTCCCAGGTGAACAGGGCGTGGGCGGCGCCGGTGGCGAACTCTTCCGGATCGTTCGTCTCCGGTACCGGGTGCACCACCGGCGCCGGCGGGCTCGGTGGCTGACTGGTCGCTGCCGGTGGCGCCTCGTCGGAGCTGCGCTCGGGTGGGCCGATGATCAGGCCGTAGACGCCGGTCGCGACGATGAGCAGGACGAGGCCGCCGGTGATCGCAGCGGCGATCATCAGGCCGGTCTTGCGGTTGCTGGTGGTGGGACGGGCCATGGTCCAGGTGTCCTTCCAGATGAGCGTTACGGGTCGCAAGCACAGGTACGCCGCCCTCCCGCCGGGCACCTCTCAGATGCTGCGCCCCCGGCCTTCCCGCAGCCGGGCCTGGAAAAGCTCCCGTTCGACCGCTTCCTCGGCGGCGGCTCGCTCGGACTGCTCTCGTGCCCAGGTGCGGGCACGGTCGATGAGGCGCTCGATGTCTGAGGGCAGCGAGGTACCTTCGGCTTGCGGGCGCATCTGCGTGGACCCGTCGGGCATGAGCGCCGGGCCTTTCTCGACCCAGTCCCACCCGATGGGCACCCGCTCGTCGTCCTCCCAGTCGGTGCCGCGGGCGTAACGCTCTTCGATGGCGAAGCAGGAGCCATCCCGGCCAGCGGCCGGCATGAAGACGTAGTTGCCGGGGTCGAAGGCGAACGGGTCGCCCTCGTCGTAGAAGAAGACGTGCTCGGCATACTCGCGGCGCACCTCGTGAAGGCCTTCGTGCAGGAGCATCATCTGCTGGGCGCGGTACTCCTCATCCATCTCGTAGGCCGCTGGCTCAAGAGCCGGCGGCTGGAGGGCCCCGGTGACGAGCAGATAGTCGTCGCTGTGCTGATCGATGCGCATCGCGTACCCGTGCTCGGTGCGTTCGATGTAGAGCGTGGCGATGGTGGCGCCCTCGTCGTTGTCGAAATCCACCCGACCGAAGTCAGCCTCCCTCTCCTCGCGCGGTCGTCCCTCCGGACTCGCGGTCTGGCCCTGCGCCCACACGTGGGGCTCAAGGCGATCGCCGCGGTCGTACGGTGTCAGTTCGGGCATCTCGCGTTCTCCTTCCGGTGGGTCCTGCCAGGCAGGTAGGTGCCCGCACACAGGAAAGCGCCCCACCCGATGAGGGCTGGGCGCAGCATCGGCGCAGTCAACGACCGAACGATCCAGGCGATCTGCTCCGGTCTCTCCTGGCCTCTGGAGAGGCCGGCAGCGTGTTCTCTCGCTCGGCGAGCGTCTCGGCGAGGGGTCCGCGGCGCCAAGCGATCTGACCGTTGCAGGCGAAGCCGGCGATTACCTCGTCGGTGGCCCGGGAGATAAACCGGGACGCCTGCTTGAGGTGGTAAGCGGCGGTTTCAGCGTGTTCGGCGCCGAGCGCGGCATCACCGTGATCGGTCACGGCGCGGCCGCGTTCCCGGTCGTGGAAGCTCGACATCTGTGAGAGCACCTGGACCAGCGCCGTCAGCCCGGCCTGGAGTTCCCCGAGGACCTGATAGCTGTCCTCGGGGTTGTCGATGCTGCGACTGGCCAGGGCGAAGTCGGCCACCGCGGTGCCGAACGCTTCGGCTGCCTGGGCGGGGTCGTCACTGCTCGGCAGCATGACTGGGGTCCTCTCGTGCGGCAGTGGCGGTCTCGAAGAAGGCCGTGGCGCCCTGGATGTAGGTGGCGATGATCTCCCATTGGTCGGCGTCGGCGTACCGGCCGACATCGGTCGGGTTGATGCGCTCCCACCAGCCGTGTTCGCGACGCAGCAGGTCCACGAGCCGACGGATCGCATGCTTCTGCCGCAGCAGCGGATCGACGTCTGACCAGCCGACACGCTTCCCGGCGTCCTTGCCCGCTTCGGCCTCGGCCAGTTGTGTGACCCGGGCGACGGCGAGGCCGGCTTCTTTGACCATCTCTGCCGCCGGCAGGTTCGCGTCGAGTCCGTCGCGTTCTTTCTTCGCGGCCTCACGGACGGGTTCAGGCGTGTCGGGGTGCTCTGCCCACTTCTGCAGGCGGGCGAGGTGCTGGGCGGTTTTGACCTGCTGGTAGCGGCCGTTGACCTTCCCGTCTTCGTTTAACGCCAGCAGCGCTTCGGCGGCCTGTTGGCGCACCAGGGGGTCTTCGTCGTCGCTGGCGGCGATGCGTTTGAGCTCGGAGACCTGTTCGAGCATGGTGCGGGAGTCCCTCCCGGTGACGGCCTTCGCCGCCTGCACACGTGACTTCGTGCTGTTGCCGGTTGCCGGGGGTGCCGAATCGGCACCCCCGTGCCCCTGATCCTCGTTGGCGAGGTGTGCCTCGCGCTCGGGCGAGCCGAAGCGGGTCTTCTGGTCGCGGCGTTCGGCTTCTTCGGCGTAGAGGGCTTTGAGCTCCTCGTACAGGGAGGCCTGTTCGACGGGTTTGAGGGCCTTGCGCAGCGTCTGCTCATCACGGATAGCCAGCACACGAGAAAGTTCAGTGGACACGCCGTGGACGATCCAGATCGGGGTGACCTTGTACCCGAGCTTCTCCAGGGCCGCCAGCCGGCGGTGCCCAGAGATGAGCACGTAATCCTCGGTCACCGACGGCGGGGTGATGATCCCGACACGCTGGATCGACTCGCACAGCTCCTCGATATCCTCCTCGACATCGCGCCGGTAGGCGCGGCCACGCACGATCTGGCCGATCGCGTGCTCGAGCACGAGGTGCCCGCGGCTCATGGCAGCCCCTGCCCGGTCAGGCGCTTTGAGGCGTCCACCAAGTCGATGTCGCTCAGCAGGTCAGCGAGCTGGTCTCCGAGCAGAACGCGTGCGAACAGGCCCCGTTCGGGCTCACCGCGGCGGGGCGTGCGGCCAACGGTGAGGCGGACCAGGCCCCGCCAGGCATCGGGGCGGAACCCGAGACGGGTGGCGATGTGGATGTCGCCAGAGGCGGTCTCCGAGGCCGCCTCACGGGAGGACAGCCCGCACACCCGATGGACGAGATAGTCCACGGCCTGCTTGATGGGACGAGCCTGCCAGCCGGTGGCGACCAGGAACACCGCCGCGGTGCGCACCACCCGATCGACCCCGCCGTCGCTGCCATCCACATCGTCGCTGCGAGGATGGATATCGAAGAGGAACTCTGTGTAATCGCCCGCGCGCACCGGATGGTCGGGCGGACGCAGCTCAGGACGGCGGGCAGCATCGGAGGAGATGATCCCGCGTTCGGCTTCGGTCTCGGCGCGAATGGACTTCGCGACAGCGTCGGTGACCACGGCCCAGGGGTCCGCTGCGCGCACGGTGGAGCGGGTACGCATGGCGAAGAACGCCTCGGCCGCGGCATCTTCGGCACTGCGATGCCAGGCTTTGGCGATGGGCGTGTACTTTCTGGTGGCATAGATCATCAGCTCGGCAGCGACAGGGCTGGTCGCCCAGGCGCCTGCAGCATCGAGTTCGGTGATGACCTGGCGCAACCCCTCCCCGGTGGTGAAGTCGATACCTTCGCCAGGCTGGCGGTTCAGGGTCAGATCGGTGGTGTTCATGGCGATGTCCTCAGCACTTCTCGGTCATGGTGTGGGTTAGGTACGGACCCGAACCGGTCGGCCACCGAGGCCGTGCGTACGGACGCACGAAGCCACGCCCTGCAGGCCGGGCCTGCAGGTGACGGAGAAAAAAAGGGGACTACAGCGGTGCCGAGCACGAGACCAGCCCCGTGGGGCGGTACGTGAAGCGGTACGAGTCGAAAAGGTGTGCGGTGTGTTCAGTCGGCGCCACGAGGGATGCCGGGCTGAGCTGTGTTCATCGGCTCACCCCGTCTCGTCCCACAACCGGCGTGCGGGGCTGCTCGACCGTGGTGGGTTCAAGTTCGGCACCGCGTTCGGCCAGGCGCTGCTGCAGCTTTCCCCGCTGCTGCTGAGCGAACTGGGTGACTGCGGCGTGAAGCTGTGGGGCCAGTTCCGTGCTGCGGCCCAGTGCCCCGCCTGCACCGCGGGCGGCGAGGTCTGTCGGCCGCACCCACTCCACCTCGGTACGCCCGCGCGGGATCCTGCCCTCGGTGAGCGTCGGGTCCGGGTCGGTCGCCAGTCGTGACCGCTCGGCCTCGGTGGCTTCAGCCGCGGACTCCTGGGCAAAGTCGGCGCGTTCAATGCGCCCGGCCTGCAGAGTCGCGGCGTCCTCCTTCAACGTTTGGGGGTCAGGTGTCGGGCTCATCGTCGTTCCTTCCCTTGGCTGTCGCACCTGCTGGTACAGGTGGCTGCCTGTCAGGTGCGGCGACCCACCGGCCCACCGTGGTCGGATGCACTCCGACTCGCTCAGCGACCTGCCGGAGCGAGAGGTCCCGGTCTGGATCTGTGGCCAGAGCGATCGCCAGGGCACGCCGTTCCTCACGTGACCGCGGTACTGAAGAGGCAATTGGCGGTTCCTCTGGCCTGTCCACCAGACGCGGCTTGGGGCCGGCACCGTTCTCGTTCGCTGGTTCCTCACCCGGGCGGGGGTTTGTCGATGGCGTCACAGGGCTGGTCGGCTGAGGGGAAGGCGGGGCGGTGTTGCGGATGAGCTCGACGGTCAGGTGTGTCATCGCCACCAGCGTCAGTGGGGGCACGGAAGCGACGAACGCGGCGATGATCGCCGGGACGCGGTCATCTGCGATGACGATCGCGTGGGTGATGTTTGCTGCCACCGAGATCCCGGCGCCGCCGGTCAGCAGCAACCACGCGAACCGCCGCGCCGGACCAGTCCCATCTCGGAGGGCGACAACGCTGATGGTCGCCTCCAGGATCACCCCGTCAACGACCAACGGCCACAGCCACGCCTGCTGGGCTGGGATCCCGGCCAGCACGGCAAGGTCGCGCAACGCGGTGAACGAGAGCACGAATGCTGCCCCTGCCAGGCCCAGGGTTCCAGTCACTGCGATCATCACCGGCACGGTTGCCTGGCTGCGTCGTGACCGCGTGGGCGCCCCGGTCATGACAGGCTCCATCCGGCCGGACGGCTCCTGGATACAGGGGTCGGCTGATCCGACAGGGGGCTCGCGTGCAGGTGGGCGCGGCGGATCGTTGCGAGGATCTCCCGCTCCCGCATCCCCAGGTTCGTGGCAGTCTCGGCAAGGAAGGCGTAGCTATCGGTCTCGTTCGCGCCGGCTTCGACGAGCCGGCAGGCCGACCAGAACAGTGCTTCGCTGCGGTTTGAGCCTTCGTAGCGGGCAAGCCATCCGTTGATGCGCTGGGCATGTTCGGTGAGATCTCCATCGGGGACCCACCAGTCGGGAGCCTCGGGCCGTAGCGGGGTGAGGAGCTCGCGAACCTGTTCGCCTTCGATCGGAGCGCCGCGGTAGGCGGGGCCGATCGGCTGATAGCGGTGTGGCTGACCTGCCAGGTGGATCTGTGAGGGCACGGTGATGATGTAGCCGCCGGTGCCGCGGAAGTCCATGTGTGCCTTCTCGCGGCTCCAACTGCTTTGTGGGTTGTCCGGGTCGGACGGGTAGTACAGGTGCAGGCCCCCGGAGGGGGTGCGCACGGCGTGGGCCCACTGCCTGCCCAGGCCGGTGTCGAAGACGCGTCGTAGCTCCTCGAAGCCGGTGCCGGAGGCGTGAACATCGATGTCGAGGACCTCGATCCCATGCCCGGTGGGCAGGGCGATGTTTGCCTCGGGTTGCCAGGACCACCAGCGGTTGATCTGTTGGTGGTCGTCGGTGGCATCGTAGAAGCTGCCGCTGACAGCGGGTCGCTTCGTGCCGGGCCAGCAGGGGAACACTGCCAGGCCCGCGTCGGCGTAGGTGTGCGCTGCCTCGCGCAACGACAGCCCCGAGGTCTCCTCCAGCGGGAGGAGTGGCTGTCTGGTGGGGTTGGGCATCTTCGCACCTCCGTGGTGTCTCCCGGGGTGCGGGAGACGGGATTTCAGGCCTTCTCACCTGAAGGTGCGGCAGCGCCCCTTGCTCGGTGGGAGCCTGCTCGGTCCGGGGCCTGCTCGGCGGGTGGCCAAGCGGCTGGACCGGGAGTCCTACGTGCTATCCATTACGCCCGAAAAATCCGGGCAGGCAACCGTCTGGGGGTGAGGATGCGCCGCAGAGTCAGAAACATGCGCGACATCGTCAACTTCGGTGCGTGGAATACGCCGCGACGTGTGGTATTCGCCCCCGGCTCACAGGCAGGGCGTGCGGGGTGGGTGTGGTCATCGTGTCAGGCCCGGGTCATCGGGGCCCTGTTCCGGGTGCTGGCGGGGCTGAGGGTGGCCGAGGTCACGGTCGCGTTCGGCCAGCAGCTCCGAGAGAAGCGCGCCGCGTTCCAGCAGCGTTGCCGCGCTTTCACGCCCCTCACGGCCGGTGCTCATCACCAGGTTGTTCACCTGCTCCAAGACCGTTTGCGCAGAAGTGTCAGGGGTGGAGGTCTCGAGGATGTGGGAGATCTTGTTCAGGGTCGACGTGTCGTGCTCAGATGGAGGGAACGCAGCCGAGGCGGTTCCTCCGTCACCGCCCGGCGTGCGGCCGACGACGACGCGGAAGCTGCCCTGCCCGTCGATGCCGGTCGCGTCGAACACTCCAGCATGCAGCCAGCGGTGTGCCTCGTCTGCTGGCCCTTCGTAGAGCTCGGGCCCGTCCGGGTCATCGGGGTCGGGAACTCGCACGTCAGGGTTGTCTGCTGCCAGTGTCGCCTCCAGGCGCTGGCGCGTATCAGGGTCCAGGAACGTGCCGGTCACGGCGGGATCGGCTTCTAGGATCCTGCGTAGTGTGCTCACAGCGATCAGGTCCCGAGGCATCCAGTCCCGGTCGGTGTGCTCCGGCCCGGACACGGTATGTGTCCTGCCTTGGTTCAGTGCGGTCTTCAGCGCGGTCTCGCGCTGATGGACCGCATCTTCAAACTCCTCGTACCAGCGACCGAGCTCCACGGAGATCACCTGCTTCTCACCTTGGCCGGTCAGCACCCACGAGGGGCTCTCTGATGCGAACGGGCGAGGCGGCAGCCGATGACGGTCCAAGGCGCTTGCGATGGCGTCGGCCTTGCGTTCAGCCTGCTCGAGGCCGGCGAGCAACTCGGGAAGACGTGAGGCCTGCGCCGCCAGGGTCAGGCATTGCTCGCGCCAGTCGGCGTGCGCGTCTTCGAAGGCATCCTCATCGACGCTGCCGCCGCGGGTGCGGAAGGCGTTTCGGTCCGGTTCAGGAGGAAACATCTCGGCGACCAGCTCCGGAATCCCGGAGTCCTCGAAAGGTTCCCATGCCCGGAACTGGGCGCCATCGGTCAGCGACCAGCCCGAGACACGGGAGCGGAGCTCGTCGAGGTCGGGGTTTCGTTCCCGGCCCTCGATCAGGGCACGCAGCAGATATCGCACCGTGCTGTTCGCGTGTTCGCCCGAAGAGGTGTCCACGGTGAACCGCACGCGCACCGTCTGCGTTGCAGCCGGCGTCGAGTGTCCAGCGGGGCGCTCGATATCACTCATGGCAGAGAGGTCCTTTCGTGCTCATAGCGGTGTTGAAAGAGATAAGGTCCTTCCACCTCGTGCGTACCCATCGCAGTGCGACGAGTGCATCCCTGCGAGGCGAAAATGCACGGCAAAGTCATGTATTTGCGCGAGAGCGTCACCTCGGCTCCCGCGCCTGAGGTTCGCTGCCTGGCCCTGCAGGCGGGAGGTTTGTGCGTTCCGTTTCCGTGTCGAGGTCATGGGCGCGTTCTCGTAACACGACGGTGACGGGATTGGTCTCGGTGCCAAGGTCCGAGGAGGCGGCCTCCTCGTCGTCGTGGTGCCATCCCAGTACGCCTTCTACATCGCCGTCGACGCGCACCAGTTGGCCGCGTTGGACCCTCGCCGGGGTCGCGGGCTCGGCACCACCGGTCAGGGCGTCATCGATCATCCGCCGTGCTTCTGCTGCCGTGCGCGCTGAGACGCTGAAATGGACCGGCACTTCGTAGGTGAACACCGGCTCGCCGTGAACTGTGCCCTTCGCTGCCCCACCTGCTTCCGTCGCAGGTGCGGCGTGGTCGGTGACGGGCGCCTCGGCAGGCCCGGCGGCGGGGTTTGGGGTGCCGATCTCGCGGCGCTGAATCGATACGGCCGGATACGGAGTAGAGGCGCTCAGGGCGTCTAGCCACACGTCGACGTCCTCCGGGGTCTTCCATTCCTGGGGTGAGGGGTGGTGGTCGAGGAACTCTGCGGCGCCCTCGAATCCAGGATCCCCGTCGAGGCTTTCGTGCAGTGTGGTGGCGAGGTTACGTGTGAGCCGGACTGGGTTGGTATCGACGAGGATTGTCGGTTCCTGGTTCTCCAGATCCGTCCAGATGATCACCCCGACGTGCACCTGTGTCGGTTCCGTTACCGGGTCGGGTGCATTCTCGGGCTTTGCGTCGAGGGGCATCCAGGAGGGAAACCCGGTGCGTCGGGTGGTCTCGAGGCGACGATTGACCTGGCGGAACAACTCTGTCAGCGACTGATCGGGCCTGTGATCCTGGAGAAGCTGGGCGATCTCGTCGAGCGTGCGGGAATCGTGGCGGTCTCGCGGGATCGCCTGGGAGATCCGCCCCGAGGAGGCTAATTCTGAGGGGGCGACGACCAGCGCGTACTCACGGTCGTCGCCGTCGAAGGCGCGATAGGTGCCCTCCGCGAGGTACATGGCTGCCTCGTCCGCGGGTCCGTGGTAGACCAGCCTGCCTGGCGCGTCCGGGTCGTCGACGAGCACGTCCCGGTTCAGCTCGCCCACGATCTGCGCCACGCGCTGCCGTGTCGCCTCTGGTGCCAGATCCGAGACAGCCAGGGGCCGGTCCCCGGCGCGTATGAGCGCTTGCAGCACTTCCATCGCCGCGGCGTCGTTGACCAAACCCGGATACTGATTCTGCATCAGCGCGGCTTGCGAGGGTCGCGGGGGCACCTGTTGCCAGCCCCTCACACCCCACACCTGGTCAGCGGTGGGGCGGACGTGGCCGCCCTCCACCTCCGGTACCCCGCCGGTCTCGCCGTGCAGCGCGCGCTCAATGAGCACTCGCGCCTCCCCGAAATCGCGGGCGCCGACGAAGAAGTCCACTCCCACCCGGAAGTCGTTCACGAGCTCATCGTCATCGGGTCGGGTTAGATCGACCATCACAGCCTCCTCATCTCTCACGCCTGCACTCGATCCCGGCTCGGGCAGGGCGCTCTTCCGTGAGGTAGGCCTTGCGTCCGGAGAGTGATCCCTGCGTGCCTGCGGCGGTGTTGATGGTCGCTTCTTCATGAACCGTTCTCAACTGACCAGCGTCGTCTCACACCTGCCCGAGCCCGGGGACGCTTCGGTGCCTCTCGATGCTGCTTGCGCGTGGCGACATGCACCGCCCGCAGAGTGCAGCCGCCGCCTAAAGTTGGCTCTGACTCGACCACGTCGGCACACGATGTGACCCAGGTCTCGCGATCTCAAGTGGTCCATCCCGGGGCGATTCGGTCGAGGCGGGACTCGATCAACGGCAGGTACGACGCTTCGCGCTCGACGGCGACAACCTGGAACCCCGCCCGTACCGCGGCTTCTACTGTCGCTCCCGACCCCGCGAAAGGCTCCAACACCCGTCCACCGGCAGGAGTGAGCAGCTCGATCAGCCACTGCATCAACGCCAAGGGCTTCACTGTGGTGTGTGAGATACCAAACGCGCGGGGGCGTTCCTCAGCGCTGGGCTTGGCAGCGAACCGGAAGATCGGGAAGCGAGAGGAGGTCGGTGACTCCGCATCCCAGCTGCCTGTGAGCGCGTCCAGGGCATCTGCCTGGCTCTGGTCGAGGGCGACATTCGTGGGCCATTTGCCATGACCGAACCTACCGGCGTCCACATGAATCGCTCCGGTGCCATGCTCGAGCACATTTGCCACAGTGCTTCCGATCGTCGGGGCTCGCGCGATGATGATCGGTTCGAAAGCCGGACGCAGAGCGGTGCCCCACCCTTCCCACGTCTTCGCATCCTCAGTGACCGGGGAGCCAGGCTCGGTGACCGAACGAGTCGCCCCGAGGATCCCTTCGGCATCGCTGTACTGCACGACGCGATCGGTGCGGGTGATGCCGTGGTGCTTGTCGATCGCGTGCGAGATGTCCGTGCTCTTGGGCATGCCAGTCGAGTGGAGCCAAGCGACCTGGTCACGGATCTGTAGTCCTGCACGTTCGAGACCACGCACCATTCGATGCCACGTGCGTGCGCCCCCGAATGCTGCAACATGCGCGCCCGGCTTCAAGGCGTGCACGGCGCCAGCACCCCACGCCCTGCACCACTCCTCGAACACCTCCGCAGCACTCATATCGGTGGTATCGATATCCGTCAGGGACTCGCGGAATCCCGTCACGTCGTCCCAGTCTTGCCCGTTGAACGCGAGCCCATAGGGTGGGTCGGTGACCAGTGAATCCACGCTGTGTGCTGGCAGCGCGGGCAAGAGAGCGACCGCGTCACCCAGATAGATCTGAGCACAGCCGCGGTCGATCTTCGGTGCAGGCGTGTTGGCAGACGAGGACGGCGGGATCGACACGAGAGAACCTCCTGGCAGTCAGCCGGCTCACGGGAATTCGCGAGACATACGGCACCTGCCAGGTGCGCTTCTTCGCCACCGCCCTCGTGAGGGGCCGTCAATCTCCCAAGCGCGGATCTGCGCAATCGGTATCACGACGAGGACGTGCCAGCCACAAGAAGCCCACCAGCTGGAGTCAGAGCTGCCAGAGCAGCGAGGGGCTTCTGCCGTCAATGAGGTGGTCCACACGACCGGCAATCAACGAGCAACAATCCCGAGTCCACTCAGATTTGACATCCTTGGACCCGCGCGAGGACTGAGTGCCGCCGGGTCGCACTCGCCACTGCCGTGCCCGTTGCCTTCCTGTCATCATGGTAACTTAGAGTTGTCGTCGTCAAATCTAAGTAGACAGTATGGGTGGTGGGTTGGTGGTCGAGATTCCCGGAGCTGCGCCGTTGGAGCTGGTCTCTGGGGTCGTTCATCTGGACGAGGAGCGGGCTGTGTTCGAAGCGATGCTGACCGGCTGGGGGCGGCAGCAGCGATCCCGGCTGTTGTCGGAGGACACGGTGACGGCCAGGGTCCGGTTGCTGCGCCGGTTCACGGAGTTCGCGGGCTCGTTCCCGTGGCAGTGGACGCCGGGAGACGTCGAGGACTTCACAGTGTCGCTCATGACGGGGACGCAGCGACTGGCGCCGTCGACGATCCGGGGCTATCACCTGACGTTGCGGATGTTCGGCGACTTCCTGCTCGATGCACGCTACGGTTGGGTCGCGCAATGCGAGGAGCGCTTCGATGCAATCCCGTCGCAGGTGTGCCGTGACTTCAACACGGTTGCGCATCTGGCCGAGTACGAGGGCAGGCCGCAGCGGCGCCCGTTCACCTACGACGAGTTGCAGCACCTGTTCGACTTTCTCGATACCCGGGTTGTGCAGGTGCAACGCTCGGGACGCAAGGGTGCGTGGGCCGCGATGCGCGACGCGCAGATGGTCAAGACCTGCTATGCCTATGGGTTGCGCCGCCGCGAGCTCTGCACCCTGGACCTGCCCGATCTGCGCCCGAATCCGAAGATGCGCCAGTGGGACACCTACGGGGCCGTGCATGTCCGCTTCGGCAAGGCTGGTCGGGGCAAGGTTCCACGCCGCAGGACCGTGCTGACGGCCCCGGAGTTCGACTGGGTTGTTGCAGGGATGCGCCAATGGGTTGAAGAGGTTCGCCCAATCCTGGGTCGTGACCGGGTGGAGGCGCTGTGGCTGACCGAACGCGGTCAGCGAATATCGGTGAAGTCGATGGATCACCGCTTCGCATGGCTGCGAGAGCAGGCCGGCTTGGATTCGGATCTGACGCTGCATTGCCTGCGGCACTCGTATGTGACGCATCTGATTGAGTTCGGCTACCCGGAACGGTTCGTCACCGAGCAAGTCGGGCACTCTTATGCGTCCACGACGGCGATCTACACCTCGGTGTCCAACGATTTCAAGAACAAGACGTTGCAGGCCGCGCTGGCCCGTGTCTATCAAGAGGAGCAGCAATGACCCGGAAAGTGACAATGCGGTGGAACCTGCGCCAGCTCATGGCCGCCAAGGGCATGTTCCAGACCACCGATCTGCTCGAACCGTTGCACGAGCGTGGGGTCGAGCTGTCCCGGCAGATGGTGCACCGGGTGGTGACGAAGACGCCACAACGCATCAACACCGATCTGCTCGCCGCGCTCTGCGACATCCTCGACTGCACCCCGAACGACCTCCTCGAACTGCGCGTCGAGGAGCAGCGTCTGAAGGCTGTGAACGACCACGGGCCGGGTATCGGTGACCTGCGTCCGGTCCGGGCACGGGTGCGACGCCCCGAGGGCACCGTCGAGTGAGCCCCGCGCGGGCAGCGGACTGCGCACGATGCGGCGGTACGGGGGCGACGTTCGTACTGCCGACCGGGCCGGTCTGCGCGAACTGCCGCCGCTACCTCGCCTACCATCCGGCCGTTTGTCCGGAGTGCTTCGAAGTCCGCCCGATCGCCTACCCGTCGTTGAGCAGCTACAACGTGTTGGTCTGCGCCTCATGCGCCGAGGAACCCTCGATCTTCGCCTGCGCCCAATGCGGGCGAGAGGACCATCCTTACGGCGGGCAGCGTTGCGCACGCTGCGTCCTCTCCGAGCGGCTCACCGGCCTACTCACCGACCCAGCCACCGGGCGTATCCGCCCCCAGCTCCAGCCGTTGTTCGAGGCGATGACCTCCTCCGAACGTCCGCAGACCGCGATCTAGTGGCTCTCTCGCCCGCCCGGGATCGGGCCGGCGCTGCTACGGCGAATGGCGACCGGCCAGGCCGCGATCTCACACGAGACGTTCCACGACCTGCCATCCGATCGCGCTCACTACTACCTGCGCGACCTCCTCGCCGCCGTCGGCGTGCTGGAACCCTACGAGCCGCGGATCGAACGGATCACGCCCTGGCTGACCGAGCAGACCACACCCTTGACGCCGGCGCACAGGCAGACGATCGAGCAATTCGCGCACTGGTCGGTGATCCGTCGCCTACGCCACGCCGCCGACCGAGACCAGCTCACTAAGGGCGCCGTCCAAGGCGCGCGATACCAGATCAAGAAGACCATCGAGCTGCTGGCCTGGCTCGAACATCGCGACACCACGATCACCGACGCCACCCAGACGCACATCGAGGCATACCTGGACTCGACGACGACGTCGACCGTCACGATCATCGCCCAGTTCACCCGCTGGCTCGCCGACACCGGCACCAACACCCACGTCAGCGTCGCGTCGCTGCCCCCATCGAAAGCGGCTGTGACCATGACCGACGACGAACGATGGCGGCACGTCCGCACCTTGCTTCACGACGACAGCATCAGGCTCTACGTCCGCATCGGCGGCCTGTTCATGCTGCTATTCGCCCAGAGCCTGACCAGCATCTCCCGTATGCGGGCCGACCAGATCGACATCACCAACCCCGACCGCGTGACAGTGGCCTTCCGCCACGAGCCCGTCCAGATGCCCGAGCCTCTCGGCGCGCTCCTGCGCGAGCAACTCACCCGCCGCGCGCACGCCTCCTACGCCTCCCGCGACAACGGCTGGCTCTTCCCCGGCGGCAGACCTGGCCGCCACCTGCTCACGGAGAACTTCCGCGGCGCCCTCGTCGACCTCAGCATTCACCCGCACTCGGCCCGGCACGCCGCGCTGTTCTCCCTGGCCACCGAGGTTCCGCACATGATCCTCGCCCAGACTCTCGGGATCTCACATACTAACGCGATCACCTGGGCAGCCCTCGCCGCGCGAGACTGGTCCGGATACATCCCACACCGCGCTGCTCAATGACCGAGTCGTTTACGCCCAGAAACGCCACCACGGACGTGCGCTCTCCGGCACCGGTCGAAGGTCAGAAGGCAGAGGCTCGACAGGTGAGGGCAACTCGCCGGACGCCGCGGTGACCAGCGATGCCTTGAACGACGCATTCAGCGGGTCTCCCGCGTCGAACCACTCCAGAGCGTCAAGCTCCTCGACGTTCACCGCATACAGGCTCGGCCAGCCCTCGCCGAGCACCTCAGTATCTGCAGGATTGGCATAACCAAGCGCGTCACCAAGGATCGGGATCAACGCTGCGCCGAAATGCGGCATCGTGGCCCATAGCCGATGACGCCCATTGGTCAGCGGCTCGAACCACGGATCGAACCGCACCGCCTCTGACGACCTGAACCAGGCCGAAACGATGTCCTGCTCCGTTCGCGTGAGCTCGCCCGGATAGCCATCGACCTCGACCAACCCCCGATCCTCGAGGTCCGGATCGACCGTCCACGCGCCTTCCGCCAACGCATCACCCACCCGCGCCACGACAGCGGCGATGAGAGGCCAGCGCTGAGCGTCACGATCGGAGTGACGCTGCCCACCATCCTCGGCGTCAGGGTCCTGCGGGACCCAACTCCGCGCCTGCTTCGCCGTCGTCCGCCACCAGAACCGCGGAGTCGCCACCGAGATCAACGTCGTCATCAACTCAGGCTATCGCCGAGCTCCCGGAGCGTCGATCACCGGGCCCCGGCCAGGTCGTGTCGGCCCTATTCGTGCTAATCGAATACGACCCCTGCGCCAGTAAACCATCCCGAGCCCACTCCGTGTTGACACCCCTGCGGGCCGAAGACACTCCGGAGCCGACAGAGACGTCCTGCGCCTATACGACGACTTGCAGTCAGACTCCGGGATACGCGGCAGCAAAGGCACGCGGGCTGACTCCGTACCGTTTCTTGAAGGCACGAGAGGCGACCGTCGGATTCGACCAGCCTGCCGCGCTCGCGGCCTCGCTGACGCCGATCGTCGTCGTACTCAAGAGTTCTGCCATCCGGTCTACCCGGATCTGACGTAAGTAAGCTGCGGGCGAGACCCCAAGATCCGCCCGAAAAGCACGGTTGAGCTGTGCCGTGGAAACGAGAACGGTCCGAGCGAGATCACCAACCGTCCAGCCGTGATCTGGGTGCGACTGCAGCAATTGCATCGCAGCAGCGGTCTCACGACGTGGGAACCGGCCGCCGAGATTGCCAGTGAAGGTGTTGCTGCCGCTGGCCTTCCCGACAGCGTCGAACACTTTGGAGACTGTCGCCAGTAGTGCGAACTCGCTCTCGCTCGTGCAGGCCAGTTGTGTGGCGCGCAGCAGCAGCGGGGTCAGCGCCTGCATGGTGTGCGAAGGTATCTTGATGTGGCCCAGCGTCAAGGGGTCTTGCAAGCTGCGATGCAGATGGTGCACGAGCGGATGGTGGCGCGACAACCATCGTAGTTGATCTGCGACATAGGTCCGGTGCAGGTGGAAGACTGCGGTCCGAACCAAGCCATGGGGGCGGAGCCATGGTGCAGTGTCAGCCGGGATAGTCACGACGCTGCCGCAGCAGAGCCTCTCGCTTCGTGCCTCCGCGTCGAGGTACGCCCATCCGTTGAGGACGAAGACAACGCGCACCCTTTCGTCAGGCCCGGCCCCGGTGGCGGTGAAATCGGTGCGTTCGCGCACGATCACCGGTGTCCGGACGTGATTGCTCGACTTCTGCAGCTGCAGCTTACTCACGAATGTCGACCGGATGGCATCAGCACCCTCATTCCATGGTAGGCCGAGCGGCTGACAGAGACGGCGACTTTGTTCCCCGTTCGTTGTCTCTTGGGGGTTGCCGACGAGGGCAGGACAATTCTCACGGTGGCAGTTCCCCCGTGTGCAGGCAGTCTCTGTGCCCGTCTGTCCCAACGGCGCCTGCTAGTGGATCCAGTCGCAGTCTGCGGAACCGGTGGTGTCCCGTCTCCGCACACCGCGCGTCAGGCGCAGCGTGACCGGGGCGTTAGAGCTTGGCTGCGGCACGGCCAGAAACTCGGCGATGGCATCGATCGAGGGGGCCGTCGCGTGGCCGTCCCCGTAGGGGTAGATTGCGTCGGCCACGCCAGAGTATGCCTTCGGATCATTGAGAAGATGTTCATCCTCGGTGACGATTCCACTGCCAAGCCCGGCCTTCATCGGAGGGACATTAGAGGGGCGAGGCCGATGAGCATCGGGAGGACCAGGCCATTTCCGAATCCGGTCAGTCACAGCGAGGCGGCGATCAGACTGACGGGAGGGGAAATGGGGGGCCGTGCCCTGAGATGGTATAAATGCACGCATTTCGCGGGAGGGATTGGGGGTGAGGCCAAAGTTCCTTCACAACTTCAAGACATGCCGATCACGAGGCGAATCACCAGTTCGCCGTCCACCACTCGACTTCCGGTTGACAGCATGCTATTGAGAGTTTCGACACCCTTCGAAAGCGGCTGATCATGGGTAATAAGGTGATCAGCTCTATCGCCGAAATCAGGTTCTTCAAGCAGAATCGCTGCTGCTTCCAGTCTCCTATTGGGCACACCACGGTTTCCAGTTACGGCCGTTGAACGCTCTGAACTGGAGAAGCTAACTCGCGCCGGAGGCCAAGGGCCGCCCGTGTTCGCGGCGCGCACGCCGTGTAGATCGACACCAGGGAGTTCCGGGCTGATAGTCCCGGAGGCGAGTCCGCCCACGAGATGTGCGGCGACGACACGTGCGCCGAGCGTCTGTGCCGCCTCGGTCAATCCCAGTGCTGTTCCGGCCCGATGCGTCGCTGACAGCACTGCGATGCGTTTCCCTAGGGCGGGTTCGAGTTCCCTGACTGTACGGCCGTTGGCGACGCGCGGCTCATGGGTCTGCGTCCACTCGCGACCGAGTTCTGTCCGGTGCACCATGCCGATCGGCACTTGTTCTCCAAGCACGCGAGGTGCGGTGATCGCTGCAAGATTTCCTATGAGGCCATCTCCCACGACTAGAAGACTGTCGGGGTCTTCGAGGCGGAGACACTCCAGTGCGTACGTGACCACCGCTAAAGGCTCGATAAGGGTTCCGCGCGCTGCGGGAATTCGCGGCGAAACGTGGGAAACTAAGCCGCCAGACACGGCCGTCCTAGGTATGCGAACCCGCTGCTGAAGGAGACCGTTGATGTTGTGACCCAGCAGGAAGTCCGGATCAAACGGGTGAGTAGGATTGATGGTGACGCGGTCGCCCACCGCGAACCCGACTGCTCCCGCACCGACTTCAACGACCTTTGCAAGCCCTTCGTGACCGACGACCAGTGCCGGATCATCACGCAGGCCTCGGAGGATCTGGATGTCGGTGCCACAAATGCTGACTTTCTCCGGCGCGACAATAAGTTCCCCAATACCAGCTGCGCCTTCATGCAAGTACTCGAGTGCGCATTGATTGCCACGCCGAACAATGGCCTTGTGCTTCATCATGGGCCTGAAGACCTTTCTCCTACTTCACGTTTTCGAGGTATCCCTGCGCCATTAGAGCCGCGCCATTCTCAGGGCGGACTTGGTCCGGGGAAACTAAAAGCAGCCTTGGGCCCTCGTTGGGCTGTCTGTCCACATACGACTGAGCTGTGGAAAGCTGGCGATGGAGTTCATGCTTATAGCGAGTTCCAATTCCAGAGGGAACTCCACCACCGATTCCAATCAGATCAATATGAGGCTGAAGAGCCACTGCCGTACGAATGAGATTCGCGATCGGCTCAACGATGACTCTGAGTAGTCTTTCGTCCAGTTCGGTGGGCGCACCATCCTCTGAGTTTCTCGGCTGGTTGTAACCGTCGAGGCCGAGCTTTTCGGCCACGTGCGGTATGGCAGGGCCGGCAGATATTGCGGCGATGTGTCCTAATCCTCCGCATTCACAGGTCAGTCCGCGGACTGCTTCAATTGCAGTTGAGGTAGCGGGCAGATGTCCGACTTCACCCTGGAGACCTTCCGCGTTAACGTGGATGCGCCGTGAGGGGAGCTGCGCGGTTCGGAGCGCGATGCCGCTGCTGATTGTTACGTACATTACCTGTCGGTCCGCTGACCGAGCGTACATCTTCGTAAAGTGTGCAAGGCCGGCTGTGACGTCGTTGGTGACTGTCCACCGCACATCGGGACGCTGTCGTTCGAGGAGGCGACGGAAGGGGATATCGTGGCGTCCTGTTCCCCAAAGGGGTCCAGAGCCGTAGGCGATATCGGTTTCCGGGTCGTAGGCTGCGCCGAGTGAAACATGTGCATCGGTATTCGTCGGCACGCGTTCTGCTAGGAGGAGAACCAGTTCCCGGGCGAGCGCGCTGCTGGCGCGATGAGGATGACGCAGCTTGCTGGGCGTTGCAACCCGCTCGACGTTGGAACCGTTCCGGAACCGGGTCCAGGTCCCTCCGATGTCAACAAGGAAGGCGTTCATGGGATCTCGATTCGAATGCGGTCGCCCGCTACTTCGATGGTTACGTCTTCGTAGTCCCCAATGGAGCAAACGACCGTCCCTTCATAGACGGTCATGTGTCTAGCGATTGCGACCGTCTTGATTCCCGCTTCCGTCAGTGCTTGGAATCCTGCGGTCGAATCTTCGAAGCCCAGGCAGTGTCGAGGGTCGAATTCGAGGCCGCCCGCGGCCGCAAGGAAGCCTTCCGGCGATGGTTTCCCGTCGACTACGTCCTCGGCGCAGATCGTGACTGCGGGGGTAGGCAGCCCTGCGCCGCGGAGCCGGGCTTCCATCACCATTCTTGGAGCCGCTGTCACGACTGCCCACCGATTCTTGGGAAGCATATGCGTGAGGGCTTCTGCTCCCGGCACCGGCATGATCGTCTCGGATGCAGCGATCTCGCTTTGGCGGATGATGTCGAGCTCGTTGGCGGCCTGGGCATCGGTCATCCTCGGCATGACGGCAGCTAGGATGTCGCGGCCTCGCCGCCCGGGTAACAGCGTGCGGACCTTATCGAAGTCGAGGCCGTGCCGTTTTGCGAACCCGCACCACGCTGCTTCGATAGACGGTGTTGAAAGAACAAGTGTGTCGTCGAGGTCAAACAGTAGCGCAGAGCATTCCAAATGGGTCATCGGAGCTATATCGCCTTCACGTCTGCAACGTCTGTCGCCCACGGTGTGCCGGAGAGCACGAGTGAGTGTCCACCGACCTCATCGATGCCTCGAGGGGGCTCTTGTTCGCCCACACCGTGTTCGAAGAGCTCGATGTTGAGACCGCCAGCGGCGACCATGGCCATGGTCGACGTGCAGGCCACTTCGATGCCGAACTGGCGACGGGTGAACGCTTCGTCCACTGTCAGTGCGGTGCCGAGCACGTACTGGGCACCGGCCTTCTCCGTCAGGTTGGCGATGGTGGAGTCGAGATTCGCGACGCTGTATCCGGCATGGTCGAGACCGCGGACGCCGGGCAGCGCCCCGACCCGCTGTCGCGGGTGCTCGTGATAAAGACGCACGTCGCTGTCTCGCGTGTAGGCGGGTGGGTCCGGCCACTCCTGTAGCTCGAAGAGGCTTCCCCAGGGCGACCGGAAGTAGATCCACTTATTGCCCTGGATCGGACCGTCGGGTGTCTCGATGATGTCGCCGAGCACCTCGGTGCCGGGGAGCTCATTGAGCCGGTCCACGACCTCGGTGATCGCGTCGACACGGAAGCATAGGTGGAGCGTTCCCAGATCGGTGATCGACGGCGGTGTTCTGTGTGCTGCTAGGCAGGCCGTGAGCCTGACTTCCACGCCCGGATCGAACACAAAGACGGGTCCACTACCTGTTGGTTCTCCGACGATGGAGGCCAACCACCTAGCGGCGGCGTCGACATCAGGAACGGCCAGCGTGATCTGCTGCGATTGGCTCATGGGATCAGCAGCACCTTTCCGCGGAGCCCGCCACGCTCGAAATCGCTATGAGCGGCGGCAGCTTGCGAGAGTGGATAAGTCCGGCCCACGGGCACAGAAAGTGTCCCCTGCGCCAGCTGATCAGCGATTTCGGCGAGCTGTCGACCGTTTTCCTGGACGTAACTCTTCGTCGGGGCGATTCCGCGCTCGGGCTGGGGCTGGGTGTTGTCGGCAATGGAGATGAACTGACCGTCATCGCGCACGCTCGCGATGGCATCTGCGATTCCGGCGGTGTCGACTACCGCGTCGAATGTAGCGTCAGGGAGGCTGTCCGTGGAGTCGTAGACAGCCTCGGTGCCGAGGGCCGTGAGATCAGCGGTGTCGCTGAGACGCGCCAGTCCGGCCACCTGGTGTCCAGCCTGCAGTAGCCATTGCACAGCGACTCGTCCGACCGCTCCGGCCGCCCCCGTGACGAGAACGCGTGCCTTATCAGGCAGATCGAGCTTGCTCAGCATCTGCGCGGCCGTGAGCACGGTCAGGGGCGCAGCGGCGGCCTGCTGCATGCTGACCCCGGCGGGGACGGGCGCAAACAGCTCCTGGGGTGCGCTCACGTACTCGGCGTATGTTCCCTGGCCCCGCGCCGGTTGCGCGACCATACCCATGACCTGGTCTCCTTCACGGAACCGTGACACGTCGGTACCGACAGCATCGACAGTTCCGGCCACATCCCAGCCGAGAATGACAGGAAAGTCCAGGTCCATGTTCAGGAACCCGGATCGGGTCTTCACGTCGACGGGGTTGACGGCCGCCGCCGCAACCTTCACTCGGATGTCTCCGGGGCCGACGTCCCGTGTCGGGATGTCGGTGATCTGGATCTCCGAGGCGGATCCTGTGCGGTGGATTGTTGCTGCTTTCATGAGAGTGACCTTTCGAGGAAGTGACCGGTGTGGGGTGCGGCCTTAGCGTTTTCTTCCGCGGCGGTGAGCATGAGGCCCCCATCGACGTAGAGCGTCGCTCCGGTCATGTAAGACGCCTCGGGGCTGAGGAGCCACGCGACTGTGTTGGCGATCTCGGCCGGTTGGCCAGCTCGCCTCATCGGGATTGCCGGGCGTTCGACGATTTCATTGTCAGCGCCGTGCGGGATTCCGTTCATCGGGGTCGCTGTTTCTCCGGGCGCCACCAGATTCAGGCGGATGCCATGCTCGGCGAACTCGAGAGCCAGGGCACGCGACGCTACTGCCAGCCCGCCCTTGGAAGCGCAGTACAGTGCACCTCCCGTTATAGGGATCTGGTCGTGCACTGATGTGACGGTGACGATGGAGCCGCCGACGTTGTTGGCCACGAAATAGCGTGCTGCTGCCGAGGACAGTAGAAGGGGCGAGGAGAGGTTGACGGCTATGACCTCTTCCAGGCGGACGTGGTCGAGCGCCAGCGCTGGCGAGCGGTCATTAATCCCTGCATTGTTGACGAGGTGGTGAATAGGTCCGTGTATTGTCGTGAGCTCGTCAAATCGACCCGGAATGCTCTGCGGGTCGGTCAGATCGATGTGTATCGGAACTGCCTGATCCACGTCGCTGGTATTCAGGGTGTCGCAGAGCTGCTCCGCCCGCGCGCGTCCAGAATGGTAGCCAACCAGCACTCGGGCGCCGTCGTGAACGAGTCGTCGGGCGATGGCACTTCCGATCCCGCTGCTCGCTCCTGTGACGAGTGCCGTACGCTGCTCATCCAATCTTCAGCACCACCTTCGGGCGTTCGCGAGGCTGCTCGAGCCGATCGAATGCCGCGCTGACCTCGGTGAGCGGATAGACGCGGTCAACGAGCTGGTCGATCTGCTGTGGATGCTCTCGGATGAACTCGGCTGCCGCGGGATAGTGGTCGACGCCGTGCCGGATGCCAAGAATGCTCTGACCGTTGAGCGCGAGTTCGGAGACGTTGAGCCGCGTGCCTGCGGACGGGACACCGATGAACACGGCACGGCCGCCGACCTTGAGGTATTTCAGTGCCTCTTCTGTTGCGCTCTGGGCTCCTGAGCATTCCCACACCGCGTCGTAAAGGCCGTCGTCGGTGCTGGGTAGGTTGGCAACGGTCTTGATGCCGAGACGCGCGAGGTGGGGTGGTGATGCAGGATCGAGGACGGCAACCTCGACGGGGTAGCTCGCGAGCACGAGCGCAGCGAGGCTGCCCATGGTTCCTCCACCGATGATCAGGATGCGGCTGCCCGGTGAGGGGCACAGTTTCACGGCTCCTTCGAGGACAGTGACCAGTGGTTCGACGAGGACGTGGCCAGGGCGGGGTTCTGCGGTCTCCGTGTCGTCGAGGACCGTGAGTGCGGGTGCCGGCATCGTGAGGAGTTCTGCCGCGGCGCCGGCGTGACCGTACAAACCGACCTCTCTGACACGAAGGCAGAGATTCTTGTGGCCGGATCGGCATGCGGTACAGGTGTGGCAGGACAGCATGGTGCTACCGGTGACGACCGTGCCGCGCGTGAGGTGTTCTGCGTTCGAACCGGTCGGGGGCTCTTCGATGGTGCCGACCCACTCGTGACCGAAGTGGTGCGGGTAAGCGGCCTGCCCGGTGCGGAGGTACTTCGACGTCCCGTGGTAGAGCTCGAGATCGGAGCCACAGAGACCCACGTAGGCAATCCGTATCAGCGCTTCATCTGCGCTCGCCGACACAGCATCTGGAATCTCGCGCGGTACTGCAGCTCGCATGCCCGTGAGGAGCGCCGCCTTCATTCTGCGCTCCCGTCACTCAGACGAGAGGTGCCCGCACGATTGGTGATCCATAGAAGCGCCGCAGCTGCGAGTGCGAGGACGGCGCCGAGGGCCGGGAGCACACCGATCCCGAATCCGAATGACAGAGCGGTGGAGCCAATCCAGGCTCCCGCGGCGTTCGCGAGCTGGAACCCGGCGATGTTCACCGTGGTGGCAAGGTTCGGGGCATTGCTTGCCGCACCGATCAGCTTCGACGTCAGCGGTGGAATGATGGAGAACCCGGCTGCCCCGACCACGAACATCCACGGTGCGGCGAACCAGGCATGGTTGCCGAAGAGGAAGAGGAGGAGCAGGGAAAGCGCGAGCGAACCCAACGCGATGTACAGCGTCGCACTCATGTTTCGGTCTGAGAAGTAGCCGCCGAGCATGTTGCCAACGATGGAACCCACGCCGAACACGAAGAGGAGAACGGTGATGGCATTGGGGCTGAATCCAGCATGCTGCCCGAGGTACGGTGCGATGAAGGTGAAGAGCACGAAGAGCCCGGACTGGCTCAACATGGTCAGGCCGAGAGCCTTGAGGACCTCGCCCTGCCCGAAGACTCGCACTTCGGCCGAGATGCTGCCGGAGGTACGCTCTGGTGCTCGCCGCGTCGTCAGCACCAGGGCGACAGTGACGAGCGTCTGAATGCCAGCGATTATGAGGAACGACGACCGCCATCCGTACTGGTTGCCAATCAGTGTCCCCAGAGGAACGCCCAGCACCGTCGCGAGATTGAGTCCGAGCGTGATGCGGGAGATGACACGCCCCTGGAACTCCGGCTCCACAAGCGTGGTCGCGAGAACGAGACAGAGTGCGAAGAACGTCGCGTGGGGCAGCGCGGTCATCACCCGAGCGATGACCAACACCGGGAAGTTCGGGGCAACGGCTGTCAAGATGTTGCCGGCGATGAACAACGCCATGAGCACGAGGACCAGGGGGATGCGTCGGACGCGGGAGGTGATGATCGTCAGAAGCGGGCCGCCTATGACCACAGTGAGGGCGTAGACGGTCACGAGGAGTCCGGCGGTCGCTTCCGTGACGGCGACATCGCTGGAGATCTGAGGAAGGACGCCGGCCACGAGGTACTCGACGGTTCCGACTCCGAAGACGCCCAGGAGCATCCAGGTAATGGCGAGGTTGATATTGACCGGGGCCTTACTCGTCGTGGACTCGGTAGGTCGTGAGTTCATGTGTTCTCCTATCCGTGATAACGAAGAACTGCGCAGCCCCAGGTGAAACCTGCGCCAATTCCGATCAGAGCGACGTGGTCGCCGGGCGTGAGTGCGGACTCGCTCCGCAAGTGCTGCAGGCCGAGAAGGGGGTCAGCCGCGCCAGTGTGTCCGATCTGAGCGCCGAACTGGCTGGTTGTGTCCGTGGGTGCGAGGCCGAGCGGCTCGAGGCACTGTCGGCGTAGCAGCGTCTCACCGAAATGCGGGACCGCCCATGCGCTGATACCGGCGTGGTCGACGCCAGCGTCGTTAAGGGCCTGGTCCACAGATCGTTGGAGTCCTTCGGCGTTTGCCTTCCAGAACGATTCGAGGCCATAGATGCGTGCGTAGTCGGCTGACCTGGCGCGCATGCTGAACGGGAGCGGTTCTCGGTACTCCGGAAGATCTAGCGGAGCATTACCGCGATGCATCTGTTCGAAGCGTGAGTTCTGTGTCAGCGCGGTCGACAGCACCTGGAACGGTCCAGCGGATCTCGAGAGAACGATGGCAGCGCCGGCATCACCGTACGCCAGGCCTGAGTCTGTGGCCCACCGGTCAAACAAGGGCAGACGCCACACATCTGATGCAGTGAGCAGGCCGTAGCCTTCGTTGTCGAGGCGCCTAGCGAGCAGGTCGATGCCGACGATGGAGCCGGCACACGTGTTGCGGATCTCGATAGCGAGAGCCTCGGGGAAGCCGAGCTCATTACCGATGTAGGCACCCCCGTTCCATGCCTCGAGGCCGGTATGGAGGGCGACTGCGTGAACGATGAGCTCCGGGCTCGCTTCTGCTGGGAACTCTGCGCCGTACTCTTCAAGTGCGACGCGGCCTGCACGAACCGCCATCACCGGAGCGGACTCCTCGGGCTGTCCCACGGCGGCGCTGACTTGTCGCGATTTCTCCAGTTCTTCATGGGCTAGACGCCCAGCTGTGACAGCGTCGACGGCTGTTTCAAGGGTGCTGGGCAGGTAGCTTCCGAGGCCTCCGATGTAGAGGCTGTCCCACCTCATACCTTCAAGACCATGTCGTGCTCGGGCTCTGGCGCTGCGGCGATTTCTCCTGCTTTCATGCCGGCGGCCGTTCGCAGCGTGTGCAGAGCGTGCGCAACTTCGTCGGCGGACACGTCATTGGCGAACTCGTGATCGCCGATTCCGACGGGAAGCGGGATCCTCTGTTGTCCGCCGCGGTGACGCACTGTGTCGGCCAGAGCGACGTGGAGGACACCGGGCTCTTCGAGTGAACTGTTCCAAATGGGCAGGTCAAGAGCCTGCATCGTGGCGAGCACGTGGGCCAACTCGTGGCGCGTCATACGTCCGCGGCGGAACGACAGGACGCTGGACAGCGCCATGTCGATGCAGACAGCTTCCCCGTGAAGAAGCTCAGGCAGTGCCTTCATCTCCACGGTCGGGCTGAAGGTGTGGCCATAGTCGACGCACCGCTCCAGGTTTGCTTCCCACAGGTTGGGCTGGAGTTCTTCGAGCATCAGATGGATCGATGTTCCGATGATGTCGTCTGCCGCGTTTGCGAGGGCAGGGGTGCTGCCGACGAATCCATCGTCGAGGACGGCGCGTCCATACATGTCCAGGAGCGACATCAGGCGGCGGGACTTGATGAGCGCGATCTTGAGGATCTCTGCCATACCGTTGGACAGGTGCCGTCGATTGAGTGAGCGCAGAAAGGAACGATCCACGTAGGTCACGGCCGGGGCGGCGTAGCTGCCGATCTTGTTCTTTCCCGTGCCGAAATTCACTCCCGTTTTCACACCGACGCCGGCGTCCACGAGGCCGATCAATGTGGTCGGAATACGGATGTAGGGCGTGCTCCGGCGGTAGATGCTGGCGGCGAAGCCCACGATGTCGAGCAGTACCCCTCCACCGATTGCGATGACGGGCTCGCTGCGCCGGTCGATCCCAGCCTCGGCCATCGTGCGGATCACCGAGTCGACGGAGTCCCAGTTTTTGACCATCTCGTGGGCCTCGAGGACGTGGTACGTGGCCTGCACGCCGTGGTGGGTGAAGTAGCCGCGGATCTGGTTTCCATGGAGCTGTTCGACGGTTTCGTCGATGACGATGAGTCGTCGCGAGTGCTCGGTGGCGGCGGGGATCGCACCGGCTGTGGCCAGTGTGGGGTTCGTGACGTCAAAGAGCGCTTGTGTGGCGACTACGTCGTACGTGACCTCGTGGACTGCTCGCACGGTCCAGCGGTCGACGCCGTCTCTGGTGGTCGATCGCGACAGTCCTTCTGAGTGATGTTCTGCCATCTGGGTCTCCAAGTCTGTTGATGTTCGAGCTACGCCGCACGCCAGGGGCATGGGGTGCTCAGGCGCCGTAGTACGACGTCGCCGACAGTTGTCTACTCAGGGAGCGGGGTCCGGCTGGCGCAGGAACCTCCCGCCTGCACGAGGCTAACATCATTCGTGGGACGATCGCTACAGGAGTGTGACGATCCTGACCCTACGGCGGCATCACATACATCTCCAAGGAAGCGGCGTATGATTGTGTCGCTCGATGACATGCGATGAGAGGCGGTCCCTTATGGCCGGCGTACGCGGTCAAGGTAGACGGTTCGACACCCAGGCGGCGCTAGATGATGCGATGGAAGTCTTCTGGCGACACGGATATGAAGGCACCTCTATTTCCGACTTAACGCGAGCGATCGGGATTACGGCATCGAGTCTTTATGCAGCCTTTGAGGGCAAACGCCAGCTCTTTGATCAGGTTGTAGAACGCTACTTGAACACCAAGGGGCGATTCACTTCACTTGCCCTTGAGGAGGAGAAGGACTCTCTCTCTCTGATTCACCGACTGCTTTTTGAGGCAGCGAATGAGTATGCCGATAGAAGTGGGCCGGGGGGGTGCCTGATCGTCAGCGCTGCAACCTGTGTAACGGATGCGAACCGCGATGTTGAAGAGAAACTCGAGGCGCATCGTCACTCAAATATCAGGCGCATTGAAGGTGTCTTGCGAACCGACCTCGAGGCAGGGCGAATTTCCGAAGCAGTTGATCCTGTGGCCGTCGCCGGCTTCGTCGGGACCGTATTGCAAGGTATGGCCCAACGGGGTCGCGATGGAGCTTCAGCCGATGAATTGCGCTCCACGGCTGAGATGACCTTCTCTCAAGTTGAGCACACCTTGCAACGTCCCTAACCTCTCACGGATCGGCCTGCTCAAGAACACACGTTGCTCAGGCCGCCCTCCGCGGAACCGTGTGTCGCTATAGTCGACTCAAACCGATGCGGACTCAGTGCATCCACGAGCACTGTGAGCAAGCGAATGGTCCAGTAGCGCTGCCCCAGCGGCAGACACTGGTCGCTGCTGACTGCAGTGAGGTGGAATCGCGGACAACGCCATACATGCCAGGCACCCCGGGCGTGACGGCGTCAAGAGCGATGTGCAGATCGCTGTGGGTCCGTCGTGTCGACCGTTCACCTAGCTTCCGTTCCACTCATGCGCCCCCGAACGTCGCCTTATGGCGTCGGTTCCGTACTCGGTGGGCGCGCGCAACCAGGCCCGGACGGGCGTCTACATTCCTCCCGGTATTGCGCCCGAGGTGTGTTCTACGCGAGCGCTAACGAACAGGTCGTTCGAGTCATCGAGCGGTGCTTCAACCGGCTCAAACAATGGCGCGGCGTTGCGATGCGTTCAGACAAGCTCGCCCGCAACTACCGCGCAGCAATCTGCTTCGCCGCCACGCTGATCTGGATCAAGACCAACTTGATCAACACGCCTTAGTTGCACTCGGCCAGGACGACCGCCGTATCCAGCCGAATCCTGTGTACTCGTTCGGCGTACCTGCAGAGCGTGACGGTCTCGATCAGGGTGATGACGGCTGGGCAGGGCTACCGGTACCTGCTCAACAGCGTCGTCGTGGGTGATGGGGACCGTGACGCCGCGACCGCGTTGACGAGGTACTACGAGCAGACAGGCACGCCTCCCGGACGCTGGTACGGGTCCGGCCTCGCAGGTCTCGAGCAGCCGATCGAGCCGGGCACCGACGTGAGTGAGGCGCAGTTGAAACGTCTCCTCGGGCATGGGCAGGACCCCACCACCGGTGAGCAGCTTGGTCGGCCCTACCGGTCGTTCTCGACCGAGTCCGAGCGTGTCACGGCACGCCTGAAGGAACTGCCCGAGTCGCTTTCCGCCTCAGAGCGGGAGAAGCACGCGGCGCTGATCCAGGCAGAGGAAGCTGCGAAGCCCTCGGTGGCGCCGACGGCGGGCTTCGACTTGACGTTCTCGGTGCCAAAGTCGGTGTCGACGCTGTGGGCAGTCTCGGATGCGGGCACGCAGTCGCTGATTGCGCAGGCGCATCACGCGGCGATATCCGATGTGCTCGAGATCATCGAGCGCGATGTTGCGATGACTCGTGTCGGCGCGGCTGGTCCGAGGGGCGCGGTCGCGCAGGTCGAGGTGCGCGGTGTACTCGCCGCAGCGTACGACCACTACGACTCCAGGTCCTCGGACCCGCAGCTGCACACGCATCTGGTGATCGCCAACCGGGTCCAGGCTGCCCGGGATGGGAAGTGGCGCACCCTGGACTCCCGCGCGCTGCATAACGCCGTCACCGGCCTTTCAGAGCACTACAACGCCGTCTTGTCCGATCATCTCGTACGCGCGCTTGCCGCAAGGTGGGAGGCCAGGGAACGGGGCCCGGGACGGTCGACGGCGTGGGAGATCGCCGGTGTCCCGCAGGAGCTCATGGATGCCTTCTCCTCCCGCACCCGAGATATCGAGGACGCGAAGGAGCGCCTCGTCGAAGAGTATGTGGCCAAGCACGGGCGCCAGCCCTCGAAGAAGGTGCTGTGGCAGATCCGCCAACAGGCCACTCTCGAAACCCGCCCTGCCAAGGAGAGCCACTCGCTCGCCGACCTGACTAACCGATGGCGACAGCGCGCGCAGCAGATGCTCGATCAGGATCCTGTCGCCTGGGCGACCAGCATGGTCGCAGAGGCCGAGGACGAACCCCTGTTGCGCACCGATGATCTCCCGCAAGACACCATCAAGGAACTCGCGGACATGGTGATCGACGCGGTGGGTGATCGCCGCTCGACGTGGCGGCGATGGAACCTGCACGCCGAAGCGGTCCGTCAGTCGATGCCGTGGCGGTTCGCATCCGCCGAGGACCGCACCCAGATCGTCGGCCTCATCACCGACGCAGCCGAACGCGCCTCCCTCGCACTCACCCCGCCGGAACTCGCCTCCACACCGACACGATTCCGTCGCAGCGATGGCTCGAGCGCATTCCGCCCCCGCCACGCGACCGTCTATTCCTCCGAGCACGTGCTCGCAGCCGAGGACCGTCTACTGACCGCCTCCCGCACCCGCACCGCACCGACGACGTCGCTAGCGCTCATTGAACACGCCGCCGCGACCCCACCCCGTCCCGACGGGCCAGTGCTCTCCCCGGATCAGGTCGAAGCCATCTCTCGCATCGGAGTCTCCGGACGGATCGTCGACACACTGATCGGCCCTGCAGGCGCGGGAAAGACCGCGACCATGCATGCGCTACGCCGGGCCTGGGAAGCCGAGCACGGCACCGGCTCCGTCATCGGCCTTGCCCCCTCGGCAGCGGCCGCAGCCGTGCTGGCCGAAGACCTGCAGATCAATACCGAGAACACAGCCAAGTGGCGCCACGAACACGCGCACGGCACCTGGAACCTGACGCCCGGCCAGCTGGTCATCGTCGATGAGGCAAGCCTCGCCGGGACCCTCGCCCTCGATGAGATCGCCACCCACGCAGCAGAGGTCGGAGCGAAACTCCTGCTGGTCGGCGACCCGCAGCAGCTCTCCGCTGTTGACGCCGGTGGCGCGCTCGGTCTCCTGGTCCGCGACCGCCCCGACGCACCCCGACTCGCGGAGCTGCACCGGTTCCGCCACGACTGGGAGAAGAAGGCTTCGCTGGCGTTGCGAACGGGTAAGACAGACGCGATCGATACCTACATCGGCCAGGACCGGGTCCATGGCGGCGACTACGAAAAGATCCTTGAACAGGCCTACCTCGCCTGGCGGACCGATCGGGACAACGGGAAGACCTCCCTGCTCATCGCCGAGACCCTCGAGACCGTCTCCGCGCTCAACGCCCGCGCCCGTTCTGACCGCATCGCCTCCGGTCACGTCACCGACGAACCTGGTGTGAGCCTCCATGACGGGAACCAGGCCTCCAAAGGTGACGTGGTGGTCACGCGGAAGAACGACCGTCGGCTCGCGCTCGGCCGGGGGTGGGTGAAAAACGGTGACCGGTGGATTGTCACCGGCACTCGGGAGGACGGGTCCGTCACGGTTCGTCGAGAGCACTCGAAGTGGCGCACCGCCATGATTCTGCCTGCCGACTACGTCTCTGAGTATCTCGAGCTCGCCTACGCCACGACCGCGCACCGCGCTCAGGGCGCCACTGTCGATACGGCGCACGCAATCGTGCATTCCCCGGAGATGACAAGGGAGAGCCTGTACGTGTCGATGACCCGGGGCCGGAAAGCCAACCACGTCTATGTCGCCCTCGACCAGGCCCACCTTGAGGAGCACCAGCTCCGTGAGGACCTCATGATGAGCGCCCGGTCCGTGCTCTACGGGATCCTGCAGCACGAGGGCGCTGAGATCTCCGCACACGAGACGATCCTCCGCGAACACGAGGACGCCTCTTCGATCGGGCAACTTGTCGGCGAGTACGAGACCATCGCTGTCGAAGCCCAAACCCGCCGCTGGGTCACCTTGCTCGCCGAAGCCGGGCTCACCACCGAACAGCTCACCGGGCTCATTGATGCCGACAGCTTCGGTGTGCTCTCCGCCGAGCTGCGCCGCCTCGAAGCGGTCGGCCACAACGTCGACCAGCTCCTGGCCACCGTCACCCGCGCAGGTCGGCTCGACGACGTGGAGGACATCGGCTCGCTTCTGCGTTATCGCCTCACCCGGCTCGCCGACCGGTTTACCCCTGCACAGCCGGCCCGGCCCGGTCTCATCGCTGGACTCATCCCACGCGCCTACGGCACTCTCAACCCCGATGACCGGCAGGCCCTCGATGAGCGCGAAGACCTCATCGAACAGCGTGCCCGCGAACTCGTCACCCGAGCACGCAGCCAGCAGGAGCCCTGGATCCAGCAGCTGCCCGAGCCCCAAGACCTGGACCAAGAACACGCACTCGTCGTGGTCGCCGCCTACCGAGATCGCTGGCAGGTCACCGGGAGCGACCCTCTCGGGCCCGCCCCGGACGATGACACGCAGCGTCTCGACTATGAACGCGCCGCCACCCATCTGGCCACCTTCACCATCGACGACGAACACCAGGCCGGACGCGCGCGCACCGTGGACCGAGAAGGCCCGACCAGATAACCCACTTTCGATGTCGCACCGGGAAGACGTGGCGGCAGGACACCACGGCGGCTGCGGCGCCGCGGGCGAAGATCTCCCGCGGTGGGCTGAGCTGGGCGCTGACGGCGATCGTGGTCGACCATCTCACCGTCTCGCGTGCGGCCGCCGGTCTCGGCGTGTCCTGGCATACTGCGAACAGCGCGATCATCGCCGAGGGGAAGCGGCGTCTGATCGACGCTCCGGGCCGGTTCAACGGGGTCACCACGATCGGCGTCGACGAGCACGTCTGGCGGCACACCTGGCTGGGTGACAAGTACGTCACGGTGATCATCGACCTCACCCGGCGCGGAAACCGGCCCCGCCAGGCTGCTGGACATGGTCGAGGGGCGCTCGAAGGCTGTCTTTAAGCAGTGGCTCGCGGGTCGCCCGCAGGCGTGGCGGGACGGGATCGAGGTGGTCGCTATGGACGGGTTCACCGGGTTCAAGACCGCGACCGCGGAAGAACTGCCCGACGCGGTCCCCGTCATGGACCCGTTCCACGTCGTCCGCCTCGCCGGCGACGCACTGGACCGCTGTCGGCAACGCGTCCAGCAGGACACCCTCGGGCACCGCGGCAGAGCCGGCGACCCGCTCTACCGTGCCCGGCGCACCCTCCACACCGACGCCAGCCTGCTCACCGACAAGCAGACCGCCCGTCTTGAGGCGGTGTTCGCCAGGGAAGAGCATGTCGAGGTCGAAGCGACTTGGGGCATCTATCAGCGCACCGTCGCCGCCTACCGGGAACCCGACAAGAACAGGGCGAAGCAGCTGATGCGGGATGTGATCGACGCCATCAGCAGCGGCGTCCCCGCCGCGCTGATCGAGATCCGCAGACTCGGCCGCACCCTCAAGCAACGCGCCGTCGACGTGCTCGCGTTCTTCGACCGACCGGGCACCAGCAACAGCCCAACGGAGGCGATCAACGGGCGGCTCGAGCACCTGCGCGGCTCCGCCCTTGGATTCCGCAACCTCACGAACTATGTCGCGAGATCGCTGCTCGAAGCCGGAGGATTCAGACCCCACCTACACCCTCTGTGAGTCTTGGTAGTGGCTAGTCTGGGACTGGCTGGCAGGGTAGGTACTGGTCGTTCCGTCCTGTGGTTGTGGCTCATACACCCTTTGGCCCAGTATTGGTGCCTCGCAGATGACATGTCCACCCACCAGGCGGTCGGCCGGTACCTGTCCGGCCCACCTCGGTAACTTAATCAGAAGGCTGTCCGCCTCAGACGGGCGTGACTCATCACAGAGCTGTTCCGAAGTGACCTCTTCCCGGATTGGGCACCGGCCCTCAGCGGCCATGACCATATGTCCCGATAGAGGAAGGCTGCGACCGCTATGACTATCGTCGCGCATTCACGCTCGTTTGTCGTCGGCGTCGATACCCACGCCCGCAACCACGTCTACGCCATCGTCGCCACGACCGGCGAACTGCTCGATACCCGCGAGTTCCCGAGCACCAAAGCGGGCATCAACCGCGCGATCTCCTGGACCGCACGCAGGACCGGTGGCGATGCCGACACACTGTGGGTGATCGAGGGCGCCGCCACCTACGGGGCCGTGCTCACCAGCGCCGTCACTGCTCAGGGGTACGAGGCTGCCGAGGCCGCACGGATGAACGCTCGAGCCCACCGTGGTGTGGGGAAGTCCGATGCGCTCGATGCCCACCGGATCGCTGCCGCTGTCCTCCCGCTGCGCGAGGATCAACTGCGTCGGCCCCGCCTGAACGAGGGCGTCCGGCAGGCATTGCGGGTGCTCGTGTCTGCTCGGGAGACGATGACCGATGAGCGCACCCGGATGGTAAACACGCTGACCGCGCTGCTGCGCGCCAACAACCTCGGTCTTGACGCTCGCAGGTCATTGACTGGCACCCAGATCACCGAGGTGTCCCGGTGGCGTTCTCGCGACGAACCCCTCGCGCTGTCTGTGGCCCGCGCCGAGGCGATCCGGCTGGCTCAGCACATCATCGAGCTCGATGACACCCTCGCTGTGAACCTCGCCCAGATCAGAGAGCTCGTCGCCGTCAGCGAGGCCGGTCCACTACTCGAGGAGAAAGGATTCGGGCCGGTCACCGCGGCGATCTGCCTCACCACCTGGTCACATCCCGACCGGGTGCGCTCCGAGGCCGCGTTCGCATCCCTGGCGGGCGTGAATCCGATCCCCGCCTCTTCGGGGAACATGGTCCGGCACCGCCTCAACCGGGGCGGGGATCGGCGCTTGAACAAGGCACTGCACATGGTATCGATCAACCGTATGGCCCACGACCCAGAGACCCGCGCTTACGTCGAGAAACGATCCGCTGAAGGACGCACGGTCAAAGAGATCCGCCGCTGCATCAAGCGCTACCTCGCGAGGCGGGTCTATCGAACACTCAACGCCCTGACCCCGACAGCGAGCACCACTTGACATCTATAGAAGGGTCATCTGCGATGAGCCGGTTTACTCGGAAGTGTGCACTGTCGACGCTCGGATCGTTCCTGCGCGAGTTCCGGTTCGGGCATGTCCGCCAACTCGACGACGTCGCCTCCCGCGTCCTTCAGAATCTCGCCGCTGACGCGTCGCTGCTAAAGGGGGAGACCGGTTCGCCGAAAGGAGCCGCTAAGATCGTCCGCGACGCTCTCGCGGCCCTCCACCGCCTGCAGCCCACCAGCAGTGCCCAGCCGTTGCTGCGGCGGACCAAATCCACCAGGCGCACGCGATCATCTAACAGGTTCACGCCGATCTGAAGGGCGGACCGTTCGCTCATCTCCCCTCTGGGGTGTTCACCGCGAACAGCGCCTGGCTCATCCTCGCGGTGATCGCGTTCAACCTCACCCGCGCTGCCGGACTCATCGCGAACCGCACAGCTCGGCTCGCCAAGCCCACAACCGCGACCATCCGCCGCACCCTCGTCTCAATACCGGCGCGACTGGCACGATCCGCGGGTCGCATCACGTTACACCTGTCCGAAACCTGGTCTTGGCGGGACGCGTTCGGACAGCTCTTCACGGCAACGCATGCGCCACCACCGGCAGCGGCCAGCTAAACAACGCCGCGACTGCGGCACGACCGAGAACCCAGTGGACGACCGGGATGAGACGCCCGGAACGCACCCTTGCCCACGGCGCATCACTTCACGCCGATAGCACCAACCCCATCACCCGAAGGCCCGTCGGTGGATCGAGGCTAAACGACTCCGCGGTGTCGTAATAGCTGACGCCCTCGTGAGCCGGAAGTTCTCCCGGCCACATCCGCATGAGGGCTGGGTCACGGACATCACACAACACCGCACGCGCGAAAGCTGGCTCTACTGCGCCGCCGTTCTCGACATCTACAGTCGTCGGCTGGTCGGCTGGTCGATCGACTCCAAGCAAGACGCCGCGCTTCTCGTCAACGCGCTCGATATGGCCATCCAGAGTCATCGTCCAGAGCCAGGAGTGATAGTTCACGCGGACCACGGAACGCAACGCACGTCTTGGCACTTTGGGGAGAAGGTCCGCTCCGTCAGGCTTCTGCCCTCGTTCGGGACAGCCGGGCGACGGGTTCGACAAAGCAATGATGAAAAGTTTTTGTCATCGATGCAGATCGAACTTCTGAACCGGAATAAATGGAAAATAATAGTCGAAATTGTAAACGCGATCTTCGAATACTTCGAGACCTTCCACCACCCCCAGTGCCGAAACTCCGCCGTCGGCTACCGCGCGCCGATCGAATACGAGACACTCACATCAACAACATTCCCGCCGCGAATGGGCGACCGTGACTGGAGCCAATTTCGTGGGGCAAGGGAAGATGTCGTCTATCCTTGCAGCAGACCCCTACCACAAGTGTTGCCGTGAAACCACCCTTGACATGATCCACAGGCGTCAAAAGACTGTAGAGCAGGCGGGCAGCCGCTCGTCGCGAAGCGTCGTTGGTCGGGGAGACCCCTGGCTAGCGGCGCCGGATAATCGCTAGATAGGACGGATCACCATGGAACGCACAGACAACTTCGACCTCCCGATGGACGTCTTCGAGCTCGAGGACCAGGGCATGGACGTTAAGTCCCTGACTGCTGGTCATGGCATGACCGAGGTTGGCGCCTCGACCAACTGCTTCTGCTACCCCTGTTGCTCCTGCTCCGCTCCGTCGAGCAGCGCCTGACCCAATGCGGTGGGGTGGGCACCTAGCGCCCACCCCACCGTCCTGGTTTCGTTCCCGTCCCTCTCGGGGCCGACGACTGAAGGACCCCGTAGATGACCATTCCCCAGCTCGATGGCCGTCCGTTGCCCAGGTATGACACCGGCGAGCCCGCTGCGCACGACGAAGTTCTCGACGTCCGCGTAGCCGCCCTGCCAGCCGGGGTTCTCCGACAGCTGCGCTTTACCGATACCCGCTCCGCGCTCGAAGCCCGAGTTCGTACCCGCTCCACGCTCGAACAATGCACAAGTTCGGCTGATGCAGCCCTCTACGCGGCGATCGGAGCCTCCACCACGCCAAGTGAACTGGCGAAGGAGTTCCTACGAGCCAAGCGGGCACTGGGCCGCGGGCGAACCCCTTCCGCCGAGGCCATGGCCGGGTTCCCGGGCCCGGTGGCCGAGGCGCTGCAGCGGGTCACCGCAGCGCAGGCGGACTATGAAGAGGCCAATGCACACCTTGAGGTCGCGTTCTCCGCCGACCGCGACCGTACCCAGCGCTTGCTCGCTTCCCTAGCCGAGGATCCACTTTTGCGCACCGGCATTCTTCAATCGGCCCCCACCCTCGAGGCCCTCATGGACACCGCCAAATGGCCTGAGTATCTTTGTTCGGACAAACGCGCGACCCGTATGGCCCAATTTGTCCACCGCGCAACTGCTAAGACCAGCCCCTTCTCGACCTTTACCTACACCGGGCGATCCGGGGCCGCGGAGGACCCGACAGCAGTTTCCTTGCCCGGGCCGGATTCCGTACGGCTGGTTCGCCAGCTTGACGGCAAGATTTGGGCCCTACTTATGCAGGACCTGCGCAGCCGCGACGCACTCGCAGCCATGTGGCCGGTCCGCCCGAACCCCTCCCTGGTCTGGCTCCCTTCTTTGTCTCGGGCTGCGTTGCTGGGCCCGCCGCCACAAGAGCAGCTGCGGATGTTGCCGGAGCACCCTGCGCTGCGGGCAGTCCTCGCTGGCCCCCCGGAGCCTGTGCTCCCGGAGGTCTGGACCCAGCGCCTCGCGCGGGATCTCGGCTTAGAGGCTGACGACAACGGGCTCGTGTCCATGCTGTTGCGCGCCGGTGCCCTTCAGCCGGAGGACCCGGTGTCAGAACACGGGGACCGCCCCGTCGGCGACCTCGTGCACTGGCTTGAGCACCATGAACTAGCCGCGATCGTGCCCTGGTTCCCGGTCCTGGCCCGGCTTGCCGAGCTACTTGAGCCGAGCCCGACGCCCACGGACGCGTCGACGCTGCGCGCCGAGCGTCGTGCGCTCGACCAAACCGCCGCGGACCTTCTGGCAGCCCTGGGTCACAAACCGGCCGAGCTTGGTGCCGATCTCAAACCGGTGCACGAGTCGGCTGTCCTCGACCGTCCCCTCCTGCTGCCTAGCACCCCCACTGTCGAGGACTTAGACGTCATAGGCACCGCCCGGTCCTGGTTATCGGTGCTCGACATAAAATGGCCGGGCCGACTGGCGGTCTCCGCTTACGCCGAGACCCTGTTGCCGACGAAGGGATCGCTGCCGCTACTCGAGCTCTATAGGTCCGTCCACCAGGAGCTGCGCCAGGGGACGGGCCCGCTCGCGGCACACTTGCGCACCTGGTTCGCCACCATACCCCGCCAGCCCGGCCCGGACACCCCCGCCACCGAGCTCACCGCCACGTTGCAAAGGCTGCACGATGAGCGGCGACGCGGGACCGAGCTCGTCGACCGCTGCACCGACGAAGAACAGCAGATTGCGCGCATCCCCTTGGAGCTCGTAAAGGAGCAACTGCGTGTGCGACCCGAACTGCTACGCTCTGGTGCACCGGCGGCCGCCTACATTCAGGCCACACAGGCCGCCGGCAGCCGGTGGGTTATCAACGTCCTGCACGGCGGCCACGGCCGCGGCCGCGCCCGGACGGACCATCTCATGCGCTGTGCCGGACTCAACCCCATTCCCCTACACCCCGTCCATCCGACCCGCCCCTCCGGAGCGGTCGCGGCCGAGTGGACTGGCACCCACGGGTCCTCACTCAACGCCCGGCGTCCAACGCTGCCCACAGCGCTGGACTACCCGCACACCACCGGACCCGGTGCCGGGCAGCACCGAATTCCGGTGGGCCACCTGCACGTGCGCCGCGGCGCCATTCCAGGTCTCCTCGAACTCATCGATGTCCGCGACGGCACGGTACTGGCCCCCGCCCACATTGGCATGCTAGCCGACTACCAGTTGCCACCGCTGGCCCGGTTCGTTGAACGCGTCTTCGGTGACGCTTACCTATTGCACCCCAGCAACCCGCCCTTCGCCTCCGACCTACCTTTGAACCGCCTCACAGGCATCACCCGCTTGCCCCGGGTGCAGGTCGACGACATCATCGTCCAGCGTCGGCGCTTTGTGGTGCCCGCTGCGCTGCTTCCGCAACCGAACCCGGCTCAGTCCGGAGCCGCCTACCTTGAGGAGCTATGCGACTGGTTCGCCGAGCACGGGCTGCCGTCCACTTCGTACGTGCGGGCCTGGGGTGAGGATCTGCGCGGAGACAAGGTCAAGTCCCGCAAACCTATGCTGCTCAACCTTGACTCGTGGTGGACCGTCTCGGAGCTAGTGCGCCACAGCGGCGGGGCTAAGTTTGTGGTGCTTGACGAGGCGCTGCCTGACCCTTACCTTCACGACCCGGCCAGGCCGGTCACCGAGCTACTTGCCGAAGTCCCCCCGCACCAGCCAGACAACGAAGGAACCCCCGCCCCATGAGCACCTACCCGACGTCTCCTGGCTCGGAATACACTTGGCTGTCTCTGCATCTGCGCTGCGATGGAGATACTGACGAGTTCCTCCGCGCCGCCGTTCTCGATATCGCCGAGGAGCTCATAGCGCGCGCCCCCGGCACCTCCTGGTTCTACTTACGCTACTGGGAGGGCGGCCCACACGTGCGGTTGCGACTGTTCCTGCCCACCGACGAGCACGCCACCGCCCGGCGCGCCGTCCGCGAACGCGCCGAGGCCTGGCTGGCCGACAACAACCCCGGCTACGAGACGCCTGAGATCTATTACGACCAGATCGCCGCGCAGCTGGCCGCCCGCGAAGGACGAGACCGGCCCGTGCTGAGATGGCAGCCGCACGGCCGGGTCTGGGAGCAGAGCTACGAGCCGGAGACCGCCAAGTACGGCTCCGGAGCTTCCTTGCACGCCTACGAGCGCCACTTCCAGGATTCCTCCGCCCTCGCCGCTCGTGTCCTGCGCCAACGCCCGGGCCCGACCCAGGTCCTTTCCCTGGCCGTGGCACTCCTATTGACAGGTTGGACGCGCCCGGACCTCGGTCCGGGCATACAGTCCCATGACGAGCTAGTCAGCCGATGGGGCTCGGTCCAGCCCCTGGACCACCGCCGACCCGCCCAGGTCCGCCCAGAGCTGCTTACCGAACTGCTGGAGCGAGCCCGGGCAGGTGCCGACGCCTGGTCGCGTTCGTGGCGAGACTCCCTCGACCGGTTGCTAGACACCCTCACTGACGAGGGCGTCTCCCCTGAGCAGCGTCGCACCGGTACCGACATCTGCCACCACCTGTTGTGCAACCGACTGGGATTGACCCTCGAGCAGGAACTGGCCGTGCGCCACAGCGCCTGGGCCGCCCTTTCCTCGAGCGCCGTGGCCCCGGACTTGGAGGCGCTCTCGTGAGCATGGCGAAGTATCCGTGGTGGGAACTGGCCCTGGTGCGCTGGGGCGGGGAACACGCCCAGGTCGTGGCGCACGTGGTCGCCCCGCTGCTCGGCCAAAACGTCCTTGACGGTCGGCCCACCTACGTTGATACGGACTGGTGGCAGGGTCCGCACGTGTCCGTGTGTTTCCCCGCCTCACCGGAGGAGGCACAGACCCTGTGCACCTCAGGCTTGGTGGCCCGGGCACAGGAGCTGCTGACCTCCCTCGGCCCGGGCCCGGAGACCAATCCGGCGCAGCACCAGGACCTGCATGAACGGCTGGCCCGCTATGAGCGTCGCCCCGGACCGCTCGAGCCCTGGTTGCCCGATGGACAGGCTCTGTTGCGCCCCCTCCCCCCGCGTGAGGACGGCGGCGGCAGCGAGCTCGACCTCACGGTCCAGCAGGCGCACACCGCTCTGCGGGAGGCCGAACTTGACCTCTTCGCCCAGATCGCCAGGGGCGAGTTGCGCGTTGAGGCCCACGCACTGGACCTGCTAGCCAGCGTCGCCACCCGCTTCACAGACTCCGACCTGCGTGCCACCTACCCATCTTTTGCTTCCCACGCCGAGGCCTACCTCGCCACGGACGCTACACCCGGCACCCGTGAGCGCTGGGACGAGGCCTACGCCCGTCACCAGCCGTCTTTGGTGCGCCTGCTCGAGCAGCGCATCCACCAAACGACGGAAGGCACCCTGCCTGCCAACGTCGCTGCGGTCACGGACGTCTTCGCCGCAGTCGCCGACAGCACCGACCCGCTGGCGCTCTTCGGCGGAAGCGCTCTGCCCGCATCCACCGGCGCGTTTTCCTCCTCCGAGTTCCACACGGAACTGAGCCATAACCACGGGTGGCAGAACGCGGTCCGCTACAACGCGTGGTTCGCCCGGTACCGGCTCGTTGTCAACCTCGCCTACCGGCACCTGAGCAAGCTCGGCCTGAGTCCGCACCACCGCTTTTACACTTGCCATCTGCTTACCCGCGCTGCGCAGGACTTAACCCGCACCACCGCCTCCGATGTCCTGAAGGGCCTCTCCCGTGCCTGAGACTGCTAACGTCCCCCAGCCCTTGCCCCCTGCTCTATCCCCGGCCTCGCTACGCCTGGGCCTCGCCCCGGGTGTCTGGCTCGCCCGCTCCGCCGATCGAGCCATGCTCGTGCGGTGGCCACATCACCGGACCCTGGACCGGTGGGACGCGACCACCGAAGATCTGCTCACCCGCCTCGGCAGCCCCGAGGGCGTCGAGGTCGACCCCGGCCTGCTAGACGGCGGACCCGCACTGCCAGGCACACACCTTCCCGATGAGCTGCTCGACGACGGCTGGCTCACCCTCACCGTCGTCAGCGGCTTCGAACCCGTGTTCACCGTCCTTCCCCGTCGCCAGCCCCCGCAGCGACCGCTTCCCCCCGTTTCGGAGCCGCGTTTGTCCCGGCACGCCGTGCTTGTGCCTGCGGACAGCGGCTGGCACCTTGAGGCGCCGCACTCCTGGTGCGACCTCCTCTTTCCGAATCTCGAGCAGCTCCACCGATGCCTCGAAACCTCGGGACGCACCAGCCTCGAGGAGCAAGTCCTGCTGTGGGGCGGGGCCCTGGTCGAACCCCGCGAGGAGCAGGAGCGCCTCAGTCACCGCCAGTGGTCCGCCCACGAGTTGTGGTTCCACGAGCGCTCCCGCCGATATGGCCGCGAGCGTGGCTTCGGGGGCACGTTCTGGGCCCGCGACATCTTCCCGCCCCCGCCGCTGCAGCCCGCGGAAGCTCCAGCTGTGACCGTCCGCTTCGCCGCCGCGGACCTCGAAGCCCTCGGTGCTCGCTCTCTGAGCTTGCACCGGGCCCTCGAAGACCGCCGCTCAATCCGCCGCCATGACGACGATGCGCCTCTGGACCGGGACCGTCTCGGCGAGTTCCTCTACCGCACCGCCCGGTTGCGGCTTGTACAAGAAGTAGAAGGCGTGGATTACGGCAGCAAGCCCTACCCCTCTGGCGGATCGGTCTACGAGACCGAGATCTATCTACTTGTCCGCCACGTGCGGGACCTCGCGCCAGGGCTGTGGCGTTACGACCCCACCGAGCATGGGCTCGCCCCCGTCCGGGAGGGACTCGAGCACCCGGACGTCGCGGCACTTCTGCGCGAAGCTGCCCACTCTTCGACCGTTGATGCCCTCCCGCAGGTGACCTTGCTCATGGCACCGCGCTTTGGCCGTATCCTGTGGAAGTACGAGCAGATGGGCTACGCCGTGATGCTCAAGCACATCGGTGTGCTCATGCAGACCATGTATCTCGTCGCCACCGACATGGGCCTGGCTGCCTGCGCAATCGGCAGCGGAGACAGCGACCTCTTCTCGCGCGCTACCGGGCTCGATCCTCTGGAATGCACCAGCGTTGGGGAGTTCCTCCTTGGCACCCCGCATCCCGACGAGCGCTTTCAGGAGCGTCCCGCATGAGCGCCGAGACACTGCAGTGGTCCACGACCGCAATCGTCACTACTCACGACTGGGGCATACTAGTCCACGACGAGGGCGGTGCCCATCAGCTCAAGGGTGCTGGTCTCGGCCCCCCGGTGGACTGGCTGCGATCCCGGCTGAGATCACCGATCCCCAGGGAGGAACTGCTTGCCTCTCTACCCTTGGCTGCGCACGACCGGATGCGCCGACTGCTCGACGCCCTGACTACCCACGGTGCCGTCGTTGCCACGCCCACGGACACGGCACAGTCCGAGGCACCCACCGTGTGGCTGGCCCACGGTGAGCACCCCGCTGCCGCCGCGCTTGCCCGACAGCTGAGTGGCCGGCTGGTGGGCCGCATCGCGAGCCCCGCCGTCGGTGAATGGATGGAACCGGAGTGCGTGGACGGCACGGTCTGCAACGGCACGGATCCCCGGACGGTGAGCGGCTTCCGGGTGATCATCACCGGAGAGGAGCTGTGGTTGGGGCTATTCCCGGGACCTGAGGCCCAGCACCGCGCCGCTGCGGCCGAGCTACTCCGTCACGTGCAGCGTGCCGGTGCCGGGACGACCCCGGACCCTGCCGACTGCCCCTGGGAAGCGTGGGTGCCGTGGCTGTCACGGACCTTGCTCGTCGGGGCCGTCGAAACCCCCCATCGGTACCGATGCGTCCGGCTCAGTTGGATGCCCTACCGCTTGGACGAGCACCGGCTCGTGCTCGACGGTTCCGCTCCTGCCGAAGCGAACACGCCGGCACCTTCCGCCCCGGATCAGCTGCCGGAAGACCCCGCGGACCCGCTGGTGCTCTCGCGCCGCTGCGCCCCGCTCGTTGACGACGTCACCAGCCCTCTGGGGGTGCCCACTGAGAGTGGCCTGCAACAGCTGCCCCTGCAGCTCTCCGCCTGTCGGGTGCGTCTGGCCGATGGATCGGTCCGCACAGTGACCGGCCACGGATGGACCCTGGAGGAGGCCCGCGGAAGGGCCGTCGGAGCGGCCGTGCTCGAACACGGTCGCTCCTGGCTAACCCCGGAAGTCTCAGCCCACCCGTACAACGACACAGTGCCATCGGATTCCGACGCCCCGGTACAGCTTCACCGCACGGACGTCGAACGCCTGCTGGCCAAGGGGCACGGGGCCGCCGCCCACGGGGCCACCGCCGCCGACAGCGTCCGCGCTGCGGCCGTGCGCGTCGCTGCCGACCTCACTCTGCAGCAGGGCTGGGGCTCGTGGCGCGCTGCCACCCTGTCGTCCGCCACCCCCGGGGCGGATCTGCTCGCCCTCCACCAGGACCGCACCCAGCTACTGGTCGCCACCGGGCTGCCCTTCACTCTGGCAGCATTACAGGTGTCTCCCGGCACAGTAGTCGCGGGCGTCTCGACGCATGACGAGCAAGACGCGGTAAAGGAAGCGGTCATCCAGGCGCTGCTCTACCACCAGGCGCAGGACCTGGGCAATGAAGCTGCCGCGCCCCGCACCTGGGCAATCCCCGCTCCCGGTAGCGGATCACACCCTCGGGTCGCCCCAGACCTCGACGCCGTCATGAGTGAACACGGCACTGCCGTGGTCATTCCCCTGCATGGTGGTCCGACCATCGATGCCGCGCTACCGCACCGCTCCCTCGTCCTTCTCGTCCCCAGAGGTGCCTGATTCATGACCGACAACCTGCCCACGCTGCATACCTGGTCCAGTTACCGCCGAGTCGTGAAGCAGCACTTGCTGGAACAAGCCCCCTCCCTCCGGGCGAGCGGGCTCGACTGGTTCCTGCAGGTCGGCACCGCTGACGAGTTCACCGCCGACCGACAGCCGCCGACCGAACCCGAGCTCGCGGTGGTACTGCTCCCGGGTGCCGCACTGGTAGTGCCCCATGACCCCCGCCGGCCCGGCTGCCCAGCGTGCCTGCTCACTCGCCGCCAGTTGGCCAACCCGAAGCACCTAGAAGTCCAAGCAGCCGAGACGCAGTGGACTGCCGCCGATCCACCGCTCACGCGGTCCGCCGAACCTGCCGACCTCGCCGAGGCTGTCCTGGCCGCAGCCCGAGGGCTGATCACCCGGGATGATCTTTTCCCGGCTCGACCCGTAGTCCAGGTGAGCTCGCAGTCCTTGGCCCCAACCACCCATCGCTACCTGCCCGACCCCCTGTGCCAGACCTGCGGAGGCCTACCCGACGACCGCGCCGAAGATGCCCACCTGGTCCTCAGCTACCGGCCCAAGCACGGCCCCCGGTCCTACCGGTATGAGAACCCCGTCCAACGTCTCGACGAGCTAAAGGACCTCTATGTCGACGAATTCTGCGGAGTGCTGCACTCCCTGCGCCGTGACACCCAGGGCGGGCTCGCCGTCGCCGGGGCCCTGATGAAGCTGCGCCGCCACGAGTGGGTCGAGCCCGGGTTCGGCCGCAGCCGCAGTTACGACGAGAGCGAGGCCACGGCAATCCTGGAGGCGCTCGAGCGCTACGGCGGAGTCCAACCCGGGGGACGGCGCACCGTCGTAGAGGCGCCGTTCGCCGAGCTAGGCGAGGATGCGGTGGACCCGCGGCTATTCGGTGCCCACCCTGCGAGCACTTACGAAGACACCGGCAACCACTACCGCGACTTCGATGCACATACCTCCTACCGCTGGGTGTGGGCTCACTCCTTCCTGCACGACCGTCCCCGACTCGTGCTGGAGTCGCAGGCCTACTACTACGTAGCCCACGACACGGGTACCGCCCCCTACCTCTACGAGGTCTCCAACGGCTGCGCCCTGGGAGCCACCACAGAGGAGGCTGCTCTTCACGGGTTGCTCGAGGTCGCCGAGCGGGACGCGTTCCTGCTGGCCTGGTACCGGCGCCTCTCGCTGCCCCGACTGCGGCCTGCCACAGCTCGGTACCAACCCGTCGAGGCACAACTGCGGATGATCGAGCGGGAGACCGGGTACCGGGTCCAGCTCCACGACCAGACCATGGAGAACGGCATCCCGTCCGTGTGGGCTCTGGCTCGCAACCCTGACCCCTCGGCCACCGGCCGTCCGGCCCTGGTCTGCGCAGCCGGCGCGCACCCTTCCCTAGAGAAGGCCGCGCTCAACGCCCTCAGCGAGCTAGGGCCCTTCCTTAACGACTTCATCGCCCGCTTCCCGTCCCTCGCCGAGCGGGCCGAACGGATGGTCGACGACTTTTCGCTGGTACAGACCATGGAGGACCACTCCACGCTTTTCGGTTCGCCCCGGATGCGCCATTACCTCGACTTCCTGGACGAGGGACCCGAGGTCTCCTTCGCCACGGCCGAGCGGAACCCTAACCAGTTCACCGCCGCTTCCATGGCCGAGGATCTCCTCGAGATGGTCGGGCGCTTCACCGCGGAGGGCCAGGAGGTGTTGGTCGTGGACCAGACTACCGACGAGCATCGGGCTGGCGGCCTGTCCTGCGTCAAGGTACTCGTGACCGGGTCGCTAACTATGACCTTCGGCCACCACCTGCGCCGGATCGATGGCATCCCCCGTCTCGACACGGTGCCCGCCCGCCTCGGCTTGCGCCCCGGAGCGGACCCCTCGGAGCCAGTGCTACCCCATCCCTTCCCCTGAACGGAGACCCACGACCGTGTACTTCCTTGTCAACGTCGAATGGGACCTGCACCGGCACCACGCCTCCCTCGAACAGCTCCGTGCCTGGGCTCAGGGCCCCGGCGCAACCGCTTACCACGGGCTGCCGGGCGTGGTACTGAAGGCCTGGTACTCGAACCCCCAGTACGGCGTGTGGGGCGCTGTCTACTTGGTAGAGGATCCCCAAGCCCTGGACGCCGAGCGGCTGCCCCGTACGGTGGCTGACCGCACCGGCCCCATTGGTACCCCGCCCGACCGGGTGAAGTGGCACGTCCTGGAACAAACTGTCCTGGGCGGCACCCACCTGGACCATGTGTTGCCCCCACACCTATTAGCCCGGCCTGCGCCCGGCTTCCATTCCGAGGAGGAGAATTGACAACACCGGCACCAGACGGGGAGGACTCGACCACGGTCGACGACCATGGGGCCCCGCCGCTAGGAGCACTCCCGCAGCACCCCCGAACCATCCCCCCCAAGGGTGCCTTCCGCGACTTCCTCGCCGCTGTGGCCCCGCACCGTCTCGCGCTGGTGATCGTTGCCGTGCTCTCCCTCACCGCCACGGTCTTTGGCGTGGCCCAGCCGCTGATGATGCAACACATGATCGACGCCACAGGCCGCGGCGGTGACAACCCCTGGTTGTGGTGGCTCGTCGGCGTCACTCTGGGCGAGGCCCTCTTGCGGGGCGCGCAGTCTTATATGCTCCAGCGCACGGGAGAGGGCTTCGTCGGTGGGCTACGACGGTCGTTGATCGGCCATCTCTTGCGGCTGCCTATGCGCGACTATGCTGAGACTCCGAAGGGCGAGTGGATTAGCCGCCTCGGCTCCGACACCGGGCAGGTGCGCACAATCGTCACCTCAGGACTGTTCGAGCTCGTCTCAGCGGTGCTGATGTTCGGTGCGGCCGTCGTGCTCATGCTCTCCCTCGATCCTCTGCTATTCCTCCTCACTCTCGCCGGGGTCATAATCGGCGGCGCGGGCGTCACCGTCATGGGTGCCCGCATGCGCCGCACCAGCGAGGTCACCCAGGCAGAGATCGCCCGCATGACGGCGGCCGCCGATCGTGCATTGTCCTCGATCGTACTAGTGCGCTCCAGCGCCGCTACCCAGGATCAGGCCGAGCACGTCGCCAGCTTCGCCCGCCGAGCGGAAGCCTCCGGGATCGAAATGGCTCGGATCCAGGCTTGGGTCCAGCCCATCATGACCTTGAGCATTCAGGGTGCCTTCCTGGTGGTCCTAGCGGTCGGTGGGCTGCGTGTGGCGCATGGCGCCATGACGGTGGGGGAGCTGATGGCGTTCATCATGTATCTGTTTCTCCTAGTGATGCCCATTACCCAGGCGATGGGCGCCTACACCCAGATCCAGCTAGGACTGGCCTCCTACGATCGCATCCGCCGGGTGCTCGACCGGCCCGTGGAGCGCTCCGGTGGCAGCAGTGAGGCGGCCGGGCGTAGGCAGTCCGGCGCGCCCGCTGTAGTAGTCGAGGACGTTCACTTTCGCTACGGCGAGCCCCCGGTACTGCGCGGCGTGTCCTTCACCGTGCCCACCGGGTCTCGCACCGCGATCGTCGGCCCCTCGGGGGCCGGCAAGTCCACGATCTTGTCGCTGCTCGAAGGGTTCGTAGACCCCGACGAGGGCACGGTCCGCTGCCTTGGCCAGGACCTGAAGCACGCCGACCTTGAGGCCTACCGGCGACAGGTGGCCTACGTAGAGCAGGGGGCACCTGCTCTGGGCGGGAGCCTCGCTGAGAATCTGCGTATTGCCGCCCCCGACGCCACTGATGAGGACCTGCATCGAGTGTTGTCCGCGGTGGGTCTGGAGGGACTGGTCGCCCGCCAGGCGGCAGGCCTACAGCTCGAACTCGGTGACAACGGGGCCGCGCTCTCCGGCGGCGAGCGGCAGCGCCTGGCCTGGGCCCGTGTACTCCTGCAAGATCCCCGGCTGCTGCTCTTTGACGAGCCGACCGCCAGCGTAGACGCGACCACCGAGACCATGTTGAGCGAGGCCCTCGATAAGATGTCCCGCGGCAGAACGACGCTCATCGTGGCCCACCGGCTTTCTACAGTCGTCACTGCTGACCAAATCATCGTGCTCGACGCTGGTCAGGTCCAGGATGTGGGCACACATGACGAGCTCGTGGACCGGTGCACCCTGTACCGCGACTTCGCAACCCACCAGATGCTGGTTTGAGCACACCGGCCCCGCCTCCTGAGTTCCGGGCGCGGTATGGGTATAGTCTGCAGGTATGGCCGACGACACGACGTTCCCCCACATCCGCGGCTCTGATGGCGAGCACGTGGGCTACGTGCGTATGAGTGAGGATGACCGGTTTATTCCCATTGACCTGATGTGGAACGAGATCGGCGGTCCACAGGAGTTGACCGACGCCGAGGCGCTCCTCGAGGAGCTTGGACTGAGCTACCTCGCGGAGGACTGGATGCTCGACCTCGAGGACCACCCCGAGCCTGTGAAAGTCCGTATCAGCGAAATCACCTCCAACCGGATTACGGTGGCTAGCATCGACTACGGCTACCCGGCCGACATCGGCACGTCGTTCGAGTTGCCTAACCCCACCACTGCTTTGCGTAGGATTTGATGAGTAGGTAGCAGTTCCACTACTAAACTTGGGGTGTGTCTCTGTGAAGCTTCTGTATCTCAAACCACAATTTGGAGTTTGAGACAGCGTTGAGGTGACGGTAGATGCGGCGGCGTGGTAACGCTTGAGGATGCGTCCGATCTCGCGGTCGGTCTTTCCTTCGATGCGTCGCCGGTGGACGTAGGAACGAGTGTCGCGGTCGTGGAGCATCCGGACCATCTCGATGACATTGAGTGCGCGGCTGAGCTTCCTGTCTCCGCCCGGACGCGCAGCGTCTCGATTATGAACGCGCCGCCACACATCTGGCCACCTTCACCCCGAACGACGAACCCCCAGCCGGACAAGAGAGCACCGTGGACCGAGAAGGCCCGACCAGATAGCCGACTTTCGATATCACACCGATCAACTCATCGACGTGACACCTCTGCTCCGACCGCTCTCTGTTCCCCTTGAGGACTGGTGACCCCGCGCCTGGTAGAGATAACGCGCTAGAAGTCTGGTGCGGCCCGGCGTATCGTTGTAAGCGCAGGAAAGAACACAGGATTCCGACCTAGCGAACATGACCTGGGCGGATGGCCTCTCGCCGACGGGAGAACGAACACACATTGGGCCTGCAGCGCTTAGTACGACATGCCCGAACCGTGTCATGCCTGTGAGGCCCGTACCATGTTCTCCGCACTCCTGAACCTCAGCATCCGCACCCGCGATCTGGTGCAACGCCACGCGCCTACGAACCGGTTCCTGCGCTGGCTTCGCACCCGCCACCCCGCCCACTGGCCGAGCCTGGTGATGCTCTACGGTGTCGCGTTCCTAGCCTGCGCCTTGTTCGTCAGCCTGCTCGTGCACCTCGGCTTGCCCCAACTGCTGTACCTGCTGTTCTTCCTATTCCTCTATGACGGTGCGAAGTTAATCATCAACGGGCTCAAGGGCTTCGCCACGGCGCGTAAGCACGCACACAGGAATCCGGCATCCGCCGAGGGACCCACCCGAAACTGAACCGAAAGCTCGCAGCCTTTCACCGCCCATCGGTTCTCGGGGGTCAGGGCCGGTAGCCCTCGTGTGCCGCCGCGATCGTGTCGGTGAGCGTCACATGTGATACGCGCTGATCAGGAGCGTCGAACCGGTACCGACTCTCCACGGATTCCAGCGCCGCCACCGTCGCTTCCTCGGTCAGTCCTTCGGACATGCGCAGCACCAGACCAACCGCTTCCGCCCGCGTGAGACCCTCCTGTCCGGCCTCGCTGACACCGTCGTCGAGCTTGCAGATTCCCGCCCCGGGGACCGCGGAGGCGCCCAGCTGCCGCGGCCGTTCCAGGGGCCGGCCAAGGAGGTACTCCCATTCCTCGGGCAGCACCTCCCGCCGCGTCGCGGGCTTGAGCCGGCTGGTGTCAATGACGTACTCGTGCTCGTTGCGAGAGGCATGGAAGAACGCCAGCACCGTCTCCCGGGGCGCGTCCATCTCGTAGATCCGGTGCGAGCGCCCCGAGGCCGCACCCAGACGGGTAGCGAACCAGTGAGCGCACTCCAAGCTCGTCGTCCACGAGAGTCCGTCCTCGTACCCGGCGGTTGCAGCCCGGTACACCGGCAGCGTCGCCGGTAGCTCCGATATCGGAAGCAGCTCGGTGTCATCAAGATAAGTACCAGGCTCAAGGACCATCTGGAAGAGCGTCAGCCACAACTCCGTGGTCGCTGCTCGTCCGGGCCATTCAGTGGCGGTCCATGTGTCCTCCAACGCGATGCGGAACTCACGTGGATCCGAGAGTATGCCCATGCTGACCGCATCGACCAGCAGCGCTGGCTTGTCGGCCCGCCCTTTCCGCGCGGAAAGCTGTTCCCAGGACCGGGGCGTGAGATCCGCGGGCAGTCCCGCCTCACCCATGCCGGCACCGCACCTGCGGTGCGGGCTACGATCCCGCACGGACGAACCCCATGCCTCCATCACACCACGCCTCCTCGTGAACCTTTCGTATCTCATCGCCTGCCCGTCCCATCCGACCTCAGCGTGCCCTTTACTCCCGAGGTCACTGAGAGCGACCTGCTGGAGCGTCGTAGCTGGTACGTGTGGATCCGGCGCGCGGATCCGCTGCGAGGGACGCTTGCGTGGCCCCAAAGAGTGAGATCATGAGTTATGACGATCGAGAGTGACATCATTACCTGGGCATTGGACCGCCCTGGATGGCAACAAGGCGTGCTCGTCGCTATCGCCAATGGCGAGCAGTACGAGCCGGAGCAAATCACGGACCTCGTTGATGAGGTGTTGGCGGGCAACAACAATGCGCCGAGCCAAGAGGCCAAAAGCATCCAGGTGAAGTCCGCTGTGGTCAAGCAGGTCGACCTCGCGGCGGTCGCTGAGCTGTGCGGAGTGAACGCTCTCGTGAGCGGCCAGCATCTGAGCTTTGCGACAACGGGCATCACCGTCATCTATGGTGACAATGGCAGCGGTAAGTCCGGGTATGCACGGCTGATCAAGGCAATGGTAAACGCCCGACACCGGTCCGACATCCTCCCCAACGTCTTTCAGGACTCACCAGACCAACCTTCCGGTGCATTGCACTACCGGGTTGCTGGCGAGGATCACACGCTCGCGTTCCCCGCCACGCCACCACCGGAGCTGCTGAAGATGAGCTTCTACGACGAGCATTGCGGGGAAGAGTATCTCACCAAAGAATCGACGATCTCATACCGTCCCTCGGCACTGACTCTCCTGGACGGCCTCATCCAGGTGTGTGACGAGGTGCGAAGTGAAATCGCCACGCGGATCAAAGCCAATGAAGCTAAGGCTCTCGCCCTGGATTTGCCGCCGACAACGACAGCAGGAGCCTTCCTGTCAACTCTTACCGAAGTCATGACCACTACACAGGTCGAGGCCGCTACCGCCCTGGCCGAGGGGACGAACGAGCGGCTGGCCGAGGTGCTCAAGGAAGAGGCGAGGCTCGCAGCGACCGACCCACAGAAGGAAAAAACGCGGCTGACCACGCTCGCGAACGAAGTCAAGACGTTGGGCAACGATCTGGCTCGGTTACTCGACGTTCTGGGGACAGAGAAGACGACCGCACGGGCAGAACTCCGAGTTGCATCGGCCGCAGCGCGGGCAGCCGCGTCGGTCGCGGCAGCATCCTCATTCGAGGATGAGCCACTGGCCGGTGTGGGTTCGGAGACCTGGCGTCTGCTGTGGAGCGCAGCGCGTAACTACTCGATCGCTGAGGCATACCACGCCCACCAGTTCCCGGTCACTGACGACGGCGCGGTCTGCGTGCTATGCCAGCAGACGCTCGACGATAAGGCTAAGACCCGCCTCCGTCAGTTCGACCAGTACATGACCGACACCACTGAACGCGACGCCGTCACTGCCGAGCAGAACTTCGCCTCGAGCCTCAGCGAACTGCAAGTACTGGAGTTCGCGACACCTGCCCGAACCTCTGCTCTCACCGCCTTGGAAGCGCACGACACCCAGCTCGGCGTCGCAGCCACCGCACTTCTCACCATGCTTGAGAATCAGCGTGATGCCATCGTGCTACACCTGACCAGCGAGGATCCCGCTCCCGCACCACTCACGGCGATCGACGTCCCTGACAAACTCACCGCTCGTGCTGAGAAGCTCCTGGAGCGTGCTGCCGCAACTGATGTGACGCAGTTCCGAGCCGCGGTGACTGAATTGAGAGATGAGAAGGCCGAGCTGCAGGCACGTGTTCGACTCTCAGAGTCGGTGGATAAGGTCAAGGCCGAAGTCCAGCGCTTGGGCGAGTTAAAGGACTTGAAGTTGGCGCGTACCGCTGCGGACACGAAGAGCATCACACAGAAGGCATCTGCGCTCACTCGCGAGCACGCCACCGATCGCATCCTGGACCGTTTCAGCCGAGAGGCCGAGCGTCTGCGGCTTCAGAAGGTGACGTTGCAGGATCTTGGCGGACGTAAGGGGCAGCTGAACCAGAAACCGGGCCTGCTGGGTGCCGCCAAGAGTGTAGCTGCACACACCGTGCTCAGCGAGGGTGAACAGACCGCTCTCGGACTCGCAGGGTTTTTTACGGAGGCAGTCTTCGATCAGTCAAAGTCGGCACTCATCTTTGATGACCCAGTCACGTCCTTGGACCACGTTCGGCGGGATAAGGTCGCCGAACGGCTGGCCCAACTCGCCCAAGACCGGCAGGTGGTGGTCTTCACCCACGATGTCGCTTTCACGGGCGACCTTGCCGCGGCAGCAGAGCGAGAAGGTGTTGCTCTTACCGAGCGCGCTGTGGAACGCCGCGGAGTCGATCCCGGCATCTGCATCGACAGCTTCCCATGGAAGGCGAAGGACTTTGGTTCGCGCGTCACCCACCTCACAAGCGAACTCGCGAAGCTCAAGAAGGAGCGTCCTGGCCTCGTTCAGGACGAGTGGGAGGAACGTGTTGCCACATGGGCGGGATACCTCTCTGAGACCTGGGAACGTAGTGTGACCACTGAGGTCATGAACCAAGTATTCGACCGCGGACGTTCACAGGTGCGGATGATGAAGTTCCGCCTGCTCGCTGATATCACCGACGCTGACAACCAGGACGTCCAAGACGGCTACGGTGCAACATCCCTTTGGGGAAGACGCCACGACAAGGCCGCTGAGACCAACTACGTCGCGCCCGAACCGGCGGACCTCGAACGCGAACTGAAACGCCTGACCGAGTGGCAGAAGCGCGTCCGGAAGTACCTCTCGAAGTGATACCTGATGGTGAGCGACAGGTCCCGCTCACGGGATAGAGCAAGGAGCGACGGCATGTCATCGACCGAGTACCCCTTCCCTGTTGCAGTGTCGCAACTGGGCGAGCAAGACTCGCGTGAGTCTCAGAACGCCCGCGCCGTCCAGTGGCTTCTGGAACAGCGTGGCGGTTCCATCGTTGTCGTAACGCCGCAGAAGCAGTTCGACAGCGACATCCTCCGGCGCGTTGCTGCCAGTCCAGGAGTCACACACCTCACCTGGCGCGGCTTGTTCACGGGCTCGCTCGCGAATCACCGTGTGCTCTATGCCTGGCCGGGCCGGAAGCACCTCAACGATCTTTGGGGCGCCGACGCAGATGCGCTTGTCGTCATCGAGTGGGGGCGGGCCGAGACTGCGACGTGGATCGAGGACACGAACCCAGTGCGACTTCTGCCCGGTGAGACTGTGCAGCCCGCACCTCAGCCGGCACCCGTGGAAGCGGCCGAGCCGTTGCCGAACGGCGTCGGGGAGATCCTGGAGCACATCGCGGCTTGGGCAGCTGGATACGACTCGGGTCTGAAGTGGAACGAAGAAGACAAGCTCAAGGCGGACATGATGAACTGCCCGGAACGATGGGCCCCCATCACCGTTGAGCAAGTTCGAGCCAAATGCCGTGAACTGAAGATGCGGCCCAACGACATCGAGACGATCACGGGCTTCCTGGAACGCAGGAAACAAGGACGCCGCTTCAACGTGAGAAGCACCTATCGCGACTTCAGATTCGCGCAGTAGACGCGACTCGAACGTCATCACCGCACCGACGCAAAGACAGACTCTCATGGCAGATCAAGACGCTCACTTCCGCGTCATGGATGAGGCACTGAAACATCCAGATGGCCGAGCCAAGGGCGGAGAGCCCTGCGTGATTTGTGGCAAACCGGTGCCGGCGAGCGCCCACTGGGTGCAACGAGACCGACACGTGTGCTCCGGACGGTGCAACAACCTCCTGCGTCGCCGCTACGGTCGCGGAAGCGCGAGCATCAACGCCGAACGAGTGGCGGCAGCGGTCGAAGCCACCGGGCCGCGACCGAATCCACGAACCAGCGGCCCTCGTGTCTTCCGCACCCTCCCGGATGCGCGCCCGCCCGAACTGCCTATCGAGTGGGAGGGGTACGGGCCGCATCCAGGTGATGTGATCGAGCGCTACGGCATCTTGACCCAGTACCTCGTCCAGGACATGCCCGATGGCTACTTCACCTCGCGCGTCGTCGTAGCCGTTGCCGAGAGCGGTGACATGTTCGTAGCAGGGGCGACTGATGAAGGCTACTACTCGTCCCTGGTGATCGGACCGCACGGTCCAGGAGGCGAACGCCTTGAGGGTCAGCTATTCAGCCACACCTTCGACATCAACGGCGTCCTGTGTCAATGGCGCCGCGAGCGGGTCACGGATCTACAGCCCGACGGCGTGGACTACTTCTTCTGGGAGTGCTACGCCGCCGTCCCCGTTGACGCACCGGCCTACCCCGAGCCGATGCACTCGCCGCGCTACCGAGCGGAGATGGATCGTCGCCGCCGAATCAGCAGCAATGCGGCAAAGCACGAGCGCCGGGCCCGTTCAGAAGCCACCATCGAGCGGTTTGATCCAGTGGAGGTATACGAACGAGACGCTTGGACTTGCGGCATCTGTGGAGGGAAGGTCGATCCACAAGTGCTACACCCCGATGCCATGAGCGCGAGCTTGGACCACGTCGTTCCCCTGTCGAAGGGTGGGGACCACACTCGCAGCAACTCGGTCCTCGCGCACCTGATCTGCAACATCCGTAAGTCGGCGAACTAGAGTCCCTCGGATACATGTTCTCCGCAACCTGGGTCGTGGAGTAGCCCAACAAGGTTTTCGCACCTACTTCGACTTTCGTCGTGTGTGTTCCCATACGGTCGCCCGGTGAATACCGAAGCGCTTCGCGATCGACAGCACGCTCTCACCGCCCTGACGAGCAGTTCGAATAGCTTCTACTTCGTTCTCCGTCAGCGGCGTTCGATTACGGCGACTAGGGTGTGAGACGACATCTGGCTCCGTTTCCGCGGTCAACTCTGAGTCATCTCCATCGCCCCGCTCCGCCTGTCCCCAAGCGGCTACCAGCCTCTCCAGACGACGTCGGGAGTTCGGATTGGTTCCACTACCTTCCACGTAAGTTGAGAAATTCGAAACCTGCCCCGTCTGATGGCGGGGCAGTTTCGCGTCCGGGCCCGGATCGGTCGTGCCACCGCTGTGAGCGTTGGCCAGGACGCTCGCCGCGGGCTCGGCAGGGACGAACGTGACGTTCTCGTCTTCGTCGACGACGATGCGCTTGAAGAGGGCGCGGTTGAGCATGCGGCGTTCAGTAGGTTCGCATCGGGCGTAGAGATCGCCGAGGTCGGTGAGGACGCCGAGGAGCTGATCGAGCCCGTCGTGGGCATCCCGGTAGGTGGTCGCGAGCCCGTCGAGACGGTTCGTGATCGCGTCCAGGCTCGTGCGGATGCGGTCCTGTTCGGCCCTGAGCAGGTCGAGGGGGATCGCATCGGCGTAGTGGGCCTGGACGAGCTTGAGGCGTTCGGCTTCCAGCTTGTCTCGCTGGGCTTGGAGGAGCTGGCGTTCGTCGTCGCTGGAGGCTTCGAGCTGGTCGAACACCCGGTGCAGCACCGAGGCGACGTGCTCGGCCTCAGTCTTGGTGAGGCCGTTGGTGCCGTAGTCCCGGTCGATCCGGTCCTCTACCCGTGGCGCCAAGACGGCGGAGCGGGTGCAGCCGGTCTTCTTCCTGCGGCCGGAGCAGGTGAAGTACTCGTACCGGTCGCCGTTCTTGTCGCGGGGGCGTTCGATCATGAGCTTGGCTCCGCAGGAGCAGTAGAGGTTGCCTTTGAGGTAGTGGTCGTACTTCTGCGGGCGCTCGCCGACGGCGTTCTTCGCATCGAGCTGGGTCTGTACCCGCAGCCAGGTCTCTGAGTCCACCAGCGGGGTGTGGGTGCCGTCGTAGGTGACGCCGCGGAAGGTCACGGTGCCCTGGTAGTAGGGGTTGGTCAGGATCTTGTGCAACGCGGTGGTCGTCACCGGACGGGCGGGCTGGGATGGGGTGGGCCGGGTGGTCAGGCCGCGGGTCTTCAACTCCCGCGCCAGCGATGAGAGGGACTGCTCGCCGGTGGCGTAGGCGGTGAACGCGAACCGGACCAGCTCGGCACGCTCGGGGTCGACCTGCACGTCTCGGACTTCGCGGCCCTGGGTGTCGGTGGTGCGGACGTTGAGGTAGCCGAGTGGGGCTTTGGTGGGGGTGCCGCCGAGGGTGGCTTTCTGGACCATGCCCTTGGTGACCTCTTGGGCGAGGTTGAGGGAGTAGAACTCGGCCATCGAGGCGAGGATGCCGTGCATCAGCATCCCCGAGGGGGTCTCGTCGATGTTCTCGGTGACCGAGACCAGGGTGATGTTCGCCCCGCGCAGGGTGGCGTGGATGATCGCGTCGTCGAGGCGGTTGCGGGCGAGCCGGTCGACCTTGTTGATGATGCAGTACTGCACCGGGTTCGCAGCCAGGTAGTCGAGCATCTCCTGCAACGCCCGCCTGCGGGCGGTCTTGGCGGACTCGCCCGGTTCGATGAACTCCTTGACGATGACCGCGCCGAGCTGCTCGGCCTTCCTGGCGGCGGCATCACGTTGGGCGGGGATGGACAGGCCTTCTTCGAGGCCGTTGCGGGTGGCCTGGTCCTTGGTCGAGACCCGCAGATAGGACACCGCGGGCACCATGCCGTCGGCCAGCGGCTCACCGGCTTGTGAGGACTGTCCGGGGTTGCCCGCGGCCAGAGCGCGCAAGGCGTGTAGGTCGAGGCCGGAGGGTTGGTCGATGAGCGTCATCGGGTGACCGCCTTTCAGATGCCCGACAGGGTGTCGGGCGGCTGGGGCGCCGGATGGCGGTCACGTCAAAGTCTGCGAAAAGAACACCCCGGTGGGGTTTAGGGCTGGTGCCAACGAGCGCCGTGATCGTCGTTCGTACTGGCCATTCTACCGCTGAGGTTCCAGCAGGTCCCGGAGGCGTTCACCGGCCTGTCCGGTGGCGGTCCCGTCACCGGTGGCGCGCAGGGCGAGGCGGATGAGGACCTCGGCGACCTTCTCGGCGTCGATCTGCTCGCGTCGGACGAACCGGACCCGCACTGGCCGGTCGGCGCCTGCCCGGTCGGTCTTGCGGTCATAGGAACGCACCATCAGCTCGTCCGCCTACTCGTCGGCCTCGGACGGCTCGTCGGCGGCGGGTGCTTGGGCGCTGAGGGAGGCGTAGAACCGTGCCTCGGCGTCCCGCCGGCGGGCGAGGTCGTCGTTGACGAAGGCCACGAAGTCTGCATCCCGGTCGGCGATCACCTGCTCCTCTACCGGCTCGGGAGCGTCGTCGCCGGGCCAGACGGCCTGGCGGGTCGGCCGGTCACGATCCACCCGGGTGCCGGAGGCGGCGACCCAGTCGCGCAGCCGGAGCCTGGCTTCGGCGAAGTCGTGGTGCCAGCCGATCGCGGCGGACCCGTCTTGTTCTGGGTCGTAGCTGCACAGCCAATGCACGTGTAGCGCGGACAGCTCCCACACCAGCTCGGAGTGCCGGTACCAGAACGGCGGCACCACGCTGGCGGGCAGGCCGTAGGCGTGGCGCAGCCAGTCGACCCAGGCGTTCAGCTCACGCCATTCGATCGTGGCCTGCTTGGCGGTCAGCAGGTTCCAGTTCACCGGGTGCGGCGGCTCGTCCAGCACCCGCGCCCCAGCCGCGCTCTCACCCGCAGCAGCGGGTTCGGTCGGGAGGTCCTCGGGCTCGGGCTCATCCAGGTCCGGCGCAACCGGTGGTGCGTGCTCACTCATTGCGGGTGTCCTCCGGTCACAGTCCGAGCGCAGGCTGCCGACTCGCGCTGCTCGCGCGGGAGGCCTCGGTGCGCGACGGTGCGCTGCGTGCTGGGCCGTCACGTCCTGCGTCCCGTTCCGGGGCGGGCTCGCCACGGCGGGTGCGGGCGACGTCGTAGGTGGTGCGGGCGGTGTCGTGGCCGATCTTCTTGGCCACGAACTCCTCGCCCTCGATCTGCTGCCCGTCGCGGGTGTAGGAGTACTCGTGGGCGTAGCCCTCGGCCACGAAGCTGTCGCCCTTGGTGAAACGCTCGAAGGCCCGCTCGGCCGAGGCGCGGTAGATCACCAGGTTGTGGAAGTCCGGCTCCAGCTTGGTGAACGACCCGTCCTGCTCTCGCCGGTAGTTCTCCTGCCCGACCCGCGCATAGAACCGCGCTTCACCCTTCTCGGTGTAGGTCAGCTGCGGATCGGTCGCGATGAACCCGGTCAGGGACTGCTGCGTTCTGATGGCCATCGGTCTGCTCCTGTTCTGTCTGGTGACAGACCGCCAGATACGTGCGGGCTGTCTCGACAGACAGGTGCGCAAACCAGCCCGCGGGCTGAGGATGGCTACAGGCCGGGGCCGCGCCGTCGCACTGGTGCCGGGGAGTCGTTCAAGCCGCTCGAACGCGGGACGGTGGTGCGGACCGGGTTGGCGCGCACGCCGAGCGCGGGACGTTGCGCGCGCACCGCCTCGACCGTCAGCTCGGCGTCCGGAGAGTCGGGACGGCGTTGGTCGGGGTCGTCCTGTTCTTGTATGACGGCGAGTTGGGTCTGGACACGGGCGAGGTCTTCTTCGGCCTCGGCTAGTGCGGTGGCGTGTCGGAAGGGTTGGCCGATGCGCTTCTCGGCCTCACCGATCGCATCCTCAGCGGCGACAAGGTCGGTGCGGGCGGCGTCCAAGAGCGCAGGGATGCCGGAGACGCGGTTCTCGATGCGTTGGATCAGCCCGACGCCGCCTTCGAGGAACGCCTCGCGGGTGACGATGAACCCGCTGTGGGGGACACCGGCCAGCGCGACGTTCACGACCAGGTCGCCACCGAGTGCCGGCCGGGTACTCAGCGTGATGCCGAATCCGCTGATGGTCCCGATGGTGCCGTGGTCACGGGCCTGGTAGCGCGGTGCCCATTTCAGGTCCGAGCTGTGTGCCCACTCGGCCAGCGCATGGGCGGCATCGGCCCGCGAGGTGTAGCTCTTCTCGGCGAGGTCGATGCCGAAGCGGTCGCCCGAGGTATCGCGCACTTTCCGGAGCGCGGCTTGTAGGGCGGTGATGTCGGCTTCGGCGCGGCGGGCGTCGTCACTGGCGCGGTCGCGGGTGTGGACGAGCATGGACTGATTGCGGTGGTAGGCCCGTTCCAGGCGGCGCAGCCGGGTGACCTCGTTGGTGATGGTGGAGTGCTCCAGCAGTAGCGGGTTGCCTGAGCTGATGGCCTTCGCCTCAGCAGCAGACAACGCCGAGGAGTCGATCTCCTCGATCTCACGGGTGTCGAGCCGGCCGCGCATGAGCTGGGCGATGAAGGTGGCCTTCCTCTCGACGCCTTGCCACATGTAGGAGTCGAAGGAGCGCTCGGTGACGAACCGGACGATCGCGACCTCGGCGTTCTGATTGCCCTGACGCAGGATGCGACCCTCCCGCTGGGCGATATCGGACGGTCGCCAGGGGCAGTCCAGGTGATACAAGGCCACGGCCCGGTTCTGGACGTTGGTGCCGACACCCATCTTCTCCGTGGAGCCCATCAGGACTGCGATGTGCCCGGCGCGGGCGGCGGCGAACAACCTGGCCTTGTCGGCGTCGGTCTTGGCCTCGTGCATATACCTGATCGACTCGCCAGGTATCCCGCGCATGACGAGCTGGGCATGGAGTTCGTCGTAGGCGTTCCACCGCTCCGGGTTGGGGGTGCCGATGTCGGAGAACACCAGCTGCAACGCACCGCGGACGGGTGAGGGCTGTCCGGTGAGGGTGTCGAGGTACTCGTGATCCTTCGTCTGCTCCCAGACCCGGTGGATCGCGTCGGCGGCGACGTCGACCTTCGTTGGCCCCGAGGGGGTGTTGGGAACGATCATGCGGACATCGAGGGCAGCCTTGCGACCATCGGTGGAGATCACCAGCATGTTGTCCTCATCCGGCGACACGCTCTTTTTGGCGACCTTCTCGGCCCGGGCGCCAAGGTGGTCGATGAACTGCTCCAACTCCACGGTCGGCTGCACTGCGACGGTGGCCGGGGCGCGTTTACCGTCGTCGCGGAGGGCGAGGTCGGGGGTGGGCAGGTCGAGGTCGTCGGCGGTCTTGACGTCGGCGAAGATCGACCACATCTTCAACATCTCGGGCACGTTGGAGAACTTCGCGAACCGGGTCTTCATCCGGAACGTGTTGTTCCCGGCCGGTGCCATCTCCATGCTCGTGACGGTCTGCCCGAAGGTCGCCGCCCACGCATCGAACGCCCCGATCCCGGCGGCCTCCAACAGGTCGGGCCGCAAGTAGCGCTGCATCACGTACGCCTCGGTCACCGAGTTGGAGATCGGGGTCGCGGTGGCGCCGGTGACAACCCGTTCGCGACCTTGCGAGCGCAGGTAGTCCAGTTTCATGTGCAGGTCGGATGCGCGGGCAGAACCCTCGATGGAGGCGTCGCGAATGTTGGATTCGGTGGCGAGGTTCTTGTACATGTGCATCTCGTCGACGATCACGTAGTCGATCCCGGTGTCCTCGAAACACACTCCCGCGTCCCGTCCGGTGTCGACGCGAGCCTTGACCTTGTTCTCCAACTGGAGCAGCTTGCGTTGGACGCGCTTGACGCTCATCCGGTCCTCGCCCTGGGCGTCGTCGAGGACCTGCTTGACCTGATCGACCTGGCCCTGGATGTAGGCGGCCTGGGTTTCGGCGCGCAGCGGGATCTTCGCGAACGCCCCCTGGGTGAGGATCACCGCGTCCCACTCGTTCGCTGACGCTCTGGCGACGAACAGCCGACGCTTCTCGGCGGTCAGGTCTTGGCTGGAGGCAGCGAGAATCCGTGCCCGCGGGTAGATCTGGAGCCATTCGCGGCCGAACTGCTCCAGCATGTGGTTCGGGACGACGACCACGGGTTTGTCGATCAGGCCCATGCGGCGCATCTCCATCGCGCCCATGATCATCTCCGCGGTCTTGCCCGCCCCGACCTCGTGGAACAACCCGGCAGAGGGTTCGGCGATCATCCGCGCGACCGCGGCCCGCTGATGCGGTCGCGGCGTGAACGTCGCCGCCAGCCCGGGTAGGGAGAGGTATTCTCCGGCGCCGGTGTAGTCCCTGAGCACGATGGAGTTGAACCGCCGGTTGTACTCGGCCACCAGACTCGCCGCGCGTTCGGGGTCTTCCCACACCCATTCGGCGAACCGCTCGGCCAACGCGTCGGCCTTCTCTTGGGCGGCGGTGGTCTCCAGCGGGTTGAGCACTTGGCGCTTGCGGCCGTCGGAGTCTTCGACCTCGTCGTAGACCAGCAGGGTGCGTTGCTCCATCACGGCCTGGGCGATGTCCGGGGCCGGGCGGCGTTCGGTGCCCCACTCGCTGGTGGCCAGCAGCCCTTGGCGTCCGCCGCGGACCTCCCACACCCCCGGCAGCGGGTTCTCGACCCGCACCTGGTTCGTGCGCAGCATCTCGTTCAGGAACTGCTCGTGGACCTCCGCACTGATCCACACCGCGCCGAGCCGGGCGGTGATGTCCTCCACACCCAAGGCCTCGGGCAGCACCCCGGTCAGTGCCTCCACATTGGTTCCGAAGGCGGGATCGTCGGCGGCGCGAGACTTGGCGGCGTCGAGCTTGGTGCGTACGTCCCCGGACAGGTAGGCCGGGGCGTGGATGAGGTCGTCGGTGTCGGGGTCGGTGAACACCAGCCCCTCCAACGCGGCGTGGGCTTCCGCGTCGGGCATGCCGAGCATGTCGGCGATCAGGGGCAGGTCGATCCCGCCCGTCTTGTCGAGGCTGACCGCGATCGCATCAGCCGGGGTCTCCACCCCCTGGACTTCGGCGCGGGGTGCGACGACCCGGCGGGTCATGATCGCCGCTGGAGTCGCGGTCTGGTCGGTGTCGTCGAACTGTTCAAGGGCCATCACGAGCGCCCCGAAGGGGTCGGTGCGCAGTAGCCGGATCGGGGTGGGCACGATCCGCGCGTAGGTGTCCTCCCCGGCCTCATTGGTGCGCCCCGTGCGCCGCAGCGTGTACCGGTTCAAGGGTCCGTAGGTGCCGAGGTACTTCTGATACCCGCGGCGCAGCTGTTCGCGGGCGGTGGCGATGTCGTCGGTGTCATCGACGCTCGCGGCCTCCAGCGTCAACAGCCGGGTGGCGGCATCGCGCAGACCTACCAGTGCGCGCAGCTCACTCGCGGCGGACTTCGGCACCGAGAGCGGCTCGACGGTCCCAGCGGCCACGGTGCCGAACCCGCCACCTTCGGTGGTGGTGATGCTGCCGTCCCACAGCTCCGGCGGCGAGGGCACGAACGCCGCACGCCGCGACTCCTGCACCGCCGTTCGTGGGGTCATCGACAGTCCGGCCCGGCGGGCGGTGAAGGTCACCTGGTCGATCGCATCGGCCAGATCGGCCTCCAGCCGGTCGAGGCTCCCCGTCACGATGAGGCTGTCGCTGCCGTACATGCCCTGCCCGATGCTGATGTCGCCCAGGACATGCTCGGGGTGGTGGTCGAAGTACGCATTGACCTTGATGGTCTGCCCGTCGAGGGTGATCGGAGTGACCCTCTCCCACAGGTCATCGGCCGGTGGCTGCCCATCTTCGCGGCGGCGCAGGATCAGCAGGTCGGTGACGACCTCGGTGCCCGCCGCCCGCCGGTGCGCACACGACGGGAGGCGGATCGCGCCCACCAGATCGGCCAGTGCGTTCATCTCTCGGCGGGCGCCGGGGTTCTGGGCGTCCATCGTGTAGTGCGAGGTCAGCACCGCCACCACCCCGCCCGGACGCACCAGGCGCAGGGACTTGAGGATGAAGTGGTTATGCATCGACTGACCCGTCGGGTTGTGCACCGGATCATGCAGCCTCACATTGGCGAAGGGCACGGTGCCGATCGCCGCGTCGAAGTGGCCCTCGGGCAAGCGGGTGTCGGTGAACGACTCGCCGCGGATCGTCGCGTGCGGGTACAGGCCTCGGCTGATCGCCGCGGTGATCGGGTCCAGCTCCACCCCGGTCACCTGTGCCTGTTCGGGGGCCAGACCGATGAACGTGCCCGCGCCCGAGCCGGGTTCCAGCACCTGCCCGCCGTCGAACCCAAGCGCGCCCAGCGCATGCCACAACTGGGTAGCGATCAGGGGGTCGGTGTAGTGGGCGTTGATCGTCGTCCGCGCGGCAGCATCCCACTCCGCGTCGCTCAACAACTCACGCAGCTCGGCGCGCTCGGTCTCCCAGGCCGTCTTGGTCGTATCGAAGACCTCCGGGATCGCACCCCACGAGGACCACCGGGCCAGCACCCGCTGCTCCTCGGCCGACGCCAAGCGGTCTTCTTCGGTGAGTGTGCAGGCGAGGCGGATCGCGGCGACATTCGCCTCAAACCGTGCCTTCGCGCCCGAAGGGGCCAGATCCTCCTGGGAGGACGGCACAAACCGCGGCGCAACCGCCGCAGGCCCCCCGGCTGCTGTTAGTGGACTTCGCGCAGGAACCGGATCGTTGCCGCTTCCGCGAGAACCTCCCGGTTCGCTTCCAGGTACTCCCTGGGGATCTCCGCCTCCAGGAGCCCGAGCAGGAACTCGGTCGGCAACGCCCACTCGGTCGCCTTGTCCTCCAGCTCCACTGTCGAGTGCATCGGGTAGGGGGAGTCCTGTGCCCGCTCGGCCCAGGCGATCAGGTTCTCGTCCGAGGCTCGGGTCTGCTCCCACTCCTCGCGGGCCTGATCCAGCGGCAGGCTCGGATCGCCGGCCCAGGCCAGGTGCTGGTTCATCATGACCTCCTCCGCGATCTTCCGCGCCGTCATCCGACGAGATGCGTCCTTCAAGTAAGTCTGCCCCGAAGAGCGCCGCATCTCCACGCTCAACGCCGGGTTCTCTTCCAGTCTGCCCGCCAGGTCCGACACTTCGGCGGCGATCTGCGCCCCCAGGTCGCTGAAGAACCGCTCCGGGTCCTCCAGCGCGGCCATCCGTTCCGGGGCGTGCTGGGTCCAGTGATCCCGGACCCTGATCGCGTAATGGTTCATCGTTGGCTCCTTCCGCTGTCGGGGGCGCGGCCTGTCCGGCCGCGGTGGCCGACGCGTCGGCGATCGTGGTGGCGGCGGTGTCCTCATCCAGTCCCCACAGGTCCAGCTCAAGCTGACCCGGCGGGGGCGTGCGCCTGCGGGCGGCCATCAGTGCCACCCGCTCTGACGCCGGTAGCCGCGGTTCACGTCTGCTCGCTTCCGAGCAGCGCTTCGATCGCGGCCCGGTCGGTCTTCAACGTCTTGGCGTCAGCGCGGGCCGTCCAGGGGCGCAGGTCGGTGACGATCGGGGGCGCGGAGCGGAGCATGGTGATGCCGGTGCCGAACGGCAACGTGCGGAGCCGGTCCGGCGGCAGGATCGCCACCCGCCGCACCGAGCGTTGCGAGGAGCGGGAGCCGTGGTCGCCGATGGTGGTGGAGTCGGTGTACTCGTCGTGCTCTCCGATCAATGTCGACAAGTCCGCCAGATCACGGGAGTTCGACGCCCCACCCAGGATGACTTTGACGATGGCGGCGTCCCAGATCGCATTCGCGGCGTTCTCACTCCACTTGTCCCGCGCTTGGGCGAGGGACTGCAGGACGGGCAGGGTGGTGATCCCGGTCCCGCCACCCTCGGCCATCAACGTCGGCAGCGACGGCAGGGGTGCGAGGTTGCCGACCTCATCCAGCGCCAGCAACAGCGGCGGGTCCAACCGCGCGCCAGCCGATCGGGCCGCGATCCGGCGGGCGGTCTCCACGAGGTCTTCGACGAACGCCGCCACCAACGCCGACGAGGCCCCCGCCCCCGCGCCGGTGGCCAGCAGATACAGGGTGCCCGAGCCAGTCAGGAACTTCTCGGGGTCGAAGTGCTCACCTGCCCGTGGGCTCACCGCGTCGAGCACCCGCGGGTCGGCCAGCGCAGCCAGGGACAGGGAGACGCCTTGCCAGATCGAGTCGCGAGTGCGGGGGTCGGCCTCGATCATCGCCTCCAACGACTCGGCCCACCCGGTCGCGGCCTGCGAGGAGTTCGACAGAATGCTGACGGCCTCGGCCGCGGTAGTGGGATCGAGGGTCCACCGGAACAGCTCCGACGCTGGCCGGTGGTCGAGGGCGGCGGCGTGCAGGAGCGCTTGCAGCGCGGCGCGGGTCTTGCCTTCCCAGAACCCGCCACCTTCCACACCACCAGCCGACAGACCGGTGCCAGAGGCCAGGCCGGTGGCGCGGATCATCGCCGTCAACGGGTCCTCACAGCCGCGAACTGGCGACCACCGCAACCCCGCCGGCACACCCTCAGCCAGATGCTGGGGATCGAACACCGCCACCGGCCGCCCATCACGCTCACGCGCCTTCAACGTCGCGGTGAGGTTGTCCGGCCGGGTGCTCGTGGTCACCACGGCGCCGGGCGCATCGAGGATCGCGTTGATGACCACGTGCAGGCCCTTGCCCGAACGGGGCGGTCCGACGAGCAGGATCGAGTCCTCCACACTCGCCCACACCTGCCGGCCCTTGGACCTGCCCAGCAGGTAGCCGACATCCCCGGTCTGGGGCTTGTCGAGCGAGGGTCGCAACGTCGACGCGCGCCCCAGCAGCGCACGCCCGGAGGCGGCGCGGGCGACCTCACTACGGGTCGCGGTGCCCGACAGTCGTCGCGGATCGACTTCGACCCGGCGGGCATGGTCGCGGACCTGACCCAACACCCACCACGCCAGCGCCCCCAAGCCGACGAGCAGCATCGCGGCGGTGATCCAGTACGCCACTGCGCTCAGCCCCTCAGCATCCAGCGCGTCGCCGGGATCGCCGGGCTGCACCAGGACCATGAGCCCGGTCGCGACCCCCGCCTTCGGCTGAGGTGCGCCGGTGAGGAACGCCGCGATCGTGCCCGCCAAGCGCAGCACCCCCGCCAGTCCCGCCAGTCCGATCAGGGCGCCGATGGCCAGATTCGCCAGACCGTCACCCATTCCCGGCGTCCGCGGCGCACTCATCGCGGCCTCGCGATCACCTGGGTCCCGGAGACCCGGCCGAGCAGGATCACCTCACCCGCCCCCGTACTGGTCAGCCCCACCTCGGCGAGGTGGGCGGTGTCGAGCAGCGCGCGGGCGTCGCCGGTCGGTGTGGCGCCGGTGTGGGCCACGATGACCGCGACCGCGACGTCCTCGCCCGGCACGAAGCCCTCGCCGGTGACCTCCACCAACGAGGCCCCTGCCGTCGCCTCGTGCCGCTTCTCCTCGGGCTCAGGCTGAGGGCGGCGGCGCTTGGCCGGGGTGATGATGTCGGTGAACGCGGTGCCGTCGACCTCACGGACCTCCACGCGCACCGGCACCCGCCGATCCTGGGTCACCGCATCGATCAGCGCCCCGAACGTCGAACGCCGCCACGGAGGGGCGAACTCGTCGGGCTCGAACGGCTCCCCGTCCACCCTGACGGTGAGTGTGCCGTCGTCGTTGACCCGCACGAGAACGTGCGGCAACACCACCGGCGGCGTCGCCGTATCGTGATCCTCTGTCCGGCCGTCATCGGGTTCGTCGGGGTTGCCGGAGCGGCGGTAGCGGGGGCGGCTCATGACTGGCCTCCGGTCATGCGGAGCCGAGTATCGAAGGCTTCCAACTCGGCAGGATGGAGTTGGTGCTGGCAAACGAAGGACCTGTCCTTGATCCGCCACAACCCCTGACCCGTGCCCAACCCGGGCAGGAGCTTCTGCTCCGTGCCGGTCAGGGCGAGGGTGGAGGCGGTGACGCCGAGCTGGTCCGATTCCTGGCGGTAGATGATCCGCGTCTCCGCGTTCGCCAGCAGCGAGGAGGCCAGCGCGCGCATCGCCGAACCTTGGTCGCCGACGTTGTCCAGATCGGTGAGCTTGTGGAAGATCAGCATGTTCGCGATCCCGTAATGCCGTGCCAGCCGCCATTGCGCATCCATCCGCTTCAACAACGCGGGATGGGACATCAGCCGCCAGGCCTCGTCGTAGATCACCCACCGCTGCCCACCGGCCGGGTCCAGCAGCGCCGACTCCATCCACGCGCTACTGCACGTCATCAACACACTGATGAGCGTCGAGTTCTCCGCGACTCGGGACAGGTCCAGGGAGATCATCGGCAACGAGGGATCGAACGCCACCGTCGAGGGCCCGTCGAACAGTCCTTGCAGGTCACCGGCCACGAGCCTGCGCAGAGCGTGGCCGACCATGCGCCCGTCCTCGGCCAGCCGCCCATCGGTGTCATCGGCGTCGCGCGGTGCGAGGATGTGGTCGACGACCATCGGCAGAATCGGCACGTCGTTGCCCGCGACGACTGCCGTCAGGGCGACGTCGATCGCGGTATGCTCCAACGGCGACAGCGACCGCTCCAACACGGTCGCAGCCAGCGCCCCGATCAGGTCACGACGCCGCGAGGCGACCTGGGTGGTCCACTCCAGATCGGAAACCCCAGAGGGCCGGTGCCCCTCATCGAGCGGGTTCAGCCGGTTCGCCAGCCCGTGACCGAGCACGATCGCCTTGCCGCCGACGAGTTCGGCGACCGGCGTGTGCTCACCCTTGGGGTCACCGGGGACATAAACGCGGCGCCCGAACGGGATCGAACGCGTGTAGAGGGACTTCGCCAGCGAGGACTTGCCCGAGCCGACGATCCCCGCGAGGACGACGTTGGGGGCGGTGATGATGCCGCGCTGATACAGCACCCACGGGTCGTAGACAAAGCTGCCGCCCGAGTAGAGATCCTGCCCGACGAACACGCCCTCGGAGCCGAGTCCGCCCTCGGCCAAGAACGGATACGCCCCGGCCAGCGTCGCGGACGTGTCCTGATGACGAGGAAGACCGAACCGCCCCGGTGTGCGCAACGCCGCCGGGCCGGGCTGACCGGCACGGGGCAGGTAGGTCGTGGCACGGCGCTCGGCGCGCTCGGCCTCGGCCTTGGCCTTCAGCTCGGTGGCGCGGGCGCGTTTGGCGTCGGCCTCGATCGCGACCGCCGCCCGACGGCGGGCCTTACGGTACCGACGACGCTCACGACTGGGGCCGACCAGCACCGTGCTGTGCAGCCGCTCACGCTCGGCGCTCACAGTCCCAGCCCCCGCGCCTCGGACCGCGAGACCGGCCGCCGCACCGGCGTGGTCGACCCGCTCTGGTGCCCGGCGCTGACTGAACCCCTGGCCAGTGCTGAGCGCCGCTGCTGGCGCGGGCCGCGCCGTCTCGGGCCTCGCCTGTTCGGGCTCGGGGACATGAGTGCGCAGCAGACCTACGTGGCCGTGCAGGTAGTCGTAGGTCAACGCGTACTCGCCCTTGGTGGCAGTGCGGTCCCACTGGCCGACTGGCGCGGTGTCGTAGACGTAACCGTTCTCCAGGGCCGCCTGCGTGGTCTCCTCGCCGTAGTCCCACCCGGCGAGGTGGTCGATGGTCGCGGCGGTGCCGTCGCTGTCGATCATCTCCAGCACCGGGTCGGCCTCGGAGCCCTGCAGGAACACCACCCTCAACCACCGCTGATCCGCCGCGGGTGCGGGCTCGGGGTGCCAGGCGATCCGCCCCGACGCCTGCGAGGCGCGGTTCAGGCGTCCCTCGGCGCCGTCCACGAGAGCAGCAGCCTGGCGCAGCTCGTCGGCTGCCACCTGGGCATCGCGTGCTCCGGCGGCATGGACACCGTCGTCACTGTGCGCACGAGCCTGATGGGAAAGATGAGCGGCGGCGAGCTGATCGAGCACTTGACGCAGCGACCGCGCACCAGCCAGCAGGTCACCGATCACCGCATAGGTATCAGCCGGATCATCGAAGGAACGGGTCGCGTGGGCCAAGCCGCGCAGCGCCGCCGATGCCTCAACGGCATCGGCGGTGGGGTCGTCGAATGTGGGCATCGTGGGCGCCTTCCTGAGTGAGCGGGGTTGCTCATCAGGTGCGCCCACGGCCCCCTGTCACGTCACACAGTGCGCGCCAACGGAAGCGCCGCGACCGCGAATGCCTGGGCTTGTTGGCCGACCAGGCGGCGGGTCTCGCAGGAGGCTTGGATCGCAGCCTGCTCGACGGCTGAGACGGCGGCCTCCAGCTCGTCGATGCTGGGTGCGGAGACGGAGATGAGGCCGGTGTAGCGCAGCACCCCGTGGCCTGCGGTCAGGTCGGCTTCCTGCTGGAGCACGTCGTGGTACTCGGCGGTCTGGGAGGCGTCTTCGATCTGGCCGATCTTGGCGCGTTGGGCGGCGTCGGAGATGTACTCGGTCTTCTTCTTACGGATGTCCCGCGCCGCCTGGTCGGAGCGGATCGGAGTGCAGACCAGGGAGAACGTGCGCTGAATGCCCGTCGAGAGCAGGAGCGGTGCGAGGAAGCCGGGGTAGACCAACGAGCGCGGCCATTCGCTGATCCACAGCACCGCGTGGTGCGCGGAGTCCGAGCGCAGGTGATCCCAGCTCTCGGTGACCGCGACCGGTCCGGCAGCGGCCAGATCGCGGCCCAGCTCGCCGTGGCGCTCCAGGGTGGCCGCGATCGCTGGGTCATAGGCACCCCGCAAGATCACCGCCACTTCGCCGGGTGTCAGCCATTCCGAGGGTGTGAGGTCCGCGGCGTGCAGCGCGGCGACCAGGGTGGTCATCTCCTGGCGTAGGACGGCGGCAGCTCCACGGAGTCCGCCGCCTGCGGTGCGTATTTGCCGGGAACTGTTCTTCATGTCCAATGCCAGCGAGAGCGTGGTGGCGTGGCGTTCCCCGGCGGGTCCCGCGCGTTCGATCAATTCGCTGTAGGTGGTGGCGGTCCAGGAGCCGTCGTCGGTGCCGTGCTCGGCCCACCATTCGGCCAGCCCGGTTCCGGAGTCGGGAAGGGTGCGTTCGGTGACCTGGAGGCGGGCGACGCGCCCGGAGCGGCAGGCAGTCGCCAGGACGCGGCCCCAGGCGGTGACGCGGCGTTCCTGCTCACCGGGGTCCAGGAGCACGAACGCCGGATGACTCAACCCGATGATGGCGGTGAGGGTGTTCGCGTGGGGGTCGTGGATCATCGCCGCCCCGGTCTCGGGGTCCAGGAACTCCCGCAGGCTCGCGGCATCACCCGGAAGTGCCAGGGTTCCGGCGGGGCGCGGCTTGACCACCGTCCGGCGATACAAGAGCTGTCCGCCCGTGACACGCCAGACCCAACGGAACGCGACCGGCACCCACTCGATCAGCTTCCTGCCCCCGATGGGCACCCAGGTCAGCACCGCGCAGGCCAACCACACCGGTGCTGTGTAGGCGAGCAGGACGCCCCCGCCTGCGTAGAGGGCTCCGACGACCGAGAGAACACCAGCACCGAGGGTGATGAGTTGCGGCAACGACAGCCCGAGCAGGACGCCGCGCCGGGTCAGGCGGGAGAACTTCACCGGCGTCAACTCGCCGCCCTCGTTGCGGCGGTCGCGGTCACTGTGCTTCCGTGCCATCGCAGGGTCACTCCTTCGGCTTCGACGGTGGTGGTGGGGCAGGCTTCGACGCCGGCGCGGGAGGCTTGGTCTGCTGGGTAGGTGGCACCGGCTGAGCCGGGCTCGTCGGTGGCGGGGTGCTCGCGCTCTGGTCCGCGGCCCCTGCCTGTGCCTCGGCCTGAC
>NZ_WRPM01000012.1 GCF_009758175.1 Nesterenkonia alkaliphila
TCAGAAGAACGATGCTCCCTTTACGTCCACAGCCTGTAACTTCTGCGGCGATAATGCCCGCTCCGTACAGAGTTGACAGAGGTGTGTCGACTGGGAGCGATCCGGATTGACTGCTGCAGGCCGATGTGCGGCCCTGATTCAGCCACGTAGGTTTGAAGCACAAACAGAATCCACCAGATGTAGCCCCAGAGTGACGAGGAAGCGCCCCATGTTAGATCGAGGAACCACCATGGCAATGCCTACTGAAGAGCTGCTCCAGCAGTACTTCGATGACCGCCTGGCGATGGCTCGGCTGAACTTCATTCAGCGCATCGGCCAGTTCATAGATGCCAACCTCACCATGCACGAACTCCGTGTGGTGCTGCTGGTGGCATCCGGGATTGCCAGCTCCAGGGAACGTCTCGGCAACCTGCTCAATGTCTCAAGGGACAGCCTGGACGCTACGCTCACGCAACTGGTTCACCAGGGCTATATTGCCACCAAAGGCTCAGCAGCCGGCGGCCTCCTGCCCACCGATGAGGCCATGGACATTTTTGACGCCGTAGCCGACAGCAGAGACACCACTATGGAGCTGCTGGCCAGCCTTGACCCGAATGACCTGGAAGCCCTTGTCCGCGGAACTCATGCGCTTCGGGGTGCCATGGAGCTTCAGAGGATCCAGGACGGGGGTTACGTCCCAGCGTATGGCGCAGAGCCCACCGGGACCTGATGACAGAAGACAAGGCTCTCCGGGTCTTCTCCTGGGGCTCGGCACTGCGAGCTGCAGCAATGGTCAGTGCAGCCGTTGCAGTGATCCTGTGGGCAGTACCGCTCTGAATCTCGGGTGCCTGCTCTGCCATAGACCGCCGCTGGTTCTTGCGAGGGTGCCAGCGGCCCGCATGACCTGTTTTCACTCCGTTCCGTAGCCCTGCAGGCAGGTCATGCAGCACCGGGCGGGCCGCACTGAACATTCCCCTCGTCAGTGCGGCCCGCTCTTTCTCTGTCGGGGAGCGTTGTACCTAGTAGGTCAGGCAGTGTGGCCAACTCCGTCTCCCACAATGCCACCTGTGATGTCTACATCGCCAACACCTACGCAGACTGACCCCGCTCCCAGCCGCTTGCCGGATCCAGACTCAAGGCCTGGGCGAGGACGTCGACTCCCGGACCATCAGCCGTGTGGACGATTCGCTGCGAGCTGATCGGCTGCCGGCGGCTTTGACCCAGGGGCTGCGGGGTCACTTCGGCGCCCATACATATCAGCGGACCGATAAGCCTGGTTCCTTCCACACCCGCTGGCCCGAGGACCGTAAAAAAGACAGAGTCTCAGACTGACCGGTTGCCGGCTTCTCTCGGGGATACTGTGATGTATGAGTATCTCGGTGACACCTCAGCGGTCAGGAGCGTCCCCAGAGCAGGTCCCCGCGAAACCTAATCGAGGGCCCCTCGCCGGCCCCATGAACCGTCAGGCTCTCATTGAGGCTGCCCGGGAGGAGTTCATCTCTGAGGGGGCCCAGGTCCCGCTGAGCCGTATTGCCAAGCGTGCAAGGGTAGGTCAGGGAACCCTCTACAGGCATTTCGCCGACCGAGCCGACCTGGCCACAGCAGTCTTTGAGCAGAATCTGCACCAGGTGGAGGAGGCAGTCAGCGCCTCCGCAACACCGTACCGGACGTTCTTCGACCTGCTCACCGCTCAAGTGAGTGAAGCAAGTGTGATCATCGAACTGGTGGCAGGTGAGGATAGTACCCCGCAGGCCGGCCGGCTGCGTGGGCAGGTCGGCCGGCTGGTGAGGCAGGTGCACGAGGCCGCTCGGACCTCGGGTGAGCTCAAAGAGGAAGTGGAGACCCGCGACCTGCAGGCGGCAGTCTCCATGCTGTGCCTACCGCTGGCCAAAGCTCAGGCCGTGCAACGCGAAGAGGAGGCGTACAGAATACGCCGCATCCTTGACGCATGGTTTCTGCGCGGCTGAGGCAGGACGGCTCAGCCGACGCCCTTCATCTTCTCGGCGATCTTGCGGATGGCCTTCTCCGGCATCAGGCGGCTCAGCCGGTCAAAGAGCTTGGCATCCTTGCCGATATGCAGCCGGAACCGCTCCGCCTCGACAGCCTCAACAATCTGCCGGCCAGCCTCCTCTGGAGAGGTTGTCTTCGCCGATGCTTTGTCCTTGGAGGTGCCGCCGCTGCGCTCCACACCGGAGTTTTTGGTGATGTCAGTGCCCACAGCTCCGGGAAAGACCTCGGTGACATGAACTGATGTGCCCTGCAGCTCAGCGTAAAGGCCCTCAGTGAGCAAACGCACCGCAGCCTTGGAGGCGCCATAGGCGGTCTGACCTGGAACAGGGAGGATAGCGCCCATGCTGGAGACGTTGACCAGGCTGGCAGCAGGGCGCTTCGCCAGATGGGGCAGGAATGCCTTGACCATATTGAGCGTGCCCCAGAAGTTCACGTTCATCACTCGTTCGATGATCTCGAACTCCAGCTCTTTCACGTGGACGAAGGGCTGGATGATGCCCGCCACGTTGATGATCCCGTCCACGGCCCCGTGCTGGCTGATCACCTCATCCGGCAGAGCGAAGACAGCTTCCCGGTCGGTGATGTTCAGCGGGTGCAGGCTCAACCGCTCCCCGGCCCCTGCCCGGTCCTGAGTCTGCTGCAGACCGGTCTCATTGAGGTCTACCGCCGCCACGCGGGCCCCGCGCTTCAACAGCTCCATCACGGTGGCCTGGCCGATGCCCGCCCCGCCTCCGGTGACGACGAAAACTTTGCTCTGCACGTCCATGGTGTGCCCTCTTCCTAGTCTCTATGGCCAGGGTGGCCCTTTCATGAGACTCTACCGGACAAGGCTGTCCGGTCACAGCATTCACCAGAGACTTCTGCACTCAATCCGAAGGGGGTCCTCGGGCCTGGCGGCACCAGGAGCTACACGTAAAAATGTAGGTATGGCGACGAAGACTATTGGGGTAGACGCCCAGGTGTATGAAGGGCTTGCCGCGCAGAAACGGCCTGGTGAGTCTTTTCCAAAGCCATCCAGCGGATGATCCGGCCGGGTGCTGACCGGGGCACCGGGGTGGATCTTCTGAGGTATCGCGAGCAGGCACTGCCGGAGTCACCCGCCTGGGATGTCTTCAGAAGGTATGCCAAACCTCTCAGTACTGACGTTCTGAGCCGGAGCTGTTACGGAATCAGCAGGAGCTTGCCGGTGGTCCGGCGGGACTCCAGATCATCATGGGCGCGGCCGGCCTCCGCCAGCGGATAGGTGCTGCCGATGCTGAGCTTCAGATCACCCGAGGCCACCGCTGAGAACAGCTCGGTCAGCCGCCAGCTGCGCTCCTCGGCATTGCGCAGGTACCACTGAACTGACGGACGCGTGATGTAGAGGCCACCGCGCTTATTGAGATCCTGCAGGTCATAGGGCGGAACCTGCCCTGAGGCCCCGCCGAAGAGCACCATAGTGCCGCGCACGGCCAAGGAGTCCAGCGAGCCTGTGAAAGTGGTCTTGCCGACTCCGTCATAGACCACCGGTACGCCCATGCCGTTGGTGATCTGCCGGACCTTCTCCGCGAATCCCTCGTACTCCAGTACATAGTCCGCCCCGGCTTCCTCGGCGATCTTGGCCTTCTCCGGGGTGGAGGTGGTAGTGATGACCCGAGCGCCCTTGGCCTTGAGCAGCTGGGTGAGGATCTGTCCCACCCCGCCGGCCCCGGCGTGGGTGAGCACAGTCTCACCGGGGGAGACCTTATAGGTGGAGTTGATCAGGTAGTGTGCGGTCACACCCTGCAGCGGCAGCGCCGCAGCCTGCTCATCGGTGACGCCATCGGGCACAGCCACGGCCTTGGCGGCGTCGACTACAAAATGTGTGGAGTAGGTACCGGTGGCCTCAGTGGTGGCCACTCGCTGGCCCACTGAGAAGCCCTCGACATCCTCGCCCAGGCCGATGATCTCGCCGGACGCCTCGGCCCCCGGAATGAAGGGGTACTCCACCGGATAGACCCCGGAGCGCTGGTAGGTCTCGATGAAGTTGACACCGATGGCAGCGGTCTTCACCAGCAGCTGCCCGGGGCCCGGGGTGGGAGCGGGGACCTGGGCCGTCTCAAACACCTCGGTGCCGCCGGCTTCGCGGGCGCGGGTCACGGTGGCAGCGTCGGGCAGGTCCTCTTCGAACATGGTCGGCTCAGTCATGTCTCCGAGGTTACCGGAGGGCGAGCGCTCAGTGGAACGCCGCGAGTTAATGCATAAATATTGATACCTCTGCATAAAATCGCGTATGGTGGTGGTCATGAGTTTCACTGCAGCAGTATCAGGCGCCTCCGGATATGCCGGGGGAGAAGTGCTGCGCCTGCTGGCCAATCACCCGGATATCGAAATCGGTGCAGTCACCGCCCACTCAAATGCGGGCCAGCGCCTCGGCGAACTCCAGCCGCATCTGCACCCCCTGGCAGACCGTGTACTGGTGGAGACCACCGCAGCGAACCTCGCCGGACACGATGTGGTCTTCCTCGCCCTGCCGCACGGGGCCTCCGGCGAACTCGCCGAACAGCTGGGCCAGGACACCGTGGTGATCGACGCCGCGGCCGACCACCGCCTGGAATCAGCAGCAGACTGGGAGAGGTTCTACGGCTCAGCACACCAGGGAACATGGCCCTATGGTTTGCCTGAGCTTCCCGGCCAGCGGGAGAAACTCCTCGGAGCCCACCGGATCGCTGTACCCGGCTGCTACCCCACCACCATCCTGCTGGGGCTGGCACCTGCTTTCGCCTCCGGTCTGGTAGAGCCGGGCGACGTCGTCGTTGTTGCTGCCACCGGCACCTCCGGAGCCGGCAAATCGCTCAAACCCCACCTGCTGGGCTCTGAAGTCATGGGCGGGATGAGCCCCTACGGTGTGGGCGGCGGCCACCGGCACACCCCGGAGATCGAACAAGGGCTCAGCTGGGTGGCAGGAGGGCCCGTGCAGATCTCCTTCACCCCCACCCTGGCGCCGATGTCCCGCGGAATCCTGGCCACCTCCACCGCACGGGTGCTGCCCGGGGTGACGGAGGCGCAGTTGCGCGAGGCCTATGCCGCACAGTATGCCGCTGAGCCCTTCGTTCACCTGCTGCCTGAGGGCCAGTGGCCGGCTACCAAGCAGGTGGTGGGCTCCAATCACGTGACCCTCCAGCTGGCAGTGGACCCACACGCCGGCCGAGTGATTGTGGTCTCCGCCTCGGACAACCTCACCAAGGGCACCGCCGGGGGTGCCGTGCAGTCGATGAACCTGGCCCTGGGGCTCGAGGAGACCACCGGCCTGACGCTGATCGGAGCAGCACCATGACCATCACCAGCCCCTACGGATTCACCGCAGCAGGCGTGCGCGCCGGGCTGAAGAGTCGCGGCAAGGACCTGGCCCTGGTGTACAACACCGGCCCACTGAAGCATGCCGCGGCAGTCTTCACCACCAACACCTTCGCAGCCGCTCCGGTGCTCTGGTCCCGCCAAGTCATCAGTGATGGAAGGGCCGACGCCGTGGTCCTGAACTCCGGCGGCGCCAACGCCTGTACCGGCCCGGCAGGGTTCCAGGACACCCACACCACCGCCGAGCAGGTGGCCGAGGCGCTCAGTGCTGCCGGCCAGGACGTCTCCGCCACCGATGTGCTGGTCTGCTCCACCGGGCTCATCGGCGAACGGCTCAACATGGACGCCCTGCTGCCCGGGGTCGAGGCTGCCGCAGCCGCTCTCTCAGCGGAGGAGACCCCCGGATGGGACGCCGCACACGCGATTATGACCACCGATACGGTGCCCAAGACCATCGCGGTGGAGAACGAGGCCGGCACCTTCCGGATCGGAGGTATGGCCAAAGGCGCGGGGATGCTCGCCCCCGGGATGGCCACGATGCTCGCGGTGATCACCACCGATGCGGTGATCTCCCAACCCGATCTGGACGCCGCGCTGCGCGAGGCAGTCCGGGTCAGCTTCAACCGGGCGGACTCTGATGGCTGCATGTCCACCAATGACACCGTGATCGCCATGGCCTCCGGAGCCCACCCCAACGCCGATCAGGCCGGTGTGGACCTGGAGGAGTTCCAGACCCTGCTCACCGAGGTGTGCATGAACCTGGCCGAGAGCCTGATCAACGATGCCGAGGGCCACCGGCACGTCATCCGGGTCACCGTCACCAACGCCCCCAGTGAGGAGGACGCGGAGACTGCCGCCCGCGCCGTCGCCCGCTCCAACCTGTTCAAGACCGCGATCTACGGCCGCGACCCCAACTGGGGGCGGATCCTCAGTGCGGTGGGCACCACTGATGTGGCCTTCGACCCCGCGCAGGTCAGCGTGAGCGTCAACGGGGTCTGGGTCTGCCGCAACGGCGGCATCGGGGAGGACCGATCCCTGGTGGACTTCCCGCCCGGAGCGCAGGTCGAAGTCGTCATCGACCTGGCCGCCGGAGAGGCCGAGGCCACCATCCTCACCAATGACCTCACCCATGACTATGTCCACGAGAACGCCGCCTACTCCACCTGAGGCATACACCCCATGACCCAGACATCCACCCTGCAGCCGCGCGATGAGTCCACCCTCGCCGAGGCCGCAGATAAAGCGGCAGTGCTCATCGAGGCGCTGCCCTGGATCCAGCAGTTCGCCGGTTCCACCATCGTGATCAAATATGGCGGCAACGCCATGGTCAGTGATGAACTGCGCCGGGCCTTCGCCCAGGACGTGGTCTTCCTACGCCATGTGGGCGTCAATCCGGTAGTGGTGCACGGCGGCGGACCCCAGATCAACCACATGCTGGAGCGCCTGGGCATCGAATCCGAGTTCCGCGCCGGGCTGCGCGTGACCACCCCGGAGACCCTGGAGGCGGTGCGGATGGTGCTCACCGGGCAGGTGGCCCGCGAACTGATCGGGCTGATCAACTCCCACGGGCCCTATGCGGTGGGCCTGACCGGGGAGGATGCCGCCCTGCTGCGCGCTGCCCGCCAGACCGCCCAGGTGGACGGCCAGGAGATCGACCTGGGACTGGTCGGTGACGTCACCGGGGTCAACCCCGAGGCCATCCAAGACCTGCTGGCCGCCGGACGTATCCCGGTCATCTCCACTATCGCCCCCGAATTCACCCCGCAGGGCGAGCCCACCGGAGAGGTCCTCAACATCAACGCCGATCTGGCCGCATCAGCCGTGGCCTCCGCCCTGGGCGCGGCCAAACTGATCATGCTCACCGATGTAGAAGGCCTCTACGCCGACTGGCCGGATAAATCCTCACTGATCTCCTCACTCTCTGCATCCGATCTGCGCGCCATGCTGCCCAGCCTTGAGACGGGGATGATCCCCAAGATGAGCGCAGCCCTGGCCGCAGTGGAGGCCGGGGTGCCCCGGGCTGCGATCGTGGACGGCCGCAAACCGCACTCCATGCTGCTGGAGATCGTCACATCAGCCGGCGTGGGCACCCAAGTTGTCCCGGACCAGGAGACCCCATGAGAGAACCAACGACGCCGCCCCCCGCGGCCCAGGAGCCCCAGCTCACCTCAGTAGATCTGGCTTCCGCTGCAGCATCCCCCTCAGCGGTTTCCGCCGATGCTCTCCTGCAGCGCTACTCCGCAGCACTGACCGGGGTCTTCGGCACCCCCCAGGCGGTACTGGTCCGCGGCTCCGGGGCCCGGGTCTGGGACGCCGAAGGCAAGGAGTACCTGGATCTGCTCGGCGGGATCGCAGTCAATGCTCTGGGCCACGCTCACCCGCTGATCAGCTCCGTGATCAGCTCCCAACAGGCCACCCTGGGGCATATCTCGAACCTGTTCACTTCACCCACCCAGATCGCCCTGGCGGAGAAGCTCCTGGCCCTGGCTGAAGCACCCGCCGGGTCCAGCGTCTTCTTCGCCAACTCCGGCTCGGAGGCCAATGAGGCAGCGCTCAAAGCTGTGCTGCGCCACCGCAAGGAGAGCGGGAAGCCGCGCATCCTCGCCCTGGAGGGCAGCTTCCACGGGCGCACCACCGGGGCGCTTTCGCTGACCCATAAGCCCGCCTATCGCGAACCCTTCGGCGAGCTGCTCCCCGGGGTGGAGTTCCTGCCGTTCAATGACCTGCCTGCCCTGGAGTCCGCCTTCGAACAGGGCGGGGTCGCCGGCCTCTTCCTTGAGCCCATTCAGGGCGAGGCCGGGGTGCTCCCGCTGGATGATGCCTACCTGGGCCGGGCCCGCGAGCTGACCCGGGCACACGGCGCGCTGCTGGTGCTCGACGAGGTCCAGACCGGGGTGGGGCGCACCGGGGAATGGTTCCGCTACCAGGCCGTGGGGGGCGGCGTCGTCCCTGACCTGATGACTCTGGCCAAGGGGCTGGGCTCCGGGTTCCCGATCGGGGCGCTGATCTGCTTCGGCCGACAGGCCAGCACCCTGCTGGGCGCAGGCCAGCACGGCACCACCTTCGGCGGAAACCCCCCGGCCACCGCCGCAGCGCTGGCCACCCTGCACGCCATCGAATCCGGCGGCATCCTGGAGAACGTCCGCACAGTGGGCGCACAGCTGGCCTCAGCCCTGCGCGCGCACCCGCAGGTGCGCCAGGTGCGCCAGTTCGGCCTGCACATCGGCGCCGACCTGGACATTCCGGGCATCGAGGCACCGGCCAAAGAGCTCGTCACCATCGCCCGGCAGCGCCACGGACTGATCATCAACGCCACCGGGGAGGCCACACTGCGCCTGGCCCCGCCGCTGAACCTGACCGCAGAGGAAGCTGCCGAAGCCGTGGAACGCCTCACCGCGGCTCTGGCCGAGCTCACCGGTCTCACGCCAGAGGCAGCCGGATGAGGTCAGTCCCAATTCCGGCCCATCACGCTCATCGAGTGCGCAATATGTGCAGCAGTTCGGCCCCACATCGTCCAGAAATACTGCACAGCGAGCGCAGTCAGCGGAAGGAGACCTGCTCATGACCCAAACCCGGCATTTTCTCACCGATCTAGACCTCAGCCCCGAGGAGCTGCACCGGGTGCTGAACCTGGCCGCCTGGATGAAGCAGCGCCCCTATGCGGTCAAAGCCCTGGCCGGACCGCAGACCGCCGCGGTGATCTTTGACAAGACCTCCACCCGCACCCGGTTCTCCTTCTCCGCCGGTATCGCCGCCCTGGGCGGCCACGCGGAGGTCATCAACCCCGGGGATTCCCAGCTGGGCCATAAGGAATCCATTGCCGATACCGCCGGGGTGCTGGAGCGGATGGTCAGCCTGATCATCTGGCGCACCTATGCCCAGTCCAACCTGGAGGAGATGGCTGCCCACTCCCGGGTGCCGGTGATCAATTCGCTCACTGACGACTACCACCCCTGCCAGCTGCTGGCCGATCTGCTCACCCTCCGGGAGCGGCTGGGCACCCTGGCCGGGAAGTCTCTGGCCTACCTGGGAGATGCCGCCAATAACATGGCCAACTCCTATCTGCTGGCCGGAGTCAACGCTGGAATGGACGTGCGGATCGCCGGACCGGAGGGCCACCTGCCCCAGGAGCGGATCATCCGGGAGGCTTCCGCCCGCGCGGCAGTCACCGGCGGACAAGTCACCGTGACCACCGATCCGGACACCGCGCTGGACGGGGCCGATGTGGTAGCCACCGACACCTGGATCTCCATGGGCCAGGAGGAGCAGAAGGAGGCGCGCATGCAGATCTTCGGTGACTATCAGGTCAACGCCGCAGCGCTGCGGAAAGCCAGCGACGCCGCCCTGGTCCTGCACTGTCTGCCCGCCTACCGGGGTGCCGAGATCACCGCAGATGTGATCGACGGTCCGCAGTCAGTAGTTTGGGACGAGGCGGAGAACCGGCTGCACGCTCAGAAGGCCCTGATGGCCTGGCTGCTGGTGGAGTCCGGACTGGCCGATGAGCAGACCATCCGTTTGGTGCGCGAAGGAGAGCAGGGATGAGCGAGTCTCAGCGTCAGGCACCCACCACCAAAACGGCCCGCCATGCCAAGATTCGCGAGCTGATCAGCCGCTCATCCATCCGCTCCCAGGCAGAACTGGCGGCAAAGCTTGCTGAGGCCGGGGTCAAGGTCACCCAGGGCACGCTCTCCCGGGACCTGGTGGAGATCGGGGCGGCCCGGGTGCGCTCCAGTGAGGGCGGGCTGATCTACGCGGTGCCCGCCGAGGGCCACGAACGGGAGTTCCAAGCCGATATCGCCGAGACATCCACTGCCAAGCTGGCTTCACTCTGCCGGGACCTGCTGATCTCCGCAGAGGCCAGTGCGAATCTGGTGGTGCTGCGCACCCCGCCCGGGGCAGCCCAGTTCCTAGCCAGCGCCGTGGATCACTCCGGCTCCCAGGAGATACTGGGCACCATCGCCGGAGACGACACCATTATGGTCATCACCCGGGATCCCCAGGGCGGGCCTGAGACAGCCGACTACTTCACAGCCCTGGCGGAGTCACGCGGCTGAGTCTGACTGCGCCAGGTCGAAGTCCTCGGCCACCATCGTCATATTCGCCATGGCCCCAGCCATAGTGCCTGCGCTGATCGCCATCGGCACATTGGCCATCGGCACCGAGATATTGCCCGGGGCCCAGATCCGGTCATGACTGGTCCGTCCGGCAGAGTCAGTCTTGATGAAGCTGCCCACGGCAGTCTCCTCCCGCTCCAAGCCCAGTCCCTTCAGGTAGCGGTCATGCGGGATGAGCCGGCCGGCGGTGAAGATGGCATCGACAGGCAGCTGCCGGCCGTCCTGTAGGACCACGCTGGAGACTCGCTCATCCTCACCGATCACCTCTGTGACCGGCGAGGCCTCGATCTCCACGCCCCGGGAGGCGAGTCTGCCTGCCACTGCCTCATCCAGGGGTTCGGCTGCCGCGCTGAAGAACGTCAGCCGATCACTCCACTGGCGCAGCAGCTCGGCCTGGTGCAGCGCCAAAGGCCCGGTGGCCAGCACGGCCAGGCGCTGCCCGCGCACCTCCCAGCCGTGGCAGTAGGGGCAGTGCAGCACAGATTTCCCCCACCGCTGGGCCAGACCCGGGATACCCGGCAGCTGATCGGCCACACCTGTTGCGGCGATGACTGTGCGGGCGAACAGCTGCGGCCCGCCGTCCAGACCCACCACCAGGTTGCGCGGACCTGAGCTGTGGGTGGACTCCTGGACTTCGCGGACGGAGCCCTGGTGGAAGAGTGCCCCGTACTGGGCGGCCTCGGATCGGCCGCGGGCGAGCAGCTCCTGCGGAGGGAGCCCCTCATGGCCGAGCACAGTGTGCATATGGGAGGCGAATCGGTTGCGGGGGTGGCCGGCGTCGATGATCAGTGTCCGGCGCAGGGAGCGGCCCAGGGCCAAGGCGGCACTGAGCCCTGCGGGTCCGCCACCGATGATGATGCTGTCGAAGAGTTCAGCTTCAGCGGTGCTGGGCAGGCCAGGAAGATCCTGGGCTGGTAGGGGAGTGGGGACTGAGTGGTGATCTGGAGTGTGCATAGTTCAAGCATGAACCTGCGAACCGTTCGCAGAAAGAGCGTTTGCGAAAACTGCAAGAAGTGCTCATGCTGGGCCTATGAATGAACTCTCTCAGGTGGGTCTGAGGCTGAAAGCCGCGCGCACCGCCCGCGGGTGGACCCTGGAGCGGCTGGCGCGGGCGGCAAATATCTCCGCAAGTACGCTCTCACGCCTGGAATCGGGCAAGCGCCAGGCCAGTCTGGAGCTGCTGGTGCCGCTGACCAAGCAGCTGGGCATCGGACTGGATGACCTGGTGGTGGCGGTGCCGGAGGATCCCAGGGTCAGGCGGGACCCCTGGGAGGCTGGCGGGATGGTGGTTCATCCGCTGTCAGTGGAGTCCTCCCCGGTGCACACCTATAAGATCCACTACCGCCCCCATGCCGCGGTGCCGGCGCAGGAGCTGAAGGTCCACGACGGCTACGAGTGGCTCTATGTGCTCTCAGGGCGAATGCGCCTGCAGTTGGCGGAGCGGGAGATCATCCTGCACCGGGGAGAGGCTGCCGAGTTCGACACGCTCACCCCGCATGCCCTCACTGCGGTGGGCCCGGAGGACGCCGAGGTGATCAGTATCTTCAACGAGACCGGCGCACGCTTCCACACCCGCTCCGACTGATCTGGCTCTAGGGCCGCAGCTGTGCTTACAGGGGTCAGCTCTCCGGCTCCGCTGCAGTGTGCTCAGCGAGCAGGGCGCGCATGGCATCCAAGTTGAACATCTCGATCACTGCATGGGCAGACTGCTCTCCAAGATCCGGGTCCGCTCCCGCCCTCAGCAACAGGCGGACGGTCTCATGCTGCTGACGGAACACCGCGCAGCTCAGTGCAGTCTGGCCCCGGGCATTGACCAGGTTGGGATCCGCCCGGCGCTCCAACAGAGCCCGCACCAGCCCCGCGTGTTCGTTGTAGGCGGCCAGGATCAGCAGGGTGTCGGCCTGGTCATTGCTCAGATCCGCTGGAATGCCCTGGTCGATGAAGGCCAGCAGCTTCTCCATCTCGCCCTCGCGGGCAAGGTCGAACATGGCCGCCAGCAGCTCCTGCTGCTCATCGGTCAGCCCGGCTGCGCTGTACTGCTCTGCCATGGAGGCAAGCTTACGTGCTGCCCAGCACGCTCATCCCACCTTTCAGGGGGATATCGAACTACCGGCATCTCATGAACTGCCGATATTCCGATAAGTGCCTGATTTTGGCAGTGAGGAAGGAGTGCGGCGTCGTGCCACCCCTACCCCTCACGATAAGTATGCAAGGTAGCGAATAATTATGTAGACTGTCCTGCGAGCCACGACTTCACCACACCTCTAGGAGCATCACGTGAACGAACGCATTGTTCTGGCCTACTCAGGCGGACTCGACACCTCCGTAGCCATCGGCTGGATCGCCGAGGCCACCGGCGCCGAGGTCATCGCCGTGGCCGTTGACGTAGGACAGGGCGGTGAATCCCTGGAGACCGTACGTCAGCGCGCCCTGGACTGCGGGGCAGTGGAGGCCTATGTGGCCGATGCCCGCGATGAGTTCGCCGACCAGTACTGCATGCCTACCCTGAAGGCCAACGGCCTCTACATGGACGCCTACCCGCTGGTCAGCGCCATCTCCCGGCCGGTGATCTCCAAGCACCTGGTGGCCGCCGCCCAGCAGTTCGGTGCCTCCACTGTGGCCCACGGCTGCACCGGCAAGGGCAATGACCAGGTCCGCTTCGAGGTCTCCATCCAGACCCTGGGCCCGGAGCTGAAGTGCATCGCACCGGTCCGTGACCTCGCCCTGACCCGGGACAAGGCCATCGAGTACGCCACAGCCCACGATCTGCCCATTGAGACCACCAAGAAGAACCCCTTCAGCATCGACCAGAACGTCTGGGGCCGTGCCGTGGAGACCGGGTTCCTGGAGGACATCTGGAACGGACCCACCAAGGACGTCTACGACTACACCGAGGACCCGGCCTTCCCGCCCAGCCCGGACGTGGTGACCATTACCTTCGATCAGGGTGTGCCGGTGGCCCTGGACGGGGAGACCGTCACTGCACTGCAGGCCATCGAGCAGCTCAACCGCCGCGCCGGTGCCCAGGGCATCGGCCGGATCGACATTGTGGAAGACCGTCTGGTGGGCATCAAGTCCCGCGAGATCTACGAGGCCCCCGGTGCCATGGCCCTGATGGCCGCGCACCGCGAGCTGGAGAACATCACTCTGGAGCGTGAGCAGGCCCGGTTCAAGAAGACCGTGGACCAGCGCTGGACCGAGCTGGTCTATGACGGCCAGTGGTTCTCCCCGCTGAAGAAGAACCTGGACACCTTCATCGACGAGACCCAGAAGTACGTCTCCGGTGAGATCCGCCTGGAGCTGCACGGCGGCCGCGCCACTGTCCAGGGCCGGAAGTCCGAGACCAGTCTCTACGACTTCAACCTGGCCACCTATGACACCGGCGACACCTTCGACCAGTCTTCTGCCCGCGGCTTCATCGATATCTTCGGGCTCTCCGCCAAGACCGCCTCCCAGCGTGAGGAGCGCCTCTACGGCAAACCCGACCTCTCCGGGGCCGGGGTGGAGAAGTAGTAGTACAGCCCCGTCCCGGTAGAGTTCTCACCGATGACTGAGAAACAAGGCACCAACGAAGGTTCACTCTGGGGCGGGCGCTTCTCCTCCGGCCCCGCCGATGTGATGGCTGCGCTGAGCAAGTCCACCCACTTCGACTGGAAGCTGGCCCCCTATGACATCGCCGGTTCCAAGGCGCATGCCCGGGTGCTGCACCGCGCCGGTCTGCTCACTGAGGAAGAGCTGGCCGGGATGCTCTCTGCGCTGAACCGGCTGGGGGACGACGTCGCCTCAGGCGCCTTTGTGCCCGCAGACACCGATGAGGACGTGCACGGCGCCCTGGAGCGCGGGCTGCTGGAGCGGGCAGGGGAGGACCTGGGCGGCAAGCTGCGTGCTGGCCGTTCCCGCAATGATCAGATCGCCACTATGGTGCGGATGTACCTCAGGGATGCGTCCCGGCAGATCGCATCCGGAGTGTTGGATGTGGTGGAGGCGCTCGCCGTTCAGGCTGAGCAGCATCCGGAGACACCGATGCCCGGGCGCACTCACCTCCAGCACGCCCAGCCTGTGCTGCTGGCACACCACTTGCTCGCCCATGCCTGGCCGCTGCTGCGGGACGTGGAGCGCCTGCGTGACCTGGACCGGCGCCTTGCCTACTCCGCCTACGGCTCCGGTGCCCTGGCTGGGTCATCACTTGGCTTGGATCCGGCCCAGGTAGCTCAGGAACTGGGCTTCGATGGACCGGTGGAGAACAGCATCGACGGCACCGCCTCGCGCGACCTGGTGGCCGAGTTCACCTGGGTGACCGCGATGATCGGAGTGGACCTCTCCCGGATCAGCGAGGAGGTCATCCTCTGGGCCACCAAGGAGTTCGGCTTCGTCACCCTGCACGACTCCTACTCCACCGGCAGCTCGATCATGCCGCAGAAGAAGAACCCAGACATTGCGGAGCTGGCCCGCGGCAAAGCTGGCCGGCTGATCGGCGACCACACGGGGCTGCTGGCCACGCTGAAGGCGCTTCCGCTGGCCTATAACCGGGACCTGCAGGAGGATAAGGAACCAGCCTTCGACGCCGTGGACACCCTGGCCCTGCTGCTCCCGGCGGTCTCCGGGATGATCGCCACCCTGACCTTCCACCCCGACCGGCTGGCCGAACTGGCCCCGCAGGGGTTCTCGCTGGCTACTGATATCGCTGAATGGCTGGTCCGCCAGGGGGTCCCCTTCCGGGTGGCCCATGAGGTGGCCGGTGAGTGCGTGCGCCTCTGCGAGCAGCACACCCCGGCCAGAGAGCTCCATGAGCTGACTGACCAGGAGCTGGCTGCGATCCATCCGGCACTGACTCCCGATGTCCGGGAGGTACTCACTGTGGAGGGCTCCTTGGCCTCCCGAGATGCCTTGGGGGGCACCGCCCCGGCCCGCGTCGCTGAGCAGTTGGAAGCCGCTAAGCAGCGTGTCGCAGAGTTCCGCTCGGCATAGACGCCGCCGGATCTACCCGGTGCTGGGCGCCGGTGCTGCGGCGGGCGTCTTCATCATCCTGCTGCGAAGCTGCGGGGCCGAGTCCGAGCCGGAGCCTCCGCACCCTACTGAGCTGGGCTTCCCGGCAGCGCCGCAGCAGGAGCACCCCGTGGTGAATGAGGAGGCTGCGGGCCCCGGGGAGGTGCCTATCACTGAGCTGGTGGACCCCGAATGGGTCTCCGCGACCGCTGATCGCACCGGAATTCCGGAGCGTGCGGTGCAGTCCTACGGGGGTGCGGCTGCCCACCTTGCCCAGACTGATCCGGACTGCGGACTCGGCTGGAACACCCTGGCCGGCATCGGGGAGGTGGAATCCCACCACGGCAGCTACGGCGGATCCAGCATCGGCGAGGACGGGGTGGTGCAGCCACCGATCATCGGGGTGCCCTTGGACGGCAGCGAGGGACTGATGGAGATCCCGGACACCGACGGGGGAGAGCTCGACGGCGATGAGGAGTGGGACCGCGCTGTGGGACCTATGCAGTTCATCCCCACCACCTGGGAGCAGTACGCCCAGGACGGGAACCTGGATGGGGAGACCGACGTGCACCAATACGACGACGCCGCCCTGGCTGCTGCACACTATCTCTGCACCCACGGGGAGGACCTCAGCACCGACCGTGGCTGGAACGATGCCGTGGCCGCATATAACCAGTCCGCCGAGTACGCCCGGGATGTGGCCGGTCACGCCGAGCGCTACCTCAGTGATGAATAAGCAGGGGCCCATGTTCCTGAGGCACCGGCAACAGGTTCAGAGCAGTCCGTCGAGGAGTATGCTGCCCAGCACTCCGACTGCGCCTGCCCAGAGATAGCTGGCCAGGGTCCCGATGATGAACCGTTCGGTGACCTTAGCCCGGTGCTCTGGAGCAGTTGCCTGCAGTTCTGGATAGCGGCCGAGCCCCTTGACCGCAACAACTACGGCGATCACGGCGGGGTGCCCGGCGAGAATCGCCCCGGTGATGGCAAGACGTTCCAGAATGCCCACCCATGTGCCTCCGCGCAGGACGCCGGCGCTTGAGCCGGTGGGCTCAATAGCGCGCAGCAGCAGCCACACCAGCCATGCGCCGAGTCCGGCGGAGACTGCCAATGCGAGTACTGTCACCGCAATGCCGATCAGGGGCTCCATAGTGACTATCCTCTCTGATACCTCGGAGATCTTAGGAGTCGGACTGGGCGAGCAGCGCTGCCGCTACCGGCAGGGCTCTGCGTTCCTCTTCCCACATCGCTGTGCGCAGCCGCTGGCTCAGCGCCTCCTGGCTCACCCCGATCCTGGTGGCAGCCTGGGCGCGGGAGAGTCCTGACCCAAGATGGTCAATCGCTTCCCAGCCCGCTGAGCTTCTCTTGAGCGCAATGCCGCCGAGAAGCTGCAGCACTGCGGTGGCGGATTGGGCCGATTCCTTCTGTTGGCCATGAGCAACAATGCGTTGGGGCTCGCCACGCCGTTTCGCCTGTTCTACTGCAGAGCGGGCGTGGAGGAAGGCTTGGCCGCGGCTTGCTCGGGCTGAGCTGCCCAGCGGCTCATCTGCTGGTCCTGCCCCCAGGCCGACCGACCACTCTGCTGTGCGGTAGAGCCACAGGGCGAACTCGCTGGCAATGAGAGCGTCGAGGAATACTGCTTGGATCTCATCTCCGACGGTACGTTCGGGACTCAGCGCCAGTGCTTGTTGCTTTGGTTCCAACCAGTGTTGGGCGCGCTCCAGCGTGTCCTCCACCAGATCTCCGCGCTGAGTGGACCGGTATTGGTCTGCGGTGATAACGAACATGTCATAAGCCTACAGGCTTCAAAGTCATGTTTGAAGTCTGCATCCTTCAGGAATGCCTATGAAGGCTGGATGCTTACCTCATGACACAGAGACCTGCGGCGGAATCAGGCACGGATAGGGTGACGCTATGAGCATTTCGGACCTGCAATCACTGTTCGAGGCTCACCCGGCAGAGGTGGCCCCGCAGCTGCTGGGCTGCAGGCTGAGTGTGACCACCGCCCGCGGAACCGTCACCGTGCGGCTGACCGAGGTAGAGGCCTACGGAGACACCGGCGAGGATCCGGGGTCTCACGCGTTCCGCGGCCAGACCCCGCGCAACGCCACCCTCTTCGGCCCGCCCCGGCACACCTACGTCTACCGCAGCTACGGGATCCACTTCTGCTTGAATCTGGTTGCCGGCGCTGAGGTGGCCGGCGGGATCCTGCTGCGGGCCGGTGAAGTCCTCCAGGGCCGGGAACTGGCGATCCAGCGCCGCGGCGGCAAAGACACCGGAGCCACGCTGCTCTCCGGTCCCGGCCGGCTCGGCCAGGGACTCGGGGTCACCCTGCCTATGGACGGCAGCCGGCTGGAAATCATTGAGCACGACGCCGTCTCCCCACCCGGTCCCAATACCGAGGTGAGTTTCCGGCTCGCCCCCAGTGACGCGGCGTCGTCCCTCTCACACTCCTCAATCGCCTCGGGCGACCCGGCGCCTGCTCCGGTCTCCGCTCGGCTCGATCGAGCGCCGTGGTCGATAGCCTTAGGCCCGCGGGTGGGGGTCTCCGGGGTCGGCGGAAGCACGGAGTTCCCCTGGCGGTTCTGGATCCAAGGTGACCCCACCGTCTCCCGGTACCGGCCGGGCAAAGGGGTACCGCACAGCCCGGCTCCCCGATAGGGTCAATAGAATGAGCCGGGCCCCCGGCCCAGCGCCGAGCGATGAGACGGGAAGGGGACGAACAATGAGCGCTCCTGAGCAGTGGGCAGAAGTTGACCGGTACTTCATTGACTCTCTGGTGAAGGAGGATCCAGCGCTCGCGGCTACCCGTGAAAGCTCAGGCGAGACGCTCTTTCCTGGTATCGATGTGGCACCTAATATGGGTGCCTTCTTGGGTCTGCTGGTGCAGCTCACTGGCGCAAAGCGCATCCTGGAGATCGGCACACTGGCCGGCTACTCCGCCATTTGGATGGCCCGGGCGGCTGGCTCGGATGCCCAGATCACCACCTGCGAACTTGAAGCGACCAACGCTAAGGTCGCCCAGGAGAATTTTGAACACGCTGGTGTCGCAGACCGGGTGCAGATCCGCCGCGGCCCGGCCGCCGAGACCTTGCAGCAGCTCATCGCCGAGCAGCCGGAGCCATTTGACCTGGTCTTTATCGACGCCGATAAACGCTCCAACCCCACCTACCTGAAGTCTGCGGTCAGTCTCAGCCGCCCCGGTACCGCGATCCTCATCGACAACACCGTCCGCCAGGGCCAAGTGGTCCAGGCCGATTCCGAGAACCCCGATGTCCTCGGCACCCGGCAGCTGATCGCCGATATCGCCGCCGATGGCCGCCTCACTGGCACTGCCTTGCAGACTGTGGGGCTCAAAGGCTGGGACGGCTTCACCCTGGTCAGAGTCTCCTGAGCATTCAATAAAAACCCGGCAACCTCCCGTTTACCTTTCAGGGAGTAGTATTGACTGATCGTTTTCGCCGAAACGGGAAGAGCCCTGCCACCGGATGAGTGACACCAACACCGCCGCCTCGATCACCTCTGATCTGAACGGACATGACAGCACACCAGCCGACGACGACGCCCAATTGAGCCCAGCGAAGACCGGTGCTGGCACCGAGTCTGACGAGACGATTGAGGCGCGTGAGCAAAGCGACGCCCAGCTCATCCCGCTGCCCCCACTGGAGGGTGGGATCGACCAGGAGCGAGCATATGTGGCAGCCCTCTACCGCCGGCTTGATGAGCTGCGTGAGGAGAACCAGACGCAGTTGAACCGGGTCCGTTCCACCGGGGCGGTAGGCACAATGCAGAACATCTCCGAGCGGGATGCCTTCGCCAGCATGTATGAGGACCGGCTGGCCCAGCTGAACGCCGTGGATGACAGGTTGGTCTTCGGCAGGCTGGACCTGGAGAACGGCGACGCCCGCTACATCGGGCGGATCGGACTGACCTCTTCAGACCGGCAGCGACTGCTGCTGGACTGGCGGGCCCCCGAGTCCGGAGTCTTCTACCAGGCCACCGCCTTTGACCGGCAGGGGGTGCGGCGGCGCCGTCACCTGCTGCTCAAGCGCCGTGCGGTTCAAGGCCTGGAGGACGAGGTGCTCGACACCTCCGTACTGGAAGAGGGCACCGAGAACCACGGCGACGGCGCCCTGCTGGCCGCACTGAAGGCCCGCCGCACCGGTCAGATGGGCGATATCGTCGCCACCATTCAGGCTGAGCAGGATCGGATCATCCGCGCCGACCGCTCCGGGATTCTGGTAGTCCAGGGCGGCCCCGGCACTGGCAAAACTGCAGTGGCCCTGCACCGGGCGGCCTACCTGCTCTACGCCCATCGGGAGCGGCTGAAGTCCGCCGGCGTGCTGATCGTGGGCCCCAGTTCCACCTTCCTGTCCTATATCGAGCGGGTGCTGCCCTCACTGGGGGAGACCGGAGTGGTGATGTCCTCCCTGGCGGATCTCTACCCTGGGATTCGAGGAATGGAGGAGACCGATCCGCTGGCCGCCGAGATCAAAGGCCGGTTGGACTGGACCGAGATCATCGCCGATGCAGTGGCCCACCGCCGCCGCACCATCCCGGAACCCCGCGAGGTCAGAGTCGAAGGGGTCAAGGTCACCGTCACCCCCAAGATGGTCAGGCGGGGGATCGAGCGGGCCAAGGCCACCGGCAAGCCCTACAACGAGGCCCGTTCCACCTTTGTGAAGGTGATGATCAAAGAGATCGCAGAGAAGCTGGAACGGCTCCTGCAAAAACGCTCCCAGGGCAACGAGGCAGACCGCAGCTATCTGGAGGAGGATGTCCGGCATTCTCGGGATGTGAGGGTGCTGCTGAACCTGTGCTGGATGCCGCGTACCCCGCAGGCACTGCTGGAGGATCTCTTCAGCAAACCCCAGTACCTCGCTGAGGTGGCCCCTCAGCTGTCACCGGAGGAACGTGCCGCTCTGCAGCGCGAACCGGGCGCGGCCTTCACCATTGCAGATGTGCCCTTGCTGGATGAAGCGGCTGAACTGCTGGGCGACCTGGACGAGCATGCCGAACGCCAGGAGGCACGCCGCCAGGCAGCCCGTGAGAAAGACCTCGAGAATGCGCGCAAAGCGGTGGAGAACGCCTCCCCGGCTCTCGAGGAGATGGGCATCGAAGGCTTCCTCGACGCCGAGGCGGTGGCCAATCTCAACAGCGAGACCGGACCACGGCTCACCGCCGCCGAACGGGCCGGGGTGGACCGCAGCTGGACCTACGGGCACATTGTGGTGGATGAGGCCCAGGAGCTCTCACCGATGCAGTGGCATATGCTGATGCGCCGCTGTCCGCTGAAGTCCTTCACCGTGGTGGGGGACATCGCCCAAGGCTCATCAGCCTCCGCCGCGCAGAGCTGGGCACAGGCTCTGGGCCCCTTCATCGACGACCGGCTGCGGATCGAAGAACTCACCGTGAACTACCGCACCCCGCGGAACATGGTGGAGTTGGCCGAGCGGGTGGCGGAGGCCAATGGGCTGCAGATCACCTCCCTGCGCACAGTCCGGGAAGGCGAGCATGAGCCCGTCATTGAAAAACACAACGACGCCGGCTCGCTCGTCTCAGCCGCAGTAACGTCAGTGGGTGCCGAGCAGCAGAGACTGGGGGAGGGGCTGGTGGCCGTGATCGCTCCGCAGAAGCTGGTGGAGCCGGTCCGCGAGGCGCTGGTGGCCCAATACGGCAAGCGGGTAGGTGCCGGCGCCGGGTCCATGGCACAGGATGTGGTGGCAATGACTGCCGATGAGGCCAAGGGACTGGAGTTCGACGGCGTCGTCCTGGTGGAGCCGGCCGCTCTGCTGGAGGAGGCCCGCGGCAGAGTGGGCAGCCTTTATGTGGCGATGACCCGCTCCACCCAGTCACTGCGGGTGCTGCACTCCCGACCCCTGCCCGCAGGATTCGCCGCTGAGGCCTGATTCTGCGGTAACGTACGGTGGGTGACCGAGAACAGCCAGAACCCGGCGCTGGCCGAGCAGCGTAATGACCCCAGCTTCGAGAACATCTTCCAGGAACTGAAGTGGCGTGGACTGATCCACGTCTCCACTGATGAGGCTGCCCTGGAGGAGGCCCTGGCCGGGGAGCCACTTACCTATTACTGCGGGTTCGACCCCACTGCCGCCTCGCTTCACCTGGGGCACCTGGTGCAGCTGCTGACCATGCGCAGGATCCAGCTGGCCGGGCATAAGCCGCTGGGCCTGGTCGGCGGGGCCACCGGATTGATCGGTGATCCGCGCGAATCAGGTGAACGGGTGCTCAACACCCCGGAGACCGTGGCCGGCTGGGTGAGCCGGCTGCAGAACCAGGTCAGGCACTACGTCTCCTTCGACGGAGAGAACCCGGCCGAGCTGGTCAACAATCTCGACTGGTGGCAGGGCGTGGGCGCCCTGGAGATGATGCGTGACATCGGTAAGCACTTCCGGGTGGGCACCATGGTCAAGAAGGACATCGTGGCCAAGCGACTGGAGTCCGAGGAGGGAATCTCCTACACCGAGTTCAGCTACCAGATTCTGCAGGGCTACGACTTTCTGCGGCTGCATCAGGACTACGGCTGTGCGCTGCAGTTTGGAGGCTCCGATCAGTGGGGCAACCTCACTGCGGGCACAGAACTGGTCCGCAAAGCCGCCGGGGCACAGGTCCATGCTCTGGGCACACCGCTGATCACCAACTCCGATGGCACCAAATTCGGCAAGTCCGAGGGCAACGCCATCTGGTTAGATGCAGAACTCTGCTCTCCCTACGCCTTCTACCAGTTCTGGCTCAACCAGGCAGACAGTGATGTGGTTGGACGGCTCAAAGTCTTCACCTTCCTGAGCCGAGCCGAGATCGAGGAGCTTCAGCAGGCTGTCGAGTCCGAGCCTTTCAAGCGGGAGGCCCAGAAGCGGCTGGCCTGGGAGGTCACCACTCTGGTGCACGGGGAGGAAGCGACCCGAAAGGTGATCGCCGCGGCCGAGGCGCTCTTCGGCAAGGGCGATATCGACCAGATCGATGAACCGACCCTGCAGGCAGTAGCAGCTGAGGTGCCCACCGCACAGCTGGCCCCGGAAGAGGCCACCCCGGTGAACCTGCTGGCCGAGACCGGGCTGGTCAGTGGTAAGGGGGAGGCCCGGCGAGCCGTGGAGCAGGGCGGAGCCTATGTCAACAACCTCAAGGCAGAAGACGGCCTGACTCCGGTTCCGGACTCTGAATGGCTGCACGGGAAGTACCTGTTAGTACGGCGCGGCAAGAAGAGCCTTGCCGTGGTGACCCGTGGCTGATCTCTGATAAAGCTCCAGATCAGCGGCATTCCGGGGCCCTAAAGGGGCGTGACGAGCGTCACCTCTCAGTGGTTTGCGCCAGCCCTGGAGTGTGTGTAGAGTATCTATTCGTGCCCGAGGGAAACCGAGGACACGGATCAGGGGTGCTTCATCCCGAAACTACTTTTCTAGGTTCCGGCCTAGTGAGGTGCGCTCAAAACTCAGACCAGAAAGTCGAGTTGACAGCCACCAAGCAGGCCGGTAAGATAGAAAAGTTGCTCCGGAGCGATCCGGGAGAATTTCTCCCGGTGGTGCCGGCAGCG
>NZ_WRPM01000013.1 GCF_009758175.1 Nesterenkonia alkaliphila
CCGCCGCCATCAACGCCATCCACTCAAACAGCAAACCTGACTAACGTGAGCCAACTCGGGTCAAACAGCAAACCTGACTAACGTGAGCCAACTCGGGTCCCACGTCCCTACACCTGCCCCATTCAAGAGATGAATCCCTCGAGAGAAGGCTGGGAAGCACTGGGAATAGCCAGGAAGCAGTGCTGCAACCATGCAGTCGTCTTATTCAACACCGGTCTTCCTGCCCCCTCGGGTTTCTATAGCAAGCTCCTACCCACAGCTCTCATTGTGAATCAATGGTGCTGTGGATCTATTCCCTACGATAAGAGCAACAAGGGGGCTTAAGCGCGGATAGCGCTAACTTGCCAGACGAATGAATTCATCGGAAGACATGACATCCGCAGTGGGAAAAGCAAGGATCTTGAGGGTTGCCTCGTGCACCTCGTCGGCAGTCATAGACCCATGGCCGACGTCAGGATAGTCAAACGTCCCTGTAGCATCAGAGAGGAACGCAACATAGTAGTCGCGGAACATCGCATCACGTGCAGTTGCGTGACAGCAATTCTCTGTTGTAGTGCCAATTATCACAACAGTATCGACTTCTGCGCCACGCAAGATGATGTCTAGATCAGTACCAAAAAATGCGCTATATCTGTGCTTCTTGATCACCGGCTCGCCCTCACGGGGAGCAAGCTCTGGATAGATCTCAATACCAGAAGTCTCATCCACCAGCCCGGCCCCCTCGGCAATTGGTGGATACAAATCGGCAAACCTACCATGATCACTCCCGTCCTCCCGATGGACATGTGTAGAGTAGATCACCTTCATCCCCGATTCCCGGGCAAAATCAATAACTTTCTTCATCTGGGGAACTGCGCGTCGAGCCTGGGCCGACTCCATTGGAGCACCTTCCTCGACGAAGTCATTCTCCATATCGACAACGATGACAGCTGTCCTCGCTGGATCAATATTCTTTATCTTGTAACCCACCATTTCCTCCTAAATATTGAAAACTTAGCGATCAAAAATTTCAGATTTCGAGCCACTGCGGCTGAGATCCTTAGGCTGCCGCCGCCAATGCCCCTGACCCTTTCCTCAGATGGGATACTCCTGATCCGAGGGCTCAACCGTGATCCATTTCAGCTCTGTGAATTCGTCGATCACTGCCCGGCCGTCAAACCGCCCGAAGCCGCTAGCCTTCGTGCCACCATAAGGAGCCTGGGCCTCATTCTGCACGGTCGCACCATTGACATGCACATGACCAGCCTGAATGCGCATGGCCACGTTCAAAGCACGAGTACTGTCACGCCCGAAGACAGCCGCGGCCAGGCCGTACTCGGTGTCATTGGCGACGCGAACAGCCTCCTCAACACCCGAGACGCGGACAATGGTGGTGACCGGCCCGAAGGTCTCCTGGTCATAGATGTCCATGTCCGGCGTCACGTTGTCCACGATCGTGGCCGGCATCCGCGCCCCGTCGGCTTTTCCTCCCGTGACAATGGTTGCTCCCTTCGCGAGAGCGTCCTCCAGGAGAGCGTTGATCCGGTCCCCGGATTCCGGCTTGTACATGGGGCCGATGACGCAGGAGGGATCCCGGGCCGGGTCACCTTCAGGAAGCCGTGCAGCACGCTCTGCGAATGCGGAGACGAACTCATCGGCGACCGTGTCATCCACCACGAAGCGCTCCGTCGACATGCAGATCTGGCCCTGGTACATGTACGCACCGAAGATGGCCGCGTTCACAGCTCCTTCGAGATCTGCGTCATCGAGGACCACCAGAGGAGCCTTACCCCCGAGTTCCAGGAGAACGGGCTTCAGATGACGCCCTGCCTTCTCTCCAATGATACGGCCCACTGCTGTGGAACCGGTGAAGTTCACCCGCCGCACTGCTGGGTTCGCAATGATGGACTCGACGAACTGGTCGGAATCGGCTGGATCGTTGGTGAGGAAGTTCAGGACGCCGGCGGGCAGCCCCGCGTCCAACAGCACCTGAGCAATCATGGCGTGGGAGCGGGGACTGCCTTCAGACGCACGGAACACAACGCTGTTGCCACAGACGATGGGATAGGCGATAGCCCGAGCTGCCAGCACACCGGCACCATTCCAGGGAGCCATGCTCAGCACGACGCCGACCGGCTGCCTCACGGTCATAGACAACGTTCCCGGTTTGTCTGTCGGAAGGGTCTCACCTTGAATCTGAGTCGCCAGCGACGCAGCCTCGCGGAAAAGCTGTGCAGTGAGAAAGACATTAAACCCCGACCATAGGGGTGCCGCACCCACTTCCCGGGTCATCGTCTCGGTAAACTCCTCAGCCCGGCTTTCCATGATGTCAGCTGCCCTCAGCAGCACCGCACGTCCGAGGGCCCAGTTTGCGACCAGGACTCAAACGCCTTCGCCGCAGAATCCACAGCCTCTGCCGCGTCATCGATGGTCGCCGCAGCAGCTTGAGTGATGACCTCGCCGTTGAGCGGGTTCCGCCGGACGAACGTCTTGCTGTCTGAACTGCGCCGTTCACTGTTGTCGATAATCAGTTGAGTCTTCATGAGGATTCCTTCGTCGTTGGAGGGTTAATGATCGGGTTAACTAACTCATAAAATGTCAATTTTGCAGTTATATCCATCGTGGTGCCTCAACCTCGTTTCCACGAGTCACCAGATGACTCGCCCTGCCTGCGGCCCAGGCAAGCACACCAGAGAGGTCGCCGCGCACCGTCCGAGTGCCCTCTCCGAAGGAAAGCTCCGGGGCATCGACCACCTCCACACGGAGGTCCTCCCCCTCCCCGGCCCTGCGCCACTTCGCCGTGATGTCCCTTAGGAGCCCGCTGAGCACCTGAACCGGGATCTGATCGAACCGGGCGCCGTTGTTGAGGTCCACTGCGTGTAGCCAGACCTCGCGGGTCCTCATCCACACGGTCTCGCTGAGCGGGACTTCTCGGCCCTGGGCGGTACGGACCACGGCGTTCCACGCATCCTCTGGTGTATCCCGCCATTCGACGTTAAGGCTGATGGCTGCGTGATCGTTCAAGTGTCGCAGGGCATGGGCCGGCAACGTGGCACCAAACTCGATTTCTGCCGCACGAGCCTCAGGAGAGGAGTACATGGGTGTCTCCACCCCGGTATTGGCCCACTGCACCAATCGCGTGATGGCTCGGGCGTTATATCCCACGTGAGCTACCAGATGGCGGCGTGTCCAGCCTGGCAACAACGACGGGCCGTCCAACTCTTGGTCCGGGAGCAGGTTCAGCATGCGGGTGAAGAAGGCCGTTCCTCGCCGGACCACCAGCAGAGCCTCTTTCAGCTCTGGGTCCTCCGTCAGATCATGCCGTGCGACCACTGGTTACACCGCCTCTACGATCGAGTTCCTGATCTCCCCGATGCCGTCGATGCTCACCGTCACGGTGTCCCCAGGCTTCAGGTAGACCTGCGGGTCACGGGCCCGGCCAACTCCCCCCGGGGTGCCGGTGAGGATGACGTCGCCGGGGTGCAACGGAAGTATCGTGGAGATGTAGGACACCAGGTGGGGAGGGGTGAACAGCAAATCTCCAATGGAGTGCTGCTGCATCACCTCGCCGTTGACCTGGGTGAGCAGCTCTGCGGTGCTCAGATCCACCTCATCCGGGGTGCTCAACACAGGGCCCAGAGGAGTGGACGCCTCCCAAATCTTCCCCTGAAGCCATTCCTTAGTACGGAACTGCCACCCTCGCATCGAGATGTCATCGGCGATGGTGTATCCCGCGATCGCCTGGTCCGCCTCCTCCTCGGAGGCCCTGCGCACCGTCTTTCCGATGACAGCTACCAGTTCCCCCTCCCAGTCCAGCTCTGGATCTTCCGGAGTGTATACGATGTCGTCATAGGGGCCGGTGAGCGTCTCGGCGTACTTGGCAAAGAGAGTGGGGTGGCTCGGCAGGTCCCGGCCCATTTCGAGGATATGGCCTCGATAATTCAACCCTACACAGACCACTTTGCCTGGACGATTGATCAGCTGGGCTACCTCAGCCTCTGCCGCAGGGAGCGTTTCCCCCGAAGCCTGCGCTGCGAGATCCTGCCAGTTCTGTTCTGACAACAGTTCACCGACATCCTGATATTTGCCGATCAAAGTGTAAGTATTGTCCTCAAGTCGGGCGGCGCGTGTCCCAGCCTCGGTTCGAATGGTAGCCAGTTTCATTGGAGTTCCCCCTCGGTATGGGTTCGGGAGAAGTGCAACTTCTCCATGATCGGGCGGTCATTGAAAGCGAAGAGATCCAAAGCGCTCTCGGCTTGGATCTCTGTGGCGGCCCAGGATGGGGAGACCACGATGTCCCCGGTCTCCACCTCGTGAACCTCGTCGTCGATGATGAAACGGCCCCGACCTTCAAATACCTGGAAGACTTCGGAGCCGACCTTTCGAGTTTTGGCTGTCTGAGAGCCTTCACGCAGGCGGTGGAACTCTGCACGGATGGTGGGCATCACGTCCCCGCCTGTAGTTGGGTTGACGTAGCGTACGGCGGCGTGCCCTTGTTCGACAGTAGCCGGGTGCCCTTCGTCCTCCAGCGCCAACTGCTCGGTCAGTGCACGATCGGTATGCTCCCACCGGTAGGCTCCGATCGGTGAGTTCACAGTGTCTTGCAGCCCAGAGAGCGGGCGCAGCCCCGGGTTGCACCAGAGTCGCTCCGAGCGCGATATCTCCGGTGTTGATTCATCTGTCACCCGGTCAATGCCAAACTCGAAGAACGATGTGTCGGTGTAGTGGACGAAAGGGATGTCCAAACCATCGATCCACGCCATCGGGGCGTCAGACTCGTTGTAATGACCGTGGAAGTTCCAACCCGGGGTAAGCAGGAAGTCGCCACGGCTCATCCGAACCGGGTCGCCATTGACAACGGTCCAGACTCCTTCTCCCTCGACCACAAACCGGAAAGCGTTCTGCGAGTGCCGATGCTCCGGAGCGACCTCTTTAGGACCGAGGTATTGAATGGCGCACCAGAGCGTAGGCGAGATATAAGGGCGCCCTCCAAGACCGGGGTTAGCCAAGGCGATCGCTCGGCGTTCTCCCCCGCGGCCTACCGGAACCAGTTCGCCTGCATCTTCTGCCAGGGGCAGCAGGTCCTGCCATCGCCAGGTATAGGGGATCGCCGCCGGTTTGGGCACCTGCGGCATGAGGTCACCGATCTCGGTCCACAGCGGAACCATGTGGCTGGCCTCGAACTTCGCATAAAGCTCGTCAAGGCGACGCTGCTCCTCCGGGGTTGGCGGAGGAGGTTTGGGAATGCTGGGGTCATTATGGGTGCCCATCACGCTCTCCTTCTCGGTCGTAGTTGGTCTGCGATGTGCTGGATGGTTCCATGCGTCGACGCACATCTTCACGCAGAGCCTTCTTATTGATCTTGCCAACGCGCGTCATCGGTATTTCATCGATAATTTCGAGCCGCTCGGGAAGCTTAAAGGGGGCCAAGCCTGCGTCAGTCAGCTCAGTCCGGACCTGCTCCAGAGTGATGTTCTCTCCCTCACGAAGCTTTACATAGAGGCAGAGCCCCTCGCCCAGCGAGGGGTCAGGCATAGCGACGGCGGCGGCCATCTCGATGGCGCTGAGGCGGTAAACCAAGCTCTCCACCTCTTCGGCGGATATTTTCTCACCGCCCCGGTTGATGATGTCCTTATCCCGACCGTGAACCACGAGGTTGCCGTCGGGGCGCCGCTCGACGATGTCCCCGCTGCTGTACCAGCCCTCCACGAAGGAGCGTTCGTTAGCCTCCGGAGCGCGGTAGTACCCGCGCGGAGTGTAGGGGCCGCGGGTGAGGATCGATCCGGGCTGTCCATCGGGCAGGTCCTGCCCCAGCGGATCGACGATGCGGATATCATCGGCGGACGAGACGGGCCGGCCTTGGGTGGTGGTGATGACCTCCTCCGGGTCGTCCAGGCGGGTCATGTTGATCAGGCCCTCCGCCATGCCGAAAACCTGCTGGAGGGTGCACCCGAGGACGGGCCGGACGCGTGCCGCAAGTTCGTCGGGGAACCGTGACCCTCCTACCTGCAGGACCTTGAGCGAGGAGATGTCCGGCAGGTCCGCGGTCTCCTCGACATAGTCGATCCATCGTTGAGCCACCGCAGGAACTGCTGCTGTGACAGTCACTCCCTCGTTCTGGATGGTCTGCAAGGCTTTCACCGGATGGGGACTGGACAGCATGACCACGGTCCCGCCCGCGAAGAGTGCTCCGAGCAGTCCGGGACACCCCAGGGGAAAGTTGTGGCCGGCGGGAAGGGCCACCAGGTAGACCGTATCCTCGCTGAGACCCGAGACGCGGGAACATTCCCGGATGTTGTAGTCGTAGTCGTTGTGGGTTCGGGCGATCAGCTTAGGCATTCCGGTGGTGCCGCCGGAGAGCAGGAACATCAGCACTAAGTCCGGATCAGGCTGAGGAATACCACCCGCCTTTTCCTTGGGGGAGTCCTCCGACGCCGAAGGTCGGAGCAGGTCATCTAGCGATACCTCATCGGCCTGGGCCGTGCCGCTGATCATGATCATCTCGACACTCGCAACCTCCTCGGCCACCTGTTGCGCCAATCTCCGGTGGTCGAAGTCCTTGATCCTCTCCGGCACTGCCACAGCTCGCGCCTCCGCTACCTCGGCCACGGCCCGCATCTCGTGGAGGCGGTGGCCCGGAAGAGCCATCACTGGCACGATGCCAGCTCGGAAACATGCCAGGGTGAGCACCGCGAACTGCCAGGAGTTCGGCAGTTGCAGGACTATCCGGTCATCGGGCCTCAGCCCGATGTCGAGCAGCCGGGCGGCGGCGGCCTCCACACGGTCCACCAGCTCCCCGAAGGTAATACGGACGTCCCCGTCGACCAGGGCGACCTTGTCCTCGCGTCCTTTGGCCGATTCCATCAACACGGCGTGGAGGGGAAGGTCCCTCCACAGCCCCTCCTGCCGGTAGCGGGCAGCGGTCTCCTCCGGCCAGGGAACGGTCCCTTCAGCGGTGGGAGTTGTCATCAGCGGTCCTCCTCTCGGGTGGTGATGACCGCGTCGAGGGCCACTAGGCCCTCCGATGTGACGCGGAGCGGATTGATTTCGATGTCGATGATCAGAGGGGATTCCAGAAAGGCGGAGGACAGTGCTGTCACTGCTCGGACCAGCTCCTGCGGTTCGAGACGTGGACGGCCGCGGAACCCGCTCAGCAGCTGACGATGCTGAAGGCGTTCCGGCATCTGCTCGACCCACTGCGGGCTCGCCGGCAGCGCACAGATGGCGACGTCCTCCTTCACTTCGGCCTCTAGCCCTCCTAGGCCAAAAACCAAGATGGGGCCAAAAACCGGATCCCGGCGGAGCCCGAGGAGGAGATCAGTACCAGAAGGTGCCATCTCCTCGACCAGGAACTCCCGCGCTCCTGCCCGGCGCAGATTCTGCAGCGCGGAGTCCATTTCCTCCGGAGTTCGTATCCCCAGCTGGACCCCTCCGAGCTCCGTTTTATGAATCACCGCCGCATCGAGCAGCTTGATCGCCACCGGAGGACGTAGGGTCGTGAGCGCAGCACGCGCCTCCGCTTCATCAGTGCACACCACCCGGGCAGGCGTGCGAAGCCCGATCGAATCGAGAAAAGTCTTAGCCGCGGCTTCGTGCCAAGGCCCCGTCCCGGAGAGGGAGACAGCCGAAGGCAGTTGCTCTGCTTCTCTGGCATTTCGGAAAGCCTGCCGGTGGACGTCGGAGTCCAAGGCAGCGAGCCCCTGAGCCAAGGCACCGGGGCCTTGAAGCACCGGCACTGCCGACCCCGTCTCCTCCCTGACTCGGTTCATATCTTCCTGAGGTCCATCAACAGCGATGACGACGGGTTTCTGACCTAGCAGCCCAGACTGCTCCAGTGCGGCAGGTAGCGAGACCACCGGTTCGGTAATGCCATAGACTCCTACCGCGGAAACCTGCGGATCGGCGCCCACTGCACGCAGAATCTCCGGGTACTCTGGCCCCGGCCTTCCTGTGTCCACAGGGTTTCCCAAGAACGTCATCGGAGGCAACAGCGAACCCAGTCGCTCCCGCGTCTGCCCGCTCAGAGGGGGTAACTCCACACCACGGTTGCCCAGCTCATCGGCGATCAGCATCCCGGGGCCGGCCTGCCCGGTGACAAGCGCCGGACCTCTCCCAGAACTGTAATCGCGACGCTGGACAGTGAGCGCGCTCGCGGCGTTGACCAACTCACGCTCGTCGTTCACTAGCACCGCTCCGACCTGTTCGAGCAGGGCACGAGTGGTCGCCCAGGAGGTGGCCAGCGATCCTGTATGAGACTGGGCGAACTCCTCGATGTCGCTCTTCCCAACCACCAGCGCCGCGACGGGCTTGCGCGAGGCCAGGTGCTCCACCGCTTCCAGAAGCCGGGGACCATCAGGAACGGTCTCGATATGCAGGGCAACAGCGGCAGTGTCGGGATCTTCTGCCAGGAACTCCAGAACATCCGGGGCTGTGATATCAAGACCCCCACCGATCCCAACCCCCGTGCTCACTCCGGCTCCGGCGGCATCGAGTTGGAAGGCCAAGGCGTGATTGACCCCCCCGCTGGCTGCCACAACGCCTACCTTTCCTGGGCGCAACGAAGCAACACCAGGGACAAAACTGGCAAAAAGCTCTTCAGCCGTCCGGAAGAATCCGGAAGTGTTCGGCCCCAGTAACCTAATTCCTGTCTGAGCCAGCACTTTCTCAACATCTCTTTGATAATCGGTGCCTGGTCCCCCAGCCTCTGCAAAGCCACCGGCGCAGACAAGAGCAGCACCAATTCCTGCCTCAGCGCAGTCGGCGAGAGCCTGGGCAGTAGCCGCCGCGGGAATGCAGAGCACAGCGAGGTCGAGCTCCCCACCAGCTGCTTCAACGGCTTCCTCGGGCGTAGCGTACATGTCAGGTGATTTCCCGTTGACCGGAAACACATTGGCAGAAGAACGTCCGAGTGATGAAAACATCACCTGCCCCAGCTTTCCTGGCTTGGGGGAGGCGCCAATGACTGCTATACCGCGTGGAGTGAAGAGAGCATCCAGTTCCGCTCTCAGAGCAGCCTCTGCCATCAGTGAGCTCCCTCAATAAGCGCAACAGCATCAGCACGGCCGGAGAGGACCAAAGTTTCAGGATCGATGTTCTCACCGTCGCCGCCTACCAAGATAGTCGGAATGCCTCGCTCCAGCCGCAACTCCTCAGAGAGGCGGATCCGGTCCAGCAGGTCTCCCCCGGTCACCGCAGCGATCTCTGCACTCTCAGGCAGAGTGGAGTCAGCGCCGACCGCCACAGAGGCCACCGCAGCCGCGGGAAGCTGCACCGGGAGACCGCCCTTGGCTGAGAGGTCCTCCACATTGAAGGGGGCTCCTCCGTAGTGCAGGAAACGGGAAGGGAGCTGTGCTGAAGCCGTACGCAGGGGCGTATCAAGCACCGCCGCACTGCCGTGCCGCAGTTGCCACTCCCTACGTGCCCGAGCGACGAACTCAGGATCCCGGCGTTCGATACGATCAATATTGATGGATCGAGAGAAGAAGTGGAATGTAAATTGCCAGGGCTCGAAAGCATCGTAATATCGCCCAAAGCGTTCCCACCAGCTTAGTCCGCCTCGCGCAGAGCCCTGGATCCGATCCACAGATGGCTGGCGCTGTGCCTCATAAGCGCTGAAAGCCTGCTCTAGTGTTGAGTGTCCTGCTGTGAGCTCACGGGCAAGAACGATGGCGTCCTCCATGGCCATCTTGGTTCCAGATCCTACGGAGAAGTGGGCGGTATGGACCGCATCCCCCAGTAAAACCACATTCCCGCTGTGCCACCGTTGCGAACGCCGTGTGCGGAAACTTCCCCAGCGAGAGTTATTGGCGATGATGCGTCCTCCGTCGAGATCCTCCCTGAACAGTTCTTCGATGAACGCCCTCGTCTTCTCATCGGAAACCCCCGGAGGCTGAGTGACGTCGAACTCATCGAGACCGGCTTTGCGCCATGTGTCTGGGTCGGTCTCCACGATGAATGTGCTAACACTGTCGCTAATGGGGTAGGCATGAGCCGCAAAATGGCCATACTCACTTTTACGGTGCACAAAAGTGAGTCCGTCGAACATGTAATCAGTCCCAAACCAGATGAACTTCGCCTCTGCGGTTTCAACACTGTGGCCGAGATCCTGAATCACTGAAGAACGAACAAATGAGTTAGCTCCATCTGCCCCTACGATTACGTCGTAGTCCTGCAGTTCCGAAAGGTCAGAGATATTCGTGCCAAAGTTCAGTTGCACTCCAACGTCATCGGCACTTTTCTGAAGCAGAGGTAACAGGACCCTTCGATGGATAGCCGCCATCCCATTGCCTTGAAAGGCGTGGCACTCTCCTTTAAGCCAGACTTCAATGCGGTCCCAATGGCGACCATGGTCATTCAGACCATCAAGCAACACTGAGTCAGCCTCGTGGATCGCCTTCAACGTTGCGTCTGAGAAAACCACCCCAAAACCGAACGCATCCTCCGGCTGGTTCCTCTCGAAGACCGCAACTTCTGCAGAAGGGTCCTGACGCTTGAGCAGGGTGGCGAGAAACAGCCCCCCTGGCCCTCCCCCCACACATGCAATGCGACGACTCATCCTTCCTCCCTATCTCCAGATCCAGGATTTATAAAACATTCTAACCCCTACAGGCGCTCCAATGTTACATTAGCTATCCGTGGCGGCGAGGGTCATGCAACTGTACCTCCATCGAAGACCGCCAACTTATCCCCCGAAAGCTAGCAGTAAAGCGAGAGAAGCACCACAGTCCTCACCATAGACAATTGGTAACATTCTCAATACGTCTGCTACTTCCGTGTCATACGTTAGTGTATCTCAAATCACACGCTAAGACGAGGTCTCTGTCATTTTTCGAGATAGCAGCCGATCCATGGCAAGAAACCACACACCCATTGCTTCAACCCAGGTGTAACATGAGACAGTTCCCCCAAACGTTCCGTAAGGTACCTATGCCACCCAACTCTCGTTCCCTCATCATGGACCTCTTCGGCGAGTACTTGAGATACGCCAACCAAGGAGAAATTCGCTTGGGGTCCCTCTTAGATTTGCTGGAAAGCTTTGAAATTGAGAGAAGCAGCGCCCGCGTCACCTTGTCCCGATTGAGGGATGAGGCATGGTTCACGACCTATCGAACGGGCCGAGAGACAGTTTATCGCCTGTCCGATCGAATGCAGGAGGTTCTTGACAAAGGCCGTGAACGGATATTCACGCGAGTCGACGACGAATGGGACGGTTGGTGGACCCAACTCTTCTATCAAATTCCTGAAGCAAAACGAAACAGTCGGGAAACATTGCGGAAGCAACTCACCTGGCTTGGTTTCGGCCAGTTCGCCTCATCCACGTGGCTCTCTCCACGCCAAGAAGATAAGCGCATTAAACAGCTTCAGGGCGATTTCCCAGAGGCAAGCATGGCGGTGCTCAGATCCAGAACCACTGAGCTGACAAGCGATGAAGAACTCGTCAGCCGGTGCTGGGACCTCAATAAACTGACCGAGGATTACCAGGATTTTATCAAACGCTACTCTGCAATGGAGGGTGGCAAGCTTCCTGAGGGCCAAGGCGCCCTTAAAACGCAGATAGAGCTCCTGGCAGACACTCGCAGGCTGACTTTTAGAGATCCGAATCTTCCGATCGAACTTCAGCCTAAGAACTGGCCGGGGCGCGAAGCTTTTGAGCTTTTTCGACGTTTACACTTCCGCCTGAGCATGCCAGCTACATCGTACGTGGAGTCGGTAATAGGTGCAGTTGTCACTGACTGGTGAGATCCCCCAACTTAGTGAGCGCCTTCACCTTCAGGACGCCAGCTAAATCGGAATTCCATTTATGCCCCTTGTAGCGAGGTCTCAGTGTCTTCTGAGCTGTCCTTCATCCAAGGGAGCAGCAATGCAGTCATAGCAAACACAAGAAGGCATAGGGTCTGAAACAGATAGAGCGGAACCGAGGGCACTTGCAGATAAAGCCCGGGGAGGCTGTACGAACCCTCTAGGGCTGCAGTCATACGCAAGAAACTATGATAGAACCATACGCAGATAATGACGACAGTCGCAATCCATGCCACAATTTTTATGCCATGATTGATCATTTTGGGAAGGCGATCAAATGCAAGCTCAAGCCCAACGTGGGCGCCATGCTGTAGGGCTGGAGCTAAAGCTGAAAATATACAAATACTTAAAGATATCCTAGCAAAGTCGTTCGCCCAAGGAATTGGGTCGCTGAGAACGTATCTAAATATTACGGATACGAGTATACTGACTAGCATCAGGACTATGGCTATACTGCTTAAATATATCAGTAGAGCGTTTACAGTCTTGATCGATCCGACTGCAGCAATCCTCGGTGACTTCATATGCAATCTCCCATAAACTCTTATATGCTCGCTATCTTCCCGTCATAAAAAGGGCCACTTCGGGAAATATCAGCAAAAGCACCATTGCACCCGCGAAGGCCGGGAGATAAATGGCGGACCCCGACACTATGTCTCTAAATTTGAGCTGCGGTATAACGCGCTTCAGAACAAACAGATTAAACCCTACAGGAGGCGATATCATTCCGATCTCTACAGCAATAAGGAAGAAAATTCCAAACCATACCGGATCATACCCTAGAGCAACAACGGTAGGGAGGAGCACCGGGGCCATGATCACGATCATGCTCATCGGGTCTAAAAACATCCCCAGACCTATGAGGATAAGACCGATGACGATCATAATTGCCCATCTTGGGGCTTCCAGATCAGCCGTAAAGCTCGCAAGCTCTCGCGGAACGCCGATAATGGTGACAATATATGCCACAAACAAACCAGCGATTAAGAGCAGCAAGAACATACCAGAGGTGAGGACTGTAGCTTTCAGAGCGTTCGAGACAACTCTGAAAGAACGCACGCCACCCACGGTGTACGCAATCACAAGAGCACCTAAAGCTCCCAATGCAGCAGACTCAGTTGGAGTCACAACCCCCTGATATATTCCACCGATCACGACGCCGAATAGCGCCAGCACGCTGAGGAGTGACACGTATGCTCGAGCAGAGCTCGGAAGATTCTCCTCACCATCAGAAACCTCAGGGACAGTCTCGGCGTTCAAACTCCTACTCTCATCTTCATGTGTAGCGCTATGTACCTTCTCCTTCTTCTTTGAGTAAAGAGGAAGAACGAGCACTGTCGTCACCATGAAGAGTCCAGTAAGAATCAGGCCCGGAATAATCCCGGCCACGAACAAATCCCCCACTGAAGTCTCAGTGATTACTCCGAACACGATTAGGCCGACACTCGGGGGGATCAGAATTCCCAGAGTGCCTCCAGCGGCCACCGCTCCACTAGCAAGACGCGGAGGGTATCCGTTACGGAGCATCTGGGGGATTGCCATAGATCCGATAGTCGATGCAGTCACCGGACTCGACCCTGAGACGGCCGCAAAACCCGCGCAGCCTGCGATTGAGGCATGCAACATTCCGCCACGAACTCTCCGGAGAATCCGTTCGCCAGCAATGAAAATGTCTGTCGCGACTGTAGTCCTCCTCAGAACCTCGCCCATGAGGACGAAAAGCGGAACTACAGTGAATATGAACGCCATCGCTTCATGGGCGCCGATCGAGGCAAGGTGGGAGACTCGAACCCCAGGCACAACAGTGAGTGCAGTAATTATTCCTGCGCCAAGCATCGCGATGGCTACGGGTACCCGCAGTAGGAGCAGTCCGGCTAAGACCCCGAGCAGAACCACTAGCTCAAGCCACATGAATGGCTACCTTTCTTTCACCTTGTTGGCAATGTGTCCAGTTTTCGAAATCACCTACTCTGACTCACCTGAGAAAATCTCTGCCAACTCAGCTCCGGCCTCACTTCTCTCCGCAGCATTGTCGGCTTCATTCTCCACAACCGGAACGATTTCTGTGAGCAGAAGCTCCATCTGCTCCTCATCGAGCGTCAGAACGTCGGCCCCCGGATCGTTCTCGATAGCCTCCCAAGCCTCCTGCTCTAGCTCACTGAACATCTCCGGAGTGCTTATGCCAACTTCGCGAAGTGCCTCAGCTGCTGCTTCTTGATCCTCTTGCGAAATCTGGTCCCAACTGTCGGAGTTTGCCAGCCAGAAAATTGGGTTTGCTCCAGCATTTACATGAGTAACATAAGGCGCTACTTCAAGAACATTGAGACTTACCAGCAATGGCGGAGTGGTGATGCTTCCATCGACTTGGCCAGTCTGTAGCGAAACATACAGATCAGCGGGGTCAATCGTGGTCGGAGAAGCCCCCAACGCTGTCAGCTGGTCTCCTTGAACAGGACCAGTTGTTCGCACGAGCTGACCGCTGAAGTCATCAGGTTGAACTAAATGGTGCGTACGATGGGCAAAGACCCAATCCTGCGACGATGGTCCCCAAGTCAACAACTCCACGTCAGCAAAGACGCTCTCAAACGCCTCAGTCGCTTCATCATAGAATGGCTCATAATCATCAAATACATGCGGGGGGAACGCTCCGATTCCCTCTAAGAAAGCAACTTCTGGAAAACGATTGGATAGTGCGTGAGCTGCAACCAGTACAACGTCGGCCGTTCCATCTTCGACGGCTTCGTAGGCACCAGATTGAGGAACTAATGATCCCGCATAATGCGGCTCGAAGGTGACCCGACCCTCAGTAGCTTCCTCAACGGCTTCAGACCACTGGCGGAAATTCTCTGAGAACATATCATTCTCTGGAGTAAAAATTGCAACTGATAATTCTATCTCAGGATTCTCACCGCTCGTCTCCCCTCCACACGCAACGAGCAGCAACGAAGTTGCCGCCAAAGCTCCAAGAGCTCCGCGCCATTTGCCGCTCCTCGAGGAGGTACTGCCGGTACGAGGTTCTGAATGATGGATGTTCGGTACTTTCATCCCGAGTGCCTTTCTATTTGTAGTCAGACTTAGACGCAGGGCCTGGCCGACCCTCCCCTCACGCCTGAGCTCTGTCTCGCTATTCAGAGTTAGTGGGCGGCTGAAACATTCAGCTCCGCTAGGTTTCCATTGCACGTGGAGCACTAGAGCTCACCCGAAGCATAAGTCCCGTCAGTTCATAAGCCATGACGATGACCGAACCTCAAGCTCGCCCGTGATGCGGATCACGCTCATATAGTACACCACAACCTGCGCTCGTCGCGACAATCTTTCTATAAAATACCAGAGAATAGGATGATACGACTGATACTGCGAGCAGTTACAAGACAGAATTTCGCCGGGCGTCGTATTTATGTCTCCTATGGGAGCCTGTCCCGTCTCTCCTGCTCGACAGCGCTCTGTTGCCTAGATGACTGAATCTGTTCGTATACATGGTGCCGGAGTTCGGCGAAACTAGGAGGATAACGCGTATTGAGCTGACCTCAAGGGTTGAGAAGTTCGACTACATGGGACGCTGGAGGCTTCCGTGCCCGACTTGCAGCAATTTTGTCCTGTCTCAGGAGAAGCGGAACATTCGAGTCGCAGAAGCTAGTCGCCCAGCCAAACCTCGCGCGCTCAACCGCCCATCGAGTTCTTGCGACCCTCACACATCAAGGATACGTTCAGCCAAGTAGCGATTCAGCTGTCTATGAGCCAGGTCCAGCCTCTATGGAATTGGGGGCAACTCCGCAGGACTTCGCGGAGTGTGCGACTGAGCCCGCGCCGCGATAGACCTGACTTGGCTCATGGTCCGCGATTAGGTGGGGTCGCGTTTGGCTGACCTGGGGGTTTGTGT
>NZ_WRPM01000014.1 GCF_009758175.1 Nesterenkonia alkaliphila
GTCGTCGAGTTCAAGTGCCCCGTATTCAGGCAGCCGTTCTAGCCGGCGCGGGGTGCGCGGGGGTGGGGAGGTCATCTGCTGGTAGTGCTTGCGTGCCCGCGGGATGATGCAGCCGATCAGGGAGATGAACAGCAGCAGATATATCGAGGAGAACCACACTGAGGAGTAGACGTCAAACATCTGGAAGAAGTCCAGGATGGGTCCCAGAACGGGACGCTCCTCAATAAAGGTGGACACAGCGAAAGCGTCCTGGACCCGTTGCGGGAAGATGGAGCCGGGGGCTGCAGCCACCGCCAGCAGCAAAAGGAGCATCAGCGCGGTGCGCATGGAGGTCAGCTGGGTCCACGCCCACCGCAGCATCCCGGTGAAACCTAGGGCGGGGGCGGTCACCTCGGCGCGCCGGTCTTTGGCTGAACCGCTGCGCGCCATGCCCTCGTTGAGCGCGTCTTCCCTGGCGTTATCCCGGTGGGCAGAGGGCTGGACAGGGGCGCGGGCGGCGTCGTTCTTCTTATTGCGCGTCATATTGGCATCACGATCTCAGATTGGAACCAGTCCTGCAGTGCCCACACCCAGGTGTTCCAGATTCCGGTGGCCATCAGTACACCGATCAGGATCAGCATGGCACCGCCTGCGCGCATCACGGTGACCTTATGCCGTTTGAAGAAGTCCAGGGCACGCATACCGCGTTGCATACCCAGGCTGATCAGGATGAACGGTACGCCCAGCCCCAGGCAGTAGACGAACACCAGCAGGGCGCCCCGGGCGTGTTCGGCGCCCGTGGGATTGCCCAGCACCAGGGCGAGCACTGCGGCCAGAGTGGGACCCATGCAGGGCGCCCAGCCGATGCCGAAGGTCGCGCCCAGCAGCGGTGCCCCGAGGAGGCCATCGGGCGGGCGGCGGTGAATCTTGGCCTCCTGCTGGAAGAAGCTGAAAGCCCCCATGAAGATCAGCCCCATCAGAATGACCACTCCGCCGAGCACCTGGGTGACCCAGCCGCCTTCGAAGCGCAGCCAGGCGGTGGCCTGGACAAACACCGCGCCGATCAGCAGGAACACCACGCTGAAGCCGAGCACAAACAAAGAGGCCCCCAGCACCATCCGGGAGCGGGAACGGTCGGCCAGCTCCACTCCGGAGAGCCCGGTGACATAGCCGAGGTAACCGGGGACCAGCGGCAGCACGCAGGGTGAGAGGAAGGAGACCAGCCCGGCCAGCAGGGCTACCGGGGCGGCCAGCAGCAGGGAGCCGTCGGCGGCGATCTCCGCGAAGGGGTTGTTCCCCATCAGACCTCTTCGAGGGCGGTGTTGATCAGGGCACGCAGGGTGCCCGGCTCCACAATTCCGCTGATCCGCGCCGAGACCCTGCCCTGCCGGTCCAGCACCAGGGTGGTGGGCACTGCGGAGGGGTGCACGTAATCGGTCATGGACATTAGCACGGTGCCGCTGCGGTCCTCCATGGAGGGGTAGGTGATGCCGAAGTTCCGCTCGAAGGCCTCGGCGGTGGCCTGGGTGTCGCGGGTGTTGACCCCGTAGAACTGCACGCCCTCAGGCTCGAACTCCTGGTGAATCTCCTCCAGATCTGGGGCTTCGACCCGGCAGGGTGCGCAGGCGGCGTACCAGAAGTTGATCACGGTGACCTCGCCTTGGAAGGTCTCCGGGGTGATCTGCTCGCCCTCGAAGGTCTCGGACTCAAAGGCCACAGATTCCCCACGGTTCTCGGGGCCGAACTCCTGCACCGAGCCATCGCCGGCGATGAAGTTGGAACCGTCATTGGAAGCCCGCTGGGCGAGGTCGTCGTTGCCGCCGGAGCCACAGGAGGTCAGTGCCAGGGCAGAGAGCAGCAGCGCCGCTGCTGTTGCGCGGAGGCGGTCACGCCGGGGGGAGTGAGCTGAACGCATCATCGAGAAATTCTACAGGCTGTAGTAAAACTCCGCGAAGTGGGTTACTCACCGCCGACGCCGGGGATGGAGTCGAACATATTCTGCTCGTATTCGTCATAGCAGGCCTGGGTGGAGCGCTCGGTCACCGAGCTGCGCAGGCATTCGTCAAACTGCACACTGGCCTCCCAGAACACCGCTTGGAAGGCGGCGGAGAAGAGGAAGAAGCCGAAGCAGGCGATGAAGATCACCGCGGCAATGGTGGTGCTGGCCATCAGTCTCTTGCGGATGGCGTGGACCAGCAGCACGACTGCGCCGGCTAGACCGGCCAAGGAGGCGGCGATGGTCACCAGGCGCCAGGGCAGCGGCAGCTGCAGCCCGGCGTAGCCGATGATCAGGGCCAGGACCAGCCAGCCGATGAACCGGGAGTAGAAGCGCCTGGTCTCATCATCGACCTCCGGGCGTTCCCGGCGGTCCTTGCTGGGCTTATCCGGGCGGGGCTTGTCAGAACCAGGCACCGGCGGGGTGGTGGGCTGGCCCGGGGGCGGAGAGGCACTCATCGTTCGCTCCCTTCCCGACTCATCGCTGGGCGCTGAGCCGGGTATCCCGGCTCGCTCTCTTGCTACCAGCTTATAGGCTGATGCCCATGCGATTAGTGGTGCTGGTATCCGGCTCGGGGACGAATCTTCAGGCGATCATCGATGCAGTCGGCTCCGGTCAGCTGGAGGCGGAGATCGCGGCTGTAGGTTCCGAGATCCCCGACTGCCCCGGCTTGGACCGCGCGGTGGCTGCCGGGATCAGCACTTTCGCCGTTCCGCTGGAACGGGGCGCAGCGGCTGAACGCCGTGCGGCTTGGAACCGGGAGCTGGCAGCGGCCGTCGGCGAGCACAGCCCGGATCTCCTGGTGATCTCAGGGTTCATGAAGATCCTCTCGGAGGAGTTCCTCACCGCGGTGGAGGTGCCGGTGATCAACCACCATCCTTCGCTGCTGCCGGCTTTCCCGGGCGCGCACGGGGTGCGCGATGCTCTGGCCCATGGGGTGAAGATCACCGGCTGCACAGTGCACCAGGTGGACCCGGGTGTGGACACTGGTCCCATTCTGGCCCAGGCGGCAGTGGAGGTCCGGGAGGACGACGACGCCGCCTCACTTCATGAACGCATCAAGGTCCAGGAGCGCCGACTGCTGGTGCAGACCCTCGCCCGCATCGCCTCGGGCGAGATTCAGCTCTCCGAACCCGAAGCGGGAGGGGCTGCAGGCCGGGATCAGGCGCCGGGCTGAGAACCCGGATAGCCTCCATAGCGGGCGCTGCGCAGAACTTCTTTCTCCCAACGCCGGTGCCGGATGTACTCGGTGGAGGGGGGCAGCCACATCATCACCACGGCCGCAGCACTGCATGCGATGGTGGCAGAGATGATCCCGTAGCTGGCCCCATTGTGGCCCAGCAGCAGGAAGGCCAGGCTGAGTCCGCACCAGATGGTGGCCAGGATCCGGCCGGGGTTCCCCGCCATGGAGCCCAGGAAAGCCATGGTGATGTAGACCGCCATAAGGAAGACGGCCCAGGCCAGGGCGAATAGTCCCAGGCCCACGAGCAGAGACTCTTCCAACTGTTGCTGAGTGAGTCCTTGCAGCTCAGGGTCCTCAGCAGCCTGGCGCTCCAGCTCGGCCTGGAACGTCTCCGCGAAGGCACCACCGCCGAGTGCCTCGCTCATCGACTGCAGGGGCAGGGTGGCCAGCACATAGATACCCCAGGCCAGAGCGGTGGCAGCGGCACCCAGCAGCAGGAACAGCACAGCCCACAGCGTGCCCGGGCGCTTGGGCCGGACCGGTGCGGCCGGGAATCCCTGCTGTGCCGATCCGTAGGCAGATGCCCCGGCCGGGTCTTTTCCGGCGCCTGCACCCGGCGCCTCAGCGTAGGGGTTGGAGGAGACGCTGCTGGGGCTCGGCTGCCCCCAGGAGGGCTCTCCGTATGGGTTGTACGTGGCACCGGTATTCGACGGATCGCCGCTCTCATGCTCTGATTTCTCGGAACGGGGGGCGTAGGCGCCGTATCGGGGCTGAGGACGTTCTTCGGCGTCGTCGTAGGGGGAAGTGCTCATAGCACCAACTGTACTGCCGGGAACGCCTGTGTGCTGATCTGAAAACTGCCAGAGAACCTGAAAGACTTGGGGCCATGGCTGATACAGCAACAGTTCACCTGGTCCGGCACGGCGAAGTTCATAACCCGCAGAAGGTCCTCTACGGTCGGATCCCTGGCTATGGGCTCTCTGAGCTTGGCAAGCAGATGGCACAGGGTATCGCCGATTACTTCGGCGACCGGGCCGAGCGGGGCCGGCCGGTGCACCTGCTGGCCGCCTCACCGCTGCAGCGCGCCCAGGAGACCATAGCGCCCCTGGCCCAACGGCTGGGCCTGCCAGTGCTGACCGAAAACCGGGTGCTGGAGGCGGAGAACGCCTTTGAGGGGCTGTCCAATGTCAAGCGGCACCTGCGCACCCCCAAGTATTGGCCGCTGCTGGTGAATCCGTTCCGGCCATCCTGGGGTGAGCCGTATAAGCAGCAGGTGGAACGTGTGCTGCAGGCGGTCAAGGATCTCTCCGACCGGGCTCTGGCTGAACACGGCGACGGCGCGGAGGTGGTGGTGGTCTCGCATCAGCTGCCCATCTGGGTGACTCGGCTCTGGGCGGAGCAGCGCCCGCTCTGGCATGATCCGCGCCAACGCGAATGCACGCTGACCTCGGTGACCTCACTGCATATCGGACCTGCCGGGGTGGAGTCGGTCAGCTACTCCGAGCCGAATAAGGAACTCAGCAAACAGGCTCTGGCCCTGCCTGGGGCCTGAGGAGCGTAGAGACACCGTGCCGGTGCCGGGCCGGAGCCCGCGCAGCTGGCACCATGGAACCGATGCGCAGACTTCCCACCCCGCCGCTGTGGCTGTTCGGCCTCTTTGAGGCCGTCCAAGCAGTGCTGGCGACTGCGCTGCTGGTGGGAGTGCCGGTTCTGGGCTCTTCCCTTGCCCGGAACGGGCAGGACTTTGCCCCGCAGTCTGCTGCGGAGTTCGCCGCCCAGGTCTGGCTGGTGATCCACGCCGCTCCCCTGAATCTGGCGGAGGGCGGAGATTCCAACTGGTTCCACCTGGTGCCCCTGGGCTTCACCATTGTGCCTTTCCTGCTGGCCTGGCGGGCGGGGCGCCGGCTGGCCCAGGGCGCTTATCCGACCCAGCTCTGGCAGGGTCTGCTGGCCTTCAGCCTCGCCTATGCCGCAGCCGGGGTGGCTACGGCCCACTACGGGATCGGCGATCCGGGAACTCTAGTCTGGGCCGGCGTGGCCCCGGGGCTGCTGGTAGGCATCGGCTCGCTGGCGGGGTGCTATGCGGAGGCACGCAGCGCCACCCGAATGATCGGGGTGGACCTGGAGGCCGCAGTGGAGGGACTCTCCGAGCGGCTGAAATGGGCCTTCGCCTATCTGTGGGCTGTGCTGCGCGGGGGCGTAGTGGCAGCTGTGGCGGCTGTGGGACTCTCCGCGGCACTGCTGATTGGTTGGCTCGGCTGGCGCTGGATGGAGGTAGCCAACGCCTACCAGCAGATCGATGCCGGGATTTTGGGCGGTGCGGGACTGACCCTGCTGCACCTGAGCCTGGCTCCAAACCTGCTGCTGTGGACCTTGGCCTACTCCACCGGTGCCGGATTCAGCATGGGGGCCGGGAACACAGTCTCCCCACTGGAGACCGAGCTTGGCGCGGTGCCCGCGGTGCCGGTGCTGGCCGCGTTGCCGGACCAGGTCTATGAGTACTCCCTGGCAGCTCTCGCTCTGCCGGTGGTGGCCGGGTTCATCGCCGGCTGGTGGTTGATGCGGGAGGGCGAGAACCACTTTGACGACTGGTGCCAGCTTAAGCTCAAGCTGCGGCCAGTCTCAGTGACCGTCTCCACCCTCACCCTGGGGCTGCTCACCGGAGTCACCGCCGCAGCGCTGCTGATCGGCCCGCTGTGGCTCTCCCATGTCTCTCTGGGCTTGGGGGCTATGAATGACATCGGCCCGCATGCTGGGATCACGGCCCTGCTGCTGGGCGGTTGGGTCGCCGTGGGCACTGCCCTGGGCTACTCGTTGACTGCTGCGGCCAAGGAGTGGACACCCCGGCGGGGCACCAAGGGCCGTACCACCGAGGACGACGACGCGGAGGAAGAGTCGTTCTCCGCAGCTGCCAAGCCCTGAGGCTCAGTCCCCGCCTGCCTCTGAGCCTTCGCCAAGCTCACGGTCGCGGTAGGGTCCGAAGGCGAAGTGCCGCCCGCTGATCTCCTGAGGCGTGACCCGGACGAACTGCTCCTTGGGGCCTGGGACCCAGGGCTTGAGGCCCAGAGTCTCTGCCTCGGCGATCTCCTGGGAGGTCTCGAGCATATGGGCAGTACCCCGCACCACTACCGACCAGGCCTGGTCGGAGAGGATGCCATCGGCCTCAATCAGCACATTCTCATTGATCGCTACCTCGGCAAGCTTGGTGCCCGGGGCGGTGCGAAAAACTATGCTACCCCCCTGTACTGCGATATTGATCGGGAAAATGTCTATCCGCTCCCCCACGGAACCGATCAGACGGCCGTGCTGAGTAGCTTCCAGCAGCTTCCAGCACTGACCCTCGGTGAGCACCAGAACCGGGTCATTATTCGGGTGGTCAAAAATCATAGGAATTCTCCTCTCCACCTGATGCCAAGAGCTTCGTTGCCCCGTGCAGTTCCTATTCTACTCCGCTTTTCTACAACGTGTAGAAAACAGTGCACTGAGCACCGCTGATTCCGCTATAAACATTCACCCATCGTTCACCTAACACGCACCTGTTGGTTGGAGTCCTGATACTTGGGGGGCGCATTGTAGGGGCGTGAAGGTTGTAGTGGTTGCTGAGTCCTTTCTGCCGCATATGAACGGAGTGACCAACTCCGTTCTGCAGGTGCTTGCTCATCTCCGCCGCCGCGGGGATACGGTGACGGTCATCGCTCCCTCCGACTCCTTCCTGGACTCCAACCCTCTGGCCGAACAGCTGCCCGACCAACCCGAGTTGTGCAGCGGTTTCCCGGTGATCCGGGTGCCTTCGCTGCCGCTTCCGGACTATCCCAAAGTGCGGGTGGCTGCGGGGTTTGTGATGCGCATCCGGCACCTGTTCGAGCAGCTGCAGCCCGATGTGGTGCATGTGGCCAGCCCCTTTGTGCTGGGCTGGCGGGCCATCCAGGCCGCCGAGGCCATGGGACTGCCCACCGTCTCGATCTACCAGACTGAGATCCCCACCTATGCGGCACGCTATAAGCTGCCCTGGGCCGAGGAGCTGCTGTGGCAGCACGTGCAGCGGATGCACAACACCTCCACGCTGACCCTAGTGCCCAGTTCCTTCTGCAAGCGCCAGCTGCGCGAGCGCGGCATCCAGCGGCTGAAGACCTGGCGGCGCGGCGTGGACCTGGAGCGGTTCACCCCAACTCGGCGCTCCGCAGAGCTGCGGGCCCGGATTGCGCCCAACGGTGAGAAGCTCATCGGTTTCGTGGGCCGGCTGGCGGCTGAGAAGCAGATCGAGGACTTGGCCGCGCTGGACTCCATGCCGGGCACCCGCCTGGTAATCATCGGCACCGGGCCCGAGGAGAAGTCGCTGCGCAGGCGGCTGCCCAACGCCTACTTTTCCGGGTTCCAGTCCGGGGATGCGCTGGGCGCCCATGTGGCCAGCCTGGACGTGTTCGTGCACCCCGGTGAGGCAGAGACCTTCTGCCAGACCATTCAGGAGGCCTTTGCCGCCGCAGTGCCGGTGGTGGCTGTGGGCCGCGGCGGTCCGCTGGACCTGGTGGACCCCGGCCGCACCGGCTGGCTCTACTCCCCCGGGGACCTGAACGGGATGCGCGCGGCGGTGGAGCATCTTGTCACCGACGACGAGGCCCGCGCCAAAGCCTCTGCCCAGGCTCACAAGGAGGTGCAGGGCCGCACCTGGGAGGCGATCTGCAACCAGCTGATCGGCCATTATGCCCGGGCTATTGACGTGAATACTCGGCTGCAGGCACACCGCGCCAAGCAGTACATCTCCTCGGGGTGGCTCAGCCGCAACGTCCTGCCGATGTAGTGCTGCGCCGCCTACGTGGAGGTGGTCCCCGCTACAGCAGGCCGTGCTGGGTGAGGGTCTCTGATATGTCCTTGCCATCAGGGCCGTAGATCCAGGGAATGCGGTGCTCCCCCACCTTTTGGATACCGGGCGGGTGCTCACCGGTCTCGGTGACCTTCAGCAGCTCTTCGCCATGCGGCTGCTCAGCTCGGCCTCCGGCCAGCACCGCCTCAGAGTAGGTGAGCTCTCGGATGACCACCGCCTTGACTGAGGCGGGATGTTTACGGGCGAAGTCGGCATAAATGCTCGGGTCGTGCTGGCCGTCATCACCGATCAGGATCCACCTGATCTGCGGGAACTCCTGGGCCAGCCGGGCCAGCTGCTCCACCTTGTGCCGCTGCCCGGAGCGGAACCAGCGGTCCTCGGTGGGGCCCCAGTCGGTGAGCAGCAGCGGACCGAAGGGGTAGAGATTGCGCGTGAGGAACCGGGTCAGCGTCTGGGCCACGTTCCAGGCCCCTGTAGACACATAGATCACCGGGGAGCCGGGGGATGCTTGGAGCAGCCGCTCCATCATCACTGCCATCCCGGGAGTTGGGGTGCGAGCGTGTTCATCCAGCACGAAGGAGTTCCAGGCCGCCAGCAGCGGGCGGGGCAGCTTGGTGACCACCACGGTGTCATCGATATCGCAGATGATGCCGTCGGTGACCTCATCACTGATGATCTGCACCTCTGCCGAGGTGGGCTCGGCACCAGGGGCCTCCAGGGTGACCGATCGCCACCCCGGTTCCAGCTGGGCGCCGGCGGGCAGCTCGATCATCTGGTCCACGATTCCCCCGCGGTCAGCGGTGAGCCGGTACTCATGGCCGGCAACCCGGGCAGTGACCTCGGCGAAGGGGACCGGGGCGGAGACGAAGTTCCGCCAGCCGCGCACCCCGTCAGCGATCACCTTGGCCACCCGGCGCCCGCCCTCGAAGTGTGAGTCGGGAGCCATCACGATCCGGGAGAAGACCCGCACCCAGCGCGGGGAGCCGTATCCGGCCAGGGAGAGCACAGTGACGTTCTGCCCCCGTTTGCGGGCCATGTTCAGCCGCAGCTGGTGCCAGCGGTCCTCCACTTTCATGGCGCGATTGCGCGCTCGGTCGGAATAGTGCTTCCGCAGGGCGGCGAGATCTTGGTGGACCTCAGTGGGCTGAGGCGGCTCAGTGCTCATCACTGTCCATCCTAGTGAAGGTAGACCCGGTGAGAGGGCGACGCCGCGGCCTCGTGACGTGGTTTCAGACGCTGGTGCGCAGGGGGACTTCCTTGATCAGCAGATTGCAGACCACCGCAATCAGAGTGATACATGCGGCGATCAGGAACAGGCTGCCGGTGGCTTCGGCGTAGACCGGGTTGATGCCGTTGGCGGAGGTCACCGAGGCGGTGCCCACTGCCACCGCCATCACCGAGCCCAGGATCGCAGTACCGGCGGCTCCGCCAAGGATCCGGCAGAAGGCGATCAGGCTGGAGGCCTGCCCCACCCGGGTCACCGGCACGGTGTTCTGCACCACCAGCATCAGGTTCTGCATCTGGGCGCCGAAGCCCAGGCCGGTGACCGCCAGGGCGCTGATGATCAGCCAGACCGGGGTCTGCGGACCCAGAATGAAGGCCAGGGTGAACATGGAGGCGCTCATCACCAGCGAACCGGCAACGATATAGGCCTTCCAGTAGCCGTATCGGGTGATCAGCCGACCGGTGACCAGAGCGCCGAGCATATTGCCCAGCACCATGGGTAGCAGCATCAGCCCTGCCTCGGTGGGTGAGAACCCACGGCCGATCTGGAAATACTGGGCCAGGAACAGCATGCAGGAGAACAGGGCTGGGGCGATGGCCGCTGAGGAGGTCGCTGCCAACACTGTGGTGCGGTCGCGCAGCATGCCCAGCTGCACGATCGGATTGGCAACTCGGCGCTCCACCAGCACGAAGACGGTGATGATCAATGCCGCACCAGTGAACAGCAGAGCGGAGGGCCAGGAGACCCACGCGAAGAACTCTGGTGTTCCGGCAAAGGAGAGCCAGATCAACAGGGCGCTGCAACCGATGACCAGCAGCAGCAGTCCGGGGATGTCGATCCTGCCGGGAGCCCCCAGCTGCGGGACGGTGAGCTTGGTGTGCACCACCACTAAGGCCAGCAGGCACAGCGGGATGCCCACCCAGAAGCACCAACGCCAGCCGAGGGTGTCCACAGTCAGCCCGCCGATCAGCGGGCCGGCCGCAGTGGCAACGGCCAGCACCGCGCCGATGTAGCCGGAGTACTTCCCACGCTGCCGCGGCGAGACCACCGAAGCGATGATGGCCATGGACAGCGAGATCAGACCACCCATACCGACTCCTTGGACCACCCTGGCGGCAATCAGGAAATCCATATTGGGAGCGAAGCCGGCGGCCAACGAGGAGAGGAAGAAGATGATGTTCGCCAGCTGGAACAGCAGCTTCTTGGAGTACATATCGGCCAGCTTGCCCCATACCAGGGTGGAGGAGGCATTGGCCAGCAGCAGGCCGGTCAGCACCCAGGAGTACTGGATCTGGGTACCCCCGAGCTCCGAGACAATCACCGGCAGAGCGGTGATCACGATGTTCATCGAGAGCATCGCGGCGAAGAAGACCACCAGGATGCCAGTGATGGCCCAGGCCAGCTCCGAGCCGGTGGCTGCGCTCACCTGGGACGCACCGGGCTGCCCAGCAGCCGCCGGAGCCTGTTTCTGGGAAGGCTCCGGCCCCGCGCTGGTGTCCCGAGATCCCGAGGATTTTAGTTGCATTTGCGAACTATTCTACTCCTGGGACCACAGTTGCTCAACCTCAGCCGTTCGCAGGCGCCGGCGGTCAGATCATGGCCGCGCCTGAACTAACCAGAGATGGAGTTGAGTTCGGCCAGGATTCTGGCGATGTACCTGTCCGCGAGGGCGGGATCCTGGGCAAGATCTTCGACGTAGTCCCAGATCTCATCC
>NZ_WRPM01000015.1 GCF_009758175.1 Nesterenkonia alkaliphila
AGACCGATTCTGCGGAGTGTCGCTGACAAGCAGGAACAAGTACTTTAGCCGGTTAAGAGGCAGCCTCCGCAGTGACCGATGAGATCCGGTGGGCCTACTGCGACTACTCCCACCAGCAGTTTTGGACGAGCGCCGTCGAGAGCTCTGATGCGAACTGGGTGGATATGGACACCATGGTCGTCTACGACACGCACAGCGGGGAAGTGGTACTCACCGCGGAGCACATCGGTGAACTGCACCTCGACCCGGCCGCCCCCTACGGATGGGGCATCCTCGGCTACTACTCCGCCTCCAGCGAGGATCAGGATCTCCAGGCCTACGACCTCAGCTCCGGCGAGCTGGTGTTCAGCCTGGAGGAAGAGCGGGTCTCTGAGCTCGGACTTCAGGTCGAGGCCCTCTTCGACGGACTGCTCTATGTGACCACCTCAGACGAGCAGATCGTGGTGGACCTCGAGACCGGTGAGGACATCGGCACCTGGGAGGTGCTGCCGGAGTCCCTCTGGGCCACCACCACCGGGGACTACGTCCACATGTCCGATGGTTCCCTGCACCTGGACTGGGAGTACGACCCCAGCAGTCCCCTCAGCCCCCATCACGGGTGAGGAACACAGAACAGATGGTGTGCGTGAGCAGCAGGGAGAGGGAAACCATGGACATCGCTGCAGCACCGGCGGGTGCTCGAATGAAGGCCTCGTTAGGTCTGCGCAGGAAGTTAGGCATGACGGCCTCTGCGGGGGTGGCCGGAGCACTTCTCCTGATCGGCTGCTCCAGTGAGGAGGAACCGACCCCGCTGAGCAGACACCTGCTGATGCAGCAGGCAGTTGAGGCTGAGCAGGGACCCTGCGAGGGAGAGCCTCTCGCGGAGGACTACAGCGGCGAAGACGTGGAACACCGATATGAGGAGTCCAGGGACACCTGCTATGTCGTGTCTGCCGAACGAGTCATCGAGGTCTCCGGGGGTACTGTCGCAATGAGGGAGCAGGAGCACTCAACTGAGCTCGTTCTGGAGCTCCAGGTCGAGGGAGCAGCCGTGGAGCAGCTGGCAGAGGTCACAGGGGTGCTTGCTGAACAGAGTGGCGCAGAAGGCATGCTGGTCACCAGTGCCGGTGATGACGTCATCCTTGCCGCTGAAGTCAATTCGCGGATCACGGACGGGACCTTATGGCTCCACGGCCTGGATGCCGAAGAGGTGTTCAAAAGGCTGAGCGAGTGAGAAAGCACCAGAGGCAGGGCAGCCGGCCTCAGATGTACTTGGAGTAGTCGATCTCCATGCCGTCCCCGGCGTCGTCGTCCTTCTTTCCGCTCCGGTGGGAGCGGCTGAGCTTCTTGGGCGGGGCAGCAACCTCGGCAGGGGCGGAAGCCCCCAGCTGACGTTGGGCGCGAGCCTCCTTGGTGAAGAAGAAAGCGACGACGACGCCGGCAATCGCACCCGAGAGGTGCCCAGTCCAGGAGACACCCGGGGTGATCGGCAGCATCCCGATCAGCATGGAGATCCCGTAGACGAAGGCCACAAAGACCCCGAAGAGCATCGCCAGGAACCGGCGGGCGAGGATCGCATAGGTCACGATGAACGCCGCGAAGCCGTAGATGACCGTGGAGGCGCCCACATGATTGACCACGCAGCCGGAGCCGGCCGGAGCGTGGCAGACCCACGGGGTCCCGATGATCCACAGGATCGCCCCGGAGAGCAGCCACAGGGCCACCATCACCTTGGTGAACTGGCGGGTCAGCATGGAGGTTATCCCGCCCAGCAGGATCCACGACATCGTATTGCCCAGCAGGTGGCCGAACCCGCCGTGCAGCAGCGGCATGAAGATGATCCCGATCAGACCGCTGAAGTCACGGGCGTTGAGCGCCAGCGTGCGGTTGAACCAGTTGCCCAGCAGCAGCGAGAGCACAAACATCACCCACATCGCCGCCAGCGGCAGGATCACCGGCACAAAGGTCCGTTTGAGCGCAGCGAGGAAATCCCCGCCGATTGAGCGTGCAGAATCCTGATGGGCCATAGTCCCCATAGTACGGAAGCCCACCGCGGCGTGTCCCCCTGAGTATGCCCTGATCCTGCCCCCATCCTGGGCAGGGCAGGCGAGCAGGCGGCGTCGTCATCTTCCGGGCAAGTGGTGCGAGCGCGTTCCCTATCAATAGGATGTCAACTATGACTGAGACTTCAGAGACGCAGTACCGTATTGAGCGAGACACTATGGGCGAGGTGAAGGTGCCCGCCGCCGCGCTCTACCGCGCGCAGACTCAGCGCGCCGTGGAGAATTTTCCGATCTCCGGGCGCACCCTGGAGCCGGCCCACATCGAGGCGCTGGCCCGGGTGAAGAAGGCCGCTGCCAAGGCCAACGCAGAACTCGGCGTGCTCGACGGCGAGCTGGCCGAGGCCATTGTGGCCGCTGCCGAGCAGGTGGAGACCGGTGAGCTCAATGAGCACTTCCCCATCGATGTGTTCCAGACCGGTTCCGGCACCAGCTCCAATATGAACACCAATGAGGTGCTGGCCACCCTGGCTAACCGCTATCTGAAGGACAAGGGATCGGACAAGGAAGTCCACCCCAATGACCACGTCAACGCCTCCCAGTCCTCCAATGACGTATTCCCCACCTCAGTGCACGTGGCCGCCACCGGTGCCCTGATCAACGACCTCAAGCCGGCCCTGGCCTACCTGGCTGAGGCCCTGGAGGAGAAGGCCGGGGAGTTCGCCGAGGTGGTCAAGTCCGGGCGCACCCACCTGATGGACGCCACCCCAGTCACCCTGGGCCAGGAGTTCTCCGGCTACGCCGCACAGGTCCGCTACGGCATCGAAAGGGTCGACGCCGCCCTGCCGCGGGTCGCCGAGGTCCCCCTGGGCGGTACGGCGGTGGGCACCGGTATCAACACCCCCCTGGGCTTCGCCGAGAAGGCTATCGCCAACCTCGCCGAGGACACCGGACTGCCGCTGACCGAGGCCCGCGACCACTTCGAGGCCCAGGCCAACCGCGACGGGCTGGTGGAGGCCTCGGGGCAGCTGCGCACCATCGCCTATTCGCTGATGAAGATCAATAATGACCTGCGCTGGATGGGCTCGGGCCCCAACACCGGCCTGGGCGAGATCGCCATTCCCGATCTGCAGCCCGGCTCCTCGATCATGCCCGGCAAGGTCAACCCGGTGATCTGCGAGTCCGCCATCCAGGTCTGCGCCCAGGTGATCGGCAACGACACCACTGTGGCGCTGAGCTCCACCAACGGTGCCTTCGAGCTCAACGTCGGCATCCCGGTGATGGCCCAGAACCTGCTGGAGTCCATCCGCCTGCTGAAGAACACCAGCTACGTGATGGCCGACAAGATGATCAAGGGCCTGACCGCCAATAAGGAGCGCGCAGCGTTCCTGGCCGGCGCTTCCCCGTCTGTGGTCACCCCGCTGAACAAGTACATCGGCTACGAGGCAGCCGCGGAGATCGCCAAGCACGCGGTGAAGAACAAGGTCACCGTGCGCGAGGCCGTCGTCGAGCTGGGCTACCTGGAGCGCGGCGAGCTCACCGAGGAGCAGCTGGACAGCGCATTGGACGTCATGTCCATGACCCACCCGGGCTGATCATCGGCGGCACATGGGTCGCGTGGGAGCCAGTGTCCTTAGGGCGGTCCTCGGGGAGCCCGAACATAGGGCTGATTTCCAGACGCCGAGACTGTAGGCGAGGTCATCGAGGCGACGGGCTGCGGCAAACTTTGCGAGACTCATCTCCGGCTTCAGGCGGACGTACTCCCATGCGGTGTCAATCGCTGTGCTGAGCAGCAGCAGTCTGCGCGCACGTTTCGAGAAAAGAGACCCAACGACGACGCCAGGAATCCAGTGCCGCACGGTCAGGGCGACCCCCTGTCCGGCTGCGGTGAGTAGCCCGAAGCTGATGAGCCGGCTGGCCAAGAGGAGGCGCTGCTGTCGGGCGAGGCTCAAGCTGCGCAGCTTCCACACCATGGATGTGTATGCCCAACCTGTCAGCACTGCTGCGGCGGTCAGACTCCAGCGGCGCTGCACGGCAACGCAGATGAGGACCGCACCGGCCCAGGGGGCGAGGACAGCGGGAGCCACCAGGTTGCCGTGGCGCTGCGCCAGGTCTGCTGCCCCGGTGCCGTAGATGAACTTCCTGGTGAACCACTCTTGAGCCGTTGATCGATGCTCGTGATACACCGTGGATGATGGCTCATAGCGCACCCTCCACTCCGTGGAGTGTAGCCTCCACACCAGATCTACATCCTCGGCTACTCGCATGCCGGGGCTGAATCCTATGCGTGCCGCCTGAGTTCGCATCAGAAGGCAGGTGGTCGAGATCCAGGAGAGTGGAGAGTGTGGTCGGACCAGTCCGGCGTCGGGCCCATGGTCCAGTGAGGAGCGAGCGCCCTCGTAGTCAGTGATCCATCCGCCACCGTAGCCCGGTAAGCTCAACACCCGCGGTGCCGCTGCGGCTAGCCGGGGGTCAGCAAAGTGCCGGAGGAGCAGGTCAATACCGTCCTTCTGCAGCACTACATCGGTGTCTACAAAGAGCACAAACTCGGTGCTGATCTCGGCCAGTCCTGCGTTCCGGGCTTCGCCAGGTCCCGAGTTCTGCTCCAACAGAATGTACCTGGCGCCATGGGCTTCAGCTTGCTGGACGATCCCTTTACTCTCTGAGCCGGAGGCATCGTCAACGACAATCACCGGGCTGTTCGGCAGGCAGAATTTCACGCTCGACAGGAGCCGCTTCAGTTGTAGTGACCGCTGGTAGGTCGGAACAACCACGGTGATCTGTGTGGTGTCCTGTCCAGGAAGCGTCTCAGGAACTGGGTCAGCAATGCCCGTCTCGGTAAGTTGCTCGGCGAGTCTCTTCGAAAGGTCGTCTGTGACGGTCAGACCCGCGTCGGCCAGCAACTTGTCTGCGCGGTGCGTCAGGGTAAGCACGCGTGAGGGTGAGCCGCCCATCAGTACGTTCTTGCTGAGAAAGCGGGCATGCTTGTTGAGCCGGACTTGAGCTCCTGGCGGGATCCAAGACTCTGCTGGGCCGGGGTCAGTCATTATATGCACCTTTAGTGTTCGGATCTAACTGGTGCAGTACGAACTGAATGATCTGTTCGAAAGTCCTGCGCCCCGCATCGGCACTGGCTCCCCGCGGGTCGCCCAGCACACCATTGCTGCTCACAGATTGCACTCCGCCTCGCCGCAGCTCCGGAAGCAGTTGGTGCAGCGGTTGGGTGTTTCCTTGGGCGGCTTTGCTCAAGTCGACTTGTTCCGGCTCCAGGTAGAGCATCAGGGAAGTCTCGATAAGACCTGCGTGACTATCACTGGGATCGGGGGCAGCTGAGGAACAGCTGGCCCACTGCACCTCACGCCCTTCGAAATGGAGCTTCTCCACTGCTTGGCGCAGCGGTACCAGGTTGCCGCCGTGACCGTTTACGAAGATCAAGCGTGACGCCCACTCCAGTACTGATCGGCCGTATTCGACCAGCAGCCTCGCCAGCGCAGCCTGGCCGATGGAGACTGTTCCCGAGAACTGCTGATGTTCTCCGCTGGATCCGTAGGGAAGGGCGGGGGAGACCAAGGCGTGGTGCTCCCCAGTGCGGATCCTCTGAGCCACGGATTTCGCCACAGCAGTCGCGATCACTGTGTCAGTATTCAGCGGCAGATGTGGGCCGTGCTGTTCTGTGGATCCCAGCGGCAGCAGCACTGTGACTGCTCGTCCGGTCAGCTCCGGCCACGCGCAGTACTCAAGAGCGGACAGCCTCCGGTGCGGGGTCTCTGTGCTGGGTGGCTCGGTCATCGAGTCCGTCCTCTCCGAGTCTGAGGAAGAATCCGTCTGGGGCCACGAGATCCTCGGCGCGCAACTCGTGGATAGAGCTTTTCCCTTGTCCCAGTACTGCAGAGTCCAGCCCGCCACGCAGGATATCGAGCACATTCTCGACTCCGGCCTGCCCATTGGCAGCCAGCCCCCAGAGGTAGGCTCGTCCGATCATCACGGCCTTTGCCCCGAGTGCCACAGCCTTGGCAACATCGGAGCCGCGTCGGATGCCGCCGTCCAAGAGCACCTCGATCTGCTTGCCCACAGCCTCGGCGATACCGGGCAGTACCCTAATGCTGGCGGGCGTGGTATCCAGATTGTTGCCGCCGTGGTTGGACACTGATATCGCGGTGACTCCGGCATCGACAGCGCGCCTGGCGTCATCCACGCGGACCACACCTTTGAGCATAAAGGGTCCATCCCACTGCTCACGCAGCCAGGCAACGTCTTCCCAGGTAGGGGGAGGGGTATTCATCCACTCGCCGTATGCTCCGAAGAACGTAGGAGTCTCCCCGCCAGGTTCATGCAGATTGGGAGCGGTCAGGTCGGGGACGCGGCCAGAACGGACAAAGTCCAGCAGCCAGCTGGGTCTCTTTAGCGCTTGGGGGGCGAACTTCGCGGCTGCCTTTACCGTCAGCTTCTCCGGAATCCAGGGGCTACCCCAGTCGCGGCCATTGGAGAATGACCAGTCCAGGGTCGCGATGATGCCTTTTGCCCCGGCTGCCTTGGCTCTCTCCAAACGTTGCAGGATCTGATCCCGGGTGCCGCACCAGTAGATCTGGAATAAAGTGTTGGGATTTGCCTCGACCACGGCTTCCACCGGTTTGGAGGCGAAAGAGCTCAGCCCCATGATGGTTCCACGGTTCGCAGCGGCTCGGGCTACCGCCAACTCACCTTCAGGGTGGACGGCCTGGACGCCAGTCGGGGAGATAAGTACTGGCATTGAGATCGGGATGCCCATCACCTCAGTCGCCAGATTTCGGTTTGGCTTGTGTCCGGCTACATGTGGTGAAAACCCAATCTCGCCGAAGGCTGCCTGATTCTGGGCAATGGTGATGCCCTTCTCTGATCCAGCGACCAGAGCACCGTAGACTGAGGGTGGCAGGCGCCGCTTGGCGCGCTGTTGGGCAACTGCCACCGTCTCGAACCATCCGCCAGCCATATTTACTGCCTTCCGTTGTGCTGTGCAGCCTGGCCCGGGCTAAAGCCGGCTAATGGGCTTTCATCGCAGGCTGAGACGGGAGGCGCGCTGGGCGAGGGCGGCCCGGACTGAATAGTGACGGGCACTTTGCGATTGGTCTTGGGACGGGGCCTTGGGGGAGAGGCACGGTGTGAGTGGTCGCCTGAGGGTTTAGGCCGTGCGGTCTCGTCACGTTCCTTGAGCAGTTCCTCGCCGAAACCGCGCACACACTCTGGGTCGGGACCGTTCAGCGGCAGCCCCGTGAAGAACTTTGCCGCCATGCAGCCGCCCTTGCAGGAGTCGAAGAAGTAGCAGGACGAGCAGGCGCCGCCGGATTGGGGCTCACGCAGGTCCTGAAACAACGCAGATTCCTTCCATACCCGTTCAAATCCGCCAGGCTCCCGGACGTTGCCCGCGAGGAATTCGTCATGGATGGCGAAGGGGCAGGCATAGACCTCACCGATGGGATCGATCAGGCACACCACGCGCCCCGCTCCACAGAGATTGAGTCCGGGCAGTGACTGTCCGTATGCGGAGAGGTGGAAGAACGAATCTCCGGTCAGCACCTCATCTCCATGCTTCACCAGCCATTGATAGAGCTGCTTCTGCTGATCTTGGGTGGGGTGGAGATCATCCCAGACGTCCACTGCGCGTCCAGAGGGCCGCAGCCGGGTCAGACGCAGCTGGGCGCCATAGCGGTCTGCAATGGCTCTAAACTCATCCAGCTGAGGGATGTTCCATCGGGTGCAGACCACTGAGAGTTTGAAGTTCTCCATTCCTGCCGCCTGCAGATTCTCCATAGCTCGGATCGCCATGTCATAGGAGCCCTTTGACCGGATGTAGTCATTGACCTCCGCAGTAGCGCCGTCCAGCGAGATCTGTACGTCCACGTAGTCATTGGCCGCGAGATCTTTAGCGACATCGGGGGTGATCTTCACTCCATTGGTGGAGAATTTCACGCCCACATTGTGGCTGGTGGCGTAATCGACCAACTCCCAGAAGTCGCTGCGGACAGTGGGCTCACCACCGCCGATATTCACATAGAAGACCTGCATTCTCTGCAGCTCGTCGATGATCGCCTTGCACTCTTCGGTGGATAGTTCGCGTGGGTCGCGGCGCCCCGAACTGGACAGACAATGCGTGCAGGTCAGATTGCAGGCATAGGTCAACTCCCAGGTCAGGCAGATGGGCGCATCGAGCCCGTACTCGAAATGGTCCACCAGGCGTGTTGGCTGCTGGTGTGGGCTCACTGCAGGTCGAGTCTCGGGTGGGGCCAGGGTTTCCGCCGTCATGAGGTTCCCTTTCACTGAGCTAGACTTGTGATGCTCCACACATTAGTGGCACTGAGTGCCATTGTCTAGGTATATATGGCGGTTCATGTCATGAAATCGCTGATCAGCTCGCCGATGAAGACTGAGGTATTGGCGGTTCCTCGACACGGAACTGAGGGCAGGAGTGAGAGGTCTGCGACTCTCAGGCACTGAACCTGATGCACCTGACCGCGCTGGTTGACCACTGACTCAGGATCGTCAACGGGCCCGATCCTGGCACCGCCACTGGTGTGAAAGCGGGTGCCGATGTGATCTGAAATCCAACGGTTCAGTAAGTCGTCATCGTCGAGAACCTCCTCATTGGGCATATCGCCGCTGAGCCGAGGGAGGCTGACAAAAACCTCCTGCATCGCAGAGTCGGTAAGGAGGTGGAGTATTTCACGGAGTCCTGCACGAAGGGCTGTCTGATCCCCAGCGGCGTCAAGATAGTTGTAGTCGATGAATGGCGACTCGAAGGGATCGGCCGTGCGCAGCCGTAGGCTTCCGCGGGAGGCTGGACTCATCAGGCCCAGCATCAGTAGATGCTCCTGAGTTCCGTGTTGGGGTGCCTCGCTGCCGAAGAGCTTGTGGTTCGGGGTCGAAGTGATAAGCAGTTCGAGTGCGTTCTTGGTACCGGTACGCTCCGCCGGGAAATGCAGTGCTGTACTGAATGCGGGGCCGGGCTGGTGGTTCCGAGTAATTGCGGGCAGCGCGTCCTGCGATACTTCCAGATTGAGTGTGATGTCCGGATGGTCGCTGAGCCCTCTGCCGACGCCAGGGGCGTCGATCGCTGGCCTGACTCCGACGGCGCGAAGGTCATCGGGATCTCCTGCACCTGAGAGCATCAGGAGCTGTGGGGTGCTCAGTGCGCCTGCCGCGAGTACGACTTCTCCGGCTGGGATGAACTGTGATGTTCCTTCGGCAGCGTTGGCGCAGTCCACGCCAACGGCCCTGCCCTGGTTGATCTTCACGCTCAGTACTCGCGTTTTGCCCAGGACCTTCAGGTTGGGCCGGTCAAGGATAGGGAGCAAGTACTGCATGGCGGCACTGCGACGTATGCCGTCGACCATGGTGGTAGGGATAGAGCCGAAACCGAATGACGCTGTCCCGTTGAGGTCGCTGCTACAGGGATGGCCCGCTGCCTCAGCTGCCGTGGCGAAGACTGAGTCGAGTCCGCCTGTGGGGTCCGTGGTCCACGGTCGTCGGATCAGCATGGGGCCGCTGCTGCCGTGTTGTGCATGGTGTGCGAAATCCAGGTCCGTCTCCAGCCGCCGAAGAAGCGGCAGCGCGTGGTCGTAGGACCATGCGCTGCCTCCAACAGATGCCCAATGGTCGAAGTCTTCTGGTCGGGGGCGAATGAAGTAGCCGCCATTGATGGCCGAGGAGCCGCCGAGAACCTTGCCTCGGACAACAGCGGCGCTGCGTGAGGCGGTGAGTCGGGCCGGGTAATGCCACGTGAGCGGACTGGAGGGGTGTGCAGCACGTAGTGAAGTGCCGTTGACGGCGTCGTTGTGGGTTTCCGGGGGGTTCCGGGGTACTGGACCTGCTTCGATGAGCAGGACTGAACGCTCTGGATTCTCGCTCAGTCTGGCGGCAACGACGCAACCTGATGTGCCCCCACCGACTATGACGGTGTCGTACCTCACGTCAAGAAAACATCCCGGGCCAGCTGGAAGCCTGAGTCGATGAGCTCAGGTAAGCTCTGGCCCGCTTGGTCCAGCCACTGATAGTGGGCGGAGACGCTGATTCCCAGGCAGATCTGACCGATGGTCTTGGGCTGCAGGTGATCCGTGGGCTTGTTGAGACGTCGGGCGGTGAACTCTGCAATCACTGTGCGCCAGGCTTCGTACCGAATGGTGGAGTGTGCAACCAGCGTTGGGTTGGTCAGGAGCAGTTCCATGCGATTTCGGTGCAGGGCGTGATCGTCGCCGGGGAAGCGGTTGAACTCGCTGACCGCGGTCCTCAGTGCGTCGAAGAGGGGTACCTCATGGTCGACGGTGTCGAGGTGGGACTCGAGTTGGTCTAGGAGTGCTTCAAAGTCGCCCCAGGGCAGATCGTTCTTGGAGGGGAAGTACCGGAAGAAGGTGCGGCGACCGATGCCGGCAGCTTCAGCGATGTCATCCACTGTCACCTGATCGAAGCCGCGCTCGATGAACAGCTCCAAGCCGATGCGGCTCAGAGTTGCCTTGCTGGTCAGCGGGGTGCGGCCCCGGGAGGAACTCCTGCTGCTATCGGCAATCGTCATGGCATCAACGTCAGTTCTCAAACTCTACTCTTCCATTCGGCACCGAGTGCCACTATTATGATGTGGATCACTGACGACCATCATGGTCGGTGATAGACAATATCGCCACTATTGGGCGGGTTGAGGTTGCCCCGCCGTTGAGGAGATGAGACAGATGTCAGAGTTCGATCCTAAACAGCAGGCAGAGGCTGATCGAGAGGATCAGGCTACCGTGGATGCCGGTGTTCAGGAGGATGCCTTGGTGGAGGAGGTCTCCATCGATGGCATGTGTGGAGTCTACTGATCGGCAGATATGTCCTTCGATCCAGATCAGCCCTATCGGCTCAGTGAGCAGGTCGCAGTGCGGCCGGAGCCTTTTGGTGCGCTGCTCTATCACTTTGGTACGCGAAAGTTGTCCTTCTTGAAGGACAAGACACTGCTGCGGATTGTCGAATCGTTGGGGTCCCAGCCCAGTGCGTGGGTTGCAGTGCTGGCCGCGGGGGTTGAGGAAGACTCCGTGGAGCAGTACCTGACTGCGATCCGGGTGCTCTGTGATTCGAAGATGGTCAGCCCTGCCGATGAGGTGATGGCGCAGACTTAGCCTAAGATTCTCGGAGAAAGACCCTCACCTGAGAGTGAAACGCTCTCGGGTAGAGGGTCATTTTATTTATCGAATGATCGACTGAAACATTTCGATAAAGTTTCAAAAATCTCTGGACAACGGCACTCAGTGCCACTAATGTGGCGAACATCACAATATCGCCTGCGCGACTGTTGCGCCAATATTCCCCTCGCATCGAAAGGACCTTGTCATGGGACGTGTAGAAGGAAAAGTGGCATTCATTACCGGGGCGGCCAGAGGGCAAGGACGCTCTCATGCCCTGCGGTTGGCAGAGGAGGGCGCTGACATCGTCGCGGTGGACATCTGTGAAGCCGTTCCTGGTACGCCCTACCCGGGCGCTACTGAAGATGACCTCGCGGAAACCGTCCGGCAGGTCGAGGCGCTGGATCGAAGGATCGTTGCTGAGAAGGCTGATGTCCGGAGTCTTTCAGACCTCAAGTCAGTGGTTGACAAAGGGGTCGCCGAGTTGGGGCGATTGGACGTGATTGTCGGGAATGCCGGCATCGACATTCCGGCCATTTGGCGTGATATCACTCCAGAGATTTTTCAGGACACCATCGACATCAACCTCACCGGAGTCTGGAACACCATCATGTCCGCGGTGGGGCATCTGGTCTCCGGTGGTGGGGGATCGATCATTCTGACAAGTTCGGCCGCCGGGATAAAACCGGTGCCATTCCATGTGCCCTACAACGCTGCGAAGTTCGGTGTCACGGCACTGGCCAAATCGTTCGCGATGGAGCTAGCAAAGGACAAGGTGCGCGTAAACAGCGTTCACCCTGGTGGTGTCGATACAGATATGGCTACTGGAGCAATGGAGCTCTTTGACGGGTTCAGCAAGGAGAATCCGGATCTAATGGGCATGTTCACGCAGTGGTTCCCTGGTTCGATGCCGCCGCGAGAGATCTCGAATGCCGTTCTCTACCTTGCTTCCGATGAATCGACCTGGGTCACTGGCCACACCCTGGCGGTAGACGGCGGCATGACGAGTTACTGATTTCCGAAGCCTTCATCAAATTCAAAGATCAAGGAGGTCCCAATGGGACGAGTGGAAGGAAAGGTGGCGCTGATTTCCGGCGCCGCACGTGGGCAAGGACGCTCACACGCGATCCGTTTAGCTGAAGAGGGTGCAGACATCATTGCATTCGACGTCTGCGAGGCGGTGCCCAGTAACTCCGCACCGCCCGCGACTGAAGAGGACCTTGCGGAGACTGTGCGTCAAGTAGAGGCGCTTGACCGCAGAATCGTCTCGGGTGTGGCTGATGTTCGGAACTATGAGCAGGTCAAGTCTGTAGTCGACCAAGGGGTCTCAGAACTTGGACGACTAGACATAGTCTCCGCCAATGCTGGGATTGCGGGAAGCCCTAACGTGGCCGAGGACATTCCAGACGATGAGTTCGTCATCATGCAGGAGGTAAATCTGAATGGTGTATGGCGTACATGTAAAGCAGCCATTCCACACATCAAGGAGTCTGGAGGCGGCGGCTCAATAGTAATCACCAGCTCTGAGGCTGGAATTCGAGGCTACTACAACATGTCCCACTACGTGGCAGCTAAGCACGCAGTAGTAGGGCTGATGCGCACGCTGGCTCTAGAACTGGCACCAGACATGATTCGAGTCAACAGCATTCATCCTACCCAAGTTGACACTGACATGATCCAGCACCAGAGGATCTACAACCTCTTCACCGGTAAAGAGAACGCCACCAAAGAGGAGTTCGCTGAGGCTTCCCAGTCCGTGATTGCGCTCCCCATCCCTTGGGTGGAAGCAGTGGATATTTCTAATGCGTTGCTGTTCCTGTCATCTGAGGAAGGTCGCTACATTACGGGCGTGACGCTCCCGGTCGATGGTGGGAACTTCCTCAAGTAAGGCTCCGTACGAACTCCTCGAAAGGAAAAGCAAGATGGCACGTTTGGAAGGAAAAGTCGCGCTGATATCTGGCGCTGCTCGTGGGCAAGGGCGCTCGCATGCGGTACGCCTGGCAGAAGAAGGTGCAGACATCATCGCCTTTGATATTTGTGAAGGCGTCTCAACGGATTCCGCGCCTGGAGCCACAGAGGCAGACCTGCAGGAGACCATTCGCCAGGTCGAGGGCCTCGACCGGAGAATCGTCGCCGAAAAAGCCGACGTAAGAGACCTCGACCAAATCAAAAGAGTCGTTGACATGGGTGTTGCGGAACTGGGCGGCAGGCTTGACATTGTCGCTGGCAACGCCGGCATCCTGGGCACTCCGAACCGTGCCCATGAGATTCCCGACGAAGATTTTGTCGACATGCAGGAGATAAATCTGACCGGAGTGTGGCGCACATGCAAAGCTGCCATCCCCCATATGAAAGCTGCCGGCAATGGTGGATCTATAGTTCTGACTAGCTCTGGGGCAGGCCTGCAAGCCAACGAGAATATCGCCCATTACGTTGCAGCCAAGCACGGAGTTGTCGGGCTCATGCGAACCCTGGCACTTGAGCTGGCACCTGAGAAGATCAGAGTCAACAGCCTTCACCCGACGATGGTTGACACTCCGATGATCATGCATGACTCCATGTATCAACTTTTCAGACCAGACCTCGATAACCCCACGCGGGAGAATCTCGGAGAAGTCGGACTACAGATGAACGCCTTGCCGATCCCGTGGGTGGAGGCCATAGATATCTCCAACGCGCTCGTGTGGTTGTCCTCTGATGAAGGCCGTTACGTCACGGGCGTCACACTCCCCGTGGACGCTGGTGTGACTATCAAATGACAGCTGACGTGAGCAATGGTGTGTTGAGGAGTGTGGGGGAGCATCGGCAGCGGATCGCGCAGAAGGTGGTGGGCCGTGAGCGTGAACTTGAGCTGACGCTCGCTGCCGTTGCCGCTGGGCGGGACATGCTGCTGGAGGGACCGCCGGGCACCAGTAAAACCACCCTCTTAACAGCTATCACCCAGGAGTGGGGGATCCCGCTGCTCTTTGTGGAGGGTAACGCCGACCTCACGCCTGCCAAGCTCGTCGGCCACCACAACCCTTCCCGCGTGCTCAAAGAGGACTACAGTGAGGACAACTTTGTGGCAGGCCCACTGGTCGATGCAATGCAGCAGGGCGGATTCCTATACATTGAGGAGTTCAACCGAGCACCCGAAGACACATTGAATACGTTGCTGACAGCAATGGCTGACCGGGCGATCTCGGTGCCTCGTGTCGGAAAGATCAACGCCTTACCCACGTTCAGGGTTATCGCCTCGATGAACCCCTACGACAACGTGGGAACCACCCGTCTCTCCAACAGTGTCCACGACCGGCTCAACCGTCTGGCCGTCGATTACCAAGACGCGGACGCCGAAGAGCGGATCGTCGCACTGCGCACCAACGCCTCTGGTCAACTCGGGGAACAGCTGATCAGCGATTCAGTCGCAGTGACGCGTGCGACCCGAAGGCACCCTGAAGTGTACCAGGGCTCCAGTGTGCGAGGCGCCATTGACCTCACGCTGGTCGCCCGCCAGCTGGCCGAGCTCCGTGATGTGTCTTCCCCGGAGGGTGATGCATACAGCGGTCTGGTGTTCGACGCCATGATCGTCGCACTCTCCGGGCGAATCCACGTGGACGAGGCATCAGAACTGGTCCCGGAACACGTACTGCGCGAAATCTGGGAAGACCGATTCATTCTAGAGCCCCGAGCTGCGGCACCCGGTTGAAAAGAGATCGAGGCCGACTCGCCTCTGCAGCGGGAATCACGAAAGACCCGCAAAGCTCGCCCCCTGCACCGGAAGCCCAAACAACTGGACGCCCCGCCCACCCTATTCGAAGTGTCAGGCGGCGCCGGTGGCCTCATCCTGCAAGCATCCTCAGCAGGACGTACAGCAGGTGGCAAACCGAACAAGCCAGGTTCCAACGGCACGGGATTCACCAACGAACAGGGTGAACTGGTAGATCTCGTAGGAGAGACATCTGAGCTTGACCCCATAGTGCGAGCACGAGCTCAGCAGATCGCGGCCCGACTCTCCGTGCCCCGTCCGCGGCTTGAAGCGACCGCGGTCCGAGGTGCTGGGGAGCTCGGCAGCCTTCCGTACCGCGGTGGCAGCGACGATATCGACCTCGACCGAACACTCGAGATGCTCACCGAACGGCCTGTTCCGGAAGACGAGGACATCATCGTCCGGGACCGAACGCGGACTACCCGTTCCGTGGTGTTGTTGGTCGATGTCTCCGGTTCGATGCGTGGAGAGCGCGTCCGCACCGCCGCAGCCGCAGTCGGTGCGTTGGCCGGAGAACTCGCTCGCGACAACCTCGGCGTCATCGCCTTCTGGTCCGATGCCGCCGTGCTGTTGGAGCCTGGCCAGTCAGTCCGTTCGGCTGAACTCCTCGACAATCTGTTGCGACTGCCAGCCAAAGGGCTGACCAATGTTGCTTTCCCCTTGCAACTGGCAGCCAAGCAGCTCAGCCAGGTTCCAGTCCGCGACACCAGGGTCATCCTGCTTTCGGACTGTGTGCACAACGCGGGCCCGGACCCACGACCGCTCGCGGCCCAGCTGCCAAGGCTCGACGTCTTGCTGGATTCATCCGGCGAGAAGGACATCGAACTTGGCCGTGAACTTGCCGCGAAAGGCCTGGGAATCTTCCGCACCATCCATACCTACCGCGACGTCGCCCCAGCCATCAGCGCAGTCTTCGCCGCCCGCTAATCCAGCAGCCACTCAGCGAAGCAGCTGTGACATCCGACGCGGGATGACCTCACGCAGCACGATCATCGTTGAGGTCCGGGTGACTCCGCGGCACATCATCAGCCGCTGAGTCACCCGGTAGATGTCTTCGGCGTCTGCGGCCACCACCTCGATGTGCAGATCGTGGTTGCCGGAGACGCCCAGGCACTCCACCACCTCCTCGATCTCGGAGACATCTTTCACCAACTCCTCGAACTGAGCCTGCTCTACCTGGGCGGTGATGATCGCCCGCAGCGGTCTGCCCACCGCCCCCGGCGGCACCTTGATGGTCTCCGCCGCCAGCCCGTCCGGTCCGTAGAGCTTCCGCAGCCTGGCATGTACTGTGCCGCGTGCCAGGCCCAGCGACTGGGCCAGAAAAGCAATCGTGGCCCGCGGGTCATCATCCAGGGCACGCAGGATCTGCTTATCCGTAGCGTCTAGAAGTGTGCCCTGCGTCACTTTAGTAGTCATAGTGCTCACTCTAATGCACTGCCCTGGGGCCTCCTTCACCATTCTGTTCAATTCGGCTGCACACTATTGCCTGAATCGGCATGTGACGGTGATCATAATGCGTGTTAGGTAATGGCTGCCCTCTGGCAGTCAGCGGCCGATCAACGGAGATTCCATGACACAGACGGTCAGCACAGAGACCGAGATGGTGCAGGCGCTGGACGCCGAGGGCAATCGCACCCCCTGCCCGGAGTACGAGGACGCCCTGAGCACCCTCAGTGCCGATGATATGAGGCGCATGTACGAGGACATGGTGCTACTGCGCCGCTTCGACACCCAGGCCACCGCCCTGCAGCGCCAGGGTGAGCTGGGACTTTGGCCGCCCAGCCTGGGGCAGGAGGCCGCACAGATCGGACTCGGCCAGGCCCTGCGGCCGCAGGACTTCGTCTTTGCCTCCTACCGTGAGCACGGAGTGGCCTTTGCCCGGGGGCTGCAGCCGGCAGACCTGCTCGGGGTCTTCCGCGGCACCAGTCACGGCGGATGGGACCCGCAGAAGCACCGTTTCCACACCTACGCCATCGTGATCGGCACCCAGACCCTGCACGCCACCGGCTACGCCATGGGCATGAACCTGCAGGGAAGAGTCGGCAACCAGAACCCTGAGCGCGATGTCGCCACTGTCACCTGCTTCGGCGACGGCGCCACCTCCCAGGGCGATGTCTCCGAAGCGCTGACCTTCGCCGGAGCCTATAACGCACCGGTGCTCTTCTACTGCCAGAACAACCAGTGGGCGATCTCCGAGCCGGTGCACACCCAGACCTCCGCCGATCTCTACCGGCGCGGCGAAGGCTTCGGGGTGCCCGGCGTGCGGGTTGACGGCAACGATGTGCTGGCCTGCTGGGCGGTGGCGCAGCAGGCCCTGGACCGGGTGCGCAGCGCAGCCGGCCCCTTCTTCATCGAGGCCTACACCTACCGGCGCGGGCCGCACACCACCGCAGACGACCCCACCAAATACCGCTCCGGGGCCGAGGTGGAGGCCTGGGAGCGCCGCGACCCCATCCTGCGCATGCAGCGCTACCTCCACCGGGAGGGCATCATCGACGAGGCGTACGAGACTGAGCTCGAAGAGCGCGGTGAGCAGTTCGCCGCCGAGGTGCGTGAGGCCTGCAAAGCGATGCCCGACCCCGCCCCGGAGGAGATGTTCTCCCACGCCTACCGCGAGCCCCACCCCCTGGTGGAGGAGGAGAAGGAGAGCTACTTGGCTTATCTTGCCGCCCTGGACGAGGAGGCGGACCGATGAGCGCTGAAGCAACCACTATGACTATGGCCGCAGCACTGAACGCCAGTCTGCGGGCCAGTATGGAGCGCGACTCCCAGGTGCTGCTGATGGGTGAGGACATCGGCAAGCTCGGCGGAGTCTTCCGGATCACCGAAGGCCTGCAGAAGGACTTCGGCGAGCACCGGGTCATCGACACACCCTTGGCAGAGTCCGGCATCGTGGGCACCGCCATCGGCCTGGCGGTCAGCGGCTACCGCCCGGTGGTGGAGATCCAGTTCGATGCGTTCGTCTACCCCGCATACGACCAGATCGTCACCCAGCTGGCAAAACTCCACTCCCGCACCGGCGGAACGCAGCCGCTTCCGGTGACCATCCGCATCCCCTACGGCGGAGGGATCGGCTCACCCGAACACCACTCGGAGAGCCCGGAGGCGGTCTTTGGCCACCATGCTGGGCTGCGCCTGATGACAGCCTCAGACCCGCACAGCGCCTACTGGGTGATGCAGGAAGCAATCAGATCCGATGACCCGGTGATCGTCTTCGAGCCCAAACGCCGCTACTGGATGCGCGGGGAGGTGGACACTGAGGCCGCTGAACCCCTGGGCGCAGCGCGGATCCTCGCCGAGGGAACCGACGTCACCCTGGTCACCTACGGTCCGCTGACCCCGGTGGCCCAGACAGTGGTCACCCAGGCGGCAGAGCTGGGCATCTCGGTGGAGCTGGTGGACCTGCTATCACTGAACCCCCTCGGCCTGGATCTGCTGGAGGAATCCGTGAAACGTACCGGCCGGCTGGTGATCGGCCACGAGGCCCCGACCTTCCTCGGGATGGGGGCTGAACTCTCTGCCCGCATGGTGGAACGGGCCTTCTACCACCTCGAGGCACCCATCGCCCGGGTGGGCGGCTTCCACCTGCCCTACCCGCCCTCGCGCATGGAGGAGCACTACCTGCCGGATCTGGACCGGCTGCTGGACGCAGTGGAGGACGTGATGACACATTGAGCACCGCAGCACAGGCCACCGAGTTCCGGCTCCCCGATGTGGGTGAGGGACTCACCGAGGCCGATATCGCCGAATGGAAGGTCGCCCCGGGCGAAACCGTCACCGTCAACCAGGTGCTGGTGGAGATCGAGACCGCCAAATCCCTGGTCGAGCTGCCCAGCCCGCAGGCCGGGGTCATTGAGGCGCTGCTGGCCGAACCCGGGGAGACAGTCCAGGTGGGCACCCCCATCGTTCGGTTCGCCGGGGAGGCAGGGCACGACGCCGCCCCACCTGCTGGTCAGGACAGCACCAGCACCGAGCCCCGGGACCAGGCACAGCCGGAGGAGAAGACCGGCAAC
>NZ_WRPM01000016.1 GCF_009758175.1 Nesterenkonia alkaliphila
CGAAGCCGCATAATCACCCAGCAACTCGGAGAGCCAGTTACACCACTACACGGGACTTGACCCGTGAGCTATAACCCAGGACCGATTATTGCGAACTGCTCTTATCACGGCCTACGGGGCGCGAACAGCCAACTGCAGTATTAATCCGCCGGCCCCTGATCAGGCCGGAGCGCTGTTCCGCAGGGCAGCCACGGCCCGGTGCAAATGATCCTCCGGCGTCTCAGCCCCGAAGGTGAAGCGCAGCGCAGCCTGCGCCTGGTCAGCGGAATAGCCCATCGCCGTCAGTACGGGGCTCGGCTCACTGCTACCGGCCGCACAGGCCGAACCCGAGGAGCAGCACACCCCCTGCTCCTGCAGATCCAGCAGCACCGATTCCCCGCTGCGGCCCCGCAGCACAAAGGAGGCATGCCCCGGCAGGCGTTGAGTACGGTGCCCGGTCAGCCGGGCTCCGGGAACAGCCTCCTCCACTGCGGAGACAAACTGCTCAGAACTGCGCCGCCAGGCCTCAACGTCACGACTAACAGCCAACTCCAGCGCCATCGCCATCCCCACCGCGGCAGCCACATTCTCGGTACCTGAGCGCTGCCCCCGCTGCTGACCGCCACCATGGATCAGGGGCTCGAAGGGAGTCCGCCGGCGCAGGTAAAGCGCCCCAACCCCCTTGGGGGTGCCGAGCTTATGCCCGGCCAGGCTCAGCGCCTGCACACCCAGCTCATCCACATCCAGCGGCATCGCACCAGCCGCCTGCACGGCATCGGTGTGGAAGGGCACACCATGCTGGGCCGCCACCGCGCTCAGCGAGGCGATGTCCTGCACTGTCCCTACCTCACCATTGGCAGCCTGGACACTGACCAGCGTGGTATCCGGGCGCAGGAGCCCGGCCAGCGCCTCCGGGGTGACCACACCAGCGGTATCCACCGGGATCTGCTGGACCTGAAACCCCATCCGGCCGAGCCATTCCGCCGACTCCAGCACCGCAGGATGTTCCACCGCGGAGACCAGCACATGGCGGCCCCGGGGCGCGGCCAAGGCAATCCCCTTCACCGCGGCATTGTCTGACTCCGTACCCCCGGAGGTGAAGATAATCTCTGCCGGGCGGGCCCCCAGGTGGGCCGCCACCTGCCGCCGGGCATCCTCCAGCGCACGCTCAGCGGCCAACCCGGGGTCGTGCCGGCTGGCCGGATTGGCAAAACCGCTGGTCAGATGCGGCCACATCGCCTCCAGCACCTCACGCTTGGGCGGGGCCGAGGCGGCCTCATCCAGATAGATCACTGGCTCACCCGGAAGTCCAGCCCCAGGTCCAGCCCCCGGGCGCTGTGCGTAAGCGAACCCACGCTGATCACATCCACACCGGTCTCTGCGATCGCCGCCACCGTATCCAAGGTGACCCCGCCGGAGGCCTCCACCAGAGCCCGGCCGGCGATCAGCTCCACCCCGCGGCGCAGATCACTGAGGCTGAAATTATCCAACATGATGGTGTCCGCCCCGCCCTCCATAGCGGCAGGAATCTGGTCCAGCCGGTCCACCTCCACCTCAATATGAGCAGTATGCGGCAGCCGGGCCCGGGCGGAGCGGATTGCCTGAGCCAGCTCAACCCCGGCAGCGCTCACCGCAGCCAGATGATTGTCCTTGGCCATCACTGCATCCGAAAGGCTGAACCGGTGGTTATGCCCGCCGCCGCAGCGCACCGCATAACGCTCCAGCACCCGCAGCCCGGGGGTGGTCTTGCGGGTATCAGTGATCCGCACCCCGCTGCCTTCCACCGCGGCCACATACTGTGCGGTCAGCGCAGCAATCCCAGACATCCGCTGCACCAGGTTCAGCGCGATGCGCTCGCAGGTCAGAATCGCCCGGGCCGGCCCGCTGACTCTGGCCAGCTGCTCCCCGGCACGGAACCGGGCACCCTCGGCAACCTCAAGATCTACGACGACGACGGCATCCAAAGTGCGCATGGCCCGGGCAAAGACCTCCCCACCGGAGAACACCCCGGGTTCACGGGCGGTCAGCACGGCTTCAGCCTGTGCTGAGGCCGGGACAAAGGCCTCGGTGGTCAGATCCCCGAACGGAACATCCTCCGCCAAGGCGGTGCCGATCACCTGATCAATATGCGCCGCCGCAAGCGGAGGAACGGATGCCACCGCAGCAGGCGCCTGGGAGAATTCTGCCTGGCTCATTTGGGCACAGCCGCCAGCATCCGGTCCAGCGCCACCCGCGCCGGTTCAGCGACATCGGCACTGACCGTGATCTGATTCGGAGCCCGGCCCGCCACCAGCTCATCCAGCACCCAGGCCAGGTAGCCGGGGTGAATCCGGTACATCGTGGAGCAGGGGCAGATCACCGGGTCCAAGCAGAAGATGGTGCGGTCTGGGTATTCGGCAGCCAGCCGGTTGACCAGGTTGATCTCAGTACCCACGGCGATCACGTCCCCGGGTGAGCTGGCAGCCACATATTTTCTGATTGCATCAGTGGAGCCGGCGGCGTCGGCGGCGTCCACCACCGGCATTGGGCACTCCGGGTGCACAATCACTTTGCAGCCCGGGTGCTCAGTGCGGGCCTGTTCAATCTGGGCCACAGTGAACCGCCGGTGCACAGAGCAGAACCCGTGCCAGAGCAGCACCTTGGCCTCGACCAGCGCCTGCTCGGTGTTCCCGCCCAAGGGCCGGCGCGGGTTCCACATCGGCATCTGCTCCAGCGGCACTCCCATGGCCTTGGCGGTATTGCGGCCAAGGTGCTGGTCCGGGAAGAACAGCACCCGGTGGGCCCGCTCAAAGGCCCACTCCAGCACCGTCTCGGCATTGGATGAGGTGCAGACGATCCCGCCGTGGCGGCCGCAGAAGGCTTTTAGCGCCGCCGAGGAGTTCATATAGGTCACCGGCAGCACCGGCAGCTTGCCCTCGGCATCGGGCTGCACATTCTGCGGGTCCACCCCATAGACCTCGCAGATCTCCTCCCAGGCTGCCTCCACTGAGTCCTCATCAGCCATATCGGCCATGGAGCAGCCGGCGGCCAGATTCGGCAGGATCACCTGCTGGTCATCCCGGGAGAGGATATCGGCGGTCTCCGCCATGAAGTGCACCCCGCAGAACACAATGCTCTGAGCCTCCGGCCTGGTCAGTGCGGCCTTGGCCAGCTGGAAGGAGTCGCCCAGAAAATCTGCATACTGGACCACCTCATCGCGCTGGTAGAAGTGACCCAGAATCACCAGCTCATCACCCAGAGCAGCCTTGGCGGCCCGGATCCGCCGGTGCAGCTCATCCTGTTCCATCTGCTGATAGGCCACCGGCAACTGGCCCGGGTGGGCAGTGGGCTCAGGCACCGGGTCAGCCTCTGAGGAGCCGGGACCGTAGCCAGGCATCGCATCGAACGCCCAGGGCCCGGCGGCCAACTCGGAGTTGCAGGAGTCCTTGGGGGTCAGCTGGATGCGTTCATTGACGGACAGGGTCATGGACTCTCCTCAATTGTGAGTGAATAGCGGCTGCTCTGTGGTGCGGAACGGTAGAGCCGGGGTGGGCGGTGGGCAGTGCCGGTCATCCGCCGGCCGGTGTCTTCCACTGTGCCCTGGGACAGAATCTGGCGGCGGAAGTTGGAGGGGTCCAGTGCCCGGTTCAGCACCGCCTCGTAGACCCGGCGCAGCTCAGCCAGCGCGAACTCCGCCGGCAGGAAGGCGTGGGCGATGGGGGAGTAGGTGACCTTGGCGCGCAGCCGGTCCACCGCGTAGCGGACAATCAGGTCATGGTCAAATGCCAGCGGGCCGGGCACCTCATCCACCGGATGCCAGGCCACATTCTCAGCGTCCACCGCGTGGGCGTCCTCGTCCTGGCGCACCAGGGCCCAGTAGACGATCGAAACCACCCGTTCGGGAGCATCGGGGGAGCGGTCCACATCACCAAAGGCGTAGAGCTGCTCCAGGTGCCGCGGCTGCAGCCCGGTGGTCCGGCGCATCGCAGTCCTGGCCGCCTCGCCCAGATCCTGGGAGTCCTGCAGCGGCCCGCCCGGCAGCGCCCACCGGTTTTTGAACGGCTCACGGATTCGGCGCACCAGCGGCAGCCAGAGTGTGAGCTCACCGGTATCGGGATGGGGGCGCAGCGAGAAGATCACCGTGGAGACGGCCAGCACCATATGCTGCACCGGCGGGTCCTCTGTCATGGCACCGTCCTCTGGAAGTGGAGCGCCCGGAATGGGCTTCTGGTTCGGATGACACTATGTACCTGGCCTTGTGGTCACGTCAACCTGAAGGGGGTGCTGGCTGTAATGTGAGACCCATGGGGCATGTGTATCTCTCACGGTCAGTCGGCAGCGCAGCCGAGGAGTTCTCCGCGCAGTTGGGCCGGGAGCTGAGGATCGGCTCGACCTCCTCAGACCCGCCCAGCCGCGAGGAGTTCCTGGAGGGGGTCCGTGGGGCGGAGGCGATCCTCAGCCTGGTCACCGACCGGATTGATGCGCAGCTGCTAGATGCCGCCGGAGACCAGCTGAAGGTGGTGGCCAATGTCGGCGTAGGCTACGACAACATTGACGTGGCCGCCGCGCAGGAGCGCGGAGTCACCGTGACCAACACCCCTGGGGTGCTCGATGACGCGGTGGCCGACCTGACCCTGGCGCTGATTCTGGCCACCACCAGGCGGGTGGTGGAGTCCGATCGGAAGATCCGCACCGGGGAGCCCTGGATCTGGGGTCCGCAGGACTATGTGGGCCTGCAGATCTCTGCCGGAGCCAGGCTGGGCATAGTGGGCCTGGGGCGGATCGGCATGGCAGTGGCCAAACGCGCGGCCAGCTTCGGCATGGAGATCATCGCCACCGGGCGCAGGGCCCATGACGACGACGCCGCGGCCCTGGGGGTGCGCCCCGCCGAGCTGCCAGAGCTGCTTGCCACCTCCGATGTGCTCAGCCTGCACTGCCCGCTGAAGCCGGAGACCCGCCACCTGATCAATCAGTACACGCTGGCGGCGATGAAGCCCGGCAGCTATCTGATCAACACCGGCCGCGGACCTCTGGTGGATGAACAGGCCCTGGCAGATGCCCTGGACTCCGGTCATCTAGCCGGTGCAGGTTTGGACGTCCATGAGTTCGAGCCGCAGACCAACCCGCGGTTGCGGGCCATGGAGCAGGTGGTGCTGCTGCACCATATCGGTTCCGCCGGCGATAAGACCCGCTATGACATGGCCGCACTGGCCTTCCGCAACGCCAGCGCAGTGCTCAACGGTGAGGACCCCCTGACCCCGGTGACCCACTGACCCCGGTCAGTGCCTGAAGTTAGGGGCAGCCGGGGGGAGGGGCGGCGTCGTCGTTGGCTGGTGGGGTTGTTCAGATGCGTCCCTGGTACCGGCCCAGGGTCTCATCGCGGAAGGCGAAGAACTCTCCGGCGGAGATCGCAGCCCGGATGTCATCGACCAGCTTCACCGTGAAGTACTCGTTGTGAATGGTCATCAACGTGTGCACCAGCATCTCCTTGGCCTTGAACAGGTGGTGCAGATAGGCCTTGGAGTAGTTGGCGCAGGTATAGCAGCCGCAGTCGTCCTGTACCGGGGTGAAGTCCCGCCGGTATTTGGCCTGCGGAATGTTGAAGTAGCCCTGCGGGGTGTAGACCCGCCCGTTGCGTGCCACTCGTGACGGCTGTACGCAGTCGAACGTGTCTGCCCCGTTCTCAATGGCGGTGAAGAAATCCTCCGGCTCGGAGATCCCCAGCAGGTGCCGCGGCTTGTTCTCGGGCAGCTCCTGGCAGACCCAGCCGACAATGGTGCCCAGGTTCTCCTTCTCCAGGGCCCCGCCGATGCCGAAGCCGTCGAAGACCTGCCCTTCGATCTCCATGGCGCCCAAGTCCTGGGCGGCCTTGCGGCGCAGATCCTCATATTGGGCCCCCTGCAGCACTCCGAAGAGCGCCTGGTAGGGCTTAGTGCTGCGGTCAGCAGTCAGCTGGGCATGGGCTGCCAGGCACCGCTGCGCCCAGCGGCGGGTGCGCTCCAGGGACTCCTCCTGGTAGCTGCGGGTGTTGAACAGGGTGGTCAGCTCATCGAAGGCGAAGATGATATCGGCACCGATCTCGTGCTGCAGCCGCATGGAGATCTCCGGGGTGAACCGGTGCTCGGTGCCGTCGATATGCGATTTGAACGTCACCCCGTCCTCGTCCACAAAGGCCCGGCGCTCATGCTCAGCGGCCATCGCCTGGTCATCGGCCACCCGTGCGGCATCCATCGAGATGGTCTTCTTGAAGCCGACCCCCAGGCTCATCACTTGGAAGCCTCCGGAATCGGTAAAGGTGGGCCCAGGCCAGTTCATGAACTTCCCCAGCCCGCCGGCGGCATCGAGCACATCGGTGCCCGGCTGCAGGTTCAGATGGTAGGCATTGGCCAGCACCGCCTGGGCCCCGAGTTCGGACATCTCCTCGGGGCGCACCGCTTTGACTGTGGCCTTGGTGGCTACCGGAATGAACGCCGGGGTCTGGATCTGACCATGCGGGGTAGTGATGGTGCCGGTGCGGCCCAACCCGCCCTCGATCCGGTCATGGACGGCGAAGGAGAAGGGGCGGGCAGCGGAAGCCGGGGCGGTATCGGAATCAGGCACCGGAACAGTCTAATGGCGGCCCAGACGACTAGACTGTCCCGGTGGCAAGATTCGATCCTGAGAGCTGGGCCCAGCGTGCTGAGCAGATCTATCCCGGGGCGATTCTCGCCTTCGTGGGCGCGGCAGTGGCCCACTACTTCCTGGATGAGTGGATCCCGGTCTCATCCCTACTGATCGCGGTGCTGATCGGCATCATCCTGCGCACTGCGGGACTGGTCCCCAGCTGGGCCGAGGCCGGTTTCAAATGGGCCGCCAAGTTCCCGCTGCGGCTGGGAATTGTGCTGCTGGGCCTGCGGCTGGCTTTCAGCGACATCCTGGGCCTGGGCTGGGAGGTCCTGGTGATCGTCCTGGTCACCGTCACCGTCACCTTCGCCGGGATCAGGCTGCTGGGCCCGGTGTTCCGCACTGACCGCACCACCGCCTCACTGCTGGCCACCGGTACCGCGATCTGTGGTGCCTCCGCGGTGGCGGCAGCCTCCGCTGTGCTGGACCGCGGGGACGGCCGGGATCAGCAGAACCGCCCTCTGGGTGGGCCCACAGCCACTGCGCTGGCAGTAGTCACCCTCTGGGGCACTGTGGCTATGCTCGCCCTGCCGGCCCTGATCCCAATGCTGGGCCTGGGGGAGCACGCCGGGGGAGTCTGGATCGGTGCCAGCGTGCATGAAGTGGGTCAAGTGGTGGCCGCCGGCGGAATGGTCGGAGCCACCGCCCTGGCTGTGGCCACTATGGTCAAGCTCGCCCGGGTGCTGCTGCTGGCCCCTGTGGTGGTGACCCTGCGCATCGGCGCCCGCGGCGCAGAGTCGGATGGCACCTCAACTCAGGGAAAGCGGCCCCCGCTGCTGCCCTGGTTTGTGATCGGATTCCTGGCCGCGGTGCTGTTCAGCTCCACTATCGGAGTCCCGGCAGGCCAGCAGCAGCTGCTCACCGGCACCACTGAGCTGCTGATCACCATCGCGATGGTGGGTATCGGCTCCCAGGTGAACCTGCGTGAGCTGGCAGTGACCGGTATGCCGGCGCTGCTGCTGGGCGGCGCAGGCAGCCTGCTGGCGGCGGCCACGGCTTATGGTGGCGTCGTCGTTCTTCTCTAGTACGGCTGCGGCGGTACGGTGCCGGGAGCAGGTGGCTGCTGGTTGGGGTGCTGGTCGGGGTGTTGGTCAGAGTACGGGTTGGGGTGTCGGGCAGGCCGTTGGGCCTCGAGAATGCGCATATGCACTGAGGCCAGCCAGCCAATCTTCTCTGCCTGAGATCCATCAAGGAGCTTCGCCGGACTGAGCGCGGGCACTTTGAGAAGTTTGGCGTTGAGGTTCTGCAGCCAGGCCCCTATGCCGCCCATCTGACTGACCAGCATGTCGTGGCCGCGCGGGGTGAAGACGATGACCCCGTGGTCTTGCTGGGCCCCACGGACGCGCTGGGTGATCTCCCCGACCACCTCCACCTCTGACCAAGGCACCCGGGCATTGCGGTAGCCGATGTCCTGCCAGGTCACCACAATGTTCCAGACACCGGTCAGCTGGGAGAAGCCCAAAGGTGCGAGCAGAAGCAGGAGCGCGCCGGTCACAGGCAGCACAATGCGTGGGGCCAGATCCATGCCTTCAGCCATCAGTGGGATGATGATCAGCAGCAGCCCGACCAGAACGAACAGCACTCCGGCAACCACCGCGACTACGCGTTTTTTTGGGCTCAGCCCGATCTCCACGGTGCCCTGCTGCAGCAGCTGCCGCTCCCACTCCTGAGGCTTGTTCTCAGCCATATCTCTCCTCAATCTGCGTTCAGCCGGTGGATCCACTGCGGCTTCGGGTCAGCCCCTAGGAGTACTTGTGGGTATGTCCTAGGGGATGCTTACGGTGTCGTGGTCGATCATATCTCTTGATCTCCATTAGTAAATGTGTTCGAATTGGCGTATGCGCTGGGAAGGTCAGAAGATCGACGACGCCGCGGGCCCGGCTCTGCTGCCCATGAAGGGCTTGGTGCGTTCGGTGCGCACTCCGGAGTTCGAGGGCGTGACCTTCCATGAAGTGGCCGCGAAGACTGCCTTGAATAAAGTTCCGGGGCAGTCCAATATGCCGTTTTCCTGGACCGTCAACCCCACCCGTGGCTGTCTCCATCAGTGCCGCTACTGCCTGAGCCCGGAGACTCTGATCCTGATGTCGAATGGGCGGCAGAAGAGACTTGATGACATTCGAGTGGGAGAGCGGGTGGTTGGGAGTCGGCTGAAGGGCAGATACCGCTATTACGTCGAGGCGGAGGTGGGTGCGGTGTGGCGAACTCGCAAGCGGGCTTATCGTGTCACTCTTGAAGACGGAACTGAACTCGTGGCAAGTGCAGATCACCGGTTCCTTACAGAACGTGGGTGGAAGTACGTGGCGCCGTTGGCCACGGGACAAGGTCAGCGGCCGTATCTCACCACTAACAACTCCATGATGGGTTTTGGGCTGGGAAGTGCCGCGAGTGCCTATCGTGAACCGCTTGCCAACTCGTATTATCGCGCTGGTTATCTCGCGGGTATGATTCGTGGCGACGGGATGATGGTCGATAAGACCTATACCAGGAAGAGCAACGGCAAACCCTATCGCGTCACCATTTTTCGATTGGCTCTTGCTGATATGGACGCCCTGGCGCGAAGTCAGGAGTATCTCGCGCGAGAAGGAATCGACACTTCGCTGAAGCCGTTCTCGACGGGCTCTTCCTCGCGAAAGCCCATGAATATGATCGTCACGTCGAAGCGCGCTCACTATCAGCAGATTCAGAAGCTCATTTCCTGGCCCACAGTGCCGACTGATGAGTGGGAGCAAGGGTTCCTTGCCGGCATATTTGATGCCGAAGGCTCGTTCTCCGGCAGTGCTCTACGAATATCTAACTCGGATGAGAGTATTCTGCAGCATATTGAAGCTGGCCTAGAGAACTTTCAAATGCCTTTTGTTCGAGAACGGGCGAATGCACGCGGGGTAGCCACTATACGGCTCACCGGGGGAGCAGCTGCATATAGGCGGTTCTTCCACCTAGTAAAACCGGCCATCATTAGGAAGCTCTCTATTCTGGGCAGGGCAGTTAAGACTTCAAGCAAGCTCAGAGTGGTTAGCGTCGAAGATCTCGGCATGGAGCAATCAATGATTGATATCACGACCGGTACAGGGGACTTCATCGCAAATGGGGTGATCAGCCATAATTGCTTCGCGAGAAAAACGCATGAATATTTGGATTTAGACTCAGGCCAGGACTTCGACACCCAAATTGTGGTCAAAACCAATGTGGCCGAAGTGCTGCGGGCAGAGCTGGCCAAGCCCAGCTGGAAGCGCGAACATGTGGCCCTAGGCACCAATACTGACCCCTATCAGCGGGCGGAGGGCCGCTACCGGCTGATGCCCGGGATCATCCAGGCTCTGGCTGAATCCGGCACACCGTTCTCCATCCTCACCAAGGGGCCGCTGCTGAAGCGCGATATCCCGCTGCTGAAAGAGGCCGCCCAGCAGGTGCCGGTCTCAGTGGCGGTCTCTTTGGCCATTATGGACACTGAGCTGCAGCAGCGGGTGGAACCCGGGACTCCGGACCCGAGGGCGCGGCTGGGGCTGATCCGGGCGATCACCGATGCGGGTCTGGACTGCAATGTGCTGGCGATGCCGATCCTGCCCTGGCTCACCGACTCCGAGGAGCATCTGGACGCCCTGCACGCAGCGCTGGCCGATGCGGGGGCCAGCTGGGTGACCACCGGTGCCCTGCATCTGCGGCCCGGCGCCCGCGAATGGTTCATGCAGTGGCTGCAGGCCGAGTTCCCGGCTCTGGTGCCCCGGTATCGGCAGCTCTACAGGGGCAAGCGGGGCGGGTTCACCAGCTACGCCTCAGCCGAGTACAAGAAGTGGCTGGGTGCCCGTGCTGGCGAAGCGCGGCGCCGTCACGGTTTTGTGATCCGGGAGGACCGCGTCTGGCGGGGCAGGGAATCACCGGAGAAGGCTGCAGGGCAGCAGCCGCCGACGGGAGACCAGCAGCCTCAGTTGGAAGGCTTGGAGACTGCCGCCGGACCGGCACAGCCTGCCCTGTTCTGACCAGCCCTGTTCTGAGGGTCCGGTCACTGAGCATCCTCAGCGGGGGCGTACTGGTCCTCTGCGGTGGCGATGATCAGGCGCCGGGACAGAGCTTGGGTGAAGATACCCTCCAGGCGCTGCTGGATTCTGGTGCCCATCCTCTGGTGGCCGTAGAGCCGGGCTGTGGAGCGCAGCAGATCCTCCTGGGAGGCGCGGAAGGCCTGTCTGAGCACCTGGACCATCACCTCACGCAGCTCCTGATCCGAGACCTGCTCCACATGCCGCTGAGCCACCGTGAGGCCATCCTGCTGCGCCGCCGGCTGGGGCGTTGCAGAGCTGGCACGCGGTTCAGCGGGAGGTTCCGGTGCTGGGCGGGCAGCTGGATCGGCCTGCTCGGCTGTTCTGCAGATCCGGGAGACTACGGCCTGCGGGTCACGGAGCCACTCCGGGAGCCAGATCCGCTCCACAGCTGCCCAGCCCATCGTGCCGATGAGCACACTCTGCGGCAGGCTCTCCCGGTCTCCGACGCTGCGCCGAGCGCCCCAGGCGGGGTCATCCAGCAGCACAGCCACCCAGGGCCGGTCCCCGGATCGGAGAGCGAAATCCACATGAAAATCGGAGAGGCCCAGGCGGGGCAGTACCTCCAGCCCGGCTGCTTCAAGCCGCTCCTGAACCTCCGCGTGGTGCATGTCCCTGGGCTGCTCGGGGGCAGTACTGCTGACCTGGTGGCTGCCTTGCTGGTGGTTGCCCTGCTGGTCATGATTCTGTTCTGCGGCGAGCAGATACTCCTTCAGGTCTGCCAGGCCCTGGGAGGCAGAGTTCCGCAGGTCCAATTCCCGCGGGTGGAAGGAGGAGATGATCCGCACCTTTTCCCTGGCGCGGGTGATGGCCACATTGAGGCGCCGTTCACCGCCTGCGGCGGTCATGGCTCCCCACTGCAGCGGCACCCGTCCCTTGGCATCCCGGGAGAAGGCCAGGGTGAAGATCACGGTGTCCCGCTCATCGCCCTGCACGTTCTCCAGGTTCTTGACGAACAGCGGTTCATCCTCCCGGCTCAGTGCTGCCTGAATCTTCGGGTCCTCACTGCTCTCCAGCATGTCCAGGAGCAGATCACGCTGTGGGACATTGAACGTGACCACTCCGATGCTCTGCTCCGGAGCTTCCTCCAGCAGCCGCTGGATCTGGAGGAGAACCTCCTCAGCCTCCACCCGGTTGACCCGGGCGGCGCCGCGGCCGCCCTCCCAGAGACCGTCAACCACCTTCAACTGAATGGCCCGGGAGGATCCTGCCTCCGGGGGAGCGGGGAAGGTGGAGAGCCGCCCCTGGTAGTACTGGCGGTTGGAGAAGGCCACAAGGGACTCATCCTTGGACCGGTAGTGCCAGGTCAGCCACAGCCGGGGCAGTCCTGACTCATGGGCCTCGGAGAGGATCGAATCGAGATCAACCGGCACCAGGGCATCCTCGGACTCCTCGGCCCCGGAGTGGGCGAACGCCTGGCTTGGCGGCATCTGCTTGGTATCGCCTACGATCACCACGGACTTTCCGCGGCCCATAGCGCCGATCGCCTCCGGGACCCGGATCTGGGAGGCCTCGTCAAAGACCACTACGTCAAAGTCCACCGAACCGGCGGGAAGGAACCGGGCCACCGAATCGGGGCTCATCAGCAAGCAGGGCGCAGCTGCGGTGATCAGTTCCCCGTAGTTCTCAAAGAGCTGCCGGATTCGCAAGCCGCCCCGGCGGCGCCCGATCTGACGCTGCAGTTCCGCCACTGCGCCCAGTTCAGCCTCCGGGGAGAAGCCGCGCGCCTCAAGAAGCTCAGCGGGCAGCTGGTCCCGCAGCAGCTTCCGGCGTTGGGCGGCGGCCTGTGTGAACGTCTCGGCATGGCGCTGGTGAACGGCTTGGTCAAAGCGGTGCAGCCCGGTGGTGTGCAGGCGCTCCTGAAGGGCAGCCTCGGTCAGTGCCCGGCGCAGCGCAAGTTCTACCTCCCCAGCAGGCAGCTGACCACTCAGTGCGGCCTGCGCTGCTGCCGCGAGACCGCTTCCCCGCAGCGCCTCGGCATGGGTGGAGACCTCCGCCCAGCGGCTGAGTTCCAGCAGCACCGCATCACCGCAGTCCTGGCGCCAGCTCTGGGCGCTGGCCTGGACCGCGGCGGTGCGTACCGGGGCTTTCTCCCCGGTGACTCCGGCTGCCCAGCGCTGCAGGGAGCTCTCATCCGCGCCGAGCAGCTCGATCAGGGTGCCCCAGGCCTCAGCCGCCTGAGCTGCCTCTGGCAGGGGAAGCTCTGCAGGACGGCCATCATTGAACAGTGCCGAGGCCAGCTGCTCGATCTTTTCTGAGTCCTCTGAGCTGCTGAACGCCTGCTGCAGCTCTGTCCAGGCTGACCGGAGCTCCTTCAGGGCACCGAAATGCTCCACGAGCTGGTTGGTGTCCACTGCGCTGCGCAGACTCAGGTGATCGGCCAGCTCATCCAGCAGGCGCTCCTGACGCCGCCTGCGGCCGAAGGGCCAGAGACTGTTCTCAATCTGCTCGGCACGCTGGGCAATATAGTCCAGATCCAGGTCCAAGGCGCTGCGCCGGAAGCCCGGAACCAGAGCCTGCAGCCACGTCCAGGCAGCCTGGATCTGCTCAGCTGTCAGAGCCAGGCCCAGCAGCTCAGCGGCCGGTGATCCGACCAACTGCTCCTCAGCGTGCAGAACTCCCAGGGCCGCAGCAGCAACAGCCTGTGGGTCCCAGCTGCCTGTCTCCAACCGGGCCAGTGCCCACGGGTGGGAGCCCGGTGGGGCACCCAGGTCAGCCAGGGCACGGTCCAGTGCTGCGGCGTCGTCGTAGGCTTTGGCAAAGTCCAGGTTGCGGACGCTGTGGTGGTCCACCTGCAGATCATGGGCAGAAGTCCCCTCAGCGGCGGTCAGCTCCAGGTTCAGCTGCCTGGCCTGCCAGGTGCTCAGCCCTGCCGGACCGGGGCAGTGCAGGGCCTGCGGGTAGCGGTCCAGCTGCTGGGCCGCAGACAGAGCGCGGGACTGCACGGCATCCCAGCTCAGCGGTGTGCTGGCCTGGGCCTCCAGAGCTTGGCGGATCTGGTCACGGACCGAGGCCAGTGACTGGTTCTTCCCGTGGATATCCAGCACAAATGGTTCCAGTCCCACCTCGGTGAGCCGGCGCTGCACCACCTCCAGGGCAGCCTGCTTCTCGGCCACGAACAGCACCTTCTTGCCCCGGTGCAGGCACTCCGCGATGAGATTGGTGATGGTCTGGGACTTGCCCGTTCCCGGAGGTCCCTCCAGGATGAAGCTGCGGCCGGCAGCCGCCCAGCGCACTGCCTCCACCTGAGATCCATCAGCGGGCACCGGCAGGCGCATGGTGACCTCAGCCAGCGGATCCGGCTCGGGTGCAGGGACATCATCGCTGAACGGTTCCCCGGCGTGCTTTACCAGGTGGCTGATATGGCGGCGGGTCATGAACTGCTGCCAGTTCTGGCTCAAATCCCGCCAGAGGTCCACGGTGGAGAACTGGGCCAGGGCTAGGTGCGCAGACTCATGAATGGTGAAGTTCTCCAGCTGCTGATCCAGAAGCAGCCGGCGCAGCTGCTCCACTGCGGCTGGGATATCCGGCTCGCCGTCCCGCAGGGGAGGGGCCAGCAGAGGGTCGAGGGTGATGCCCAGCTCGGCACGCAGCTTCTCCACCAGGCTGATATTGGCCTGAGTCTCCCGGGTCTCATCCAGAGTGATCCGGAAAGGAGTGCGGCCCCGGCCCCCGGTCAGTGAGACCGGCACCAGGAACAGCGGAGCCTTACCGCCCTGCCGCCGGCCGCCCCGCGGTCCGGCATCCTCCCAGCTGAGCGTTCCTACCGCGATGTAGAGCGGGTCGGCACCGGTCTCCTCGGCGGTGGTGGCCGCCCGGCGCTGCAGTGAGCGCAGCCGGCGCAGGAACTCGGTGAAGCCCAGTAACGCGAAGATGCGCTGCTCATGCTCCAGGATCTGGGTGAGGGCGGCGGCATCCACCTCCGCGGCGGTGCGTGCGCCTTGGGCTCTGTGCAGATCCTCGATCTGGCCGTGCTCATCCACGGTGAGCCGAGCGCCTGAGCGCAGGGCCTCCACCAGTGTCCCCAGCGCCCCAGCTGGTACATGCAGCTCAGCGGAGCTGGAGGCAGCCAGCCGCAGCAGCGGGTTGCGGAAGCTGAGGTCCAGCAGAGAGCGCCGCCACCGTTCGATCCGCGCCGGGGCCTGTGGCTGGCTCAGTCCGGGATGCTCTGTGGCGCTCGCTGCCTCGGCCGGGGTGCGGTGCCGGGCTGGCTCCTCTGCGCCGGTGCTGCCGGGCTGGGTCACTATCTCCACCACGGGGGTCTGCCCCTCCCAGTGCACCTCCGGCAAGGGGGAGATCCGCCGGTGCGCGGCATGCACATCCAAGAGGTAGAGGCCCTCCCGTTCGTAGCTGGGCCACCAGTGCCGGGCATGCTCGGCTGCGGAGTCGAAATCCATGGCCCGCTCCCCGCGGCACACACCGCTGACCTCCACTGCTTCAAACAGCTGGGAGTCGGCGATATTTGCGATCGTGGAGGGGGAGTCGACCACAGTGGCCGGCAGCCGGTGCGGTTCCGCCAGCCAGCCCAGCAGCACATGGCGTTCGCTGAGTGCCAGCACACTGTGTAGGCCCGCCTGTTCCACAGCGGCGGCGAAGAGCGTTGCCAGCTCCAGGGTGCTGGCCCGCCGGGCGGTGAGGATCTCGGCAGGCTGTCTGATCCGGTGGCCTCCGGAGAGCAGACCCTCGGCGTTGCTGATATGAGCGAGTCCCACAGTGCTCAGCGCATGGTAGATGCCCCGGACAATCTGGCGGACCCGGCCCGGCCCGGACTGGTATCCGGCGATCTCTGCGGACCCGGTGAAGTGCTCCAGGGCTGCGGCGGTCTCATCGAGCAGCTCGGCCACCGCTGCGCTCTGCGGGCGGATGAACGCAGCCAGCGACTCTCTGACGCCCTCGGCCCACCACTGATCGGCAGGCAGGATACGTACCGGGACACTGGTGCTGGTCCCGGTGGTCTCGTGGGTGGCATGCAGCCGGGTGACGGCTGCAGATTCGAGGTTCAGCAGTGCGGTGAGGCTCAGCGGCCAGTCCAGCTGAGCCCGGGGCACAGTGTAGATCTCTCCGGGCTCCAGGGCAGGGATCTCCAGGCGCAGCGGCTGCTCAGCCAGGTTCAGGTGGCCCAGGGCCTCCAGCCGGAGGGTGAGGGCCAGAGGTGAGGAGGCGGCGTCGTTGGCATTGCTCACCTCTGCTGAGGAGATCAGCGGCACCTGGTTGTGCATCAGGGCATAGTTGAGAGCATCCCGGGAATCGATCACGACGTCCACACCCGCGTGCTGTGCGCTGAGGTGAAGTGTGCCCATGAACCTATCTTGCCCGCTGCCGGGGCGCGGGAGTGAATGCGACGCCGCAGAAATGCGAGAATGCAGGCATGAGCAGTGTTATCAAAATCAATGCGATTACGGTCCCAGAGGACTCCGGCACTGAGCTGGGGGAGCGCTTCGCCGCTCGGCACGGGTCAATGGATGGAACACCCGGCTTCCAGGGCTATGAGCTGCTGCAGCCCTCTGATGGGCGCAATGTGTGGCTGGTGGTGACTCGCTGGGACTCGGAGGAGGACTTCGAGAACTGGCGGAACTCTCAGCACTTCGCTAAGTCCCACGGTGAGGGCCAGGAGGGTGCGAAGAAGAAGCCGGTGGGCATGTCCAGCGAACTGTGGAGCTACACCGTCTCCACCACCGGGTGATCTTCACTCGTGCTCTTCTCCGCGACCGGCAAGGGGCGTAGGCTTCACTCAGAGAGGAGACGAGATTCATGGATCGTATTGCAGTAGACCACCGAGTCATGGGAGGCATGCCCTGTATCCAGGGCACCCGCATCCCCGTGTCCATGATTGTGGGGCGGATCGCCGAAGGCGCTTCCGAGTCAGAGGTCTTGGAGGATTACCCCCAACTCACCCCCGACGATATTCACGCGGCACTGCGATATGCCGCTGCGGTACTGGATCAGCGTGAGCTCCCTCTTCAATCTGCCGCATGAAGTATTTGCTGGATGAGTGCCTCAGCGCACGGGTGGCCAAAAGTATGGCTGCTGCGGGGTACGACGTCCTGCACGCGGTCGATCTCGGATTGCTTGGTGAGGTCGATGAGCACGTCACGTCATGCTGGCTGCGAAACGGGAGGGCCGCGTTCTCATTTCGGCGGACACTGACTTTGGAGAGTTGCTGGCAAGAAGCGGTGATGTCCTGCCCAGTGTGGTGCTCCTGCGTAGGGCTGGCAAGGCTCCCGAGGAGCAGTCGGAGCTCTTGGTCAACAACCTCCCTGTGATCGAACCCGAGCTCAAGGACGGAGCCTTCGCCACCATCACGGAGGACCGCATCAGGATCCGGCCCCTGCCGCTGCGTCGCTGACGAGACGTGGATGGCGTAGGCAGTTTGGAAGCAGTCTCGGACGGCTTGGTGAGGTTGTATCAGCCCCTTCAGCTAGGCGCTCGGCGGATCAGCTGGTAATCTATATCGGTCAGCTCGACGGCAACGTCCTGACCCCCGCCTCCGTAGCTCAGGGGATAGAGCGTCGGTTTCCGGTACCGAAGGCCAGAGGTTCGAATCCTCTCGGGGGCACATGAGCACTGGCACTGTTCCAGAGCGCCGCCCTTCGGATGTGCTCCGCGAGCGGCGTCAGGAAGTGCTGGACTACCTCCACTCCCAGGGCATCAAAGACGTACGGGTCTTCGGCTCAGTTGCACGGGGTGATGATTCTCCCTCCTCGGATATTGATCTGCTTGTCGTGACCCCGCCCAAGATGGGCCTTCGTTTCGCCCGGGTGTACCGTGAACTCAACGAACTGCTCGGTGTGCCAGTGGATCTTGTTGATCAGGCGGGGCTCCGGAGCCAGCATCGGGAGCTCATCAAGGATGCTCGGCCCTTATGACAACCTCGCAGGATGACCACTGGATCACACGGCAATATTCGCCCAGGGTTTATCAGTGGTTGGAGGACTTCCTGCGGCATGCGGAGACCGCTGCGCGGTTTGTTCAGCGGGAAGACCGGGAGCACGAAACTGCTCAGCTCGCCGCCAGGATGATCTTCATCGACTGCGGTGAAACTGTGTACCGGATTGACAGGGCCAACCCGGAGTTTCTGATGGACTTCCCTGAACTGGAGCTGCGGGATGTCTATGCCATGCGCAACATCTCGGCCCATGGCTACAACATCGTGAACTATGACGTTATCTGGGACGCATTGGAGAACGACATTCCACGTATTGCGGCCAAGATCAGAGCGTTCCTGAATTCAGGCATTCGTCCTGATTGCTGAGCGTTTCGGGGTCAGACCCGAGAACCAAGATCTCAGTGATGTGACATTTTTGGCGCCACCCCTGCTTCCGTGGTTCGAGGGGGATGATTGGATCAAAAGCACTGGTGGTTCTCAGAAGTTCTTTCTCTCGGTGCACTTTAGTGGCTCTTCGCAGATGAGGGTGTAGAGGTGCCCACGTTGGGCGGGGTCGGCGTGGCGTTGGGTG
>NZ_WRPM01000017.1 GCF_009758175.1 Nesterenkonia alkaliphila
GTCCGGCTACATCGCTCAACGCGCCGAATAAAACCTGCCCTCAATAACGCACGTCCACCGACAGGGGCTGCGCCGCACGGGTGACTCGATGCCTACCTGACCATCGAGAGGCGGTGGTCTTGGTGAGGTCAAGTCCCGTGAAGTGGTGTAGGTGGCTCTGTTGTTCTTCGAGGTTTTCGTTGGTCAGCAGGTAGTCGGGTGGGGGTCGGTTACGCGGCTGCTTCCAAGGCCGGCAGGTCATGGTGGTCGTGGGCCTCGGCGTCTGGGTCTAGTGCCTGTCGGCAGCGTTGGAGGACTTCGAGGCCGAGGTAACGGCGGCCTTCGGCCCATTCGTCGTTCTGCTCCGCCAGCACAGCACCGATGAGGCGGGTGATGGCATCGCGGTTGGGAAAGATCCCGACGACATCGGTGCGCCGGGGGATCTCTTTGTTCAGCCGCTCGTTGGGGTTATTCGACCAGACCTGGGTCCACACGTCCTTGGGAAAGGCGGCGAAGGCCAGGATCTCGGCCCGGGCGGCGTCGAGGTGGTCATGAACGGCTGGCAGCTTGGCTTCGAGGTAGTCCAGCAGACGATCGAACTGGGCGTTGACGCTGGCGGCATCGGGCTGGTCATAGACCGAGTGCAGCATCGCCTTCACCGCAGGCCACATGCTCTTAGGGCACACGCTCATCAGGTTCGCGGAATAGTGGGTGCGGCAACGCTGCCACACCGCTCCGGGCAGGTTGGCTGCGATGGCCTCTACCAGCCCGCGGTGGGCATCACTGGTGACCATCTTGACCCCGGCCAGGCCGCGGGCGACCAGGTCAGCGAAGAACGTGTTCCAGGCCGCAGCGGTCTCGGCGGTGGCTACCCGCAGTCCCAGGACTTCGCGGTGGCCATCGGCGTTAACCCCGGTAGCGACCAGCACCACCGCGTTGATCACTCGGCCGCCTTCACGGACTTTCATCGTCAACGCATCAGCGGCCACGAAGGTGAACGGGCCCGACTGGCCCAGGGGTCGGGTGCGGAAGTCAGCGACGTGGGCATCGAGATCCTCAGCCATCCTGGAGACCTGTGACTTCGACAACGAGTCGATGCCCAGAGTCTTGACCAGTTTGTCCATCCGGCGGGTGGAGACCCCAGCCAAATACGCGTCAGCGACCACGGTGATCATCGCTGATTCAGCGCGCTTACGCCGCTCCAGCAGCCAGTCGGGGAAGTAAGTGCCTTGGCGTAGCTTCGGCACCGCGACATCGACAGTGCCTACTCGGGTGTCCAGGGCCCGGTGGCGGTAGCCGTTGCGCTGGGTGACCCGTTCGGCACTGGGCTTACCGTACTGGGCACCAACCACGGCATCGACATCGGCTGAGAGCAGGGCGTTGATCATGGTCTGCAGCAAGCTGCGCATCAGATCCGGTGAAGCCTCGGAGAGGGCTTCCTTGAGCACCCCTGCAGGGTCGACAATATGAGGAGCGGTCATCGTGGTGATGTCCTTTCGAGTTGGGATGTGAGAGTTTCCTCGAAGGGGCCACCCGATGACCGCGCTCACGTTCATAACCGTGACAGTCACCGGGGACTACACCACTCTATGGGGCACTACTGAGCGCCCAGCTTGGCCGAGGCAACCAGCCCCGGCGAACTCACCGATGTGATCATCGCCAGCCACGCCGAAAGCCTGAGGGCCGCCCGTGGCACCCTGGATCAGAATGCGGTGGCCCGAGCTATCAGCACCTTACGCAGTGCCGGCCGGCTGCTGGTAACCGCTTCCGGCACTTCCCTTCCGGTGGCCACCGACGCCGCCTACCGGCTGACCATGTCCGGGTTGACCGCCCAGCACTCCGCCGACAGCTACTCCTCAGTGCTGCTGGCCGGGCTGCTGGCCCTGGACATGCCCAGCAGCGGCTCCAGCCACCCATGAGCAGCCCCGCACTGGCCATGGTGCTGGCAGCCGCGGTCTTCCACGCAGTGTGGAACCTGGCCGCCAAGACCGCCAAGGGCGACACCACCATCTTCGTGTGGCTGTACTACTCCCTGGGCTGCATCTTCACCCTGCCGGTGGGGATCGCCTACGCCGCACACACCGGCGCCAGCTACGGCTGGGAGCTGCCACTGGCTTCCTTCATCACTGCCCTGCTGCACATCAGCTACGCGAGATGCTGCTGCAGACCGGGTACCGCAAAGCAGATCTGGGTGTGGTCTATCCGGTGGCCCGCGGCGTCGGCCCGGTGCTGACCATCATTGTTGCCGTCTGCTTCCTGGGAGAGCGTCCGGAGACCATTGCCCTGCTTGGCGGCCTAATCGTGATCGGCGGTATTCTCATCGTCACCGGACGCAAGCTCTTCCGGCGCGCCTCGGGGCTGACCACGGGGCTCTTCTACGGCGGAGCCACCGGTGCGATGATTGCCACCTATACACTGTGGGACAACTTCACGGTCAATGCGTTCGGGGTGGACCCGATCCTCTACTTCAGTCTGGGCGGGGTCTTCCATTCCGCGTTGATGCTGCCCTGGGTGCTGCGCAAGCGCGAGCAGGTCCGCCCCACCTGGACTGCGGACCGCCGGCCGGTGATCATCATCGCCCTGATCGCCGTCAGCTGACTCTGAACATTCCGCTGCGCAGCGCTATGGCCAGCTCCAACGACGCCGCCTACTGGCCTTTCCCACGGATCCAGCTGGGCAGCCCACCGCCGTCACCAGGGTACTGGCCGCCCTGCGGCCCGGGTCCGCCCGGGCGGAAATGCTGACTAGACCCTGGCGGGTGCTGCTGCAGAGGGTACCCGTAGCTCTGGCCCGGTGCGCTGTGCCCGTCGGGCGGGGCTCCCCAGCCGCCGGGACCCTGTGGTTGGGGCCCGGCCGTTCCGGTGGGCGGGAGGCCATGACCGATGGGAGCACCGATGCCGGTGCGTTCCAGAGGGACACCCAGGAACAGGGCTATCTCACCGGCCTGCTCCAGCAATGGCTGCTGGCCGCCGAGTCCGCCGCGCCTTTGCTTGCCGATGAGCACCTCGGTGCCGTCACGCAGCACCACAGCCAAGTGGGAGATCCGGTAGCGGGTAGTGCCGTTCTTGTTCCGGGTGATCCGCTCCTCGGTGTGCAGGTGCAGGTGGTGGACCGCGGCGGCCTCGAAGCTCTGCTCATCCTTCTGCAGGCCCAGCCATCTGCTGGTTGTCGCACTGCTGTGCCCATACCGGGCCAGATGCGCCCGGATGCGCTGATTGCCTCCTACGATGAGTACGCCGATGCCCAGGAAGAAGAACGGCACCGCCAGGATCCACCACGGGGTGGGCATGTGCTCAGACTGGTAGTGGCCCCAGAAGATCGTGCCGCCGATGAGGCAGGCAAAGACGAACGCAAAAAGTGTGATTCCCACATTGATGCATGACTGCACGCCACCCCCGCTGCGCAGATCCAATGTGGTGCCGCCCTCGCCGTGGCGTATTCGCATGCTGATTCTCTTCTCCGTCCGGTTCCCGTTCTCCCCCAGGATAGCCAGGTTAAAAGGGAACGGCCCCCGGTTCCGCCATAGTGGCGGGCCGGGGGCCGTTCCTGGAAAAGACTCGGGTCAGAGAGCGCTGACGTTCTCTGCCTGCAGGCCCTTGGGCCCGGAAGCAGTCTCGAACTGAACCTGCTGGTTCTCCTCGAGGGTCTTGAAGCCGCCGTTGCCGGGGTCAATTGCGCTGTAGTGAACGAAGACGTCGTCCGTGCCGTCGGAGGGGGCGATGAAGCCGTAACCCTTTTCGGCGTTGAACCATTTGACGGTGCCAGTGGCCATGATGTTTCCTAACTGTGTTTCTTCAGATGCGCCGATACGTTCACGGCGCATTTCCTGCGACAGCCGGCCAGGCTGCTGCAGAAGTGTTGAGGCCACTGGGGTAAAGCAATGACGTTCAATACCCTCAGCCTACGCTACTGTCCCCGCACCGCCAACACCGAGTCATTAATTCTCCGCAAATCGCAACTGCCTAGGGCAGGCTGCGCAGCGGCCTGACCGGCTGCAGGCGGGAAGTCCGGTGCGCAGCCGGCCGAGGCTAACCGCGGCGTCAGTGACCCGTGCCGACGCTCTGCCGCTGCTGCGGGCCACCCCGGGCACCGAGCTGGGTTTCGCCTGCGGAGGGACTGGCCAGGAACGGCATCCAGGCATCGCGGGGGGCATCAAGCTCAGCGGGCAGCCACATATGGTGAACCGGAGCCTTGGGGGTGATCAGCAGCTTCCAGCCCAACTGCTCCAAGGTCTTATCCCCCTTGCGCACATTGCAGGGCCCGCAGCAGGCCACCAGATTCCCCCAGCTGGAGTCACCGCCGCGTGATTTGGGGATTACATGGTCCACTGTGGCGGCTGATTTTCCGCAGTATCCGCACTGGCGCTGGTCGCGGCGAAGGATGCTGCGCCGAGAAGGCGCAGAGGGGCGGCGTCGTGCGACTCGTACATACTGGTGGAGCAGGATTACTGCCGGACGGGGAATCAAGGTGGAGGGGGACACTATCGGATTCCCATCCTCGGCCAGTACGCTGGCCTTGCCGCGCATGACGAGGACCGCTGCGCGGCGCGAGGTCACCACGCTGAGCGGCTCGTAGCCTGCGTTGAGCACCAGGGTGCGCATTGTGTGTCCTAAGGTCTTCTTCTCACTCTGATGATTCTTTGTGTGCGGCGTCTGCTTCCCGATTCACTATAAACCCCAGCCGGGCGTTGCATGGTGCATGACTTTGGGCAGATACAGCTGTGGGGCGCCGCTCTCAACGAGCCGCACCCCACACTGGAGACCATTCTCAGCTGACCGGAGGGTCAGCCTCCTGGCCGGAGGATAGCAACAACGTTGTGCCAGCCCTCGTGGTAGCCGTGAGTAGTCACACCCTCTGCTGCGAGGGAAGCAACCATCTGACCGTTGCCCACGTAGATGCCTGCGTGGTAGGCGCTGCGGATGCCGGTGGAGATGACGATGTCGCCGGGCTGGGGGGTGGAGACGCGGGGCAGGGCGGCCAGCATGCCATGGGTGTTGCGCGGCAGGCTGATGCCGTGCTGGCGGTACACCCAGTTGATGAAACCCGAGCAGTCCATGCCCGAAAGGCTGGAGCCAGCCCAGACGTATGGAGTGCCGATGACGCTGTAGGCGGTGCCCACCACACCACCGTTATTCACCGGAGCCGGCTCTGCCGGTGCGGCAGTGGCTGCCTGGGAGGTGTCTGTGGTCTCGGTGACGGCAGAGGTAGCTGGAGCACTCTGGGACCCGGTGTCAGAGGCAGTCTGGGTGCCGGTGTCGGCGGCAGCTTGCGGAGCGGAAGTCGGCGCGGGCTCAGGCTCAGGCTCAGGCTCAGGCTCAGGCTCAGCGGCAGCCTCAGTGGTCACCGCTGGGCGGTCAAAGGCCAGCTCGAGCTCTGCCGAAGCGGTGACCGCTGCCGGCTGGGCAACGCTGGCAAGCTCAGCATCGGAGACATCAATGGCGACAGTGGCCTGTGCCCGGCCTTCAGCCTGGGGGGCCTCATCGGCCACAGCGGCCACTGTGGTGGAGAGCAGCAGGCCGGAGGTGCCGAGCACTACTCCGACGTTGCGGCTGGTCTTGGCGGCGCGGGACTTCACGCTGCGGCGGGCGGCGGCCTCGGAGGCCATGCGGCGCTCACGCCGGGTCTGGATAGTGGTCTCGTTCATCACGGAGACGACTTTATAACAGAACGATCTCAATGTCACATTTAGGTCACGGGGCGCGAAACTTTCGCTCTACTGCACCTCGGAGCCACCTGAAGAACTGAGTATTTTCTGGATACTTACTGTACGAATTGGGGTGGCCATACGGCGCTGAGCGCGCCTTAGCGAGTGCGTTAAACACCTGTGGGGTGCGGCTCCGAAGAGCTGCACCCCACAGGTGGGCATTTCAGAATGCTGCAGATCAGCCTGGACGGTGGTAGCTGGTCACGTTGTGCCAGCCGGCGTGCAGGTCGTGAACCCGCACACCGCCACTGGGGGTAGCGGAGATCACCTGGCCGTTGCCCACGTAGATACCGCCGTGGGTATTGCCATTGGCGAGCACGATGTCGCCGGGGGCAGGGCTGGAGACCTGGGGAAGGTTTGCCATGCCGTAGGTGGTGCGGGGCAGTCCGCCGCGGCCGGCCTGGTTGTAGGCCCAGTTGATGAATCCGGAGCAGTCAAAGCCGGAGGGGCTGGTCCCGCCCCATCTGTAGGGCGAACCCACACCGGAGTAGGCGGCGCTGACCACAGAGCTGCTGCCGCCGGAGCTGGAGGACCCGGAGGAGGAGCTCTCGGAGGATCCGGACTCACTGGAGCCGGAGGAGCTCTGCTGGCTCTGCCCGGAGTTGGAGCTCTGCGGCTGCTCCTGCTGTTGCGGCTGAGACTCCTGCTGAGCGGGCTCGCTCTGCTGGACCGGCTCAGGCTCGGGCTCCGGCTCCGGTTCGGGCTCAGGCTCGGGAGCTGACTCCGAGGAGAAGGCCGGGCGCTCAATACCCAGCGACACCTCCGCAGGAGCTTCTACGGTGGAGGAGGCCTCAACAGTGGAGGCCCGCTCAATGGTCAGTGAAGAGGCCGGCACATCCACGGTGGTGGCGGTGCGACCTTCTGAGGCGGTGCTGTCATTGCCGCTATTGGCATTGGCTGCCACACCGGTGCCGATCACCAGGCCGGCGGAGGCCAGAACTGCGGCGGCGGTGCGACCTGCGGCGCCGGTGGTGGCGCGCTGCTTCTGGGCGCGACGAGCACGCCGAGAATCAAAGATGGTGTTGTCAGTCACGAGTGTTGAAACCTTTCCCTGCCGGTTGCGGTAGCTTTGCGAACTTTCCTCCGGCCGGCTTGCAGGGTCGGTGCCGGCTGAAGAATTTTGGAGCAGTTCGGACTACTGCTCCAAGCACGTGGACGACTTTATAACAGATTGATATCGATGTCACGTTTAGGTCACGGCGGGCGTGCCTCGGCGCATTACTGTGTCACAGAATCGTCACGCGCGCCAAACTCAGCGCGTCCGCTGTGGCGAAGAACTCAGTGCGCCTCAGCTGCCTCCGCTCGGCTCAGCGCTCGTTGACGAAGATGTGCTGAGCAACCTCAAGGGGCAGCTCCACTTCGAGCCTGCCCTGCTCCGGATCCTCCACGGTCAGCAGAGCGTATGCCTCAGTCAATCCGGTGACCTCCACCGGCACCCCGGGGCGCAGACCCACCTCAAGGAGCTGTTCCAGCACCTCGGGCTCCACCTGAATGGACTCGGCGAGTCGCTGGACTTTCCAGGGTGTGGGGCCGGCGGCGGCGTCGTACTCCTCGGCAGCCTCCCGCAGCGTCTTGCGCGCCAGCATCGACGGGTGCGCACCGGTGACCCCCAGCTGCTCCAGCCCGGGGATCGGATTGCCATAGGGAGACTCCACCGGGTCATCGAGCAGCTCCACCAGTCGGCGCTCCACCCGTTCGCTCATTACGTGCTCCCACCGGCAGGCCTCCTCATGGATATAGGGCCATTCCAATCCGATCACATCGGAGAGCAGACGTTCCGCCAGGCGGTGCTTGCGCATCACCTGCACCGCCAGTCCCCGCCCTGCCTCCGTGAGCTCCAGCTGCCGGGACTCAGTCAGCCGCAGCAGACCGTCACGTTCCATCCGAGCCACTGTCTGGGACACTGTGGGCCCGGAATGCTCCAGCCGTTCGGCGATCCGGGCGCGAAGTGGAACGATCCCCTCCTCCTCTAGGTCGAGGATGGTGCGCAGATACATCTCAGTGGTATCGATAAGATCGGTCACGAGACCAGCATATATATCAAGGAGTGTCTGTGACCCCGGAGACCATCACCATCCCTGCAGAGCTGCTGCCCCAGGACGGCAGGTTCGGAGCCGGCCCCTCCCGGGTGCGCCCTGAACAGGTCCGCGCTCTGGTGGACTCAGGGCGGCACTTGCTGGGCACCTCGCACCGTCAGGCGCCGGTGAAGAACCTGGTGGGCGGCATCCGGGAAGGCCTCAGCGAGCTGTTCAGCCTTCCGGAGGGCTATGAGGTGGTGCTCGGAGTCGGCGGGGCCACCGCTTTCTGGGACATCGCCAGCTTCGGCCTGGTCACCGCCAAGGCCCAGCATCTCTCCTTCGGGGAGTTCGGCTCCAAATTCGCCAAGGCTACCGACAAGGCACCATTTCTGCAGCCCAGTTCCATCCTCACCGCGGAGCCGGGCACCCGTCCGGAACCCGCAGCCGAACCTGGAGTGGATGTCTACGCCTGGCCGCAGAATGAGACCTCCACCGGGGTGGCCGCTCCGGTGCGCCGGGTACCAGGGGCCGACGACGACGCCCTGACAGTTATCGACGCCACCTCGGCTGCCGGCGGACTCGCAGTGGACATCGCCGAGACAGATGTCTATTACTTTGCCCCGCAGAAGAACTTCGCCTCCGATGGCGGGCTGTGGGTGGCGGTTCTCTCACCGGCTGCCGTGGAGCGGGCGGAGCGGCTGGCCGCTGAGCGCTGGATCCCCGATTTCCTGAGCCTGACCACCGCCATTGAGAACTCCCGGAAGAATCAGACCTGCAACACCCCGGCGCTGGCCACACTGGTCACCTTCGAGGAGCAGATCCGGTGGATCAACAGCTCTGGGGGCATGGGCTTCGCCGCCGCCCGCACCGCAGACTCGGCCGGCCGGGTCTACCAGTGGGCGGAGGCCCATGCGGTGGCATCCCCATTCGTAGCCAGGGAGGAGGACCGCTCAGCTGTAGTGGTCACCGTGGACTTCGATCAGACCGTGAATGCCGCCGCTGTGGCGGCGGCACTGCGGGCCAACGGGATCGTTGATGTGGAGCCCTACCGGAAGCTGGGCCGGAACCAGCTGCGGATCGCCACCTTCGTGGCCACGGATCCGGAGGATGTCAGCCAGCTGCTGTCCTGTATTGATTTCATCCTGGAAGGATGAGCGGGTCGCCGCGTCGGCAGGGGACCCCAATGCTGCTATGCAGGATTGGGGCCGAGGTGGGGTGTGCTGGAACAGGGATAGGGTCCACTGCTCCACAGATTCGGCTGCGGCTGCGGCTCCCCGCTGGACAGCCGTGCCGGAAATGCTCCGCTCGCCTACCCGGCTGAGGATTCCCGCTCGGTATCGGTGACCCGCTCCGACCAGGGAACCCATTCCGGGGCCAGCAGAGCGTCCTGGCCGGGAAGCATGCCGAGCTCACAGACCGTGGCCTTCTTGGACCGGGGAGCCCGCGCCAGGGTCACGTACCACTCCCAGCCTCGGTAGCCGGGCTTCTCAGCGGCGAACCGGTGAGTGAGCAGGCGGTCGCCGTCGGCCTTGGCGCTCAGGTGCTCCCCGATCTGCTCGGTGGGCGCGAAGTCCATCAGGGCAGCACGGGCGGCGTCGACGGCCTCTGCCAGTACCGGGTCCTTCTTATAGCTGGGCATGCTCAGGCGTCGAAGTCGTCTGCTACCCGGCGCAGCAGGGCAGCGATCTTCCGGGACTGTTCAGGTTTGGGGTAGTACCCCTTGCGCAGCTGACCTGTGGTGTTGTCCAGCATGTTCACCAGGTCCTGGACCAGCTCACCCATCTCCTCGGCCGGCTTGCGGGTGGCACGCACTACAGAGGGCGCTTCGCCGAGTACCCGCACGCTGAGCGCCTGTTTGCCGCGGCGCCCGTCGGCGATGCCGTACTCCAAGCGGGTGCCAGCTTTGACCGTGCTGACCCCAGAGGGCAGCACGGAGGAGTGCAGATAGGCCTCCTGGCCGTCGTCGCCGGTGACGAAACCGAAGCCTTTATCGGCGTCGAACCACTTCACTTTTCCCGTAGGCACGTCAATCCTTCCTCGAAATTGAGCGAATACCAGCGTACCCCCAAATGCGGGCCTTATCACTCCCGGGAGCCCAGGGCCGCCGAGCGGAACTGCTCCAGCTCCTCCTCGGTGAGGTCCACTTCATGCTCCTCATCCGCGGCGGCGGCCTCCTGGTCCAGGGGCAGCCGCAGGGTCATGGTGGCCCCGCCGCCTGGGGTCTCTGAATGCCGGACGCTGCCGCCGTGCTGCGCGGCGATGGCCGCACAGATAGCCAGGCCCAGTCCGGTGCCCCCCGTCTCGCGCTGCCGGGAGTTGTCCGCCCGGTAGAACCGTTCGAAGATCTTCTGCGCATCCTCAGGTTCGATGCCCTCCCCGTGGTCACGGACCTCCAGCACTGATTCCTGCTTGCCTTCGACGAGGCTGTCGGTGCCCACCGCCAGCTCAATGGGAGTACCCTCCGGGGTGTAGCGCAGGGCATTGGTGACCAGGTTGGTGACGATCTGCCGGATCCGGCCCTCGTCCCCCATCACCGGTGCAGGGGCGGGGGATCCGCCCGCCAGGCCGATCACCTTGACCTCCCGATCCGGGGCGTTGACGGTCATATCCATCACCGTCTCATGGGCAATGATGTTCAGGTCCAGAGGCTTGTTCTCCAGGGCGCGCTGCTCGTCCAGCCGCGCCAGAGTGAGCATATCCTCCACCAGCTGGCCCAACCGGGTCGCCTCGGACTCGATCCGCCCCATGGCGGTTCCCACGACTTCCGGGTTCTCCCCGAGCCCACCCTGCCGGTAGAGCTCGGAAAACCCGCGGATGGTGACCAAGGGGGTGCGCAGCTCATGGGAGGCATCCTGGATGAACCGGCGCATCTTCTCCTCGGAGGCTGCTTTCTCTGCGAAGGCCTCCTCAATATGCTCCAGCATGGTGTTCAGCGCTGCGGCAAGGCGGCCAATCTCTGTCTCCGGGGGTGAGCTGGTGCGCACCCGCTGGCTGAAGTCTCCCTCGGCGATGGCGGCGGCGGTCTTCTCCACCTGCAGCAGCGGGCGGAAGGCCCGCGTAACCAGCGAATAGGCCATCACCGAAGCTCCTAGAGTAGCCAGCAGCCCGATCGTGGCGACGAGGAAGCTGGCGCGCTCCACCGATGTCTCCAGATTGTCCAGGGGCAGGGCGATGACCACCGTCTCCTCCTGGTGCTGCAGGTCCACTGCCATCATCCGGAAGCCCCGCGAATTGGGTTGGGTTCCGGGCACTTCGAAGGCCTGGTATCGGATCTCGCTGGCCTCCTGCGGGGTCAGCCGCGGGATCTGCGGGACATCAGCGGTCTCGGAGTTCGCAGTGCGCAGATTAAGGTTGGGGATCGGCTGGCCCTCATCGTCCAGCAGCCAGCCGTAGAACCGGGAGATAGCCTGCAGCTCAGCGTAGGTGGGCCCGCTGTCCTCCTCATCGGAGGGCAGGTCATCGCGCAGTGCGTAGAAGTAGTTGGCCAGGGTCTGTGCATTGGAGGCGAGCTCGGAGTCCATATTCCGCTCCAGCTCCTGGCGGAACAGGCTGGCGGAGACGAAGGTGGTGACCACCAGGGTCAGAAGCAGCAGCCCAGAGGTGATGGTGACCAGCTGGGTGCGCAGGGAGGTTCGCCGCCACGCCCGGGAGACTGCATTCAGGAGGGCCATATGTCAAGCCTACGACGGCGCATGCTCACCTCAGTACGAACGTGTTGGCAGGGCGGGAGGCGGCGGCGCACCCAGTGGTGCCGGGGGGCCACCGAGTACCGCTGTGGGGCTCAGTGCCCGGGGCCGTCAGGACGCGGTGGCCCCCTGGGCGCGCTGACGGCGCTCCCAGGTCTGCAGCACGTATCCGACCCCGCGTTTGGTCTGAATCGCCGGGGCGCCCTCAGCGCCGGAGTCGATCTTGCGGCGCAGGTAAGAGATATAGGACTCCACGATGGAGGCATCTCCGTTGAAGTTGTACTCCCAGACGTGATCGAGGATCTGCTGCTTGGAGAGCACCCGGTTGGGGTTCATCATCAGGTAGCGCAGCAGTTTGAACTCGGTGGGCGAGAGCTCGATGATTTCACCGGCTCTGCGGACCTCGTGGGCGTCGTCGTCGAGTTCGAGGGTATCGATGGTGATGACCGCATCCTCATCCTCGTAGGGCGCGGTGCGCCGCAGCACGGCTTTGATGCGAGCTACTACCTCGTCCAGCGAGAACGGCTTGGTGACATAGTCATCACCGCCGACGGTGAGGCCGGTGATCTTGTCATCGGTGTCGTCCCGGGCGGTGAGGAACAGCACTGGGAAGTGTTTGCCGGAGGCGCGCAACCGGCGGGTGACGGTGAAGCCGTCCATATCAGGCAGCATCACATCGAGTACCGCCAGATCGGGCTGGAACGCCTCGGCAGTGTCCAGGGCTTCACGTCCGTTGGAGGCTGCGGCCACATCGAAGCCGGCAAAACGCAGGCTGGTGGCGAGCAGTTCACGGATATTGGGTTCGTCATCGACGACGAGCAGCTTGGCTTCCGGAGTTTTCTCAGTCACGCATGCCAGTTTCACGCCTGATCCTGGGAGCGGGCTGTGAGGATACTGAAAGATGAGTTGAAGGGCGAGCTGCCGCTCAGTCGGAAAGCGCTACCCGCCGGCGGGTCCTCAGGGTGGCCAGCAGGTAGCCGCACATCAGCGCGAACCCCGCGGGAAAGCCCCAGAGCGCGGCCCAGTACAGCCCAGGATGCGGGCGGGCCTCGGCAAAGTACAGGCCCAAGATGATGAGCAGAGCAGTGAAGCTGACGGCAGTGACGGCAACACCCAGCAGCAGGCTGATCCGCGCCGCGGGTCCGGTTGAGGATGCTGGCATACCCCTGATTCTAACGCTGCTGGAGTTTTCCCCAGGCGGCAACCAGCACTGCCGGGCACGCCGGATGCTCCCCAGTGCCCAGCAGACCGGCACTCCTGCCCGGGGCGCACCTCTAGCGTGAGCTGCAGGAGAGGCCCCCGGCCCTCTTCGCACACCAGCTCAAGAATCAGAAAGGATCACCACCATGGCAATCTTCCAGATCGACACCGGCGACCTGATGGCAAAATCCGGCACCGTGGAGGCCACCCTGAGCCGCATCCAATCCGATGTGAACTCCATGGAGGGTCAGCTGCGCCAGCTGCAGGAGACCTGGAAGGGCTCTGCTGCCCTGGCCTTCCAGGATGTGCTCACCCAGTGGCGGGCCACCCAGGTTCAGGTGGAGCAGTCCCTGCAGAGCGTCCGGCAGGCGATGGCCGCGGCCTCCACCCACTACGAGGAGGTGGAGAGCACCAACACCCGCATCTTTGCCCGCTGATCCCGGGCATAGAAAAACCCGCAGACACCTCAGCCTGCGGGTTTCTCTATGGGGTAGGGGCTACATCATGCCGCCCATGCCACCCATACCGTCCATATCGGGGGCGCCGCCGCCGGCCGGAGCAGGCTCCGGCTTATCGGCGACCACGGCCTCAGTGGTGAGGAACAGGCTGGCAATGGAGGCTGCGTTCTGCAGTGCCGAGCGAGTCACCTTCACCGGATCGGCCACACCGGCCTCGAGCAGGTCCTCGTACTCGCCGGTGGCGGCGTTGAGGCCCTGGCCGGTGGGCAGGGACTTGACCTTCTCGGCGACCACGCCGGCTTCGAGGCCTGCGTTGACGGCGATCTGCTTGAGCGGAGCCTCGATGGCGTACTTGACGATATTGGCACCGGTGGCTTCGTCGCCCTCCAGGGAGAGGCTGTCGAAGACGGAGGCGCCGGCCTGGATCAGGGCCACGCCGCCGCCGGCGACGATGCCCTCGTCCACAGCGGCCTTGGCGTTGCGCACGGCGTCCTCGATGCGGTGCTTGCGCTCCTTGAGCTCCACCTCGGTGGCGGCACCGGCCTTGATGACGGCCACACCGCCGGCCAGCTTGGCCAGCCGCTCCTGGAGCTTCTCGCGGTCGTAGTCGGAGTCGGTGTTCTCGATCTCAGCCTTGATCTGGTTGACCCGGCCGGCGATCTCGTCGGCGCTGCCGGCGCCCTCCACGATGGTGGTCTCATCCTTGGTGACAACCACCTTGCGGGCGGTGCCCAGCAGGTCCAGGGTGGCGTTCTCCAGGGAGAGACCCACCTCCTCGGCGATGACCTGGCCGCCGGTCAGGATGGCGATATCGGCCAGCATGGCCTTGCGGCGGTCGCCGAAGCCCGGTGCCTTCACGGCCACGGACTTGAAGGTGCCCTTGAGCTTGTTGACCACCAGTGCGGCCAGGGCCTCGCCCTCCACGTCCTCGGCGATGACCAGCAGGGGCTTGCCGGACTGCATGACCTGCTCCAGGATGCCGATGACGTCCTTGACGGAGGAGACCTTGGAGTTGACGATCAGGATGTAGGGGTCCTCCAGGACGGCTTCCTGACGCTCAGCGTCGGTGACGAAGTAGCCGGAGAGGTAGCCCTTGTCGAAGCGCATACCCTCGGTGAGCTCCAGCTCCAGGCCGAAGGTGTTGGACTCCTCAACGGTGATCACACCTTCCTTGCCGACCTTGTCCAGAGCCTGGGCGATCAGCTCGCCGATCTGCTTATCAGCAGCGGAGATGGAGGCAGTGGCAGCAATCTGCTCAGTGGTCTCGACCTCCTTGGCGGAGGAGAGCAGCTGTGCGGTGACTGCCTCAACTGCGGTGTCGATGCCGCGCTTGAGGCCCATCGGGTCAGCTCCTGCTGCCACATTGCGCAGACCCTCCTTGACCAGGGCCTGAGCGAGCACGGTGGCGGTGGTGGTGCCGTCGCCGGCAACGTCGTCGGTCTTCTTGGCGACCTCCTTGACCAGCTCGGCACCGATCTTCTCGTAGGGATCCTCGAGCTCGATCTCCTTGGCGATGGAGACGCCGTCGTTGGTGATGGTCGGTGCGCCCCAGGACTTCTCGAGCACAACGTTGCGGCCGCGGGGGCCCAAGGTGACCTTGACGGCGTCGGCGAGGGCATTGAGCCCACGCTCGAGGCCGCGGCGGGCCTCTTCGTCGAATGCAATGGTCTTAGCCATAGTGGCACTGTCCTTCCTGGACTGTGGTTTCGATTCGCGTCAATACGTCGAACCTGGCTCAGATGCCCGCGACGGACGGCCGCGCCCGGGTGTCACTCCAGGCACATCGATGGCCTCACCTGAATGGTTCGGTTAGCAGTCTCGACACGAGAGTGCTAAGACAATTTTTAGCACTCTGGGCCCTAGAGTGCAAGATTCTAAGAGCTCCGCAGGACCCTATTCGGCCGCGTTCGGGTCATACTCCGGGCCGACCACAACCACCATGGTCGCCCAGGCGCCGGACTCGGTGACGGTCTCGATCTCCAGAACCTCGGCGAGGGCCTCAGCCTGAGCCTGCTGCTCCTCAGAGGGGTAATAGATCATGGGCGTGGTAGGCGGGTTGCCCCAGTTAGCGAAGTCCCAGTCCATGGGATCGCCCACATCAAGGCCCAGCTCCTCGAGCTCGCCGCTCATCGAGCCGGCCGAGCCAGCAGGCCCCCCGGCGTTGACGGCCCGCACAGTGTGCCCGTCGGCGAGCGCCTCAGGCAGCTCGCCCTCCTGACCCTCCTGCGGATCCTCGGCCTCCTCGCCGTCCTCCTCCGGATCATCCTCACCGTTCTCCTCGGGAGTCTGCTCCTGCTCATCCTCCTCGGCGGGGGGCTCCTCCTCACTGTCTCGGGTGAGGAACCAGACGGCGCCGACGATCAGTAGGACTGCCACAACTGCCAGGGCGATCCACTTGCCCATACCGGACGGTCCGGCTGCTCCGCCGGAAGGTTTGGCGCCGGGGGCACGGTGCTTGCCGACTTCATCGGGCCGGTAGGGCTGGACGTCGTCGAACACGTCATGGGGGAACTGGGTCATGCCCTCATCCTACGGCGGAGCGGCGCCCCCGGCCCGGATTTCCGGCTGACATGACACCCGGTCAGTGTTCTAGGCTGAGTTCAATGAGCGTCTTCAAGCAGCTGATCGACCCTTTGGACCCCGGCTGGGAGCAAGCATTGGCACCTGCGGAGGCCGATTTCGCCGCAGTCGCGGAGCAGCTGAAGGAACGACGACGCCGCGGGGAGCAGATTCTGCCCGAGCCTGCCAATATTCTCCGTGCCTTCCGGCAGCCCTTTGAGGAGGTCAAGGTGCTGGTGCTCGGCCAGGACCCCTATCCCACCCCGGGGCACCCGATTGGGATGTCCTTCGCTGTGGCTGCCGATGTGCGCCCGCTGCCGAAGTCCCTGGTGAACATCTTCAAGGAGCTCCAGGAGGATCTGGGCATTGAGCCCAGTCCCCACGGGGATCTCACCGCTTGGGCAGAACAGGGTGTTCTGATGCTCAACCGTGCCCTGACCGTGACGGCCGGTGCCCCGGCGAGCCACCGCGGGATCGGTTGGGAGGCAGTGACCGGACAGGCGGTCCGGGCACTGGTGGAGCGCGGCACTCCGCTGGTCTCGATCCTCTGGGGCGGGCAGGCCAGACAGCTGCAGCCGGTGCTCAGCGCCGGGGAGCGCACTGCGGTGATCACCTCACCGCACCCCTCGCCGCTCTCGGCGTACCGGGGGTTCTTCGGCTCACGTCCGTTTTCCCGCACCAATGAGGCTCTGCTGAGCCTGGGCGCCGAGCCGGTGGACTGGCAGCTACCGCCGGCGGGCGCGTGAGCGCTCATTGGACTGCAGCTCTGCGGTCAGCGGGCGCATGACCACATCGCCTAGCACAATCCCGGCGGCGATCGCCATGATGATGATCAGCGCATTGAACAGCTCGAAGAGGCCGCCCATCATGGAGGCGACTGTGTTGTCGATGGCCAGCTGGTACATGCCGCGGAAGATCATGAGTCCGGGCAGCATGAACATCATCGCAGGCACCGCCACCACCAACTGCGGGGCGCCCAGGCGCAGGGCCACCACCCGGCCCAGTGCCCCGACTATCAGGCCGCCGATGACCGGGGTGAACCTATCGCCCAAGCCGATCAGCTCCCCCAGGTACAGGGCGCAGAAGCCCAGCGCACCCACCACTCCGGTGGGCAGGATCAGCAGCGGCCGGGTCTGCTCCACGATGGCCGCGGCGCAGCAGGCCAGGAACACCAGCAGAATCAGCACAGGTGCCGGATAGATGCGAGTCAGGCCCTGGGCGAGTTCGGTCTGATAGATCCCCACCATTTCGGAGCCGACCACAGCGGCCATAATCCCGGAGGTCATTCCGGCAAAGGCGATGGTCACTGAGACCAGGCGGCCGGCCGCGGTGATCGGGAAGCCGTTGATGGCATCCTGAATGGCGCCTACGATCCGCACACTGGGCAGCAGGATCATCAGTCCGCCGGCGGTCACCATCGAGGGGGTGATATTGGCATCCAGCCCAAAGGCGATCATGGCGAATGCTGAGACGATGAAGCCCCCGGCGGCAAGGGTGAAGAACTCCGGCACCCGCCAGGCGGTCAGCTGACGGACCACCCAGATCACCAGGATTGTGGCCGCGAAACCAGCTAACGCATCCAGGATGGGGGCACCCAAGAAACTGGCGAAGAAGCTGGCGAACAGCGCTCCGCAGAGAGTGACTATCCAGCGTGGATAGGGCTTGGGCTGGCGGGTGATCTCATCCAGCTGGGCCTCGGCCTCCCCGCGGGTGAGCCGGCCGGCGGTGATATCGGTGACCAGCCTGTGCACTGCGGAGAGCGCCTGGAAGTTGGAGGACCAGGAGCGCACCACCCGGACTCGGGAGTAGGGGATCTTCCCCTCCGGAGCCCAGTTGAGGCTGATCGACTGGTTGGTGATGTCCACATCGGTGTTCTTCATCCCAAAGGCCGCAGTGACCGCGATGATCGAG